>NZ_JBVJAB010000014.1:0-264152 GCF_055591025.1 Streptomyces sp. NPDC041784
TGCCGCGGCACACGGTACGACGCAGACCACCGACGCTCACTCCCGCTCACCAGAACACCCTTGAACACACTCCAGCGGCAGCAGCTCCGAACCCCTCACCGCTCCGGTAAAACTCTCTCCCGCTCCTCCCGCACCGCCAGCTTCCGCAGCATCTCCAGGACGCGGTCCCGGGACTCGTCCGCCGCGTCGATGGCCTCCATGCACTGCCAGTACGTCGCCTCGTCGGCCGCCGCGCTCGCCACGCCGACGAGCGCGATGCCGACCTCGGCGAGCAGAACACCCAGGTCGAGCAGGGCCCGGCGGGCGTCGTCCAGGTCGGTGAGCTGGGCGGCGCGCAGATCCCCGAGATCGAGATCCGGCGTGTCCAGCACCCCGCAGCCCCGGCCCGCCAGCTCGGTCAGGCCCAGGGCCTCGCCGCGCAGTTCGGGCGGGCCGGAGACGGCGAGCCTGCTGCCTATCGCCTGCGCCAGGGCCTGCGCCTGCCACACCTCCGTGAGGATCACGTGCCCCTCACGGCTGTCCGCCAGCGCGCGCCTGCTCGTCAGGATGAGCCGCACCGCGTCCATGCGCCGCCCCCGTCTGTCCCGACGTGCTCCTCGCACGTCCGCCGAACTCCCTGGCGCGCAGTGGCACACAGAGAGCGTCCACTACCCAGAGTGAGGGTCTGTGGGACGAAAAGCCAGAGGAAGACGGAAATCTGTGGACAACAAATCGGTTTCGGACCGTTGAACAACTGCGGAGAGTGAAAACGGATCGATACACTCCCCGACCCCACCCGTCGGCCCACTCACCTGCCCACCCACCTGCCCGCCCTCCTGCCCGCCCTCCTACGGCGCCGGGAACCTCCGCTCGTTGCGGTCGATCTTCGCGTCGAGGGCCGCCAGCGGATCGACGCCGAGCACCTCGCACAGTTGCAGCAGATACGCGAGGACGTCGGCGACCTCGTCGGTCACCCGGTGCGCGGTCTCCGGGTCGTCCATGACACGCGCCGACTCCTCCGGGGTCAGCCACTGGAAGATCTCGACCAGCTCGGAGGCCTCCACGCTGAGCGCGGCGACGAGGTTCTTGGGGGTGTGGTACGGCTGCCAGTTCCGCGCGGCCGCGAACTCGGCCAGCCGGCGCTGCAGTTTGCCCACGTCGAGGTGTTCTGTCACGGACCCAGGTGTACCACCGTCACACCGCGGGTCCGGACGGCCCAGGAGGCGTCGCTGACCGCTCCGGTGCAGCGGATGTGCCCGCGCTCGGCCATCCGCACCGCCAACCGCAGCAGTTCGGCGCGCTGGTGGACATCGAGGCCCCGGTCGAGGTTGTCGGCGAGGAGGGTGAGCGTCTGCATCGCGGAGGGCACCTCGCCGGCGGTGTCCAGGTCGAGGACGCCGGGGCCGGTGAGCAGGACCAGCGCGAGGGCGACGTAGCGCAGTTCGCCGTAGCCGAGCCGGGCCAGCTCCGTGCGGGTGCCGTCGCCGCGGTCGAGCAGGCCGCGGACCGTGCCGTCGCGGAGCGGTTCGGCGAGCAGGTCCGTGACGGGTCCGGCGCAGCCGGCGGCGAGGGCGGCCACCAGCTGGGCGTGCCGCCGTACGCACTCCTCGCGGGTGCGCCAGAGCACGTCGGCGAGGTTGTCGCAGCCGCCGAGCAGCCGTCCGGAGCCGGTGGGGACGGGGGCACCCATCCAGTCGGGCTGGGGGTCGCAGGCGAAGACGGAACGCAGGGCCACCACCATCTGCTCGGCGGCGGCAAGCACTCGGCGCTGTCCGTCGGTCTTGCCGGCGACCCGCAGCGGCAGCAGAGCGGTGCCCAGGCGGTCGTCGGGGAGCGGGGCGCGGGTGACGGGCGCGGATCCGGCGGTGTGCCAGGCGGCCTGTACCGTGCGGCGCCCCGGGTCGCGCAGGGCGGTCTCCAGCAGGACGACGCCGCCCGCGCTCAGCCGCTCCCCCACGACGCGCAGCTCGGGTTCCGCCTGTACGGCGACGTCGAGCCGGACCGGTCCCGCGGGGCCGTCGGCCGTACAGCCGATGCGGAAGCCGCGCCGGCGCTGGGCGTCGGGGCGGGCCCGCTCCGGCACACAGGCGACGGGGTCGGGGAACACCTCCCCGAGCGGCGCGCCGCCACCGAGCCGAGCGAGTGCCTCGTGGGCCCGCAGCGCGGTGGTCTTGCCGCTTCCGCTGCGCCCGGCGAACAACGTCACCGCCCCCAGCGGGAACGCCGCCCGCCGATGCCCGGCGAAGGCGGAGAGCCGCAGCTCGGTGAGACAGGGGCGGACGTGCCGCTCGGGGGCCGGGTCGGGCGGGGCGGGCGCCGGTGACGCCTGGGCGGGTACCCGGGCGGGCGGCGCCGCCTCGGACGACGTCAAGTCGGTCACGTCACGGGACGCGACACCGGTGGGGGAAGCGGAGGAAGGGGGCGGCACGGGCATAGGCGGACCGTAGGACTCCAGGTACCTGCGGAACCGTTCCGCCCGTCCAGCTTCCTACGATCGGGCGACGCGCGGGACGACGTACACCGCCGCCCCCTCACCTCGCTCCCCGCCCTCACACCCCCGTCGTCACACGCCTGCCCCCTCCATGATCCCGCTCACCTCGGTGCCCGGCGGAGTCAGCAGGAACACGTTGCGGTCCACGCGATGCATTCCGCTGGCGAGGCCGAAGACCACGCCGGTGGAGAAGTCGAGGACGCGCTTGGCGACCTCGGTCTCCGCGCCGGTGAGGTCGAGGAGGACCGGGATGCCGGCCATCAGGGTCTCGGCGACCTCGCGGGCGTCCGCGAAGACGTTGACCCGCAGGACGACGAAGCGGCGACGGGTCTCCGTGTCCGCGTCGGGGAGCGCGCGATGGTTCACCGCCGACGGCCACGCGTCCCGGCCCCGCAGCGGAACGACCTGGGCGAGCCCCTCCCACTGTTCATCGGTGACGTCGTATCGGTTCACCGGCTCCCCCCGAACTGACTCGCACTCAATGCCTGCACCTGCCAATTCTTACGCCAAGTCACCCGTTCGGCCCAACAGCGACACGGACCGCGACTGGCTCACCCGCCCCGGACAGGCGTTCGCGCCGCCGCTGACGCAGGGCGCGGTGCTGCACGAGCAGGGGCTGATCGGGGGGGCGCCGTATCTCACGGACGGCGGTGACGGGCTCGACTGGTACGGGCACCCGAGCCCGCTGTCGGTGGCGGTGGCGGTGGTGGGGGCCGGCGGCGGCGGGGATCATCGCGCCGGTTGCGGTGGCGGTGCTGCTCCTGCCGGCCCTGGCGAGTGCGGCGGCGGCCGTCAGGGGAACGCCGCCGCTGCGGATGCGGGTGGCGGCGGTTCCACAGACGTTGCCGTCAGGCCACCGTGCGGGTGAAACGGAGCGTGGTCGTGACGGTGGTCAGGCCGCGCATCATGCCCATCTGGTTCCAGCCGAGGCCGAACTCGTCCCGGTCCACGGTGAATTCGGCGGCCAGCGTGACCGCGTCCGCGTCCGCCTGCACCAGCTGTGCGGTGAGGGTGTGCGGGCGGCTGATGCCGCGCACGGTCAGCTGGCCGGACACCAGTACGGTGTCGCCGTCGCGGCGCTCGGCGGTCCGGACCCCGTAGGTGATCTCGGGGTGGTTCTCGGCGTCGAAGAAGTCGGCGCTGCGCAGATGCGCATCCCGCTTGGCGTTCTTCGTGTCGAGGGAGGTCGCGTCGAGGGTCAGGGTACCGGTGGCGGACCCGTCGGGTCCGACCTCTCCCCCGCCGGCGACCGAGGCGAAGGCGCCCTTCACGGTGACCAGGCCCCACATCGTCCGGTGCTTCAGGGCGACGGTGGAGGCACCCGCGTCGAGCTGCCAGGTTCCGGTTTCCACGGCGACGGTCATGGTGATCCCTCACATCGGGTAGTCCAAATTTGGATGAGACTGCGAGGTTCACGCTAGTCGGTAATCCAAAACTGAACAACACAGTCATGCAAATTTGGACAACGGATAGACTCGACGGCATGGCAGACCCCGAGGAGCACCCCCAGGAGCACGCTCAGGAGCACCCCCGAGAGCACGCTCAGGAGCGCCTCACCGACCTGCCCGAATGCCCCTCCATGGCGGGTACCGGCCTGCTGCCCCCGGAGCTGCGGGCCTGGATGGTGCTGCTGGCCGCGACGGGCGCGGTGGAGCAGCGGCTGCGCTCGGTCGTGAAGGAACGGCTCGACGTCTCGCACGACGAGTTCCTGATCCTGTGCCTGCTGGCCGAGCAGCCCCGCGAGGGACTGCGGATGACGCGCGTGGCGGAGCTGCTGGCCCGCCCCAAGACCCGGCTCACCTACCAGATCGCCTGTCTCCAGCACGCCGGCCTGGTCACCCGCAGGTCGGCGTGCGGCGACAAGCGGGGCGTCGAGGTCGCCCTCACCGAGAAGGCCCGCGGCCTGCTGCGGGAGGCGTCCGGCGCGCTCGCGGAGACGGTCGCCGGGGCGCTCGCCCACGTCATGGGGCCGGAACAGCGGGCCGCCGTACGCGGGTTGGTGCCGGGGCTGCGCGAGGCCGACGAGGAGACGCCCGACCAGCAGCAGGAGGCCCCCGACCACCAGCGGGAGGAGGCACCGGCCCGCGACCAGGCGCCCGCAACACACCTGTGAGGCCGCCCGGCGGCCCCCGCCCGACCTGGGAAGATCGGGCAACGGTCCGCACCGGGCGACCTCACACAGTCGGCCGCTGACCGGCCGCTGACCGGCCACCGACCGGCCACTGACCCGCCGCCGACCGGCCATCGAAGCCTCAACGCCCCCTACTGCGCGTCGGCCAGCTCCTCCGCCGCCTTCGACTCTTGCGCCGCCTTCGAATCCGCCGTCAGGGACTCGGACTTGGTGTCTCCCCGGCGGCCCGGCAGGACCGCGAGGACGACCAGGGTGCCGGCGGCCATGATGATCCCGCCGATCAGGCTGGTCTGCGCGACACCGTGGGCGAAGGACTCGTGGACGGCGTCGACCAGGGCCTGGGCCTGCTGCGCCCCGCCGGCCGGGTCCTTGGCGACCTGCTCGGCGACCGCGAGCCCGCCGCCCACCGAGTCCTTGGCGGTCTCCAGCGCGGCGGCCGGGAGGTGGCCGCCGATCAGGTCGGCCAGCTTGTCGCGGTAGGCGGTGCCGAGCAGCGAGCCGAGGACGGCGATGCCGAGCGAGCCGCCCAGCTCCAGCGCGGTGTCGTTGGCGCCGCCGCCGACGCCCAGCTCGTTCTCGGGGAACGTGCCCATGATCGTGTCGGTGGCCGGGGAGACGCTCAGGCCGATCGCGAAGCCGAGCATCATCATCGGCGCCAGGAAGTCGGCGTAGGTGGAGCCCGTCTCGATCCGGGTGAGCAGCAGGACGCCGGCCGTGCCGATCAGCATGCCGGCGACGACCATCGGCTTCATGCCCAGCCTGGGGGTCAGCTTGCCGGTGACGGCCGCGCCGACGAACACCGCTCCGGCCAGCGGCAGCAGTCGTACGCCGGTCTCCAGGGCGTCGTAGCCGAGGACGAACTGGAGGAACTGGGTGGAGTAGTAGATCGCGCCGAAGGTGCCGAAGAAGAAGAACAGCACCGCGAGCATGGAGCCGCTGAAGGGGCGCTGCGCGAACTTGCGGACGTCCAGCATGGGGTGCGGGTGGCGCAGCTCCCAGGCGACGAAGGCGACCAGGCCGGCGACGGCGACCACGGCGGCGGCGACGGGGCCGGCGCCCCAGCCGAAGTGCGGGCCCTCGATGGTCGCGTAGACCAGCGAGCCGACGGAGACGATCGACAGGAGGCCGCCGACGTAGTCGATCCGGCCCATGCCCTCCGCCTTGGAGGGCGGGACCAGGGCGAAGGCGCCGACGACGGCGACCAGGGCAATGGGCACGTTGATCAGGAACGTGGAGCCCCAGGCGTGGTCCTCCAGCAGCCAGCCGGCGACCAGCGGGCCGACCGCGATGGCGAGGCCGGAGGTGGCGGTCCAGGCGGTGATGGCGCGGGCGCGCTCCCGCCGGGGGAACATCGCGACCAGCAGGGAGAGGGTGGCCGGCATGACGACGGCGGCGCCGACGCCCATGATCGCCCGGGCCGTGATGACCAGGCCGGTTTCGTCGACCAGGCTGCCCATGACCGAGCCGCCCGCGAAGACCAGCAGACCGGCGACGAGGGCGCCGCGGCGGCTGTACTTGTCGCCGATCGCGCCCAGCACGAGCATCAGCGCGGCGTACGGGACGGTGTAGCCGTCGATGACCCACTGCAGGTCACTGCTGGACAGGCCCAGGTCGGTGGTCATGTCGGGCGCGGCCACGATCAGCGAGGTGTTCGCCATGACGACGATCAGCAGGCTCAGGCACAGCATGAGCAGGGCCCACCAGCGGCGGGCATAGGGGCCGACCGTCCGGTCGATGGGGGTGGTGGCAAGGAAGGGCATCGGGGACTCCTCGGGGACGCATTAATTGCCCACTGATGTGCAGACTAATTTATTGCCCACCACTGTGCAAATTAAGTGGCCTGCCTTGCGACTCCCCACGGCCCGGTCCCGGGGCATGACAAAGAGGCGCCCGTGCACCTGTCGTGCACGGACGCCTCGGGAAACGCGTGATCGGCCCCGGCGGCTCAGTCGCCGCCGGCGGGCTCCCCCAGCACGCCTGCGGACTCCCCTCGCACTCCGGTGGCCGCGACCTCGTCGACGACCTCCCGGGCCCGCCCCTCCGGCAGGCCGGCCGCGATGAGGGTGGCGATCGCGGTGCGGGTGCCGTCGTCCTCCAGCGCCCCGGTGTTGACCTCCTCCAGGAGCGCGACGTGCATACCCTCCAGGCCGGCGCTCAGCACGGCGGCCGGCAGCCGGGCGTGGAAGACGCCGTCACGCTGACCGCTCTCCAGGATGGCCGTGACCGCGTGGCGGGCCGGCTCCAGGATCGCGGCGACACGGTCGGCGCCCAGGTCGCGGCGGGCCAGCGCCAGGAGCAGCCGGTAGCGGTCGCCGACCGGCCAGATCGAGAAGACGAAGTGCGCGAGCCGCCGCTCGGCCGGCCCCTCGCCGGCCGCGGCGACCGCCAGCGCGCCGCGCAGCGCCTCGGACGCCTCCTCCGCGAGCGCCTCCAGCAGTGCCGCGCGCCCGGGGAAGTGCCCGAAGAGCGTCCGCCGTACGACACCGGAGGCGCGCGCCAGCTCCTCCAGGGTGACGTCCGGGTTCCGGCCCAGCTCCCGGCGGGCGGTGGCCAGGATGCGCGCCCTGTTGGACCGCGAATTGCGCCGCTGCGGCTCGCGGGCCACGGAGTTGGTCACGGGGGGGTTCCTCGATGGATCGGTACGGACGAGAGGGAGGCGAGGGGGAGACGAGAGGGAAGGAGGGTGGGGTGCCGCCCATTCTGACACGGAGCCGTTCCGGAGATCCGGGACGCCGACGGAGGCCGGCGCCGACGCGAAGCGACACCCCGGACACCGGCCCGACACCAGCCACGGCACCGGCCGGCACCATCCGATACCGCCCCACCAGCCCCACTCCCACCTCTATAACGGTACAAGCCACCTCAATCACGGCACACCAAACTTGGAGTGCTCGTTTTCTTGAACTCTTCGTGTTTATGGAAGTAGGTTGTCCCCATGACTGCACCCCAGACTCCGACCACCGCCGAGGAACTGCGCGGTGCCGGCCTGCGGGTGACGGCCGCCCGCGTCGCACTGCTCGAAACCGTCCGGGCCGGCGACCACCTCGGTGTCGAGGCGATCGCCGCCGGTGTGCGTGATCGCGTCGGTCACATCTCGCTGCAAGCCGTGTACGAGGCGCTCCACGCCCTGGACGCGGCAGGACTCGTCCGCCGTATCGAACCGCCGGGCAGCCCGGCCCGGTTCGAGGGGCGCGTCGGGGACAACCACCACCACCTCGTGTGCCGCTCGTGCGATGTCGTCGTCGACGTCGACTGCGCGGTCGGCCACGCCCCGTGTCTTACCGCGGCCGACGACCGCGGCTTCTCGGTCGACGAGGCCGAAGTCATCTACTGGGGCTTGTGCCCCGCCTGTTCCACCGCCCGCAGGGCCTGAGCATCGACTCGGAAGGACTCCCCCATGTCTGAGATCAACGACGCCACAGAGGCAAAGTGCCCGGTCGCACATGGACGCGCCGCGCACCCCACCCAGGGCGGCGGGAACCGTCAGTGGTGGCCGGAGCGCCTCAACCTGAGGATCCTCTCCAAGAACCCGGCCGTGGCGAACCCCCTCGGTGAGGAGTTCGACTACTCCGAGGCGTTCAAGAACCTCGACCTCGCGGCCGTGAAACAGGACATCGCCGAGGTGCTCACCACCTCGCAGGACTGGTGGCCGGCCGACTTCGGCAACTACGGCCCGCTGATGATCCGGATGGCCTGGCACAGCGCGGGCACCTACCGCATCAGCGACGGCCGCGGTGGCGCCGGCGCCGGTCAGCAGCGCTTCGCGCCGCTGAACAGCTGGCCGGACAACGCCAACCTCGACAAGGCCCGCCGTCTGCTGTGGCCGGTGAAGAAGAAGTACGGCCAGAGCATCTCCTGGGCCGACCTGATGATCCTCACCGGCAATGTCGCGCTGGAGCAGATGGGCTTCGAGACCTTCGGCTTCGGCGGCGGCCGCGCCGACGTCTGGGAGGCCGAGGAGGACGTCTACTGGGGTCCCGAGACCACCTGGCTCGACGACCAGCGCTACACCGGCGACCGCGAGCTGGAGAACCCGCTCGGCGCCGTCCAGATGGGCCTCATCTACGTCAACCCGGAGGGCCCGAACGGCAACCCGGACCCGATCGCCGCGGCCCGCGACATCCGTGAGACCTTCCGCCGGATGGCGATGAACGACGAGGAGACCGTCGCCCTCATCGCCGGTGGCCACACCTTCGGCAAGACCCACGGCGCCGGCCCGGCGGACAGCGTCGGCGCCGACCCCGAGGCCGCCTCCATCGAGGACCAGGGCCTGGGCTGGAAGAGCACGTACGGCACCGGCAAGGGCGGCGACGCCATCACCTCCGGTCTCGAGGTGACCTGGACCGCCACGCCCACCCAGTGGAGCAACGGCTTCTTCAAGAACCTCTTCGAGTACGAGTACGAGCTGACGGAGTCCCCGGCCGGCGCCAAGCAGTGGGTCGCCAAGAACGCCGAGGCGATCATCCCCGACGCGCACGACGCGTCGAAGAAGCACCTGCCGACCATGCTCACCACCGACCTGTCGCTGCGCCTCGACCCGGTCTACGAGCAGATCTCGCGTCGCTTCTACGAGAACCCCGACCAGTTCGCGGACGCCTTCGCCCGTGCCTGGTACAAGCTGACCCACCGTGACATGGGCCCGAAGTCCCTGTACCTCGGCCCGGAGGTCCCGGCGGAGACCCTGCTCTGGCAGGACCCGCTGCCGCAGGCCGAGGGCGAGGCCATCGACGCCGCCGACGTCACGGCCCTCAAGGCCAAGCTGCTCGCGTCGGGCCTGACCGTCTCGCAGCTGGTGTCCACCGCGTGGGCGTCCGCGTCCACCTTCCGCGGCAGCGACAAGCGCGGCGGCGCCAACGGTGCCCGCATCCGCCTGGAGCCGCAGCGCGGCTGGGAGGCCAACGACCCCGACCAGCTGCGGCACGTCCTGAGCGTCCTCGAGGGCGTCCAGGCCGAGTTCAACACCGGCGCCAAGAAGGTCTCGCTGGCCGACCTGATCGTCCTCGGCGGTGCCGCCGGTGTCGAGAAGGCCGCCAAGGACGCCGGCTTCGACGTGGAGGTCCCCTTCACGCCGGGCCGTGTGGACGCCACCGAGGAGCACACGGACGCCGAGTCGTTCGCCGCGCTGGAGCCGACCTGGGACGGCTTCCGCAACTACACCGGCAAGGGCACCCGCCTGCCGGCCGAGTACCTGCTGCTCGACAAGGCGAACCTGCTCACCCTGAGCGCCCCCGAGACGACCGCCCTCGTCGGCGGTCTGCGCGTCCTCGGCGCCAACAGCGGCCAGTCCACCCACGGCGTGTTCACCGACACCCCGGGCGTGCTGACCAACGACTTCTTCGTCAACCTGCTCGACCTGGGCACGACCTGGAAGTCGACCTCCGAGGACCAGCACACCTTCGAGGGCCGCGACGCCGCCACGGGCGAGCTGAAGTGGACCGGCACCCGTGCCGACCTGGTCTTCGGCTCCAACTCCGAGCTGCGCGCCCTCGCGGAGGTCTACGCGAGCGACGACGCGAAGGAGAAGTTCGTGAAGGACTTCGTCGACGCGTGGGTCAAGGTGTCGAACCTGGACCGGTTCGACCTGATCTGACCGACGGCGTAGGTCGCACCTGACCGATCCCGTCCACCACCGACAGCCGCCCGGACGGCCCGCGAGGGTCCGTCCGGGCGGCTGTCGCGCGTCCGGTCCCTACGCTCCCGCCGCCAGCCCGAGTTCGCGTGCGCCGAGCGGCGCGAAGAAGCGGTCGACGTCGGCGGCGGTGACCTCGGCGAGCGTCGCCGGGGACCAGCGCGGGGCGCGGTCCTTGTCGACGACCTGGGCACGGATGCCCTCGACCAGGTCGGCCGTGGTCAGGGCCGCGACGGAGACGCGGTACTCCTGGTCCAGGACCTGTTCCAGCGTGTCCAGCCGCCGGGCCCGGCGCAGCGCGGCCAGGGTGACCTTGAGCGAGGTGGGCGATCTGGCGAGCAGGGTCTCGGCGGCCTCCTTGGCCGCCGGGTCGCCGTGGTCGAGGAGCCGTTCGACGATCTCCTCCACGGTGTCGGCGGCGTAGCAGCTGTCGATCCAGTCCCGCCGGCCGGACGGCTCCCCCTGCGGCGGCGGCTGCGCATGACGGGCGAGGACGTCCCGTACGGGCAGGGTGACGAGGTCGTCGAGGAGCCGCGGCACGGACGCGGACGGCACGAAGTGATCGGCCAGCCCGCACAACACGGCGTCCGCCGCGCCGATCTGAGCGCCCGTCAGCCCGAGGTGCGTGCCCAGCTCACCCGGTGCGCGGGAGAGCAGGTAGGTACCGCCGACGTCCGGGACGAAGCCGATGCCGGTCTCGGGCATCGCGACCCTCGACCGCTCGGTGACGACACGGACGCTGCCGTGGGCGGAGAGCCCGACCCCGCCGCCCATCACGATTCCGTCCATGACGGCGACGTACGGCTTCGGATACCGGGCGATCCGGGCGTTCAGCCGGTACTCGTCGTACCAGAACGCGGCCGCCGCGGTGCCGTCGCCGTCGCGGGCGTCGTCGTGGACGGCCCGGATGTCACCGCCCGCGCACAGCCCGCGCTCCCCCGCCCCCGTGATCACGACGGCCTCGACGGCCGGGTCCCGCTCCCAGGCGGTGAGCGCCCGGTCGATACGGCGGACCATCTCGTGGTTCAGGGCGTTGATGGCCCGGGGCCGGTTGAGGGTGATGCGGGCGACCCGTCCGGTGCGGTGCAGGAGGACGGGGTGGACGGGGTCCTCGGTGCTGCCGGTCATCCGAACGCCTCCGCCGACCTCTCGGCCGTGATGTCACGCATGATCTCGTCGGTTCCTTCCAGGATCCGGTGACCGCGCAGGTCACCGGCGGCCCCGTAGCCACGGTAGCCACGGTAGCCGCTGGGCGACCGTCGCCGTCGGGACGGCCGTAGCCGCTACGGCGAGCGTCCTGCGCCACTCCTCCCCCTGTCCCCTTCCCTTTGCTCGGGCCGGATTCCCTTTGCTCGGGCCGGTTTCCCTTCGCTAGGGCCGGTCCGGGCCAACCTTCACGAGAACCACCCGTTCCTTCATGCGCGTCCTGCTCTACGGTGCCAACAGGCAATCACCACCGGGGAGGAACCGTGCAGCAGCCGAGGGCGGCGCTTGCCGAGCGGATTGCCGAGCGGAGAGGGGGAGGTGACGACCCTCGTGCCCTGGTCGGTGAGATGAGGCGTTCGGTCCTTCTGGTGCCGGTGTCGGGCGGGGGCCTGTGGTCGGTGCGTTCGGGTGGGGTGCGGTGGATCTGCGGGTTCACCGACGAGACCGCGCTGGCGCGGTTCGCCCTGCGTCAAGGACCGGGTGATCAGCCCATGGAGTATGCGGCGTTGCTGGGCGCGCGCATCGTCGACGAGATCGTGCCCGCGCTGGGCGAGCCCGCCGGCCTCGCCGTCGACATCGCCACCGAGGACGGGTCGATGTTCTTCCCGCCGGTCGTGGGCATCGTCCCGGACGCGGTCGCGGTCGACGCCGGTGCGGTGGGAGACGGAGGGCCGCGGTCGTGAGCGGTGACGGACAGGATCTGCGGCTCGGCAAGGAAGCCGTCGCGAAGTTCACGCAGGGCGTGGGTGCGACCATCGACCAGCTCGGTGAACTGGGCGGTGCCACCGGTTCGGTGATGGGCAAGGGCTTCTCGGAGCTGGCCATGACCGGGATGGAGGCCGGGCACCACGGCCTCTCGGTCGACTTCGAGGACCTCTGCGAACGCTGGGAGTGGGGCGTGCGCGCCCTGGTGAGCGACGCCAGCGCGATCGCGAACCTGCTCGGCCTGGCGGCGGGCACCCAGTGGGAGCACGACCAGTACGTGGCGGGCACCCTCAAGGTGGGCGTCAACGCTCTGATGGGCGGCAACCCGCACGCGAGCGAGGAGGAGATCGCCCAGCAGGACTGGGGTGACGTCTTCACGCCGGACTATCTGAACCCCGACTGGAGCGCCGAGTCGTGGGACAAAGCCGGTGAGGACATGGAGCAGACCTGGAAGGACACCGGCCGCACGGTGCTCACCGAGGGTCAGGGCGGCCGGCGGTCGGAGATGCTCAACGACGCGTTGGGCATATCCGACGACCAGTGGAACCAGGCGCTGGACGACACCTTCGGTCCTTCGCCGGAGGAACGCGCCCAGCAGGAACGGCAGCAGGGCGAGTCCGGGGGGAACTGACCGTGGGTATCGGCGACTTCATCAGTGACATCACACCCGACTCGGTCGAGGACGCGGTCGAGGACGGCGTCGAGTGGGTCGGCAACCGGGTGGAGGACGCCGGGAACTGGACCGCCGACCGGCTGGACGACGTCGGCTGGGAGTCCGGCGCGGACTGGGTGCGCGAGCAGTCCCGTTCGGTCGCCAACCGGCTGGGCGCCGAGGTCGACGAGATGGACCTCGGGCAGACCGAGGACAAGACCAAGCTGATCTACGGCAGCGCGGACAAGATCCGCTCCACCGCCGAGAAACTCCGCGGCTTCCAGACGGCCTTCGACAGCGCGGGCGAGGGTCTCAAGGGCCTGGACTCCTCCCGGCTCAAGGGCGAGACGGCCGAAGCGGTGCGTACGGCGGTGAGCACCCAGCCGCCCAAGTGGTTCACCGGGGCCGACGCCTGCGCGAAGGCGGCCGCCGCGCTGGAGGCGTTCGCCGGCACCGTCACCTGGGCACAGGGGCAGGCGCAGACGGCGATCGACAAGTGGAAGGAGGGCGTCAAGGCCTCCGAGGACGCCGCCGACGCCCACCGCAAGAAGGTCGACGACTTCAACAGCGCCGTCGACCGCTACAACGCCCAGCCCGCCGACAAACGCGACCCGTCCTCGCTGCCGCCCAGGCCCGCCGCGACCTTCGACGATCCGGGCAAGAAGCTGATGCAGGAGGCCCAGGACCTCCTCGCCGAGGCCCGCAAGCAGCGCAACTCGGCGGCGGAGACCGCGCGCACCGCGGTCCGCGCCGCCCGCGACATGGCCCCGAAGAAGCCGTCCTACGCCGAGCAACTGGGCGACGGCATCCAGGAGCTGCAGATCATGGGCGACCATGTCGGCGGCGGCATCATCAAGGGGACGGCGGGGCTGCTCAACTTCGTCCGCAGCGTCAACCCGATGGACCCGTACAACCTCACGCACCCGGCCGAGTACGCCACGTCCCTCAACAGCCTGGCCGCGGGTCTGGTGGTCGCCGCCAACGACCCCGTCGGCACCGGCAAGCAGATGATCAGCGACTTCATGAAGGACCCGGCCGAGGGCTTCGGCCGGCTGATCCCCGACATCGCGCTGACCGTGGCCACCGGTGGAGGCGGCGCCGCGGTGAAGGGCGTGCGCATCGCCGAGGAGGCCGCCGACGCCGCACGGCTGCGCCGGCTGGTCGACGACGCCCCGGACGGCACCCACAACCGGCCCGACGGCGAGCGCGTCACCGACGGCACCGACCCGGTGGACCTCGCCTCGGGCCGGATGTTCCTGCCCCAGACCGACCTGGAGATCCCCGGCATCCTGCCGCTGGTCTTCGCCCGCCGCACCGAGTCCGGCTGCACGACCGGCCGCTTCCTGGGACCCGCCTGGTCGTCCACCGTCGACGAGCGGCTGGAGATCGACGCCGTCGGTGTCCTCCATGTCACCGCCGACGGCCTGCTCGTCCCCTACCCGCATCCGGTCCCCGGCGTGCCCACCCGGCCACAGTCGGGCCGCTCCCGCACGCTCCTGTCCCGGGACGCCGACGGCGACTTCACCCTCACCGACCCCGACGCCGGTCTGACCCGCCACTTCACCGCCCCGCCAGGGGGCGAGCCGGGCGGCGACGGTACGGCCTGGCTGTCCGCCGTCGCCGAGCGCAACGGCCACACCCTCACCGTCGACCGCGCCGAGGACGGGCTGCCGCTGGCCCTCGTCCACTCGGCGGGCCACCGGGTGAACCTGTCCACCGCCGAAGGCCTGGTCACCGCCCTGTCCCTGGCCGGCGCGGGCGAGGGCGGCACGGACCTGCCCCTGATGAGCTACGGCTACCAGGACCGCGATCTCACCACGGTCACCAAGCCGTCGGGCGCCACCACCACCTTCCTCTACGACGACCGCCGCCGCGTCATCGCCTGGATCGACTCCAACGGACACCGCTACGACTACGTCTACGACGAGCGCGACCGTGTCGTCGCCGAGGGCGGCGAGGCCGGCCACGTCCAGATCACCCTGACCTACACCGAGCCGGACGCCGGGACGGGTCACCGGACGACGGTCCTGACCACCCCCGACGGCCGGGCCACCCGGCACCTGATCGGCCCCGGCTGTCGCGTCCTGGCCACCACCGACCCGCTCGGCCACACCACCCGGTTCACCTACGACACCAGGGGTGACCTGCTCACCCGCACGGACCCGCTGGGCCGCACCACCACGTACGCCCACGACGAGGAGGGCCGGCTCGTCACGGTCACCCGTCCCGACGGCAGCGAACTGCGGGTCGTACGCGGCCCGTCCGGCCTGCCCACGGAGCGGTACGACCCGGACGGCGCGCGGTGGTTGCAGGAGTTCGACGAGCGGGGCAACCGCACGGCGGTCACCGATCCGGCCGGGCACACCACCCGCTACGCCTACGACGAGTCCGGTCTCCTGACGTCCGTCACCGATGTCCTGGGTGCCACCACCGTCGTGCGCTGCGACGGGGCCGGACGCCCGCTGGAGGTGACCGACCCGGTCGGCGGCACCACCCGGCTGGAACGCGACGCCCTCGGCCGTCCGGTCCGCGTCACCGACCCGATGGGCGCCGTCACCCATCTGGAGTGGCACGCCGACGGGCAGCTCGCCCGGCGCACGGGCCCCGACGGCGCCACCGAGACATGGACCTACGACGGCGAGGGCAACTGCCTCACCCACACCGACGCGGCGGGCGGAGTGGCCGCTTCGAGTACACCCACTTCGACCTCCTCGCCACCCGCACCCTGCCCGACGGCGCGCGGTACGAGTTCGAGCACGACGCCGGCCTGCGGCTCAACCGGGTCACCGACCCGCAGGGGCTCGTCTGGACCTACGGGTACGACCGGGCGGGCCGGCTCGTCTCCGAGACCGACTTCGACGGCCGCACCGTCACCTACGGCCTCGACGCCGCCGGGCAGCTCGCCACCCGGACCGATCACCTCGGCGGCGTGGCCGCGTACACCTACGACGACCTCGGCCGGGTGCTGCGCAAGGAGGTCGCGGGCCAGGTCACCGTCCATGCCTACGACCGCGCCGGGCGCCTGGTCCAGGCGTCGGGGCCGGGCAGCGAACTGGTGCGCCGCTACGACCGGTGCGGCCGGCTCAAGACCGAACTCGTCGACGGCCGCGCCCTCGACCACGCCTATGACGCCGCCGGCCGCCGGATCCGTCGCACCACGCCGACCGGGCTGGTCACGAGCTACGCCTACGACGCCGCGGGCCGCCCCACCCGGGTGACGTCCGCAGGCCACGACATCACCTTCACGCACGACGCGGCCGGACGCGAGGTGGAACGCGTCGTCGACGACATCGTCACCCAGGCCTGCACCTGGGACGAGGCCGGGCGGCTGTCCGCCCAGCACCTCACCGCCGGTTCCCGCACCCTCAACGAGCGCGCGTACACCTACCGCGCCGACGGCCGTCTCTCCGCGACGTCGGACCGGCTGTCGGAGGCGCGCACCTTCGACCTCGACCCGGTCGGCCGGGTCACCGCCGTCCACGCCCGCGGTTGGACCGAGCGGTACGCCTACGACGCGAGCGGCAACCAGACCTCGGCCGCCTGGCCCGACTCGCACCCCGGCCACGAGGCCACCGGCCCCCGCGCGTACACCGGCACCACCGTCACGCGCGCGGGTGACATCCGCTTCGAGCACGACGCCCTCGGCCGCGTCATCCTGCGCCAGAAGACCCGGCTCTCCCGCAAACCGGACACCTGGCGCTACACGTGGGACGCCGAGGACCGCCTCACCGCCGTGGTCACCCCCGACGGCACCCGCTGGCGCTACACGTACGACCCCCTGGGCCGACGTACCGCCAAGCAGCGTCTGGCGGCGGACGGCGAGACGGTGGCGGAGGAGATCCTTTTCAGCTGGGACGGCCTGGTCCTCTGCGAACAGACCACCGTCGCCGGCGACCTGCCCCGTCCGGTGGCGCTCACCTGGGAGCACAGGGGCCTCGTGCCGCTCGCGCAGACCGAGCGCATCCTCTCCCCGGACGCCCGTCAGGAGGAGATCGACCGGCGCTTCTTCGCCGTGGCCACCGACCTGATCGGCACCCCCACCGAACTGGTCGACGAGTCCGGCGAGATCGCGTGGCGCTCCCGCACCACGCTGTGGGGAACCACCGCCTGGTCCCGCTCCAGCACGGCCTACACCCCGCTCCGCTTCCCCGGCCAGTACTACGACCCGGAGACCGGCCTCCACTACAACCTCTTCCGTCACTACGACCCGGAGACCGGCCGGTACACGTCTCCGGACCCGCTGGGGCTCTCGCCGGCCCCGAACCCGGTCGCCTACGTGACCAACCCGCACACCCTCTGCGACCCCTTCGGCCTGTCGCCGTACAAGAACGGCGACGGTCCGACGATCGGCGAGTACACCTCCAAGGGCGAGGGCCAGGACCTCAAACGCTCCGCCATGGTCGGCGACGACCAGTGGCACTTCAACACGGGCCACGGCTACGACCGGGCCCATACCGGGCCGGGCGGGACCACGAACGATCTGCGCACCACCAACTTGAAGCCCGACCAGATCGAACAGGCGATCGTCTCCGACGTGTACAAGTACATGCAGGACGGCGGGGTCGTCCCCCGCGCCGGGACCCCCGAGTTCACCGGCCCGCTCGACAGGTCGGTGCAGATCGACGGGCACGACGTCGGCTACCGGGTCATCCACCGTCCCGACGGTGCCTACCAACTGTCCACGTACTGGCTCAACCCGTAGCGGCCCGGCTGCTAGGGTCTGGGCGCCCTGGGCGCCCCGGGCGCCCGCAGCGGGCACGACACGGACAGAGAACCACCGGATCCCTCAGGAGAAGCGAGAGATGCCCGATCCGACCCCCGCGGCCAGGAGCCTCAGCCGGGCGATCGACGGTGCCGACAGCCGGCAGGTCAACGAAGCGACCCGAGATTTCGTCGAGCTGCTCACCTTCGCGACGGCCGACGAGATCATCACCATGCTCCGGGACGTCCTCACCGAGGACTGGATGGCCCTGCCGCCCTGGGCCCGGAACCTCGCCTATCGCCTTGCCTGCCTGCAACGCCCCGACGACCCGCGACTGCTCCGGGAGGCGGCCGCGGACCTGCTGTCCTTCGGCCCCGACTGGGACCCGTTCGCCGAGGACCTCAAGAGGCGCGCGGCGGAACTGGAGCAGGACTGACCGTCCCGCAGCGCCGTGCGTCGGGGGACGCACGTCAACGGTCCCCCGGTCCGAGGTCCGCCAGCAAGTCGTCCAGCAACGCCTCCTCCTCGACCCGGACACCGCGCTCGGCGAGAGCGACAGCCAGGGCCGGATCCCACGGAGTCGCAGCGGGCGAGCCGGTCAGGTCCGCGGCTTCGGCCACCCTGGCCACTGCGGCTCGATAGTGGGCGGCGGTGTAGCGCCACGGTAGCCACGGGACACTTCGCGCCAGCGCCGAGGCGATGCGCACGCCGCCCCAGTCGAAGTCGCCGTGGTAGCGAAGGCCGGCCCCCCGCTCGGACAGGCCGCGCAGCAAGATGAGTGCGGCAGCCGACGGTTGTCCCTGGAGGCACACCATGGGCGGACACGCCGGGCCGAAAGTGTCGGCAGCGGCGGACAGCACGGCCGGGTTCTCACAGACGTGGACGGTTCCTGTCGTGGTGACGGCCGTAACCGGTGTGCCACGGGTGAGAGAGCGGAGCGTCAGCACCGCGGGCTCACCCGCGTCGGCCATCCAATCGAGCGGTCGTGTGCCGCGCAGGTTGAGGACGAGGACGGTCGACGACAGGTCGTCCTTGAGCAGCCCCGCCGAAGCCCATGCCTCGCGCCGCCACTGGGCGCCGTCGCCGTCGGGAAAGCCGGTGAGGCAACGAAGCCCGGACAGGACGAGCGTGGCGAGCGGCGTCCCCTCGTCCAGGGCATGGGCACCCGAGAGGTGACGTGCCGCGAACGTCGCTCGCGAGGTCGGGGGTGACACGGGCAGCTCACGCAGCGCCCGCACCGCCGCCTCCACCAGGGGGCCGGCGACCTCCGGCGTACGAGCGAGGCGACGTACGAGACCGTCCCCGCGGATCCGCTCCGCCCAGGGGGCCAGCTCCGCGTCGAGGGTGGCGAGCGGAGCGTACGCCTCCTCCCAGGCCCGTTCCACCCTGTTCCGGGTCTCCGCGTGGAGTGTGACGGGGCCGGTGAGGGCCACCACGGCGGCTTCCAGTCCGTCGGGGCTGACACCGGAGCGGCGCAGGATCGCGTCCACGGTGTCGAGGCGAACGCTCAGGGAACCACCGGCTCGTGGCGCCCGTCCCAGCAGGCGGTCGGCTGCGCGGCGCTGGGATTCGTCGGGGGCTGAGAGGGTGAGGGAGCCGGTGAGCGGCCGGCCGCGTGCCATCCGCTGTCGGGCGCGGTCCACGAGCCAGGCGAGGCCGGGATCGCCGAGCAGACGGCCGAGACGCTCGGTGTCGATCTGCTCTTTGGCCGGTGGTGCGGGCGGCGGCACGTTCGCGGTGGCGTCCGCCGGTGTCCTTCGTCCGACCGTTGCCCGGATTCCGGGATCCCGCCCGTCGTGGGCGGACGGAGTCGCCGCGGGATTCACGCCCACAGGGACTCCTGTTCGCCGATGCCGTCGGCGGCAGCGATCGGCCCCGGCTCGCCGACGGGACTCACCTGCCTGCCTGCCGCCTCGCCGGAGCCGTCGGCAGGGGAAGCCGCCCGCGGCGCGCCGACCCGTGCACCCGGCTCCGAGCCGCGCCGCCGGCCGCTGCCGTCCCACTCCCAGCGGGTGACCAGGACGGCGGCGATGTCGTCGACGCGCGAGAGCTGCGCGATGGCTATTCCGGGAACCTGCGGGTAGCAGGCCCATTCCCGTTCGCTGGTCATGACGACGTCGAGGTCGAAGGCGCGCAGCAGCCCGAGACACTTGGCACGGGAGTCGTCGTCCACTCCGGCGAACGCCTCGTCCAGGGTGACCAGGCGTGGAGCGTACGCGCCACCCGCGCTCGCGTAGTGGGAGGATGCCGCGGCGAAGAGAGGCACGGACGCCGCAAGGACCCGTTCGCCGCCCGAGGCGGGCCCGGTGGCCGGAACCCATTTGCCGTGCTGGTGGCGTTCGACGCCGAACTCGTGCCAGGCCCGGTAGTCGAGGGCGGCGGTGAGATCCTCCAGCCAGCTGCCGACACGGTCGTCGGCCTGTCGGCGCGCGATCTGCTCCTGGAGGAACGCGCCGACCGCGGCCCTGTCCTGGGGCGACCAGGCGTCGGCGGACTGGCGTAGCCGTTCACGGGCCTGTGCCAGTCCCTGCGGGGCCCGGCGGGACGCCCGCCACACCAGCCGCAGCTTCATTCCCGTCGAGGTCGGGCGCTCCTCCAGTTCCTTGTTCATGGCGCGCACTTGCCGTTCGGCGGCACCGATCAGTTCCTGAAGCGTGCCGGCGACCTCGGTGATCAGATGGGTCTGAAGGATCTCGCGCTCGTGTGCGGACAGGATGCGGGTCAGTTCGGCTACTTCGGTGGCGAGGGCGTCGGCGAGTTCGGGGACGGCCCGTTCACGGCCCTGGTAGACGATGTCGACCCGCACGCCGTCCTCGCTCGGACGGGCGGTGGCGGTGTGGCCGTGCCGGGAAAGGGCGTCCTGCAGCCTGCCGAACTCCTCGCTCAGCCGTTTCTGCACGCGTTCCCAGGCCGCGTCCGAGTCGTCGGTGGCGGAAAGCCGGGATTCGATGGCGCGGGCGAGCTGGACGGCGGGGGTCGCCGCCCACGTACCGCCGTCGTCGTCCGGCACGCCGATGTCCGGAAGGGCGACGGCGAGCAGTCCTGTCGAGGCGAACCGCTGAAGGGCCGCGATGGCGCGTTCCCGTGCGGCGGTCGCGTCGGTGACGTCCTCGGCGAGCCGCTCGATGCGCCCTTCGGCATGGCTGGCGCGCCGGTCCGCGTCGCCGAAGTCCGCCTGGGCGCGCCGCTGTTCGCCCTCGCAGGCGCGCGCGGCTGCCGCCGTCTCCTCCAGTCGCCGCTGGAGTTCGGCAACGGCCGCTCCGACGGTGGAGCGGAGTGTGGTGAGGCGCTCGTCCGCCGCGGCGGCGAGCCGTGCCGCTTCCGTCGTGCGCTCCGCGAGTTCGGCGACGCGCAGTTCGGCCCGGTCGGTCTCCGTCTGCTCGCCGATGACCGTATGCCCGGCGTCGGCGCGTTCACGCAGGGCGGGCCACAGCGCCGCCAGGAAGGCGGTGTGGTCGGCGAGGGCCTGGCGCACGGAGCCCAGTCCCGTCCGGTCGGCGGGGAGATTCAGGGCGGCCGCCGTCTCGGTGAGCTCGGCCGCCGCACGGTCGGCCTCCTCGGTCGCCCGGGCCAGTTCCTCGGCCCGCCCGCCCTGCCGGGTACGGGCCCGGTGGGCCGCGTCGGCCGCGGCGGTGACGCGTGCGTGGGCGTGACGCAGGTCGTCGTCGCCCGGGATCGCGGCGAGTTCGGCGTCGAGTACGCCGCGACGATCGGCCACGGAGCCCATTTCCTGTGCGAGTTGCTGCCGCTCCGCCGCCGACGCGGCCAGTTCGGTGCGCAGTTCGCCGATCCGGACGCGGCGCGCCTGTTCTCTCGCCCCTTCTCCGACGTACTGGGCGCTGTCCTTGCCCCAGCTTCCGGTCAGCGCGCCGACGCGGAAGCGCCCGTCCGTGGAGACCCAGGTGTCGTGGCCGAGCGGTTCCCAGGAGGCGTCTTCGTCTGCTCCGTCACCGTTCTTTCCAGCCAGCCCGATCGAGGCGAGCAGACGCCCGACCGTCTGTTCCCCCACGGCGGCGGCCCGCACGTCCGCGTGGTTGACCGCCGGGCAAAGCACCCGCTCGAGGCCGCCCCCTCCGGGCGTGCCGACGGGGTCGAGCAGCACGTCGTGGCCGTCCGACGCGACCGCGGTACCGTCCGGCCGCACCCAGGCGTCGAGGAGCCCGGACGCCTCCAGCGCGGCTTCCAGTCCCGCGCGTTCGGCCTCGGTGACGTGCGGGCGGAAGTCGACGAGTCGCCACAGCGGGGCGCCGAGGCCCTGGTCCCGGGCATGGGGTGTGCGTGTGTACGGAGCCGACGGGCCGCGCTCGCCACCCGATTCGAGGGCGGTCAGTTCCTCCGCCGCCAGGCGGTGCCGGTCCGCCCTCGCCGTCTCTCGATGGGCGAGGACGGCCGCCCGGTCGGCCAGCTCGGAGGCGACGACGCGATGGGCCGCGGCTGCCGCCACGCGTGCCGGGTGGGGGCCGTCCAGACTGCCCACCCAGTCCTGGACCGCATCGAGGACCCCGGACAGTCCGGCTATCCGCAGCTCAGCGCACTCGGAGAGATGTTCCCGTACGGCCGTGACCAGCGTCCGCCCTGCCCCGGCGACACTCTCCTGCGCCTCGGCGAGCCGCTCTTCGCTGTGCGTGACCTCCTCGTCGGCCTCGTCGGCGCGAAGTCGGGCGGCAAGGCGTGTCTCCTCGGTCCCCTCGGCCCGCGCGGCGAGGACCTCGACATGCTCGACGGCTCGCCGTCTGCTTGCCGTCGCCTCGTCCGCCGCCCGGCGCAAGGCCGCGTCGGGGGCTCCCTGAGTCCTGGGGACCTCCAGCCGGGCCGCCGCGGCGCTCTCCGCCACGCGGCCCAGGACGTCGTCCAAGGTCTCCTGGGCCGCGGTGAGCCGCTGGTGCGCGGTGGCGAGCCGGCCCAGGGCCCGGGTGTGCGCTTCTGCCGCCGTCCGCCGGTCCGCCTCGGCGCGCGTCAGTTCCCCTGCCGTGCGGGAGGCGTCGAGCGCGGCCTGGTCGAGTGCGCGGGCGTCGCGCATCTCGGGCCCGGTCCGCAGCGCGGCGTCCTGGGCACTCAGCCGCGCGGCCCGCTCGTAGAGCGCGGCGCCCCGCTCCTGGGCCTCCTTTCGGTCCGCCACGGCCTGTTCCCGGTCGCCCTGTGCCTTGAGGAGTTCCCGCTGGAGGTTCTCGTACCGGGCGTGCTCGCGACGCGGCAGCCGGGCCCGGCGTCGGGAGGCGAGGCGGGCGTAGCGCCGGTAGTGGTCGAGGAACGCCGACGACGCCTGCTGCGCCTCGCGCGCCGCCCGCAGTTCCTCCTTCTCCTCGTCCAGCGACCTGAACGCCTCCGCCGCGTCGGCGATGACCGCCTGGTCCATGGGCGGCAGCGCCTCCGTCAGCGCCCGGGACAGGGCGGCCTCGTTCGGCCGCTTGGACAGTTGGGGCTGGCGGAGTTGGATCAGCAGGTCGACGAGCGCGCCGTAGCGCCGCTCCCCGAGCCCGAAGAGAGCCTCGTCGACCGCTCTGCGATACGTCTTCGCGGTGTCGTGGACCATGCCCCGGCCGCCGACGGCATCCGCGAGCCGGTCCCGGGACAGGGCCGTTCCGGTGGCGTCGAGCAGATCGAGCTCGGCGCCGATCCGCTGGTCCGTCACCGCGAACCAGTGACGGGCGATGCCGCGTCCGGCGACCGCCTTGAGCCCGCAGAGCAGCGTACGGAAGTGCGGCTCGCCCGTGGTCTCGTCGAGCCGTCCGAACTCGATCCAGGTGTAGCCGAGCCGTTCCGGGTGCGGGTGTTCACCGCCCAGGAGCAGATTCCACTCCATCCGCTTGCCCGGGTCGCCGTCGGGCTCGACGCGGCGGGCGGAGAGGTCGCCGTCCAGCAGGAACGGCAGGGTGAGGGCGAGCACCTTCGACTTGCCGGTGCCGTTGTTGCCGCGCAGCAGCAGCCGGCCGTCGCGGAACCAGAACTCCTCGACGTCGTAGTGGAACAGGTCGACGAGCCCGATGCGCAGGGGCCGCCACCGGCCGGGGGCGGGGCTGGGGAGCGGAGGCAGGGCGCGGTTCACCTTTCATCCTTCACGGTCGTGTCCGGCTGCGCGGCGAGGTGGTGGCGGGCGGGTCCCGGTTCTTTGACGACGGGCTCACCGACCGCGTACCGCGCGAGGGCGGGCCGCGGCACGACGCCCCGTTCCGTGCGCTCGGCGAGCCCCAGGGCCACCAGCTTCCTCAGGGCCTGCTCCACGAGTTCGGGCTCGGCTCCCGGCTCCCTCGCTGACCTGGCCCAGAAACCGCCGTGCTCCGAGGCCAGTTCGCGCACCCGGGACGCCAGCTCCGCAGGCGCGACGGGCCGGTCGGCCCGCGCCAGATGTTGGGCGAGCAGCAGGGTGATGTGACCGTGCGTGCCCTGCTCCGGCATCCGTACGTCCGTGAGGTCGTCCAGCGGGTCGACCATGGCGATGCCTTCGGCACGGACCTCCGCGACCAGTCCGGTCAGTTCACCTATGCGCGCGGTGATGAAGCCGCGCTGCCGGGTGAGATAGGCCAGTTCCTCGTCGGTCAGGTCGTCGTAGGAGAGGACCGGGTCGTCGAGAAGACGGCGGGTCAGCTTCCAGCGGATCGCGCGGAACCTGAGCTCGTCGCTGTCGAGAGCGGTCTGGGCCGTCATCTCCACCAGGCGCTCCTCGAAGCCCTGGGCCTCGACCATGGACGGACCGCGAAGTGACGCCGGCATTCCGGCCAGCACGCGCCGCCTCACGTCGTACAGCACGTCCCCCGATCCGCTGACGTACGCCTCCTCGTCACCGGCCACCCGCCGCAGCACACCGAGCCGCAGCAGCAGTCGTACGACGGCCGCGAGGTCGAGGCGCTCGTCGCGCCGCTCCAGGGTGAACGTGATGCCGGCGGCGACGAGTTCGGGATCGGCCGCGGCCAGCACGACCTGCTCCGCGAGGCGTCCGAGTGCCACCTGCGACTCGCCCCGCTCCAGCGCGGCCAGTGTCAGGCAGAGCAGGACGTAGCGGCGGCGGGTGAAGGGCAGGGCGGTGCGGGCGGCCTCGCGTGCCGGGTGCGTGGCGTCGGTGAGGGTGCCCGGCGTCTTGCGCAGCCGTGCGGCGTCGGCGTCCGTACGCAGCGTCCAGCCGACGTTGCGCTCGAACCACTCCCGCAGTTCGGCTGCGTGCCGGCGCACCAGCCGGAACTCGTCGGCGTACGGCCCGTCGGCAGTGAGCAGCGGCTCCTTCAGCAGGGCTCGCGCGGCCCGCCGCAGGTCGGCTTCGCGCTGGCCGTCCAGGACCTCGGCGAGGGGGCCGGTCATGGCATCCTCTCCATGCCCGGAAGTCCGGTCCCGGCCGGGACGGGCACCGCGCCGACGGGCTCCGCCGTGAGATCGACGATGTCGATCAGATGGTCCGGTCCGCTGAACACCCCGTCGGGGGTGTGCACTTCGGCGGTGGAACCGTCGTCGAGCGCGGTCAGCCGGATCTCCATCGAGCCGTCCCCGCTGGTGGCCACGGTGGTCGTCATGCCCGGCCGCCAGGTGGCGAGGGCGTCGCCGAGCAGGCGCAGGAACAACTCGAAGGCGAGCGGATCGAGTTCGTCCAGGCTGGACAGTCGGATCGCGCCGTCCGTCGCAAGGCGGGCCCGGGCCGCGCTCGCCTGTTCCGCCTGCCGGGCAGCGAGCTCGGCGAGCCTGCGCTTCGCCTCGCCCCGGTCGGCCACCCGGCGCGGCTTGCCACGCCGTTCATAGCTGCCGGTACGGCGAAGCTGGGGACTGATTCGCAACGGTCGCGCCTCGCCCCATGGGGTGGAGGCCGGCTCCGGCGCGGCCTGACGCTCGGCGAGGGTGTCGGCGTCGACGGTGAGGTGCCGGGAGGAGTACAGCCCGAACGCCACCCGCCACAGCCGGTGCCTCCCCTCGTCGTCCGGCGCCTGGGCGAACCAGCGTGCCAGCTCCCGAAAGTCGGCCGAGCGGTCGGAGCGCCCGGCGCGCCGCTCGTTCAACTGCCGTACGACGGCGAGGAGCTGCGGAATCGCCCCGAGGGCCCGCCCACGCAGCAGCCTGGCCTGAGACTCGCGCCCCTCCGCCGACACGAACCACTGAGCAAGCCCGGACCAGCGGGCGGCCCACTTCTCGTACGCCACCGCCTCCGCGTGTTCCGCGTCCTCGGGAGCGGCGTCGGCGGCCTCCCGGACGGCGGCGAGCCGCAGCAGCGGCCCGACCCGCTCCTGATCCTCCAACTCCCCGATCAGCAGGGCGATCCGCCCGCCAAGGGTGATGAGATCCTGGATGAACCGCTCCAGATACTGGATCAGCCGGTCCTTGTACGCGAGGAACGCCTCAACCTCGATGTCGTGCAGATCGATGGTGCGCTGGAGCGACCCCATGAAGGCGCGGGCGTTGTCGGCGAGGTCGGTGAAGCGCGATGTCAGCACGGACAGCGCTACATACACCTTGGCCGGATCCGGCTCATCCTCCGCAGCGATCACCAGCAGCGCCCGCAACTGCGTGACGATGTCGTGCAGCGCGACCGCCTGCAGCTCCCCGCGCCGGCCCAGCACCTCGTCGTACGTCCCCAGCGCCGCCTCGGCCGCCTCACCGGCCCGCGTGAGCTGGTAGATGAACCGCCGACGGTAGAAGTCCTCGACCGCCGTCACCCTCGCGTGGTCCGGATCGGCCCGCAGATTGCCCCAGGTGACGAGCCTGTCGAGCGCCTGCACGACGACTTCGACGTCGGCCGGCCGACTCCCCGCCTCCAGCGCGGCATACACGTCCTCCGGCCGCAGGTGCACGGCGAACCGCTCCTTGGCAGCCAGGAAAGCGCGCATCACCTGGCGGTAGAGGGGGGCGTTGGGGACGGTGAGGTGGGTGAAGGGGGCGTAGTCGATCGGGGGCGGGGCGGAAGGTTCGGAGGCCGGGGGCGGCTCGGAGGTCTGGGATGTCATCGTCGGTCCATTGTTCCGGACCTGTGCCCCCACCTGTGCGTGATGTCCGAATTTCGCCTGCTCGGACTGACCAGCACTCTTGGGCAGCAGCGGCTGTTCAGCACCGTCGCCCCAAGATCACGCCGGCACCGTGCGTGCGCACTCGGCCCACACCGTCTTGCCCGGCCCGTCGGGCCGGAGGTGCCAGTCCCAGCGGACGGCGAGCCCGGCGACGAGGAGGAGTCCCCGGCCGCCGGAGTCCTCGGCGTCCGGGAGGTGGAGGGCGTCCGGGCGGGGCGGCACCTGTTCGGCGCGGGTGTCGGTGACCTCGACCCGCGCAATCCCCGACTCGGCGATCACGTTGTCTCAGGTGGAAGTCCCGGCCGGGGACATGGCCGTGCCGTACGGCGTTCGCGGTCAGCTGTCCGGAGTCCATGGAGCGATACGGCAAGATCAACAAACCGGTGGCGACCATCACCTGTTCTACGAGGGCAATGGAACGCCGTGGGGACCGATGAAGGGTCAGGGATCATCACGGACCGGCAGGCACCGGAGTGGCGGGACACCCTTGGCCGCTGCGGACTGGAGGTGACGGGGGAGGCGGCGTCCGACGGCCCGCCCGTGACCGCCGCCATCCATGCGGTCAGCGGATTCGAGGTGGAGCCGGTCGCCGAGATCCCCGCCTCCGCCCCCCACGCCGCCGACGCCCTGGACGAGGCGTGGCATCACCATGCCGCGCAGGCGTCGCTCTACGCGGACAACGGAGAATTCCTCATCCTCCCGCCCGTGTCCGGGGGGAGCACGGTCGGCTGGGTGAGGGTGAAAGACCCGGTCGGCAGGAACCTCCCGTCACGTATCGCCGGCGTGACGGGTTCCCCCGAATTCGTGGCCGTCTCGCTCGACGGCCACCACCTGTGCGCCGCGTCGGTCGAGGAATCCGACTACTGGGTGGTCGTGCACGATTCTGAGGCCCGCGGCTCGGAGGCCCGGCCGTACGCCCTGCCGGACTCGCTCGGGGAGCCGGGCGGGCCGGCCGACGGCCTCGTGGTCCTGCCCCCGGCATCTGGACTGGGGCCCACCGCACGCCACCCCGCGCCCACCGTCGCGGCTGCCCGGGCTGGGCTCCTCCGCGGGAAGCCCTCTCGCCTGACGCCTTGATCAGGTGCGCGTTAGGATCGGAGAAGAGGGCTGCAACGGCATCGTCCCGGCCGAGCCGGATTCGCGGCCGGCCGCGAAGGGCCGATTGTGTGAGTGCGCGCCTGCCGCGCCAGTCGCGGTGCAGAGCGGCGCGGCATGGCGTCAGTACCTCTGAAAGGACGGCGTTGTCATGCAGGACGACCCCGAGGTACTCGAGTTCCTGAACGAACAGCTGACCGCGGAGCTGACCGCGATCAATCAGTACTTCTTGCATCACAAGATGCAGGAGAGCTTCGGTTGGACGAAGCTCGCGGCCTACACGCGGCACGAGTCGTTCGAGGAGATGAACCATGCGGAGGTTCTGACCGACCGGATTCTCCTCCTTGGCGGCCTGCCCAACTATCAGCGGCTCTTCCATGTGCGGGTGGGGCAGACGGTCACCGAGATGTTCCGGGCCGACCGCGAGGTGGAGGTGGAGGCGATCGACCGACTCAGGCGGGGTATCGGGGTCATGCGCTCCAAGGGAGACGTCACCTCGGCGAACCTCTTCGAGTCGATCCTCGCGGACGAGGAGGACCACATCGACTACCTCGACACACAGCTGGCGCTCATCGAGAAGCTGGGCGAGCCGTTGTACCTCGCGCAGGTCGTCGAGCAGCCCGAGGGCTGACTCGAATCCTGCGGCGGCGCCTGCTGGAACCGGCATCACTCCCATGGCACGCAAATCTGGCATTCCTCACTTTTCTAAGGTTAGCCTGACCTAACAGCGGGTTGCGCCCGCCCCGCAGCCCGGCTGACCCGCGACAGCAGCCCGGCTGACCCGCGACAGAGGAGTGGGATCGTGCGTACCCCCCGGATGAGGCTCGTGCTGGCGTCGGCCCTCGGCGGCTTGCTGGCCTCGGGAGTCGCGGCCTGCGGTTCGGCGCAGGAAGAGCCGCCCGAGGGCGGTTCCGACAAGAAGATCACCGTGTACAGCGGGCGGAGCGAGTCGCTCGTCAAACCGGTGCTGGACAGCTTCCAGAAAGCCAGTGGCATCACCGTCGAGGTGCGGTACGGCGACACGGCGCAGATGGCCGCCCAGCTGCTGGAGGAGGGGAGCAAGAGTCCGGCCGACGTGTTCCTCGCCCAGGACGCGGGCGCACTGGGTGCCGTGACGGAGGAGGGGCTGTTCGCCCCACTGCCCGCCGAGGTCCTGGACAAGGTGCAGAAGGAGTATCGCGCGACGGGCGGAGAGTGGGTCGGAGTCACCGGCCGCTCACGCGTGCTGGTCTACAACACCGACCAGGTGCCCGCCGCCGATCTACCGAAGTCGGTGTTCGAGCTGACCGAGCCGAAGTGGAAGGGCAAGGTCGGAATCGCGCCGACCAACGGCTCGTTCCAGGCATTCGTGACGGCGATGCGGGTCCAGCACGGCGACGAGAAGACCGAGGAGTTCCTCGCGGGACTGAAGGCCAACGACGCACAGATCCGGGAGGGCAACAGCCCCATCGTCGCCGACGTCGACGCAGGCAGGCTCGCCACCGGACTGGTCAACCACTACTACGTGTACGAGCTGGCCAAGGAGAAGGGCACCTCCGTCGACGCGCTGAAGGCGAAGAACCACTTCTTCCCGGGTGGGGACACCGGCGCCCTGGTCAACGTCTCCGGCGTCGGCGTGCTGGACGGGTCCGCTGCCGATCCCGACGTGCGTGCTTTCGTCGACTACCTGCTGGGCACCGAGGCGCAGAGGTACTTCGCCGAGGAGACGTACGAGTACCCGCTCGTGGCCGGAGTCGCGAGCGCACCCGGCCTGCCCGAGCTGTCCTCACTGAACTCGCCGGACATCGACCTCAATGACCTGGCCGGCCTGGAGGCCACCGTCAAGATGATCAAGGAGTCGGGTCTCGTGTGAGCACACCGGTCCTCACCCTGCGGCGGGTGCGGCAGCTGATGCCGCGTCCCGTGCTGGCCGGCGCCGCGGTGCTGGCCGTCGGGGTCGCCCTCATCCCCTTGGTGTATTTGGCGGTACGCGTCGGTGAGGCGGGCTGGGCCCGGATCGCCGAGGAGGTGTTCACGGCGCGCACCGGGGTACTGGTCGTCCGCAGTGTGGCGCTGGCGGCGGTCGTCACCGCGGCATGCACCGTACTGGGCGTGGCTTCGGCGTTCCTGGTGATCCGCACCGATGTGCCGGGGCGGCGCGTGTTCGGGGTGCTGGCCGCGTTGCCGCTCGCGGTGCCCAGCTACGTCGCCTCCTTCGCCTGGGTGTCCACGGTCGGGGGATTCGAGGGCTTCTGGGCGGCCGCGCTCGTCCTTACGCTGGTTTCGTACCCCTACGTCTACCTGCCGGTCGCCGCCGCGTTGGCCGGTGCGGACCCGGCGCAGGAGGAGGTGGCGCGGTCGCTGGGGAGCGGGCCGTGGCGCACGGCCCTCGGAGTGACGCTGCGGCAGGTGCGGCCGGCGGTGTCGGCGGGCGCGTTGCTCGTCGCGCTCTACGTGCTCTCCGACTTCGGCGCCGTCTCCATCCTGCGGGTCGACGTCTTCACAAGGGCCATCTTCACCTCGATCAACCTCGGCTTCGACCGTACGGGGGCCCTCGTGCTCGCCACCGTGCTCGTCGCCCTCACCGCCCTCGTACTCCTCGGCGAGCAGCTCACCCGGCGGCGCGCGGCCCGTTACGCGCGCCTGGGCGGCGGGGCGCCCCGACCGCCGGCGCGGCTGCGCCTGGGACGGCTGCGGTGGCCGGCCCTGCTCGGGCTCACCGGCGTGATCGCACTGGCCCTCGGTGTCCCGGCCGGGAGCCTGCTCCGGTGGTCCGGCGAAGGCGTCTCACGCCCCGCATCGCTTGCCGAGCTCGCCACCGCGGCGGGGAACTCGCTCGGTGTCTCCTTGCTCGGGACGGCCGTCACCCTGCTGCTCGGGCTGCCCGTCGGTCTGCTCGCCGTCCGTGCACCCGGTCTGCTCGCCGTGGCCCTGGACCGCCTCGCCTATCTCTCGCACGCGCTGCCCGGTCTGGTCATCGGTCTTTCCCTGGTGTTCTTCGGCATCAACGTGGCCTACCCGCTCTACCAGAGCGTGTGGCTGCTCGCCTTGGCGTACGCGGCGCTCTTCCTGCCCCTCGCGGTCGCGGCCGTCGGCGCCGCCGCGGCGCAGGCCCCGCCCGGCCTCGATGAGGTGGCACGCTCGCTCGGGCGCCGACCTTCCTACGTGCTGCGCACGGTGACCCTGCCGCTGGCCGCACCCGGCATCGGCGCCGGGGCCGCACTGGTCTTCCTCACCTGCATGAAGGAGCTGCCCGCCACCTTGCTGCTGCGCCCCACCGGGATGAACACCCTGGCCACCGGCCTGTGGACGCACACCTCGGTCGCCGCGTACGCGGCCGCCGCACCCTACGCGGCTCTTCTGGTGCTCATCGCCGCCGTGCCCACCTGGTGGCTGTCGGCGCGCACCGGAGTACTCACCCGGGGAGGCGGCTGACATGGCGGACCTGCGTATCGTCGGCGTCCGCAAGGCATACGGACGGGTCCAGGCACTGTCCGGTGTGGACCTCACGGTCCCGTCCGGAGCGCTGGTGGCCGTGCTCGGCCCCTCCGGTTGCGGCAAGACCACCCTGCTGCGCTGCGTCGCCGGCTTCGAAGCACTCGACGCCGGCGAGATCCGCGTCGACGGCCGCCGCATCGCCTCCCCCGCCGCGGCCACGCCGCCCGAACGGCGACGCATCGCAATGGTCCCGCAGGAAGGCGCCCTCTTCCCGCACCTCTCCGTGCTCGGCAACGTCTCCTACGGGCTCGACCGCTCCGCCCGGAAGGCCGGCCGGGCAGCCGCCGTTCTGAACCTGGTGGGCCTGGCCGGCTTCCAGGACCGGATGCCGCACCACCTCTCCGGCGGGCAGCAGCAGCGCGTCGCGGTCGCCCGGGCACTCGCGCCGCGCCCACCGGTCGTGCTGCTCGACGAACCGTTCAACGCGCTCGACGCCGCGCTACGGGCCGAACTGCGCCGGGACGTATGGCAGGCCCTGCGTGCCGACGGCGCCACCGCCGTCCTCGTCACCCACGACCAGGCGGAGGCCCTGTCGATGGCCGACGAGGTCGCCGTCATGCGCGAAGGCCGGATCGTCCAGAGCGGACCGCCCGAGATCGTCTACCGCTGCCCGGCCGACCCGTGGGTGGCCGGCTTCGTCGGCGAAGCCGTGTGGCTGCACGCGGTCCGGGACGGCGACCGGGCCCGCACCCCACTGGGCACGGTACGAGTCACCACGGCCGAGGCCGACGGAGGCGTGCCGACCGGCCCGATCCGCGTACTGCTGCGGCCCGAGCAGATCACCCTCGCCCCGATCGGTGCCCAGGACGCGGTCGCCGCGACCGTCGTACAACGCGACTTCTACGGCCACGACGCGGTGCTGGCCCTGCACCTGAACGACGGCACGCCGGTGGCCGCCCGGATCTTCGACCCGGCCGCCGTCCCACCCGCAGTCGGCGACAAGGTCGCCCTGCGCGTCCGCGGCACCGCCCGTGCTTTCACTGCGTCTCCAGGAAGTGGTCGTGACCCGCTGGGCTAGAGACGTACCGTCAGCTGGACCGACGGTGGGCTGCGGTCAGGCCGGGACTGGCTCGCTCATGCGACCGGCGAGCCCTTGGTGGTAGCGGCGCAGGAGGAGGACGGCGGTGGCGGCCAGGCCGGTGAGCAGGCCGAGGCGATGCAGCCCCTGCTGGGCTGCAACATGTGCTGAACGGCGCTTCGCGGCCTACGCCACTGTCCGCGGACGGGCCCTGGTCGACCGCGAGCTCTACCTGCCCAAGTGCTGGACCAGGGATCGTGAGCGGTGCCCGGAGGCGAAGATCCCCGACGAGCGCGCCTGCGCGACCAAGGGCGAGCTGACCAAGGGCGAGCTGACCAAGGACCTGGTCCGCCGCGATGTCCTGCGTACTCCGCCAGCTGCCGGCCGTCCTTGCGGCCCACCGGCGCCGGCAGCCCGCGGACACAGCCGCATCCGCCACCGCAGGTCCGCCCGCGAGAAACCGGCCCCGCGCCCCGGCCGCTTCGCGTCATGCCGGGCACCTGCTCTCCTACGCCCGGCAGTCGTTGATCAATCTGATCGAAGAAGGGAGACCGCCGCGTTCTCAGTCTGAGCGAAGGTGGGTCCGCCGGGACTTCGGAGCGTCGGGTCCCGGCCGGTCTGTGGCGGCCCGCCTCCATGGGTCGGCTTGGTGAGCCAGGGTCCGGGCCCTCTGTCGCAGCGCGGGTGGGAGTTGGTGGAGGACGGCTCGGGCGGCGCGGCGGACGGGGGCTGCGGACGTGGTGCGCAGGAGGATGCGGTGCGCGATGTTGGTGCCGGCCGGAGGGCCCACGGCCAGGCGCAGCTGGCTGTCTCGGGCGGTCCAGCCGGGAATGACCAGGCGGGGCGGAGTGCCCACCGTGACCGGGGCAAGGCGGGAGCGGGGGGCTGGGCGGGTGAGGCGGATGCGGCGGCCGACGCCCAGGAGTTGGGCGTCGGCCCAGATCTGGTGGGTGCCGGGAGGCAAGCAGTGGCCGCCGGTCAGGGTCAGGGGGTCGATGACCGTCACGCCGGAGATGAGCACATGGTGCCGGCCGGCGCCCAGCGGCTCCGTACGGGGTCGCAGGTCCGCGTCGGGAAACCACCACTGGTTGCGCGCGGTGTCGTGGACGAGCAGTTCCCCTCGGGCGTAGGCGAGTGGGTGCGGAGCCTCCCAGCCTTCGGCGCCCTTGATGCCTTCGAGGAGCTCGGGGTCCAGGAGCAGCCGACCGTACCGTTCCTGCAGGGTAAGGGGTTCGCCGTCGGAGCGGACCATGCCGATCGTCGTTGTGACGCGGAGCCTGCCTGCCTGCCAGCGGATGTCGTCGATGGTGAGGTGGGGCTTGATGTCCCGGACCCGGCGGGCCAGTTCGACGAGGGAGTCGAGGAGCCCCTCCTCCAGCAGGGTCGCCCTGAGTCTGGTGATCGCCGGGAGTCCTTGCCGTACGCCCGGGGGGTAGGCGTCCAGGGCCATCCGGCGCACGACGTCGAAGTAGCGTTCGAGTTCCTTGCCGGTGCGCTGGAGGACTCGCGGCTCGCTCACCGGGCGCAGGAGTTCGACCCGGTAGGAGCGGCGCAGCAGGTGGTCCTGGAGAGGGCCGGGCTCGATGCCCTCCTTGACTGCCTCCACCACCGTCCGCAGGTGGGCGTAGTAGTCCTCGGGGGCGGCGGGCCGGCTGCTGGTGTTGCCTCCGTCGTCGCGGCGGTTCCACAGATAGCAGGGGTAGTCGCCGAGGATGGAGACCGTCCTGGCGCGCACGTAGGCCCGGGCCATGAACACCTGGTCCTCCAGACGCACCGGTCCCTCGGGGAACTCGATGCCGTGGTCGAGGAGGAAGGTGCGGCGGAACATCTTGTGCGGAGTGAGGCTCTCGAAGAGGGGAGCGTCCGCGGCCGTGCAACGCTCGACGGTGCGTTTGAAGAGGTTGTGGGGCCCCTGCATGGTGCCGGCCACCTTGCCCATGACGATGTCGGAGCCGTTGCGGGCGGCGAGAGCGTAGAGGCGTTCCAGGGCCTCGGGGGTCAGCTCGTCGTCCTGGTCGACGAACTGGACGTATACGCCGCGGGCGTGGCGGACACCGACGTTGCGGGGCTTGCCGGGCCAGCCGGAGTTCTCCTGGTGGAAGACGCGCACGTGCGGGTACTGGGCGGCCAGCCGGTCGAGCCGCTCGGCGGAGTCGTCGGTCGAGCCGTCGTCGACGTAGATGACCTCGTACGACTCCCGGCCGATGCTCTGGTGGAGCAGTGAAGGGGAGCAGAGCTCGATGTAGCGGCCCGCGTTGTAGACGGGCACCACGACGCTGACTTTCAGCACGAAACCCCCAGACGGTTGCCAGAGCGCCCGAATCCCGAGTTCGGTCACCACGCTAAGGGGAGACGCCGGTGAGCGCCTCGTACAGACAGTCCGGCTGGTCCAAGTGGGCGTCATGCCCAGCTCGCCGCTACCCGGCACCCTCACCATCGCCGCCTACGACTCCGGCTCCCCTGACACTGCGGACCCGGCCTTCTGGAGCCATCTTTCTCCGCGGCGGCAATCCCCACCGAGCCATCGAATGGGCCGACACCCCCGACCGCCCCCTGGAAGACCAGCTCGCAGGGATCGCGCGGGCGCCCTCGGCCAGATCCCAGCCTTCGCGGGCTACTGACCTGCAGCCCAAGACACCTGACGACACGTCAGAACGTGCGTCGACATGCGCCGCGTGCGTCAAACGTGCGTCAAGATATCGCCCGTAACGCCCGCAACGCACATCACGCACACCAGCTAAAAACAGCAGGTCAGGCGCCCTTTGCGGCAGGCTCAAGGATCGCGACGCATTCAACATGATGCGTCATCGGGAACAGGTCGAACGCCCGCAGCGTCCGCACCCGGTACCCCCCGTCCCGGAAGTACCCCAGATCCCGCGCCAGCGCGGCCGGGTCGCAGGCCACGTACGCGATCCTCCGCGCCCCCAGCGACGAGAGGTGCTCCACCGTCTTGCGCCCCGCCCCCGCCCGCGGCGGGTCGAGGACGATCAGGTCGACCTCCGTGATCCCGGTGCGCGGGAGGACGCTCTCCACCTTGCCCTGCTCGATCCGTACCCGGTCGAAGCCCGCGAGGTTGTGCCGGGCGTCCTCGACCGCGCGCTTGCCGGACTCGATGCCGAGGACCGCGCCCTTGTCGCCGAGGCGGTCCGCGAGGGCGCCGGCGAAGAGCCCGACGCCGCAGTACAGGTCGAGCGCCATGTCGCCCTTGCGCGGCAGCAGGCCCTGCATGACGGCCTTGACCAGCGTGTCGGCAGCCATCGGGTGGACCTGCCAGAAACCGCCGCTGCCGACGCGGTACGTACGGCCGTCGGCGCGTTCGCGCACGAACGCCCGGCCGTGGACACGGTGGATGCCGCCGTCCTTCTCCTCGACACGCATCACGGAGACCGGCTTGTCGAGTTCGACGAGGGGAAGGCGGGCACCGGGACGGGGTTCGAGGATCACCATGCGGTCCTGCGAGCCCGTCGCCGCGATCGCGTCGACCGAGGCCATCCCGGTCCAGTCCCGCTTCTCGATGCCCAGCTCGGTGACACCGGGAGCCGCGATCATGCAGTGGTCGACCGGCTCGACCTCGTGCGAGCGGTGCCGGCGCAGCCCGGCGTTGCCGTCCGCGTCCACCGCGTACTGCACGCGCGTACGCCACTGCGGCACCTGCCCCGCCGGGAGCTTGTCGCCCTCGGCCGGCATCACGGTGCCGTCCCAGCCGGCCTCTTCGGGGGTGAGTCCGGCGAGCCGCTGGAGCTGCTCGGCGATGACCTCGCCCTTGAGCCGGCGCTGGGCGCCCGGCTTGGCGTGCTGCCAGTCGCAGCCGCCGCAGCGGCCGGGGCCGGCGAAGGGGCAGGGGGCCTCGACGCGGTCCTTGGATGCCTCGATGATCCGTACGGCGTCCGCGCGCAGGAACCGCGCGCCTTCCTCGCCGTCGGTCACCTGGGCCACGACCCGCTCGCCGGGCAGCGCGTGCCGGACGAACAGCACCTGGCCCGATTCGGTGCGGGCGATGCAGTGACCGCCGTGGGCGACGGGGCCGATCTCGACCTCGTACTCGGTCCCCACCAGCGATTTCTTCGGTTCTGCCTGCATGGCGGGGTGACTCCAGTGACGAGATGAGAAAACGGCCGGACAACAGCCCACCAGTCTACGTGGGTGCCGCCCGGCCGTTGACCAGAAAGGCCTCAGCGCTTGGTGCCCGACGAGCCGCCCGAGGCGCCGGAGGAACCCCCAGTACCGCCGGTACCACCGCCACCACCGGCCGAGCTGTCCGACGGCTCCTTCGGCCGGGCCGCCTCCGCCGGACCGCGCCGCACCGCACCCGGCGCGTTCCACTCCGACCGCTTGCGGGCGCGCATCCGCGCTGCCTCGGAGGACTCCAGCTGGTACGGGACGGACGTGACCATGATGCCCGGGGTGAACAGCAGCCGGCCCTTCAGCCGCAGCGCGCTCTGGTTGTGCAGCAGGTGCTCGTACCAGTGGCCGACCACGTACTCGGGGATGATCACCGACACCGCGTCCCGCGGCGACTCCTTGCGCAGGCCCTTGACGTACTCGATGATCGGCCGCGTGATCTCGCGGTACGGCGAGTCGAGGACCTTCAGCGGTACGTCGATCCCGCGCCGCTCCCACTCCTCGCGCAGCAGCTTCGTCTCGGCCGGGTCGACGTTGACGGTGAGCGCCTCCAGGGTGTCGGAGCGCATCAGCTTGGCGTAGGCGAGGGCGCGCAGCGTCGGCCGGTGGATCTTCGAGATCAGCACGACCGAGTGCACGCGGGACGGCCGTACGCTGTCGTCGCTCGGGCCCTCGGGGGCCGCGATCTCCTCGGCCACCCGGTCGTAGTGCTTACGGATGGCGGTCATCGTCGCGTAGAAGATCACCATGCCGAGCAGGGCGACCCAGGCGCCGTGGGTGAACTTGGTGACGAGGACGACGACCAGGACCAGGCCGGTGAAGAAGGCGCCGAAGGTGTTGATCGCGCGCGAGCGGACCATGTGGCGGCGCTTGGCCGGGTCGGTCTCGGTGGCCAGATGGCGGTTCCAGTGGCGGACCATGCCGATCTGGCTGAGCGTGAACGACACGAACACACCGACGATGTACAGCTGGATCAGCCGCGTGGAGTCGGCGCCGTAGATCACGATCAGCAGGCTGGCCGCGCCGGCCAGGAGCACGATGCCGTTGGAGAACGCCAGGCGGTCGCCCCGGGTGTGCAGCTGGCGGGGCAGGTAGCGGTCCTGGGCGAGGATCGAGCCGAGCACCGGGAAGCCGTTGTAGGCGGTGTTGGCGGCGAGGAACAGCACCAGGGCCGTGGCCGCGGCGAGCACGATGAAGAGGATGCTGCCCTTGCCGAAGACGGCCTCGGCGACCTGGGTGATCACCGGGTTCTGGACGTAGTCGGCGCCGACCGCGACCCCGTTGTTCAGCAGGTCGACGGCCGGGTTCTCGGCCATGCGGACGTCGGTGACCAGGGCCAGGACGATGATGCCGCAGAACATGGTGACGGCCAGCAGGCCCATCGCCGCCAGCGTGGTCGCCGCGTTCTTCGACTTGGGTTTACGGAACGCCGGGACGCCGTTGGAGATCGCCTCGACGCCGGTGAGCGCCGCACAGCCGGAGGAGAAGGCTCGCAGCAACAGGAAGACCAGCGCGAACCCGGCCAGCCCCTGGTGCTCGGGCTTGATCGTGTACTCGGCCGTCGGCGCCCGCATGCTGTCGTCGAGGACCAGGCCGCGGAACGCGCCCCAGGCGATCATGATGAAGACGCCGGCGACGAACACGTAGGTCGGGATGGCGAAGAGCTTCCCGGACTCCTTGACGCCGCGCAGGTTCATCAGCGTCAGCAGGACAACCACGGCGACCGCGCAGGCCACCTTGTGCTCGACGACGAACGGGACCGCGGAACCGAGGTTCTCGATGCCGGAGGAGATGGACACGGCGACGGTGAGGACGTAGTCGACGAGCAGGGCGCTCGCGACGGTCAGGCCCGCCTTGGCACCGAGGTTGGTGTTGGCGACCTCGTAGTCACCGCCGCCACTGGGGTAGGCGTGGACGTTCTGCCGGTAGGAGGCGACCACCGTGAACATCAGCACGACGACCGCGAGGGCGATCCACGGGCTGAAGTGGTAGGCCGACACGCCCGCGATGGACAGGACCAGCAGCACCTCCCCGGGCGCGTAGGCCACGGAGGACAGCGGGTCGGAAGCGAAGACGGGCAGGGCGATGCGCTTCGGCAGGAGCGTTTCCCCCAGCCGATCACTGCGCAGTGCGCGCCCGATCAGAATCCTTTTGGGCACGTCGGTCAGTTTGGACACAACAGAGGATCGTAAGCCTTCGAACACGGGGTCGCCCACCCTCCCCCGGCCCCGGGACGCCGCGTCTGCCTCACGGGTGAAATCGGCCACGGCGCGGCTACGGATTCCGCAGCGGCACGGATCGCCATGCATATATGACAAACCCCGTCCCGCTGCCACCTCTCGGAGGTTCCATGCACACGACCGCGGAGCTGATCGGCGCCGCCGGCACCCTCGTCGGCCTCGGAATCCTTACCTTTCTCAGTCTCTGGAGCATCAGCCGCCGCTGATCCCCCGAACCGTGCACGGGGGTGCCCCTGGACGACCGCGCGTGTGTAGCTTGGTCGACGGTCTGAGACCCTGTTCAGAGCCACGCAAGAGAACTGACGGACATCTTGACTTCTTGACCTCGGAAGGACGGGCGTGCACATCGTCATCATGGGCTGCGGCAGAGTGGGTTCCGCTCTCGCCCAGACCCTGGAGCAACAGGGGCACACGGTCGCCGTGATCGACCAGGACCCCACCGCCTTCCGACGACTGGGCTCCGGTTTCGGCGGCCGTCGTGTCACCGGAGTCGGCTTCGACCAGGACACCCTGCGCGAGGCCGGCATCGAGGAGGCGGGCGCCTTCGCCGCCGTCTCCAGCGGTGACAACTCCAACATCATCGCCGCCCGGGTGGCCCGCGAGATGTTCGGCATCGAGAACGTCGCGGCCCGGATCTACGACCCGCGGCGCGCCGAGGTCTACCAGCGCCTGGGCATCCCCACCGTCGCCACCGTCCGCTGGACGGCCGACCAGATGCTGCGCCGGCTGCTGCCCTCGGGCGCCGAGCCGCTGTGGCGCGACCCCACCGGGGGCGTCCAGCTCGCCGAGGTGCACGCCGCCCCGTCCTGGGTCGGCCACAAGATCAGCAAGCTCCAGGAGGAGACGGGCGTCCGCGTGGCGTTCCTGACCCGTCTCGGCGAGGCGATCCTGCCGACCTCGCAGACGGTGCTCCAGGAAGGCGACCTGGTCCACGTGATGATGCGCACCGACGAGGTGGAGAAGGTCGAGGCGTCGTTCGCCGAGGGCCCGAAGGAAGGCGGTCACTGATGAGGGTCGCCATTGCCGGAGCCGGCGCCGTCGGCCGCTCGATCGCGGGCGAGCTGCTGGAGAACGGCCACGAGGTCCTGCTCGTCGACAAGGCGCCGACCGCCATCTCGGTCGAGCGCGTCCCCCAGGCGGAGTGGCTGCTCGCCGACGCCTGCGAGATCACGTCCCTCGACGAGGCGGCCCTCCAGCGCTGCAACGTCGTGATCGCCGCCACCGGCGACGACAAGGTCAACCTGGTCGTCTCGCTGCTGGCGAAGACGGAGTACGGCGTTCCGCGCGTCGTCGCCCGGGTCAACAACCCCAAGAACGAGTGGCTCTTCAACGAGTCCTGGGGCGTCGACGTGGCCGTCTCCACCCCGCGTCTGATGTCCGCCCTGGTCGAGGAGGCGGTGAGCGTCGGCGACCTGGTCCGGCTGCTGCGCTTCAGCCACGGCGACGCGAACCTCGTCGAACTGACCCTCCCCGAGGAGTCGGCCCTGGCCGGCACGCAGGTCGGCGACGTGGAGTGGCCGGAGGACACCTCCCTGGTCACCATCATCCGCGGCACGCGTGTCCTCACCCCGACCCGCGAGGACTCGCTGGAGCCGGGCGACGAGCTGCTGTTCGTGGCCGCGCAGGCGCGGGAGGAGCAGCTGGAGGACCTGCTGTCGGTCCGCAAGGAGGACACCGGCAGCTGACCGGAGCGGGTGACGACGGCAAAGGGCGCCCTGAAATCTCAGGGCGCCCTTTCCCTGCCAGCGGGTCCGGCGATGGAGGACGAGGCCCGTTCAGGGCCGAAGCGGGGGTCTGGGGGCGCAGCCCCCGGAGGCGGTCACCGGGGACGGTCACCAAAACGCCGGGTACTAGCCCTCCCGACGGTGCCGCCCACCAGCCTCCGCGGCGGCCGCCGTGCGCTCGGCCTCCGCCTTCTCCTCCGCCTCCATCTCCGCGAAGACGTCGATCGGCGCGGGCGCCTTCGCCAGGAAGACCCAGGTCAGGTAGACGGCGAGCAGGAACGGCGGGATCTTCAGCGCGACCAGCACCCAGCCGAGCTGGGTCGTGTCGGCCCACCAGTACAGCGGGAAGAGGATGGCGCACTTGGCGAGCAGGATCAGGCCCCACGCCCAACTGGCCTTGGCGTACGCCGTCTTGCGGCCCGGGTTGCGGGTGCGCCAGGAGAGGTTCTCCTTGAACACCGGGCCGAGGATCAGCCCGATCAGCGGGACCCCGCACAGGGTCGTGATGATGTAGGCCAGCGCCAGGCCCAGCGTGTAGATCATGCCGGGCAGATAGAAGTCCTTGGCGTTGCCGGTCATCATCGCGAAGACGACACCGAAGGCGACGCCGAAGACGCCGCTGAAGGCGTGCTTGACGGTGTCCTTCATCACCAGGCGGACCACGACCAGGATCACCGAGACCGCGAGGGCGGCGATCGCCGCCATGTGCAGGTCCTTGTTGATCGTGAAGATCGTGACGAAGAGGAGGCCGGGCATCACCGTCTCGACCATGCCCCGCACGCCGCCGAACGCCTCGAACAAGGCCGCCTCGGTCACCGCCCGGGCGTCGTCCTGCTGAGTGTCTTCGGTCGGCTTGTCGAGCGACGTCACCGGCTACTCCCTACCGAGGGGTCTCAGTTCGTACTTCGGGTTGAAGAGCACCCGGCGGCCTCTGCTCATGGAGATCCGGCCCGATGCGATGAGCCTGCGCCCCGGTTCTATCCCCACGATGGAACGCCTGCCCAGCCACACCACGTCCAGCGCGGCGCTGCCGTCGAACAGCTCCGCCTCCAGGGCCGGGACCCCGGCCCGCGGCCGCAGGGTGACCGTGCGCAAGGTACCAGTAACCGTCACGATCTGGCGGTCCTGGCAGTCTCCGATGCGGGTGCATCCGGCCGTCTCGGCGTCCTCTCGCAGCTCCTCCGACTCCAGGTCCTCCTGGGACGAGGAGAGCCGGTCGAGCATGCGCCGGAAACGGCCCGCCGGCTTTTCGGAACGAGGAACAGCACTCATATCTGAAGCGTACCGGTGCCCGCCGACACCGCCGTACCCCTGGTACTGCCGCGGTGCCCGGACACCGCCGCGCACTATCGCTCGAACCGATATCCCATCCCCGGCTCCGTGATGAAGTGCTCGGGATGCGACGGGTCCGCCTCCAGCTTGCGTCTCAGCTGGGCCATGTAGACCCGCAGGTAGTTCGTCTCCGTCCCGTACGACGGCCCCCAGACCTCCTGGAGCAGCTGTTTCTGGCTGACCAGCCGGCCGGTGTTGCGCACCAGCACCTCCAGCAGATGCCACTCGGTGGGCGTCAGCCGGACGTCCTTCCCGGCCCGGTGGACCTTCTTCGCGGTCAGGTCGACGGTGAAGTCGTCGGTCTCCACCAGGGCGTCGTCCTCCTCGCCCCCGGCGGGCTCGGCGCGGCGCACGGCGGCCCGCAGCCGGGCCAGCAGCTCGTCCATGCCGAAGGGCTTCGTGACGTAGTCGTCGGCGCCGGCGTCGAGCGCCTCGACCTTCTCGTCCGAGGTGTGCCGGGCGGACAGCACCAGGATCGGCACCCGGGTCCAGCCGCGCAGCCCCTTGATCACCTCGACGCCGTCCATGTCGGGCAGTCCCAGGTCGAGGACGACCACGTCCGGGTGGCGGGCGGCGGCGAGCTTGAGGGCGGTGGCGCCGTCGTGGGCGGCGTCGACCTCGTACTTGCGCGCCTTGAGGTTGATCACGAGGGCGCGCACGATCTGCGGTTCGTCGTCGATGACAAGCACCCTCGTCGAGGTCTGGGGGATCCCCCCAGCAGGGCTCACCATGAAGCCTGCCTTTCCCGTTGTGCCGAGCGTTCCTCTGCCGCGGCCCGCGCCTCGGCATCCGCGCCGGGCGGCAACTGCGGTCGCGATCCCGCCGCGCGCAGCGTGAGGACCATGGTCAGGCCCCCGCCCGGGGTGTCCTCGGCGTTGAGGGTGCCGCCCATGGCCTCGGCGAAGCCGCGGGCCACCGCGAGGCCGAGTCCCACCCCCGCCCCGCGCGGAGCGTCACCGTACCGCTGGAAGGGCGCGAAGATCCGCTCCTTGGCCTCGTCGGGAACGCCCGGACCGCGGTCCACCACGCGCACCTCGACCCGGTCGGACAGCACGCTCGCCGAGACCAGCACCGGTTCGTCGGCGGGGCTGTACTTGACCGCGTTCTCCACCAGGTTGGCCACCGACCGCTCCAGCAGCCCGGCGTCCACGGCGACCATCGGCAGCGTCTCGGGGATGTCCAGCTCCACGGTCTCCCCCGGGTCGGGCACCCCGCCGAGGGCCATCGGCACCACCTCGTCGAGGTCGATCTCCCGGATGATCGGGGTGACCGTGCCGGTCTGGAGGCGGGACATGTCGAGCAGGTTGCCCACCAGGTGGTCGAGGCGGTCCGCGCCGTCCTCGATGCCTTCGAGCAGCTCCGCCTCGTCCTCCTCGGACCAGGCCACGTCGTCGGCTCTCAGGCTGGACACCGCCGCCTTGATCGCGGCCAGCGGGGTCCGCAGATCGTGGCTGACGGCGGCCAGCAGGGCGGTGCGGATCCGGTTGCCCTCGGCCAGCGCGCGGGCCTGCTCGGCCTCCTCCTGGAGCCGTCGCCGGTCCAGCACGACGACCGCCTGCGCGGCGAACGCGGCCAGCACCCGGCGGTCCTCGGCGGGCAGCACCCGGCCGGTGAGCGCCAGTGCCATGTGGTCGCCGACGGGCACGTCCACGTCCGCGTCCTCCGGCCGCTCGACCGGCCGGCCGACGCCCATGTGGCCCGCGCAGGTCCACGGCGCCCGGTCGTCCGCCCGCTCCAGCAGCGCCGCCGACTCCATGCCGAAGGTCTCCCGCACCCGCTCCAGCAGTGCCTCCAGGCTGGTCTCGCCGCGCAGCACATTGCCGGCCAGGTAGGACAGGATCTCGGACTCGGCTCTCAGCCGGGCCGCCTGGTGGGTGCGCCGGGCGGCCAGGTCCACCACCGAGGCCACCGAGACGCCGACCCCGACGAAGATCAGGATGGCGACGATGTTCTTCGGGTCGGCGATGGTCCAGCGGTGCAGGGGCGGGGTGTAGTAGTAGTTCAGCAGCAGGGAGCCCAGCGCCGCCGAGGCCAGGGCCGGCAGCAGCCCGCCGGCCAGCGCGGCCGCCACCGTCACCGCCAGGAACAGCAGCATGTCGTTGGCGAGGCCCAGGTCGACGATGTTCAGCAGGACCGCCAGGAGCGCCGGACCGGCCAGTCCGATCACCCAGCCCCAGATGATGCGGGACCGCCCGAGCCGGGCGCCCCGGGCCACCGGCAGCCCCCGCCCCTTGGCGACCTCGTCGTGGGTGACGATGTGCACGTCGAGGTCGGACCCCGACTCCCGGGCGACCGTCGCGCCGACGCCGGGTCCGAAGACGTACTGCCAGGCCTTGCGGCGCGAGGAGCCGAGGACGATCTGGGTGGCGTTCACCCCGCGGGCGAAGGCGAGCAGCGCGGCCGGTATGTCGTCGCCGACCACGTGGTGGAAGGTGCCGCCCAGGTCCTCGACGAGGGTGCGCTGGACCGCGAGTTCCTTGGGCGAGGCGGAGGTCAGCCCGTCACTGCGCGCTATGTACACGGCGAGCACCTCGCCGCCTGCGCCCTTCTCGGCGAGCCGGGCGGCCCGCCGGATGAGGGTGCGCCCCTCCGGGCCACCGGTCAGTCCGACCACGATCCGCTCCCGCGAGCCCCAGATCGCCGACACCCGGTGCTCGCTGCGGTACTGCTTCAGGTACTCGTCGACCCGGTCGGCCACCCAGAGCAGGGCCAGCTCGCGCAGCGCGGTCAGGTTGCCGGGCCGGAAGTAGTTCGACAGGGCCGCGTCGACCTTGTCCGGCCGGTAGATGTTGCCGTGGGCCATGCGCCGCCGCAGGGCCTGCGGGGACATGTCGACCAGTTCGATCTGGTCGGCGCGCCGGACGAACTCGTCGGGGACGGTCTCCTGCTGCCGTACCCCGGTGATCGACTCCACGACGTCGCCGAGGGACTCCAGGTGCTGGATGTTGACGGTCGAGACCACGTCGATCCCGGCGGCCAGCAGCTCCTCCACGTCCTGCCAGCGCTTGGCGTTGCGCGAGCCGGGGATGTTGGTGTGGGCCAGTTCGTCGACCAGGGCGACGTGGGGGTGGCGGGTGAGGACGGCGTCCACGTCCATCTCGGTGAAGACGGCGCCGCGGTAGGCCAGCTCGCGGCGCGGGACCTGCTCCAGGCCGTGCAGCATCACCTCGGTGCGCGGGCGGTCGTGGTGCTCCACGAACGCGACGACGCAGTCCGTGCCGCGCTCCACCCGCCGGTGCGCCTCGGACAGCATCGCGTACGTCTTGCCCACACCCGGTGCCGCACCGAGGTAGATCCGAAGCTTGCCGCGTGCCATGGCCTCATTGTCTTCCAGTAACTGCTGCGTACGCAGCGTCGACCTTACGGCCAACAGTTCCGACAAACGGGATCATCCGCAGGATGAGGGGCGTCCTTGACGCAACCCTGACGCGACCGGATGCCGTGCCTGGCCTCGCCGCCCCTCACCCGTTCATCGGACGAGCCCCCCTGATCGGTTCACGCGGAATTCTCGGCGTGGGTCAGCGTCTCCCAGGCGACGAAGAGGTTGTTGGTGCCCGCGGGACGGTTGCGCTCGGTGAGGGTCTGGGTGTTGGTCATCGCGATGCCGAGCCGGTGGTGCAGGGCGTTGTATCCGACCTCGGTGACCGGGCCGAGCCCCAGCGTCAGCGAGCCGCCGCACAGCCAGCTCGGGACGGCCGTACCGAGCTGGTACCTGGACTGGAAGCCCAGGGCCTGCCGCAGCCGCTCGCCGACGTCGGTGCCGTACAGGTCCTGGCCCTGGATCCGGCTGGTCTCGGCGATGTGCGAGATCGCGGAGATGCCGTACCCGGTGTGGGTGAGATCGCGGCAGGTCTCCTGGGTCAATCCGGTGACGAAGGTGCCCTGCCCCTGCCAGTAGTTGACGATCTTCTCCCGCGTGTCGAGGTTCTGGCTCGGCACGGTCTTCGGCAGAGCACCGTCGGAGGCGAGGTAGACGTAGGCGGCGGTGCGGGTACGGAAGCGGGCCATGGCCCTGTCGTACGACGTCCGGTCCTCGAGGAAGACGGAGATGCCGACGGCCGCCTCCATCATCGACAGCTCCCAGTTGCCGTTGGAGTTGGATCCGTTGATCACCTCGGGCAGATAGACGTTGCGCAGCATGGTCGCGAAGCGGCCGGAGTTCGCCCAGGTCCCGGAGTAGGTGTGCTTGATGATCTCGGCGGCCTTCGGCCAGGAGGAGCCGGCCCAGCCGGTCTGGAGGGGCGCGTTGCTGTTGGTGTGGTCCGTGATGACGGCGGACCAGGCGTCCATCAGTTCGATGGCCTTGCGCGCGTACCGCTCGTCCCGCGTGATGTACCAGGCGAGGGCGTCGGTGTAGGCGGCGAGGGCGTCCTCCCGCTCGTCGGTGCAGCCGTAGTTGGGGTTCGAGTACGAACCGCACTCGACGACCGCGCGGGGCTTGGGGGCCCGATTGAGGTCGGCGTACCTGCTCGCCAGCATCTGGTCGAAGGCGCCCTTCCAGGGCTGGGCCCCGGAGGCGACCTGGGTGCGGACGAAGTCCAGTTGTCCCCGGGAGACCGTGACCCCGGGGTGGGCGAAGACGGCGGGGGCGGCCTCGGCGCGAGGAGTGTCGGGTGGCGCGAGGACCGCCAGCACGAGGGCGGTGACGGTCACAAGGATTGCGGATGCGGTTCGGCGCACAGCAGCTCCGTTCGTTCTCGTATGTGAACACAGAGTGCCCTTATGAACGAGGCGTTGAGCCGAGACCATAGGTACAGACCAATCCGCCGTCAAGGGTCCGCGCGGCCCCGGCCTGACGGGGCGGCACGGCGAGGGCGCGGTGAAGGGCATGACGACGGCATGACGAAGGGCCGCACCCCGGAGCGGGATGCGGCCCTTTCAGTCGTGTGCCTGCCGTGCGGTCAGCGGACCTCGGTGATCTCCGGTCCGCGCTGGAGCTGGCCCATGCCGCCGGAGAAGCGCGAGCCCTCCTCCTGCTGCTGGACACCCTCCGGCACCATCTGCGCGTCGTTCGGCAGCTTGAGGACGATCGGGTCGCGAGGCGCCATCGGGCCCTCGCCGCGGACCACGACCGTGTCCCGGAAGATCTGCTCGAGCAGCCCGGCGGCCTGCGGCTGCACCGCGCCCTGACCCGAGATCACACCGCGCAGGAACCAGCGGGGACCGTCCACGCCGACGAACCGTACGACGTGGAAGCCGCCCGTGCCGTCCGGCAGCTGCACCGGCACCTGGGCCCGCAGCTCCCAGCCCAGGGGGCCCTCGACCTCGTCGATGATGCCACCCTGCTGGGTGATGCCGGAGCCGATCTCCTCGCGCACCTCGCCCCAGATGCCCTCGCGCTTGGGTGCGGCGAAGGCCTGGAGCTGGATGGCGCTGTCGCGCAGCACGACGGTGGCCGCGACGATCGCGTCGCCCGCGACCTCGACCCGCAGCTCCATGCCGTCGACACCCGGCACGAACAGACCGCCCAGGTCCACCCGGCCCTCGGCCGGGTCGCGGACCTCGGAGTCGTCCCACGGCCCGTCGGGCCGCGGCTCCGGTTCGAGCCGGACGCGCTCGCGCTCGCCGGTTACCTCTTCGTCCGCCTCAGTGTCGACACTGTCGACGACCTGCTCGGCCTCGCCGGCCGCGTCCTCGGCGGCACCCTTCTTCTTGCGACGTCCGAACACGTCACTGTCCTTCCCGGTCGGATACGACCGAAGCGTATCGATACCCACCCACAGTGCCGCCCTTGGCGGCCTGACCGCTTGCACCGCCCACCGCGGCATGCCCGCCGGTGGACCCGAAGCCCCCCGCGGCCCGTGCCGAATCGGGAAGTTCCGCCACCTCCTGGAAGCGGACCCTCTCGACCTGCTGGACAACCAGTTGGGCAATCCGGTCGAAGCGCTCGAACCGCACGGACTCGCGCGGGTCGAGATTCACCACGATCACCTTGATCTCCCCACGGTACCCGGCATCAACCGTCCCCGGGGCATTCACGAGCGCGACTCCGCACCGGGCGGCGAGCCCCGACCGCGGGTGCACGAAGGCCGCGTACCCCTCGGGCAGCGCGACGGACACCCCCGTCGGCAGCACCGCCCGCTCCCCCGGCGCCAGTTCGCAGGCCTCGGTGGTCCGCAGATCGGCCCCCGCGTCCCCGGGGTGCTCGTACGCCGGAAGCGGTACGTCGGGGTCGACGCGGCGGATCAGGACGTCCAGCGGGGCACGGCTCACGGGTTCACCTCGAAGGCGCGGGTGCGCCGGATCCGGTCCGGGTCGCTCATCGCGGCCCGGATCTCCTCCTCGCGGCCGTGGTGCACGAAGTGCTCCACGGCGACCTCGATGAAGAGCGCGTCGGCACGGACGGCGACCGGCCCGTCGGGGCCGCCGATCCGGCCGGTGGCGGTCGAGTAGATCTTCCGCCGAGCCACCGCCGTCACCTCGGCCTCCAGGTACAGCGTGGTGCCCACGGGCACCGGCCGGACGAAGTCGGTCTCCAGCCGCCCGGTCACGGCGATCGTCCGCAGCAGCCAGTTCAGCGAGCCGAGCGTCTCGTCGAGGGCGGTGGCCAGCACACCGCCGTGGGCGAGCCCAGGCGCCCCCTGGTGGGCGGGCTGGACGGTGAACTCGGCGGTGACGGTCACCCCCTCGCCGGCCCGCGCCGCCAGGTGCAGCCCGTGCGACTGCCCGCCGCCACACCCGAAACACTGTTCGTAGTGGGCACCGAGCAGCTCACCGGGCGCGGGGGCATCGGGGTGCCGAACGGGTTTCCCGGCGTCGGCCGGAGGTTGAAGAGCTGCGGAAGTACCACTCACAGCCGCAGACCTTACCCGCGCGTCCGCCCGATCCGGACACCGTGCCAAGCTTGGCTGCATGCAGCTCTCCGCCACCTCCTACGAAGAACGCCTCACCGCCCCCCGCTCCTGGTGGCTGGTGTCGTTCCTCGTGGGCGTCTCCTTCGCCCTGATCCTGCTGCCGTTCGGCACCCTGCCGCTGCTGGGCGGTCTGGTCGGCGGCACCGCGGCCGCGGCGGTCGTGGCCAGCTCCTACGGCTCGGTCCGCATCCGGGTCGTGGGCGACTCGCTGATCGCCGGCGAGGCGAAGATCCCGGTGACGGCCCTGGGCGAGGCGGAGGTCCTGGACGCGGAGGAGGCGCGCGCCTGGCGCACGTACAAGGCCGACACGCGCGCGTTCCTGCTGCTGCGCGCCTACATCCCGACGGCACTGCGCGTGCAGGTCACCGACCCGCAGGACCCGACGCCGTACCTGTACCTGTCGACGCGCGAGCCGGAGCGGCTGGCGCAGGCCCTGGTGTCGGCGCGGGAGGCCGCGGCCTAGGCAGCGCGCCTCTCAACGCGCCGCGCGGAGCCTTCGCGGGGGGGGATCCGCGCGCCGGAACTCCTCAGTACCCCAGCTCCCTGGGATTCCCGGGGAGCTGTTCCATGTCCAGCGCGTCCGCGGGCTTCTCCAGGCGCGGCAGGTCCGGCAGCGCGTCCCACGGCACCTGCGCCTTGCGCAGATCGGTCCGGATCTTCGCGGCCAGCTTTCTGGTGTCCCGCCGGTTCATGAGCGCGCCGACGGCGGCGCCCACCAGGAACGGCATGAGGTTCGGCAGGTCGCGGACCATGCGCTTCATGACCTGCTGGCGCAGCTCGCGCCGCATCTGGCCGCCGAGCGCGGAGTTGATCGTGGACGGCTTCAGCGGGTCGACGCCGCGTTCACCGGACCAGGAGCGCAGATACGCGGTGCTGCGGTCCTTGAGGTTGCCGGGCGGCCGTACGCCGTAGACCTCGTGGAGTTCCGCGATCAGCTTCAGCTCGATCGCGGCGACGCCGGTGATCTCCGCGGCCAGTTCGGTGGGCATCGCGGGCGGCACGGGGAGCATCGCGGCCGCCCCGATGCCGGCGCCGACCGTGGACGTGGCGTTCGCCGCGCCCGCCACGAGCTTGTCCGCGAGGTCCTCGGGCCCCAACCCCGGAAACTGTCTGCGGAGCGTCTGAAGGTCCCGTACGGGGATTCTGGGGGCGATCTCGATGATGCGGTCGGTGAGGTAGGCCAGGGCCGCCCTGGCACGGTCACCGCCCTTGCGGACGCCTTCCCGGGCCAGGTCCCTGGCCTTCTCGCGGATGACCGCGGCACGTCGCCTGGCGACGGCCGCGGTTTCCTGGCGCGGCGCCGGGAGGTCAGCCCCGTCACCTGCCGTTCCGAGCGAGGCCGATCCCGCAGGGGTCACTCCCTTGCCGGATGAGCCTCGCTCGTCGTCACGCACGCCGTGAGGGCCTTCGGAGGGCCCTTTGTCCGCTCCCGGCAAGGAGAAGCGGCGCTTCCGGGAAGGGGTCGAGCCAGTCACGGCCGACCCCGCCTCAGTCGCAGTCGCGGCAGATCGGCTGACCGTTCTTCTCCCGGGCCAGCTGGCTGCGGTGGTGCACCAGGAAACAGCTCATGCAAGTGAACTCGTCCTGCTGCTTGGGCAGTACTCGGACCGCCAGCTCCTCGTTGGAGAGGTCGGCGCCGGGCAGCTCAAGGCCCTCCGCGGCCTCGAACTCGTCGACGTCGACAGCGGAGGCGGACTTGTCGTTCCGCCGTGCCTTCAGCTCCTCAAGGCTGTCGGAATCGACATCGTCATCGGTCTTGCGTGGGGTGTCGTAATCGGTTGCCATTTCGCCTCTCCCCCTCTGGGTGTCTGCGGTGTCTCCAGCGCACGTAACGCGTGAGAGGCCGGACTTGTGCCCGCCTCGAGGCGGAGATTTTGCCTCACATCAAGGTCTGTTACTCAATCGACACCCAACCGGACTCCTCAAGAGTGATCGGCTTGGATGGCGATCGGGACCGTACACGGTCCCGTTGCCGCACTTCAAAGGCGTCTCACCGTGTACTTCCCGTGATCAGGACCCCCGAAAACCCGGATTTTCCGGGCCTTCCGACGCCCTCCATGATCACGGAGAGTAGATGGCCGGAAATTCGCCCTTGTGATCGATCACACACGGAAGTGTCAGGGGCGAGCCCTGAAAATTCCGCGCAAAGCGAACATCCCCGCGTGTGTCGGCGACATGGTCTCAGACGGGAAGGGTGACCCGCATCACGAGGCCTCCTCCCTCGCGCGGCTGGGCCGTGATGTGCCCGCCGTGCGCCCGGGCCACGGACCGCACGATGGACAGCCCGAGCCCGACCCCCTTGTCGCTCCCCGTGCGCTCCGTACGCAGCCGCCGGAAGGGCTCGAAGAGGTTGTCGACCTCGTACGCCGGGACGACCGGTCCCGTGTTGGACACGACCAGGACCGCCTGGCCGTGCTGGACCTCGGTGGTGACCTCGACCCAGCCGTCCTCCGGCACGTTGTAGCGCACGGCGTTCTGCACCAGGTTCAGGGCGATGCGCTCCAGCAGGACGCCGTTGCCCTGGACGACCGCCGGCTTCTGCTCGCCGCGGATCGTCACGCCCTTGGCGTCCGCCTCCGCGTGCACCTGGTCGACGGCCTGCTCGGCGACCTCGGCGAGGTCGACCGGCTTGCGCTCGACTATCTGGTTGTCGCTGCGGGCGAGCAGCAGCAGGCCCTCCACGAGCTGCTCGCTGCGCTCGTTGGTGGCCAGCAGGGTCTTGCCGAGCTGCTGAAGCTCCACGGGCGCGCCCGGATCGGACAGGTGCACCTCGAGCAGCGTGCGGTTGATCGCCAGCGGTGTCCGCAGCTCGTGCGAGGCGTTGCCGACGAAGCGCTGCTGGGCCGTGAAGGCCCGCTGGAGGCGCTCCAGCATGTCGTCGAAGGTGTCGGCCAGCTCCTTCAGCTCGTCGTCCGGGCCGTCCAGCTCGATCCGGCGGGAGAGGTCCGAGCCCGCCACCGCGCGGGCGGTGCGGGTGATCCGGCCGAGCGGGGACAGGACCCGTCCGGCCATCGCGTAGCCGAAGGCGAAGGCGATCACGGCGAGGCCGAGGAGGGCCAGCAGCGAGCGGCTGAGCAGGTTGTCCAGGGCGACCTGGCGCTGGTGGTCGATGCAGGCGCTGATCGCGGTGTTGAACTGGGTGAGCGTCAGGCTGGTCGCGTTGGCCTGGTTGACCGCGGGGCAGTCGGCGCTGGCGACCTTGATCTCGTCGTTGACGCCGAGACTCACGATCTTGAACGGCGGCTGGTTGCCCGTGCTGATGGCCTGGGCGGCGAGCAGGTAGATGATCGACAGCAGCAGGATGCCGGCGATCAGGAACATGCCGCCGTACAGCAGCGTGAGGCGTATCCGGATGGTCGGGCGCAGCCACGGGAGGTTGGGCTGCGGCCTCCGGGGGTCCCAAGTGGGCTTCGGAGGCGCCTGGGGAGGCGCGGGCGTCGCTGCCACGGGGATCAGATCCGGTAGCCGGAGCCGGGCACCGTCACGATCACCGGGGGTTCGCCCAGCTTGCGGCGGAGGGTCATGACGGTCACGCGTACGACGTTGGTGAACGGGTCGGTGTTCTCGTCCCACGCCTTCTCCAGGAGCTGTTCCGCGGAGACGACGGCACCCTCGCTGCGCATCAGCACTTCCAGGACGGCGAACTCCTTGGGCGCGAGCTGGACCTCCTTGCCGTCGCGGAAGACCTCGCGGCGGTTGGGGTCGAGCTTGATGCCGGCGCGCTCCAGGACGGGCGGCAGCGGCACGCTGGTGCGCCGGCCGAGGGCACGCACGCGTGCGATCAGCTCGCTGAAGGCGAAGGGCTTGGGGAGGTAGTCGTCGGCGCCGATCTCCAGGCCCTCGACCCGGTCGCTGACGTCGCCCGACGCCGTGAGCATCAGCACGCGCGTGGGCATGCCCAGCTCGACGATCTTGCGGCAGACGTCGTCGCCGTGCACGAGGGGGAGGTCGCGGTCGAGGACGACCACGTCGTAGTCGTTGACGCCGATGCGCTCCAGGGCGGCCGCACCGTCGTACACGACGTCGACGGCCATGGCCTCCCGGCGCAGTCCGGTGGCCACCGCATCGGCGAGCAGCTGCTCGTCCTCGACGACGAGTACGCGCACGTCGCTTGTCCTTCCTGTGTCCACCCGCGTAGCGCTCGGTGAGCGCGCGTGGGCAGGGGTGCTGGTGAGTGTGTGCATCCCATCCTGCCCTTTTCGGCCATAAGTCGGCGGTAAGACGGTGAGGGCGGCATGAAGGGCGGGTGTGAGGCCCGGGAATGCGAGATTTTCTCGTGCGGTTGAGGTTTCCGTGGAAGAGAGCGGGGGGAGGACGGCTTTACACCCCGCGATCACGCTCTGCATGTGCCACACCACCATGTGGCACTCCGGTCCGCTTTCCGCAGAGCGGGCGTGGGTGTCCGGCACCGTGGCCGCCCGGCAGGGCAGCGCGCCGGGCATCTGCTGGAGACGTGATCGCCCCTTCCCAACCGGCACACCCCCGTGCCACCGACCCACGACCCAAGGACGAGGGGGCGCAGCATGGACGCATTCACCGCAGGACTTCTGCAGCGCATAAGGGCGACCGAGTCCGATCTGACCCGGGCTCGTGACGAGGGCGACGACTTCCTCGCCGAGGTGGAGCAGGCAGAGCTCGACGACCTGCGACGCCTCGCCGCCGAACACGGTGTGGAGGTCGGCGCCACAAGCGTCTGAGCGGTTCGTACGTACGACGGAGGGGCCCCGGCGAATCCAGCGCCGGGGCCCCTTCGCGTATGCGGGGCGAGCGATCAGTCGTGCCAGGCGCCGAAGTCCTCCAGCAGGCGCTGGAGGGGCTCGAAGACGGCCGGGGTGGCGGCGATCGCCAGATCGCGTGCCGGGCGCTCTCCGGGGCGTCCACCGGTCAGCGCGCCCGCCTCCCGGGCGATGAGGTCGCCCGCCGCGAGGTCCCAGGGGTGCAGCCCGCGCTCGTAGTAGCCGTCGAGACGGCCGACCGCCACGTCGCACAGGTCGACGGCGGCCGAACCGCTGCGCCGGATGTCCCGCAGGAGCGGGATCAGCCGCTGCGCGACGTCGGCCTGGTGGGCGCGGACCTCGGCGACGTAGTTGAAGCCGGTGGAGACCAGGGACTGGTCGAGGGGTGCCGGGGGCCGGCAGGCCAGGACGCGCTCGCCGGCCCAGGCGCCGGTCGCCCGGGCCCCGCCGCCGCGCACCGCGTGGTACGTCTCGCCGCGCATCGGGATCTCGACGACGCCGACGACGGCCTCGCCGTCCTGCTCGGCCGCGATGGAGACGGCCCAGGTGGGGAGGCCGTACAGGTAGTTCACCGTGCCGTCGAGCGGGTCGATCACCCAGCGGATGCCGGTGCTGCCCTCGCTGGAGGCGCCCTCCTCGCCGAGGAAGCCGTCGTCGGGGCGGTGCTCGGCGATCAGGCCGGTGATCAGCTTCTCGGCCGCGATGTCCATCTCGGTGACCACGTCGATGGGGCTCGACTTGGTGGCGGCGACCGCGAGGTCGGCCGGGCGGCCGTCGCGCAGCAGCTCGCCGGCCCGGCGGGCGGCCTCGCGGGCGAGGGCGAGCAGGTCCGTGTGGAGGGGGTCGGTCACGGGGTTCCTCACGCGTAGGGGCTGTCGGCGCCCGCGGCGGCGGGCCGGGGCGCCCGGGCGGGGCAGCAGCCGACGGGGCACAGGTCGTGGCTCGCGCCGAGCGTGCCCAGGGCGCACGGGGTGACCTGCCGCCCGCTCTCGGCGGCGGCGCGCTCCAGGACGAGGTCGCGGACGGCGGCGGCGAAGCGCGGGTCGGCGCCGACGGTGGCCGAGCGGCGCACCGGCAGGCCCAGCTCCTCGGCCTTGGCCGTCGCCTCCGTGTCGAGGTCGTAGAGGACCTCCATGTGATCGGAGACGAAGCCGATGGGGGCCATCACGACCGCCGGGACGCCGGCCGCGTGCCGCTCCTCCAGGTGGTCGCAGATGTCGGGCTCCAGCCAGGGGATGTGCGGGGCGCCGGAGCGGGACTGGTAGACGAGCTGCCAGGGGTGGTCGACACCGGTGCGCTCACGGACGGCGTCGGCGATCAGCCGCGCGACGTCCAGGTGCTGGCGCACGTACGCACCGCCGTCGCCGTGGTCCTCGACGGGGCCGGAGGTGTCGGCCGAGGCGTTCGGGATCGAGTGGGTGGTGAAGGCGAGGTGGGCGCCGTCGCGGATGTCCTCGGGGAGGTCGGCGAGGGACTCGAGCACGCCGTCGATCATGGGCTCCAGGAAGCCCGGGTGGTTGAAGTAGTGCCGCAGCTTGTCGATCGTCGGCAGCGGCAGGCCCTCGGCCTCCAGGGCGGCCAGCGAGTCGGCGAGGTTCTCGCGGTACTGGCGGCAGCCCGAGTACGAGGCGTAGGCGCTGGTGGCGAGGACGAGGATGCGGCGGTGGCCGCCCGCGACCATCTCGCGCAGGGTGTCCGTCAGGTACGGGGCCCAGTTGCGGTTGCCCCAATGAATTGGCAGGTCCAGGCCGTGGTCGGCGAAGTCCTTGCGCAGGGCGTCCAGCAGGGCGCGGTTCTGGTCGTTGATGGGGCTGACCCCGCCGAACAGGAAGTAGTGCTGCCCGACTTCCTTGAGGCGTTCCTTGGGGATGCCGCGCCCTCGCGTCACGTTCTCCAGGAACGGGACCACGTCGTCCGGGCCTTCCGGGCCGCCGAAGGAGAGCAGGAGCAGGGCGTCGTAGGGGGTGGCATCGAGCGCGTCTGGCATGGAGTCGATCCTGCCACCCGGCGCTGACGGCCGGGAAACGGCGGGGGGGGGGCGGGCCAGCGCGCCGCCCGGGGCCGCCGGCTGCGTCGGGCGGTGCGCGAGTGGTGCGTTAGGGTTACCTAACTCGTAAGCTGTATGGGCCACCTTTACGCCTTACCGAGCGTGACCGAAGGCCTACGAGCCGCCCTCCTTCATGCCGCGCGAAGCCGCACGCGCGCGTGACCGGACCCCCGGAGACCGCCGTGCCCAGCCCGTACCGCGCCCTGTTCGCCGCCCCCGGCTCCAAGGGCTTCGCCGCCGCGGGGTTCCTCGGCCGGATGCCGCTGTCGATGATGGGCATCGGCGTGGTCACGATGGTCTCCCAGCTCACCGGGCGCTACGGCCTCGCGGGCGCCCTGTCGGCGACCATCGCGCTGTCGGCCGCGCTCGTCGGACCGCAGATCTCGCGTCTGGTGGACCAGCACGGGCAGCGCCGGGTGCTGCGCCCCGCGACGCTGGTCGCGCTGGCGGCCGCGGCCGGGCTGCTGCTGGCCGCCCACTTCCGGTGGCCGGACTGGGTGCTGTTCGTGTGCTCCGCGGGCATCGGAGCCGTGCCGAGCCTCGGCGCGATGGTCCGGGCCCGCTGGGCGGCCGTCTACCGGGGCACCCCGCAGCTGCACACCGCGTACTCGTTCGAGTCCGTGGTGGACGAGGTGTGTTTCATCTTCGGCCCGATCATCTCGATCGGTCTGTCGACCGCCTGGTTCCCGGAGGCGGGCCCGCTGCTCGCGGGCTGCTTCCTCGCGGTCGGGGTCTTCTGGCTGACCGCCCAGCGGGGCACCGAGCCGGCGCCGCACCCGCGCGCGCAGCACGGCGCCGGCAGCGCGCTGCGCTCCCCCGGCCTCCAGGTCCTGGTGGCCACCTTCGTGGCGACGGGGACGATCTTCGGGGCGGTCGACGTGGTCACCGTCGCCTTCGCCGACGAGCAGGGCCACAAGGGCGCCGCGAGCGTCGTCCTGGCGCTCTACGCGGCCGGCTCCTGCGTCGCCGGGCTGGTGTTCGGGCTGCTGCGCCCCCAGGGGGCACCGGAACGACGCTGGCTGCTGGGCGTGTTCATGATGGCCGTGAGTATGATCCCCCTCCTACTGGTCGGAAACTTGCCGTTTCTGGCCGTGGCGCTGTTCGTTGCGGGCCTGGCCATCGCTCCCACGATGATCACCACGATGTCCCTCATCGAAGAGCACGTACCACGCGCACAATTGACCGAGGGCATGACCTGGATCAGCACCGGGCTCGCGGTCGGGGTGGCGCTCGGCTCCTCCATCGCCGGCTGGGTCATCGACGCGGCCGGTGCACAGGCCGGGTACGGGGTTCCGGCGGTCGCCGGGGCCGTCGCGGTCGCGGTCGGATTCCTGGGGTACCGCCGGCTCAGCAGGCCGGCGCCGGGTCGGGGAGGCACCGTTGAGCAGCACAGCGAGCGCGAAGAACGGCACGTGGCGTAACTGGGGCGGCAATGTGACCGCCCGGCCCGCGCGGGAGGTCACCCCCGCGTCCGTCGACGAACTGGCCGAGGCCGTGCGCGGGGCCGCCGAGGACGGGCTGAAGGTGAAGGCGGTCGGCACCGGCCACTCCTTCACGTCGATCGCCGCCACGGACGGTGTGTTGATCCGCCCTCAGCTGCTGACCGGGATCCGCGGCATCGACCGCGACGAGATGACCGTCACGGTGGAGGCCGGCACACCGCTCAAGAGACTCAACATGGCCCTCGCGCGCGAGGGTCTGTCGCTCACGAACATGGGCGACATCATGGAGCAGACGGTGTCGGGGGCCACCAGCACCGGCACGCACGGCACGGGCCGCGAGTCCGCCTCGATCGCCGCGCAGATCAAGGGCCTGGAGCTGGTCACGGCCGACGGCTCGGTGCTCACCTGCTCCGAGAAGGAGAACCCGGAGGTCTTCGCGGCCGCCCGGATCGGTCTCGGCGCGCTGGGGATCGTCACCGCGATCACCTTCGCCGTGGAGCCGATCTTCCTGCTCACCGCGCGCGAGGAGCCGATGCCGTTCGACCGGGTGCTCGCCGACTTCGACGAACTCTGGGCCGAGAACGAGCACTTCGAGTTCTACTGGTTCCCGCACACCGGCAGCACCAACACCAAGCGCAACAACCGCAGCGCGGGCCCGCGCAGGCCGGTGGGCCAGGTCCCGGGCTGGATCGAGGACGAGTTCCTCTCCAACGGCGTCTTCCAGGTGGCCCAGTGGGTCGGCCGCGCGGCGCCCGGCACGATCCCGTCGATCGCCCGGCTCTCCAGCAAGGCCCTCTCCGCGCGCACCTACACCGACATCCCGTACAAGGTCTTCACGTCCCCGCGCCGGGTGCGTTTCGTGGAGATGGAGTACGCCCTCCCGCGCGCGGCCGTCACCGGGGCGCTGCGCGAACTGAGGACGACGATCGAGCGGTCCGGCCTTCGGGTCAGCTTCCCCGTGGAGGTGCGCACCGCGCCGGCCGACGACATCACACTGTCCACCGCCTCCGGCCGGGACAGCGCCTACATCGCCGTCCACATGGTCAAGGGCACGCCCTACCAGGCGTACTTCACCGCCGCCGAGCGCATCCTGACCGCGCACGAGGGCCGACCGCACTGGGGCAAGGTCCACACGCGGGACGCCGAGTACTTCTCCCGGGTGTACCCGCGCTTCGGCGAGTTCACCGCGCTGCGGGACCGGCTGGACCCCGACCGCCGGTTCCAGAACGACTACCTGCGGAGGGTGTTGGGGGCGTAGCGGATGCTTCGGGTGATTCCGGAGATTGCGTGAAGTACGCCACTTCCAAGATCACCGAAAGCGCTTCACGGCGGCCAAGTCCCGGTTCTTGCCAGAAGTTGGGCGGCGTGCCAATCCACGCACGTGGCCCAAATGGAGTACTGTTGCGAGCCCTGGGCCCGGCCTCCCTTCGGGGTGTCCGGGGCCGCGCTGGACCGCCAAGAGGGGGGCTAGTTGCACAGGGTGACGGCGTTGGTGACTTAGCGTGGCGAATAGGTAACCGTGCCATAACGGCGATCCAGGGCCCGTGCCCGACACGCCGGGCAACTCGGCAAGGTTGTGGCAGGCTGCACCCGGGCAGGCCACACTCGACTAGCGGAAGCAGCGACGCACGTGACGTCGGCAGGCACCACCCGGGAGGTCCCCATGCCCGAACTGCGTGTCGTGGCCGTCTCGAATGACGGCACACGGCTGGTGCTGAAGGCTGCGGACAGCACGGAGTACACGCTTCCGATCGACGAGCGTCTGCGCGCAGCTGTCCGCGGCGACCGTCCCCGCCTCGGCCAGATCGAGATCGAGGTGGAGAGCCATCTCCGCCCCCGCGACATCCAGGCACGCATACGTGCCGGCGCGACCGCGGAAGAGGTCGCGCAGATGGCGGGCATCCCCGTCGACCGCGTACGCCGGTTCGAGGGCCCCGTGCTGGCCGAGCGTGCCTTCATGGCCGAGCGGGCCCGCAAGACGCCCGTGCGCCGGCCCGGTGAGAACGCGGGTCCCCAGCTCGGCGAGGCCGTCCAGGAGCGGCTGCTGCTGCGCGGCGCCGAGAAGGACACCGTCCAGTGGGACTCCTGGCGCCGCGACGACGGCACCTGGGAGGTCCTGCTGGTCTACCGGGTCGCGGGCGAACCGCACTCGGCGAGCTGGACGTACGACCCGCCCCGGCGGCTCGTCCAGGCCGTCGACGACGAGGCGCGCTCGCTGATCGGCGAGTCCGACGACCTCGCCGCGCCGGAGCCCAGCTTTCCGTTCGTCCCGCGTATCGCCCGTCTGCCGCGCGACCGTTCGATGGACCGCGCGCTGGAGCGGCCGAGCCTGCCCGCCCAGCCGTCCGAGCCGGCCGAGGAGATCACCGGCGAGCGGGAGCGGGACTCGCTGACCAGCCTGCTGGAGGCGGTGCCGAGCTTCCGGGGCGACATGGTGGTCCCGGAGCGTCCGGCCGAGGCCCCCGAGGAGCCCGAGGAGCAGGAACCGGAGGCCGAGGAGCCCCCGGCGCCCGCCGCCTCCGCGGGGTCCGCCTACGCCGACGTCCTCATGCCGCGCTCCGTCGGCAGCCATCGCGACCGGCTGATCGGTGCCACCGACCGTCAGGCCGAGGCGGACGGCGTCCGTCCGGGCCGCCGCGCCGCGGTGCCGAGCTGGGACGAGATCGTGTTCGGGACCCGGCGCAAGAAGCAGGAGTAAGCCGCCGCACGGCAGCGGTGAGCCCGAGTCGGGCGCCTCGGTCGAGGCGCCCGCGGGTTCACTCGCAACGGTTCGCACACCGGTTCATACGTACGGGAGGGCCGCACCTGTTCGGTGCGGCCCTCCCGTACGTAGCGTGTGCGAGGAAAGTCACTGCGGGTCGGGACCCACGGCGACCGGCCGGGACGGGTCCGAGGACCACTCCGACCAGGAACCCACGTACAGCGCCGCCGGGACGCCCGCCACGGCCAGTGCCAGCACCTCGTGGGCGCCGGAGACGCCCGAACCGCAGTACACGCCCACCTCGGCGCCGTCGGACGCCCCCAGCGCCTTGAAGCGGTCGTGCAGTTCCTCCGCGGGCAGGAAGCGGCCGTCCGGGCCCACGTTCTCGTTCGTCGGCGCGGAAACGGCCCCCGGGATGTGCCCGCCGACTCGGTCGATCGGCTCGACCTCGCCCCGGTAGCGCTCCCCCGCGCGCGCGTCGAACAGCACTCCGGAGCGGGCGAGCGCGGCGGCGTCGTCCGCGTCGAGCAGGCCCGCGGCGCCCGCGACCGGCTCGAAGTCGCCCTCCACGCGCGCGGGGACGTCGACCGAGAGGTCTCCGCTCCACCGCGGCAACCCGCCGTCCAGAACCCGCACGTCCGGGTGACCCGTCCAGCGCAGCAGCCACCATGCGCGGGCCGCCGCCCAGCCCTGTCCGCCGTCGTACACGACCACCGGGCGGGCCGCCGAGACACCCGCGCGGCGCATCGCGGCGCCGAACTCCGCGAGGTCGGGCAGCGGATGCCGGCCGGCGGCGCCGGGCGCCCCCGCCAGCTCCCGGTCCAGGTCGACGTAGACCGCGCCGGGCACATGCCCGGCCTCGTAGGCGACCCGGCCGTCGAACGGCGGCTCGCCCGCCGCCTTGGCCACGCTGAGCTGCCAGCGGACGTCGAGGACGACCGGCGGGTGCTCCCCGGCCAGGTCGCTCGCGAGTTCGGATGCGGAGATGATGGCGTTCATGGCCCCCATCCTCGCGCACGGGGTGGCCCCCACGTCCATGTCCGGCTACTCTGCTCGGCCGGACAGCCTCGGTCACGAGGCGTACGGGTTCGAGCACATGCCGTACAGACGATCGACATACGGCGACAACCGCGCGTAAACCGATGAGAAACCCCCCATCAGGCATCCTCCGAGGGCGGAAGCGACACGGCCACCACCAAGGCCGAGGAGAAGGTGACGATGACCGAGGCACGTGGGTCGGCCGAACCCGGCGGCACAGCGCACGCTCGGTACGCGCCCGGCACACCCTGCTGGGTGAGTCTGATGGTGCACGGGTTGACGGCGACCCAGGAGTTCTACACCGAGTTGTTCGGTTGGGAATTCCAACCCGGTCCGCAGCAGCTCGGCCCCTACGTCCGGGCCGTGCTCGACGGGCGTGAGGTGGCCGGAATCGGCCAACTGCCGCCGGACCGCCATCTGCCGGTGGCCTGGACGCCGTACCTCGCCTCGGACGACGTGGACTCCACCGCCGAAACGGTGCGCCTGTGCGGCGGCACGATCGGCGTCGGCCCGCTGGACGCGGCGGACGCCGGGCGCCTGGCGATCGGCTCGGACCCCACCGGCGCGGTCTTCGGCGTCTGGCAGGCGGCGGCCCACCTCGGCACCGGCATCACCGGCGTGCCGGGCACGCCCGCCTGGAACGAGCTGCTGACCTTCGAGACCACCGGGGTCGCCAAGTTCTACGAGACGGTGTTCGGCTACGAGCAGGAGGCGGAGGTCTCTGCCGACTTCGACTACGTCACCCTGCACATCGCCGGGCGCCCGGTGGCCGGCATCCACGGTGTGGGCAACGCGCTGCCCCGGGACCGGGGGCCGCACTGGATGACGTACTTCGAGGTGGCCGACACGGATGCCGCGCTCGCCCTCGTCACCGACCTGGGCGGGCATGTCCTCGCACCGGCCCGCGAGAGCGCCCACGGGCGCGTGGCGACCGTCGCGGACCCGGAGGGGGCTCGCTTCGCGCTGATCCAGGGGCCGCGCTGAGAACGGTCCCTAGAGGTGCTGCACCGGCAGTACGTCCGGTGACAGGGCCGCCGCGTGGGCCGAGGCCGCTGTCATACGGCGTCGGTGGTGGCGGCGGCACAGGACCTCGTAGCCGATGGTGTCGGCCTGGTTGACGTCGCCGACCACGACCTGCGCGCCCTCGACGACCATGACGCCGCCCACCGTGCGGGCGTTGTGCGTGGCGCGGGCGCCGCACCAGCACAGGGCCTCGACCTGGAGGACCTCGACCCGGTCGGCGAGCTCGACGAGCCGCTGCGAGCCGGGGAACAGCTTGGAGCGGAAGTCGGTGGTGATGCCGAAGGCGTAGACGTCTATGCCAAGGTCGTCGACCACGCGCGCGAGCTGGTCGATCTGCTCCTCGGCGAGGAACTGCGCCTCGTCCGCGATCACATAGTCCGCGCGGCCGCCCTGGGAAAGGTGGTCGACCAGGTACGCGTACAGGTCCTGGCCGTCCTCGACCTCGACCGCGTCGGTGACCAGGCCGAGCCGGGAGGAGAGCTTGCCCTGGCCCGCGCGGTCGTCGCGGGTGAAGATCATGCCCTGGAGGCCGCGCGCGGAGCGGTTGTGCTCGATCTGGAGAGCCAGCGTCGACTTCCCGCAATCCATGGTTCCGGAGAAGAACACCAGCTCGGGCATGGGGAGTTGAGCACCTTTCGGTGGAGAAGGAGGCGGAGAAGGAGGTGGCGGAGGGGAGGGTGCGGGGCGTCAGGAGCGTACTTCGAGCAGCGGGACGAGCTGCTCGGCAGGGGTCATGGAACCGTGGTTGCCGACCATCGCCGACTCCTTGGGCTCCCGCTCGGAGGCGATGAGCAGGACGTCGTCGCGGGCGGCCGCGATCACGTCGCCGAGCCGGTCGTACACCCGCTCGTCGATCCGGGGCCCGAACCAGCCCGCGGCGATCGCCTCGTCCCGAGAGGCCACCCAGAACTGCTCGCCGAGCACCTCGCGCCAGCAGGTCAGGACGTCGGCCGCGGCGCCCGGTACGGCGTAGACGTGGCGGGCGCGGCCCTCGCCGCCCAGCAGGGCGACCCCGGCGCGCAGCTCCCAGTCCTCGTCGAAGTCGATGCGGTGCTGCTCGTCGAAGGGCACGTCGACCATGCCGTGGTCGGCGGTGACGTAGAGCGCGCTCCGCGCCGGCAGCTGCTCGGCCAGGCGCTGGACGAGCCGGTCGACGTACATGAGCTGGCCGCGCCAGGTGTCGGAGGCGACGCCGTAGCGGTGGCCTGCGCCGTCCAGCTCGGCGTAATAGGTGTAGACCAGGGAGCGGTCGCCGGCGGCGAGCTGCTCGGCGGCGAGGTCCATGCGCTCCTCGCCGGTCAGCCGCCCGTGGAACGTTCCGCCGCTGAGCGCGACCTTGGTCAGCGGGGTGTTCTGGAAGGTCGGCGAGGACACCTGGGCGGCGTGCACGCCCGCCTCGTCGGCGAGCCGGAAGATCGTGGGGTACGGCTGCCAGGGGCCGGGGGAGGTCCACGGCTGCCAGCGGAGCTGGTTCATCAGCTCGCCGGTGGCCGGGTTGCGCACGGTGTAGCCGGGCAGGCCGTGGGCGCCCGGCGGGAGACCGGTGCCGACGGAGGCGAGGGAGGTCGCGGTGGTCGCCGGGTAGCCGGCGGTGAGCGGGCGTCCGGTGCCGCCGCGCGAGGTGCCGAGGAGCCCGTGCAGATAGGGCGCCTCGTCCGGGTGGGCCTTGATCTGCTCCCAGCCGAGGCCGTCGATCAGGAAGACACAGTTGCGGTCGGCCGGGGTCAGCTCCCCGATCGCCGCGGTCGTGCCGGGTACGCCCATCCCGGCGGCCAGGGTGGGCAGCAGATCGGCGAGGGAGCCGGTGCCGTACTCGGGGACGGGGGCGGAGGCGACGGGGAGGGGTTCCGGATGGTCCCAGGCTGGCTGCGCCATCAGCGGGTCAGATCCGCGGTGGCCTCGGAGAGCGCCTGCGCGAAGGCGAGCGCCTGGCGCACCGTCTCCGGGCCGTCGCCCGCCTCGCTGACGCGCAGGCTGAGGTCGTCCGCCGTCGAGTTGCCGGTGTAGCCGTGGTCGGCGTCGCAGTTGGGGTCGCCGCAGGCGGCCGGCTCCAGGTCGATCCGGGAGACGGCGCCCCAGCCGATGGTCAGCACGACCTCGCGGGGCAGGGTGCCCGGGGTGTACGACTCGGGGTTGGCGACCACCCGGCTGACCACCACCGAGGAGATCCGGCCGAGCTTCACGGACTCGGTCGACGTCGTGGCGTACGGCGTCGGGGAGGTGGTGTCGGCGGCCTGCTCGTCGGTGTGGCTGACGATGAAGCGGTTGCCGGTGAGGACCAGCACGGTCACATGCCGGCGGACCTCGTTCTGGTCGAACGTGGTCTCCTGGTGGACCAGGTACGACGAGATGGGCTCGCCGCCCACAGCGGCCTCCACCGCCTCGGCCACGAGGGCCGGGTAGTAGCCGCTGCGCTCGATCGCCGCGCGCAGCCCCTGGGTCGTCGTACTGGTCTTGGCCATGCCGTCCATCCTAATCCGTGGGTAAGGGCGGTCCGGGCCAGTCAAGGGCAACCCCGGCGGTTGCGACAGGGGCCGGTCCCTCTCACCGGGCCGGCGGCCGTGTCTCACCTCGCCGGAGGCCGCACCCACGGCGCGAACCGCCGGCCGGGCGCCGGGTCCGCGCTCCAGTACCTCTGGACGTGTTCCTGGACGATCTCCATCCGTTCCGCCGCGACCAGGCAGGGCACGGGCTCGGCTCCGCCGGCGTCCGCCTCGAACGCGACCACGACGGGCGGCGCCTCGCCGAGCCGGCGGGCCAGCCGCAGCAGCTCGTCGGGTGTGGGCTCCCGGAAGACGGGGTCGTGGAAGGCGGCGGGGCACGCCACGAAGGCCGGGTCGCCGAAGACCAGCTCGAGTCCGTGGTGGTACGTGAGGTCGTGGCCGGCCGCAAGCCGGAACTCCGCGGGGCCCCAGGCGATCACGTCCCAGTCCCACCAGGAGCCCTCGGGGAGCGCGAGGGCGGTGGCGCGCTGCTCCATGTCCGACCCCTCAGTACGCCGGCAGGGTCCGCGGACCGAGGTCGTCGCGCGCGGGCGGCGGGGCGAGGCGGACCGAGGCGCCGAGGACGCTCAGGCCGTGCGGGGCGACGACGACGGGTTCCAGGGTGACGGCGACGACCTCGGGGTGGTCGTCGACCAGCCGGGAGACGCGCAGCAGCAGCTCCTCCAGGGCGGGGGTGTCGACGGGGGTCGAGCCGCGCCAGCCGAACAGCAGGGGGGCCGTGCGGATCGCGCGGACCAGGGAGGTCGCGTCGCGGTCGGTGACCGGGACCAGGCGGTGGGCCATGTCGCCGAGCAGCTGGGAGGCGGCCCCGGCGAGCCCGAAGGACAGCACGGCGCCGGCCGCCGGGTCGATGACCGCGCGCACGACCGTGTCGACCCCGCGCGGGGCCATCGCCTGGACGACCGGGCGCAACTCCTCCGGCTTCCCGAACAGCTCCGTCAGCTCGGCGTACGACCTCCGCAGTTGCTCCTCGTCCGCGAGGTCGAGGCGGACGCCGCCCAGGTCGGCGCGGTGGCGCAGGTGCGGGGCGGTGGCCTTCAGGGCGACGGGGTAGCCGAGGGAGGCCGCGGCCCGTGCCGCGTCGTCGGGAGTGGGCGCGGGGATCGCGCGGCGGGTGCGGATGCCGTAGCAGCCGAGCAGCTCGCACGTCTCCTCGGTGCCCAGGGTGAGGCCCTGCCCGCGCGCGAGGAGCCCCTCGATGAGCCGGGCGGCGCCCTTCTCGTCGATGTCCTCGTACTCGGGCACCTTGCCGGGGTCGGCGGCCTCGCGGCGCCACCGGGCGTACTTCACGGCTTCGGCGAGGGCCCGCACGGCGCGTTCGGCGGCGGGGTAGGCCGGGATGAGGTGAGCGCCCTCGGGTGCCTCGACGGCGGCGCGCGGCTGCGGCCCGCCCTCGGAGGCCGTGGCACGCGCGCGTGCGGCCGCTTCGGTGCGAGGCGCGGTGCTCGTCGCCGCCGACAGGGCCGCCGCGAGGCCGCCGAGCTCCACGTGGACGACGAGGACCGGCTTGGCGGGGGCGGCGGCCGCGGCGGAGCGCAGTGCCTCGGCCAGTTCCGCGTCCCCGGGGGAGGTCTCGCCGATCGCGGGTATGGCCGTGACCACCACCGCGTCGCACGTCTCGTCGGCCAGCGCCCGGGCGAGGGCCGCGTGGAAGTCCTCGGCCGACGCCTCCGTCGTGAGGTCCAGCGGCGGCAGCGGGCGCAGCCCCTCGGAGAGGCAGGCGTCGTACGTCAGCAGCCCCAGGGACTCGGAGTTGCCGAGGATGGCCACCCGGGGCCCGGTCGGCAGGGGCTGACGGGCCAGCAGCAGGCCCGCGTCGACCAGTTCGGTGATGGTGTCGACGCGGATCACCCCGGCCTGGCGCAGCAGCGCGGAGACCGTGGCGTACGGCAGCCGGGTCGCGCGGACGGCGTGTCCCTGCGGGGCGGAGCCGGCGCCCTGGACGACCACCAGCGGCTTCGCCGCGGCGGTGCGCCGGGCGAGTCGGGTGAATTTGCGCGGGTTGCCGATGGACTCCAGGTACATCAGGGCGACATCGGTGTCGGGGTCGTCGTACCAGTACTGGACGACATCGTTGCCGGAGACGTCCGCGCGGTTGCCGGAGGAGATGAAGGTGGAGACGCCGGTGGTGCCGGTGACGCCGCCGCCGCGCCGGTGGAGGCGGGAGAGCAGGGCGATGCCGATGGCGCCGGACTGGGCGAACAGACCGATCCGGCCCGGGCGGGGCATCTCCGGGGCCAGGGAGGCGTTGAGCCGCACCTGCGGGGAGGTGTTGACGACGCCGAAGGCGTTGGGGCCGATGATCCGCATGCCGTACGCGCGCGCGTGCCGGACGAGCGCGCGCTGGCGCTCGCGTCCGTCGGGGCCGCTCTCGGCGTAGCCGGCGGAGAGGACCACCAGTCCCTGGACGCCGTGTTCGCCGCACTCGGTGACGACCTCGGGCACCTGCTCGGCGGGGACGGCGACGACCACCAGGTCGACGGGCTCCTCGATCTCGCGCACGGAGCGGTGGGCGGGCACGCCGTCGAGGTCCTCGAGATCCTCGGGGAACGCCTTGTTGACGGCGTACAGGCGCCCGGTGAAGCCGGCCTCCCTCAGGTTGCCGAGGACGCTGCGGCCGACGCCGCCGGGGGTGCGGCCGGTGCCGACGACGGCGACGGAGCCGGGCACCAGCAGGCGCCGTACCGAGTGGGCCTCGGCGCGCTGTTCCCGCGCGCGCTGCACGGCCAGGGAGCGCTCGGTGGGCTCGAGGCCGAACTCCAGGCGGACGACGCCGTCCTCGAAGCTGCGCTTCTGGGTGTAGCCGGCGTCCGTGAACACCTTGATCATCTTGGTGTTGGCGGGGAGCACCTCGGCGGCGAACCGGCGGATGCCGCGCTCGCGGGCGACGGCCGCGATGTGTTCGAGGAGGGCGGAGGCGACGCCACGGCCCTGGTGGGCGTCCTGCACGAGGAAGGCGACCTCGGCCTCGTCGGCCGGTGCGGAGGCGGCCATGCCGTCGGCGCCAATGCGGTCATAGCGTACGGTTGCGATGAACTCGCCGCCGACCGTGGCCGCGAGTCCCACCCTGTCCACAAAGTCGTGGTGCGTGAAGCGGTGGACGTCCTTTGCGGACAGTCGCGGGTAGGGCGCGAAGAAGCGGTAGTACTTCGACTCGTCCGACACCTGCTCGTAGAAGCTGACCAGGCGCTCGGCGTCATCAACGGTGATGGGGCGGATGCGCGCGGTGCCGCCGTCGCGCAGCACCACGTCGGCCTCCCAGTGGGCGGGGTACTCGTGCCGGTCCGAGGCGCTCTGCATGGGGCCCAGAGTACGGCTCGCGTACGACAACGGCGCGAGGCAGTCTGTGGAGGACGGAGGTCGGATCGAGGCCGCGATCCGACGACCACCACCAGGGGAACGGGACGCATGACCCGTTCCTCTCAGGCTTCACGTGTGGAACACTGGTCTAGACAACATGAGAACCGAAGGGCAGCAACACATGGCTGAGCGCCGCGTCAACGTCGGCTGGGCCGAGGGCCTCCACGCCCGCCCCGCTTCCATCTTCGTCCGAGCCGCCACGGCCGCAGGCGTCCCGGTAACGATCGCCAAGGCCGACGGCAACCCCGTCAACGCGGCCTCCATGCTGGCCGTCCTCGGCCTCGGCGCCCAGGGTGGCGAGGAGATCGTCCTCGCCACCGACGCCGAGGGTGCGGACGCCGCCCTCGACCGGCTGGCGAAGCTGGTCGCCGAGGGTCTCGAGGAGCTTCCCGAGACCGTCTGAGTTCCGGGTCGAGTCACACGCCGAGCCGCGTCGCCCTCAGGGGCGGCGCGGCTCCGCGGTTCCCGGCCGGCTTCCGCACAGCCGCCCAGGGCAGCTCAGGGGGCTCAGGCCGGGTTCACCGGGCCGGGCCAGCGCCGGGTACGGCTTTCACCGGGCCGCGTTTTCGCCGGGCCGGTGTTTTGCCGGGCCGGGCTGTCGCCGACCCGGCGAGGAATTACCGGCGGCATACCCGGAAACCCGGACCCGGGCATGCGAAGAGCGCGTCACCGGAATTTCCGGGCGCGCAACGAAAAGGGCAGCGGAAATACCTCTCCGCCAAATATCCCTTCTTTGTATACGGCCCCCGTGTTAATGCCGCAGACCCGTCATGTTTACGGGAGGTTGCGAAGTCCTCACACGGTCGGCGCGCTCGGTCCCGCCGGAAAAGCGCAGCCGGTGCACGGCCGTCGCGCGCTCGGTGTGCAGCGCCGTGACCGCCCGCGCGCGCTCGCCGTCGCCGCGCGCCACCGCGTCCACGATCGCGCCGTGCTGGGCCCAGGACTCCACCGGGTCGGCCGGGGCGTCCACCGCGTACATCCAAGCGATCTTGTGCCGGAGCTGGGTGAGCATCGAGGTCAGGGCATGGCTTCCGGAGGCCTGGGCGAGCGTCTCGTGGAACCAGCCGCCCAGGGAGCGCAGATCCTCGCTGTTGCCCCTCCTGGCCCGCTCCTGGCCCAGCCGGACCAGTCCGCGCAGCACCTTCAGATGGGCCTCGGTGCGCCGCTGGGCGGCCCGCGCGGCCCCGAGCGGTTCCAGGAGCATGCGCATCTCCAGCAGGTCGGCCGCCTCGTGCTCGGTCGGCTCCGCGACGCACGCGCCCGCGTGCCGCCGCGTGACGACGAAGCCCTCGGCCTCCAGGGTGCGCAGCGCCTCGCGGACAGGGACCCGGGAAACACCGTAGCGGCGGGCGAGAAGTTCCTCGGTGAGGCGGCTGCCGCGCTCGTAGACACCCGCGACGATGTCGTCCCGGATCGCCGTGCACACCGAATGCGCCGGAATACGCATGACCGACCTCCGCCTTAATCCCCGTGAAACGTCGACGATTGACGTGTGTTCCGTGACTCTATTGCAATGAGCCGGAATTTCCGACGGCGGGCCGGAATCCAGGGATATTTTTTGGACAGCGGGGTCCCGAAAACGACGAAAGCCCCGGCCGAGGGGGCCGGGGCTGCACGATCTGTCGCCGTGTGTCGTCAGATGTTCACGCCGTGCGCGCGGAGGTAGGCGACCGGGTCCATGTCCGAGCCGTACTCCGCCGTCGTGCGGGCCTCGAAGTGCAGGTGCGCGCCGGTGACGTTGCCGGTCGCGCCGGACAGGCCGATCTGCTGGCCCGGGGTGACCTGCTGGCCCACCGAGACGCCGATGGACGACAGGTGACCGTACTGGGTGTACGTGCCGTCGTTCATCTTGATGACGACCTGGTTGCCGTACGCCCCGCCCCAGCCGGCCTCCACGACGGTGCCCAGGCCGACCGCGTGCACCGAGGTGCCGCTGGCGGCGTGGAAGTCGACGCCGGTGTGGCTGCCGGAGGACCACAGGGAGCTGCTGGCCTGGTAGCCGGTGGACACGTAGGAGCCGCTGATCGGCAGCACGAACGTGTTGAGGCGCTTGCGCTCGGCCTCGCGGGCGGCACGCACGCGTGCCTCGCGCTCCTCCTCGGCCTTCTTGGCGGCAGCCTCGCGGGCGGCCTCCTCGAAGGCGGCCTCCTTCTGCGCGACGACCTGGTCGTCGATCTGCTCGGCGACGGCCTCGCCGGCGGTGACGACGGGGATCAGCCCGGTCTGTTCGGGGGTGGGCTCCGCGGCGAAGGCCGGGGAGGAGGCAACGGTGGCCATGACACCGGTGGTGGTGAGCGCCGCCACACCCGCCGCGCGGGCGGTGGTGCGCTGCATCCGGCTGGGACGACGGTGCTTCCCGGTGGCGCAGGTGAACGCCATGAAGTTGAGCGGTCCTTTCCTTCCTTCTCGCCTACCGGGTTAGCTGACGGGTTCGGAGCAGGAAGGTCTCCTACGGGCCCCCTCGCGTTCGCGCGGGCGTCCGATTCACCCCAGGGACTGCACAGAGTGGGTCCCCGGCTCCCCTGGCTCGCGCCGTACGGGGACTCGGCGATGACTGTCCGGTGCCGCGGATGCGGCGCACTGCCCGACGAACAGCCCGCATGACGCTATGCGCCGCCGCTTTCAATCCTCAAACGGATCACGGTTTTTGTAGCGCACGCCACAGGCCAGACAGGCAGCCTCCGCATCAATTCGGACATCTGAGGGCCCTGGTGACCTCTCCGTCCCCCAGGGCCCCCACACGCGTGTGCCGTTGTGCGCGGCTACTCGGCGGAGACGACCTTCACCTCGCCGATCCCGAGGGCCTCCACGGCCTCCTTGATCTGGGAGGCGTCGCCCACGAGGACGGTCACCAGGCGGTCCACCGGGAAGGCGCTCACGGCGGCCGCGGTGGCCTCCACGGTGCCGGTCGCGGCCAACTGCTGGTAGAGCGTGGCCTGGTAGTCGTCGGGCAGGTACTGCTCGACCTGGTCGGCGAGCGTGCTCGCGACGGCCGCGGCGGTCTCGTACTTCAGCGGCGCCACTCCGACCAGGTTCTGCACGGCGACGTCGCGTTCGGCGTCGGTGAGCCCCTCGGCGGCGAGGGTGCGCAGCACCTTCCACAGGTCGTCGAGGGCCGGCCCGGTGTTCGGGGTGTCGACGGAGCCGCTGATGGCGAGCATCGCGGCACCCGTGCCGTCCGGGGCGGAGCGCAGGACCTGGCCGAACGCCCGCACGCCGTAGGTGTAGCCCTTCTCCTCGCGCAGGACGCGGTCCAGGCGGGAGGTGAGGGTGCCGCCCAGGCAGTACGTGCCGAGCACCTGTGCCGCCCACACCCGGTCGTGCCGGTCGGCGCCGATCCGGCCGATCAGCAGCTGCGTCTGGACGGCACCCGGGCGGTCCACGATGACGACCCGGCCGGCGTCGTCGGCGGTCACCGGCGGAACGGGCCGCGGCTGGGCCTGAGAGCCCGTCCAGGCGCCCAGGGTGTCGCCCAGCAGCGCCTCCAGGTCGACGCCGGTGAGGTCGCCGACGATCACGGCGGTGCCCGTGGCGGGCCGGACGTGCTTCTCGTAGAAGGCCCGTACGGCGGCGGAGTCGATCTTCTCGACCGTGTCCGCGGTGCCCTGGCGGGGCCGCGACATGCGCACGGTGGCCGGGAACAGCTCCTTGGACAGTTCCTTGGCGGCGCGGCGGGAGGGGTTGGCCAGCTCGTGCGGGATCTCGTCCAGGCGGTTGCGGACGAGGCGCTCGACCTCGCTGTCGGCGAACGCGGGCGCGCGCAGGGCGTCGGCGACCAGGCCGAGCGCCTTCGGCAGACGCGAGGCCGGGACCTCCAGGCTCAGGCGGACACCGGGGTGGTCTGCGTGCGCGTCGAGGGTGGCACCGCAGCGCTCCAGCTCGGCGGCGAACTCCTCGGCGGAGTGCTTGTCGGTGCCCTCGGAGAAGGCCCGCGCCATGATCGTGGCGACGCCGTCCAGACCGTCCGGCTCGGCGTCCAGGGGCGCGTCGAGGATGACCTCGACGGCGACGACCTGCTGGCCGGGGCGGTGGCAGTGCAGCACGGTCAGGCCGTTGTCCAGCGTGCCGCGCTCGGGCGCCGGGAACGCCCACGGCTTGGCCTCGCCCGCGTGGGGCTGCGGGTGGAACTCCATCGCGGCGAGCTCGGTCACTGGGCCGCCTCCTCGTTCTCGTCCTGGTCGGCGGTGGCTTCGGGGGCGGTCGGCTCGTAGACGAGCACCGCGCGGTTGTCGGGGCGCAGGCGGGCCTTGGCGACCTCCCGCACCTCCTCGGGCGTCACCTCCAGCACGCGCTGGACGGCGGTCAGGGCGAGCTGCGGGTCGCCGAACAGGACGGCGAAGCGGCACAGTTCGTCCGCGCGGCCGGCGACCGTGCCGAGCCGGTCCAGCCACTCGCGCTCCAACTGGGCCTGGGCGCGTTCCATTTCCTCGGCCGTCGGGCCCTCCTCGGCGAACCGGGCGAGTTCCTCGTCGATGGCGGCCTCGATGACGGGCACCTCGACGTCCCCGGACGTCTTCACGTCCAGCCAGCCCAGGGAGGGGGCCCCGGAGAGCCGCAGCAGGCCGAAGCCGGCCGCGACGGCCGTACGGTCGCGGCGCACCAGCCGGTTGTACAGGCGGGAGGACTCGCCGCCGCCGAGGGCGGTGAGCGCCAGGTCGGCCGCGTCGCACGCGCGCGTGCCGTCGTGCGGCAGACGGTAGGCGGCCATCAGGGCGCGGGCCGGGACCTCCTCCTCGACGATCTCGCGCAGCTGCTCGCCCATGACCTCGGGGAGCGCGCCGTCGCGCGGGGCGGGCTTGCCGTCGTGGGCGGGGATGGAGCCGAAGTACTTCTCGATCCAGGCGAGCGTGCGCTCCGGGTCGATGTCGCCGACGACCGACAGGACGGCGTTGTTGGGCGCGTAGTACGTGCGGAAGAAGGCGCGCGCGTCCTCCAGCGTCGCCGCGTCCAGGTCGGCCATCGAGCCGATCGGCGTGTGGTGGTAGGGGTGGCCGTCCGGGTAGGCGAGCGCGGTCAGCCGCTCGAACGCGGTGCCGTAGGGGACGTTGTCGTAGCGCTGGCGGCGCTCGTTCTTCACCACGTCGCGCTGGTTCTCCATGGACTCGTCGTCCAGGGCGGCCAGCAGGGAGCCCATGCGGTCGGCCTCCAGCCAGAGGGCGAGCTCCAGCTGGTGGGCGGGCATGGTCTCGAAGTAGTTGGTGCGCTCGAAGCTGGTGGTGCCGTTGAGCGAGCCGCCGGCGCCCTGGACCAGTTCGAAGTGGCCGTTGCCCTTGACCTGCCCGGAGCCCTGGAACATCAGGTGCTCGAAAAGGTGAGCCAGGCCGGTACGGCCCTTGACTTCATGGCGCGAGCCGACGTCGTACCAGAGGCACACCGCCGCGACGGGGGTCAGATGGTCCTCCGAGAGCACCACGCGCAGCCCGTTGGCCAGGCGGTGCTCGGTCGCTGTCAGGCCCCCGGTGCCTGCCTGGTCTGTGGCCGTGTGACCCATGGGCATGTACATCCCTTCCGATCGCGGACGCGGTCGTCGAAACCGCGCGGTTCCTGCCGGTCCTGTCACTTTATGCAAGCGTGCGGTCGGTCGGCGAAGTTCCCGGAGGTCGTACGCCGAGAGCGAGAATCGAGAGCGGGAAAGGGGACGCCGACGCGATGGCGTAGCCTGCGGGCAACCGTGGCAGGTACGGCGCCTCCCTGCACCGGGGCGGGCGGCCGACACCGGGTCCTGGCCCGTCTTGTCAGTGCCACGGTCCACAATGGTCCGCGTCAGATCCCGTCCCACGCCTCAGCAAGGAGCCGGCAGCGATGGCCCGCCGCAGCACGAAGACCCCGCCGCCCGACGACTCGTACGAGGAGCGGATCCTCGACATCGACGTCGTCGACGAGATGCAGGGCTCCTTCCTCGAGTACGCGTACTCGGTCATCTACTCCCGCGCCCTGCCTGACGCCCGCGACGGCCTCAAGCCGGTGCACCGCCGCATCGTCTACCAGATGAACGAGATGGGGCTGCGCCCCGACCGCGGCTATGTGAAGTGCGCGCGCGTGGTCGGCGAGGTCATGGGCAAGCTGCACCCGCACGGCGACGCGTCGATCTACGACGCCCTGGTGCGGATGGCCCAGCCCTTCTCCATGCGCGTGCCGCTGGTCGACGGCCACGGCAACTTCGGCTCGCTGGGCAACGACGACCCGCCGGCCGCGATGCGGTACACCGAGTGCCGCCAGGCCGAGGCGACGAGCCTGATGACGGAGTCGATCGACGAGGACACGGTCGACTTCACGCCCAACTACGACGGCCAGGAGCAGGAGCCGGTGGCGCTGCCCGCCGCGTTCCCGAACCTGCTGGTCAACGGCTCGTCCGGGATCGCGGTCGGCATGGCCACGAACATGCCGCCGCACAACCTGGGCGAGGTGATCGCGGCCGCCCGTCATCTGATCCGCCACCCCAACGCGGATCTGGACGCCCTGATGAAGTTCGTCCCGGGCCCCGACCTGCCCACCGGCGGCCGGGTCGTCGGCCTCTCCGGCATCCGGGACGCGTACGAGACGGGCCGCGGCACCTTCAAGATCCGCGCCACGGTGTCGGTGGAGACCGTGACCGCCCGCCGCAAGGGCCTGGTGATCACCGAACTGCCCTTCACGGTCGGCCCCGAGAAGGTCATCGCGAAGATCAAGGACCTGGTCGGCTCGAAGAAGATCCAGGGCATCGCCGACGTCAAGGACCTCACCGACCGCGCGCACGGCCTGCGCCTGGTCATCGAGATCAAGAACGGCTTCGTGCCGGAGGCGGTCCTGGAGCAGCTCTACAAGCTGACGCCGATGGAGGAGTCCTTCGGCATCAACAACGTGGCGCTGGTGGACGGCCAGCCGCTCACGCTGGGCCTGAAGGAACTGCTGGAGGTCTACCTCGACCACCGCTTCAACGTCGTCCGCCGGCGCAGCGAGTTCCGCCGCACCAAGCGCCGCGACCGGCTGCACCTGGTGGAGGGCCTGCTGACGGCGCTCGTCGACATCGACGAGGTCATCCGGCTGATCCGGTCCAGCGAGAACAGCGCGCAGGCGAAGGAGCGCCTGATGGAGCGCTTCTCGCTGTCGGACATCCAGACCCAGTACATCCTGGACACGCCCCTGCGCCGTCTGACCAAGTACGACCGCATCGAGCTGGACGCGGAGAAGGAGCGGCTCAACGCGGAGATCGCCGAGCTGACCCGGATCCTGGAGTCGGACGCGGAGCTGCGCAAGCTGGTCTCCGCCGAACTGGCCGCGGTGGCCAAGAAGTTCGGCACCGAGCGCCGTACGGTCCTGATGGAGTCGTCGGGCAGTGCGGCCTCCGCCGTGCCGCTCCAGGTCGCGGACGACCCCTGCCGGGTCCTGCTGTCCTCCACGGGCCTGCTGGCCCGCACGGCGAACGCCGAGCCCTTCGCCGAGGACGAGGACGGCAAGCGCGCCAAGCACGACGTGATCGTCTCCGCCGTGCCGGCCACCGCGCGCGGGGAGATCGGCGCGGTCACCTCGGCGGGCCGGCTGCTGCGGATCAACGTCGTCGACCTGCCGCAGCTCCCGGACACGGCGTCGGCGCCCAACCTCTCGGGCGGCGCCCCGCTGTCGGAGTTCGTCTCCCTGGAGGGCGACGAGACGGTGGTCTGCCTGATCACGCTCGACGAGTCGTCGCCGGGTCTGGCCCTGGGCACCGAGCAGGGCGTGGTCAAGCGGGTGGTGCCCGACTATCCCTCCAACAAGGACGAGCTGGAGGTCATCACCCTCAAGGAGGGCGACCGGATCGTGGGCGCGCTGGAGCTGCGCACCGGCGAGGAGGACCTGGTCTTCATCACCGACGACGCCCAGCTGCTGCGCTACCAGGCCGCGCAGGTCCGCCCGCAGGGCCGCCCGGCCGGCGGTATGGCGGGTATCAAGCTCACCGAGGGCGCGAAGGTGATCTCGTTCTCCGCGGTGGACCCGGCGGCCGACGCGGTGGTCTTCACGGTGGCCGGCTCGCGCGGCACGCTGGACGACTCCGTCCAGACGACGGCCAAGGTGACGCCGTTCGACCAGTACCCGCGCAAGGGCCGTGCCACCGGCGGTGTGCGCTGCCAGCGGTTCCTGAAGGGCGAGGACTGCCTGGCGTTCGCCTGGGCGGGCCCCACACCGGCGAAGGCCGCCCAGAAGAACGGCCTGCCCGCCGAGCTGCCGGAGATCGACCCGCGCCGTGACGGCTCGGGTGTGTCGCTGGCGAAGACCGTGGGGGTGGTGGCGGGGCCGGTCTAGGCCCGTCCGCCGGACAGGTCCTTAGGCCTCGACACCCTCGGGCAGGGAGTCCTCGGGGTCCTGGACGTAGCGGAGGACGCCCCACATGCCGTGTTCGTCGGCGGTGTGCGGGGCGTCGCTCCGGCAGGCCTCCAGCTCCTTGACCAGCGCGGGTGCGTCGACGCCGGAGCCGATGAGGACGAGCTGGGTGAGGCGGTCGTCGCCGGATCCGCTGCCCCAGGGCTCCGGGTAGAAGCGCAGGAAGCGGCCGACGGCGTGCACCGCGTACCGGTTGACGACATCGTGGGCGCCGAAGTCGACGTACCCCTTGATCCGGTAGAGCCCCTCCGGCCTGCTGTCGAGGAACCGCATCAGCCGGCGCGGGTCGAGGGGGACTCCGGAGACGAAGGAGACGCTGTCGTAGGCGGCGTGCAGGTGGCCGTGGTGCGGGCCGGAGCCGCCGTGTGCGTCGGAATCGCCGTGCGTATCCGCGTCGCCGTGCGCATCCGCATCGCCGTGCGCATCCGCGTCGCCGTGCCGGTGCAGGTCGTCGAAGGACAGCTGCCCGATGCGCTCCTCGCTCGGCCGGCAGTCGAAGAGGAACTCCGGGTCGACACGGCCATAGGTGGCCGGGACGACGGCGGCCCGGTCGGTGAGGGTGCGGACGAGCCCGAGGACGCGATCGGCGTCGGGCGCGCGGTCGAGCTTGTTCACGACGACGAGATCGGCGAGGGCGAGATGCCGGTCGATCTCGGGGTGCTTCGCCCTGGTCTCGTCGAACTCGGCCGCGTCGACGACCTCGACGAGTCCGCCGTACACGATCCCCGGGTGGTCGCTGGCGAGCAGCATCCGTACGAGTTCCTGGGGTTCGGCGAGGCCGCTGGCCTCGATCACGACGACGTCGATGCCGGTGGCGGGCCGGGCCAGCCGTTCGAGGTAGACGTCCAGCTCACTGGCGTCGACGGCACAGCACAGACAGCCGTTGCCGAGGGAGACGGTGGAGTCCCCGAGCGCGCCGGCCACGGCCATGGCGTCGATCTCGATGGCGCCGAAGTCGTTGACGATCGCGCCGATCCGGCTGCCCCCGCTGCGGTGCAGCAGGTGGTTGAGCAGGGTCGTCTTGCCCGAGCCGAGGAATCCGGCGAGTACGACGACCGGGATCTGCTGCGGACTGGGGCTGTGCGTCACCGTGCGACCTCTCTGACACCTGCGCGCGCACCGGCTCACGGCTGCGGCGCGCGTACGAGGAATGAATGCGGGCCCAGGATACGAGCCGGAGGAAAGCCCGCGAAGTGAACGATTGTTAGCAGCACCCGCGGGGCAGACGTCAGGCAAGGCGCCCTGGCGTGCGACCCTCACTTCCCTCCGTGCGCCTCCCCTCCGCCTCCCCCGCCGATCAGAGCCGCTCGGCACTCTGGGAGACGGCAAGCGCCGCCCACCGCTCGCCGGTCCCCGTCTGTCCACCCGTATCCCGACGACCGGCGCACGGCCGCCTGATTCGGGGGTTGACATGGCCACACGGAAGTCTCGGGCACGGGGACTCGTCCCCCTCGCGGCGGCGGGCCTCGGCCTGGCCGCCGGTGCCCTCGCCGCACTGGCCGCGCAGCGGCACACGCTCGACGCGCTGCGCGCGCGACTCGACCACCTCGAGGCGGCGGCCCAGGACCATCGCCACACGAACCTCGCCCATCAGCAGCGGCTCCACTGGGAACTGCTGAGCAAAGCCATCGACAGTCCCGAGCTGGCGGAGGTGCTGGACATCTTCGAGGCCCCGGCGTCTCCGCAGAAGCGACGGCAGTACCTCTTCGCGAACGCCCTCTACACGAACCTGCTGTTCTACTACCGCATCGGCAATCTCAGCCGGGAGGAGTTTCACGGCCGCGTGCGCGGCCTGCTCCAGAACCCGGTCGTGCGGGAGTACTGGTACGCGACGCAGGGCCAGCGCGCGACGCTCCCCGACGACTCGGACGAGGCCGCTCTGGGGCGGATGGTCGATGAACTCCTGCGCCAACTCGAGGAAGCGGACATCGACGAGTGGTGGGTGGTGGGCGAGCCGCCCGTCGAGTGAGGGCGCACGCCCGCAGCTTCACGCCGACGGCCCATAACGAACGGATGAAGTACGGCGTTGTCCCAGACACGGCTGGGGTTGACTCACAACGTGATCGCGTAGAGCGACTCCATAAGACCGTCGTTCACGCCGCCGGATGACGAACGCGCCCCACAGGGCTGCCTTCTCGCCCCGCATTCGCCGTGCGCGCACTCCCTTCAGCGAAGTTCAGCCTTGAAAGTCAGAGGAACCAACAGTGAGTCAGATCATCCGTCGGATCGGTGTGTCCCCCAGCGAACGGGGGAGCACGGGAGGCGGCAACTGCCCCGACATCTTCGAGTTGGCCGACGGGAACTTCGCCGTGATCGGCACGGACGCGACGGAGAAGCTCGACGGGGACCTCCCGGCCGACGCCTCGCGTGCCGACTACGAGCGGATCGTCGTCATCACGCGGGAAACGCTGCTGCGCGCCAGGGCCGACATCCCCGACGCGTGAGCGCCCCCGGGAGCTGATCCACGTCACCACGCCAGGTCCGGCACCTCAAGGTGCCGCACCTTCTGTGTGCCGCCGACCGGGCGGTTACGGTGACCCCATGCGCGATCACGACCCCGGCCCCGCCGACCCGGAACGACGGCTGAGCACCCAGGAGGCCGCCGAGCTGCTCGGGGTGAAGCCCGAGACCGTGTACGCGTACGTCAGCCGTGGCCGGCTCAGCAGCCGGCGCGCGCCCGGCGGCCGGGGCAGCACGCTGGACGCCCGGGAGGTCGAGGCGCTCGCGCGGCGCGGCCGACGGGAGGGTGGCGGGAGTCCGGGGACCGGCGCCGACCTGTCCGTGCGCACCCGCCTCACGTTCATCGACAAGGACCGGTACTACTTCCGGGGCGCCGACGCGACCGAACTGGCCGCCCGGCACTCCTACGAAGAGGTCGCCGAGTGGCTCTGGACCGGCCGGATACGCCCCGGGGTCGTCTTCACCGCCCCCGATCCCTCGGTCGAGGCCGCCCGCCGCGCGGTCGAGGCGCTGCCCGACCACAGCGGCCCCACCGACCGGCTGAGGGTGGCCGCCGTCGCCGCCGCGGTCACGGACCCGCTGCGGTTCGATCTGTCCGAGGAGGCCGTGCTCGGCACCGCGCGCATCCTGATCCCCACCCTCGTCGCCGCGCTGCCCCCGAAACGTCCCGCTCATGGCGACGAGGGCCCACTGGCCGGGCGTCTGTGGGCGCGGCTCAGCGGGCGCTCCCCCGAGCCGGCCGAGCTGCGGGTCCTGGACACGGCGCTCGGTCTGCTCGTCGACCACGATCTGGCCGCCTCGACACTCGCGGTCCGCGTCGCCGCGTCCGCCCGCGCGCACCCCTACGCGGCCGTCTCCGCGGGGCTCGGGGTCATCGAGGGCACCCTGCACGGCGCGGCGAGCGGAGGCGCCCACCGGCTGCTGCTCGACGTGCTCGCCGTGGGCAACGCCACCCCGGTGATCGCGGAGGAGCTGCGGGCCGGCCGCCGTGTCCCGGGTCTCGGCCACCGGCTCTACTCCGGTGAGGACCCACGCGCGCGTGCCCTGTTCGCCCTCCTGGAGGAGATCCCCGACGCCGCGCCCGCGCTCGCGGCGGCCCGCGACATCGTGACCACGACCGCCCGGCACACCCCGCTGCACGCCAACGTGGACCTGGCGCTCGCCGTCCTCACCGCCTCCAGCGGCATGGAGCCGTCGGCCGGCGAGACGATCTTCGCCGTCGCCCGTACGGCGGGCTGGATCGCCCACGCCCTGGAGGAGTACGGGGAGCGGCCCCTGCGGATGCGCCCGAGCGGGCACTACGTGGGCCCGACGCCGCCCCAGCCCCTGCCCGAGTAGGCCGTGCCGGCCCCTCCCCGAGCAGGCCACACCGGCCCGAGCAGGACGCACCGGTCCTGACGTGCGGCTGTGCCGGTCCTGACGTGCGGCCGTGCCGAGAAGTCGCCTGACCCACGAGAAGGCGCCTGACCTGGAGCGCGGCCGGGCGCACAGCCATGTCCCCGCCACCGCACAGTGATCCACAGGCGCGGTGGGAAGTCGCTCCGCGTCAAGTCAGGTTAGGCTCACCTCTGTGAGTACGTGCGCGACCGTCTCGCGGAATCTCGGCGAGCCCATTTCCGGTACCGCGGCCACGGCATCGACCTGGCTCCTCCTGGAACAGCCAGGCCCCTGGGGTGCGAAAGCGCTGGTGCAGAGCCACCTCGACCCCGTCCTGGGCCGCGCCCTGGAAGCGGCCGCGCAGGGCACCGGCGTCCGTGTCGCGCTCATCCGGCGTCCCGGACGCCACGCGGACTTCGGCACCCCGCCCCTGCGCCAGGTGTACGCGGCGCACACCGTCCCCGGGCGGGTGTGGCTGCGCAGCGCCTGGACCCACGATCCGCGGCAGCTGCTGGACCTCGACTTCGCCGCGCTCGGCCAGGGCGACCACCGCACCTTCGACACCGCGCTGCGGGGCGGGCCCCACACCGGCGACCCGCTGGCCCTCGTCTGCACCAACGGCAAGCGCGACCGCTGCTGCGCGCTCCTCGGCCGTCCCCTCGCCGCCGAACTCGCCGCGTCGGAGGTGGAGGGCATCTGGGAGGTCACCCATCTGGGGGGTCATCGCTTCTCCCCCACCGTGCTCGTCCTTCCGCACGGGTACGCGTACGGCCGGGCCGAGGCCCACACCATCAAGGAAGTCCTGCACGGCGTCCAGGACGGCCGGATCGTCCTGGAGGGGTGCCGGGGCAGCTCGGCCTGGGAACGGCCCGGCCAGGCGGCGGAGCTGGCCGTGCGCAGGGCGGTCGGCGAGAACGCGGCGGAGGCGCTCACCGTCGTCGCCACACACGGTGGGGCACCGCGCTGGGAGGTGACCGTCGCGCACACCGACGGCCGCCACTGGCGGGTCGTGGTGGCCCAGGCCGCCTCCCAGCCGCCCCGCGAGGAGAGCTGCGGGGCCTCGGTCCTCGGGTCACCCGCGCGAATGGACGTGGTGGCCGTGCACGAGCTGACGATCGCAGGCGTGGCCGGCTGAGACGCCCGCGCGCGCCCGGGGCGAGCGACAGAGGACCGAACGTACCCGGCACGTACCCGGCTGACCGCCGGGCGGGCCGAAGAGATCCACACCACACACCCCTACGGCTGCACCGGCCCGCCCACGTACCGTCGTGGGTATGAGCCCGACTCCCCCCGCCCGTCGCCTGCGCCTCGGCATGCCCAGGCGCGTGTTCTCGCAGGTGCTGCTGATGCAGCTGGCGATCGCCGCGGGAGTCGTGGTGCTCGCGACCGGGCTGTTCCTGGCCCCGCTCAGCGACCAGCTGGACGACCAGGCGATGCGCCGCGCGCTCGCCATCGCGCAGACCACCGCGGCGATGCCCCAGATCGCCGAGGACCTCCAGGACACCACGCCCTCGGTCGACGGGCCGGTGCAGCGGGAGGCGGAGCGGATCCGCAAGGCCAGCGGCGCCGAGTACGTCGTCGTGCTGGACGTCCATGGCACGCGCTGGTCGCACACCGACCCCGAGGAGGTCGGCGGCCATGTCTCGACGGACCCCAGCCAGGCCCTGGCCGGCGAGGAGGTCATGGAGATCGACAACGGCACCCTGGGCCGCTCGGCCCGCGGCAAGGTGCCCCTGCGCGACAGCGACGGCACGATCATCGGGGCGGTCTCGGTCGGTATCGAGTACGACAGTGTCCGGGCCCGGCTGATCCACGCGATCCCGGGGCTGTTCGCGTACGCCGGCGGCGCCCTCGCCGTGGGCGCCCTGGCCGCCTGGCTGATCTCCCGCCGAGTCCAGCGGCAGACCCGTGACCTGGCCTTCTCCGATATCTCGGCGCTGCTCGCGGAGCGCGAGGCGATGCTGCACGGCATCCGGGAGGGCGTCGTCGCCCTGGACCGCGCCGGCCGCGTGCGCCTGCTCAACGACGAGGCTCAGCGCCTTCTGGGCATCGGTGACGAGGCGGTGGGCCGCTCGCCCGACGAGGCGCTCGGCGAGGGCCGTACGGCCGATGTGCTGGCCGGCCGGGTGACCGGCACCGACCTGATCGCCGTACGCGGACAGCGCGTCCTGGTCGCCAACCGCATGCCCACCGACGACGGCGGCGCGGTCGCCACCCTGCGTGACCGGACCGAACTGGAGCAGCTCGGCCGCGAACTCGACTCCACGCACGGTCTCATCGACGCCCTGCGCGCCCAGGACCACGAGCACGCCAACCGTATGCACACCCTGCTCGGGCTGCTCGAACTGGAGATGTACGACGACGCCGTGGACTTCGTGGGAGAGGTGGTCGGCGATCACCGGGCGACCGCGGAGCAGGTGACCGAGAGAATCGAGGACCCGCTGCTCGCCGCCCTGCTGGTCGGCAAGGCGACCGTCGCGGCCGAGCGGGGCGTCGCCCTGTGGGTCTCGGACCGCACCCGGCTCCCGGACCGTCTGGTCGACCCGCGCGGGCTGGTGACGGTCGTCGGCAACCTGGTGGACAACGCGCTCGACGCCGTCGCGGGCACCCTCCACGCGCGCGTGGAGGTCGAACTGCGCGCCGAGGGGCGCACGGCGATCCTGCGGGTACGGGACACAGGGCCGGGCATCCCGGTCGGGCAGCGCGAGTTGATCTTCACCGAGGGCTGGTCCACGAAGACGCCGCCCGCGCACGGCAAGCGCGGTATCGGGCTCTCCCTGGTGCGCCGGCTCGCCGAGCGTCAGGGCGGCCGTGCCACGGTGGGCGAGGCGTCCGGCGGAGGCGCCGAGTTCACCGTCGTCCTGCCGGAGGCCCTGGCCGAGCCTGAACCGGAGGGCGGTCAGGAACCCGGTCGGAAGCCCACCCCCGCCGAGCCCGGTCCGGAACCCGCCACGGAACCCGCCCTGTCCGCACCGTCGCACCGCACTGTCGAGGAGGAGACGCGATGATCCAGGTCCTGGTCGTGGACGACGACACCAGGGTCGCCCAGGTCAACGCCGCCTACGTCGAGAAGGTGCCCGGCTTCCGGGTGGCCGCCGAGGCGCACAGCGCGGCGGAGGCGCTGCGCCAGCTGGAGCTGTTGCCGCAGCTGGACCTGGTCCTGCTGGACCACTACCTGCCCGACGAGACGGGTCTGGAGGTCGTACAGGAGATGCGCCGACGCGGCCACCAGGCCGACGTGATCATGGTGACGGCGGCGCGGGACGTCTCGACGGTGCAGGCCGCGATGCGCCAGGGCGCCCTCCAATACCTGGTCAAGCCGTTCGCCTTCGCCGGTCTGCGCGCCAAGCTGGAGGCGTACGCCGATCTGCGTCGCACCCTCGACGGTGGTGGCGAGGCCGAACAGGCCGATGTCGACCGCATCTTCGGCGCACTGTCCGCCCCCTCGGAGCCCGGCCTCCCCAAAGGGCACTCCCCCACCACCGCCGAACTGGTCCGCCAGTCCCTGATGAACGCCGAAGGGCCCCTGTCGGCTCTGGAGATCGCCGACCGGACGGGGGTGAGCCGCCAGACCGCCCAGCGCTATCTGAAGCTCCTGGAGCGCACGGGGAGGGCCCGGCTGACCCTGAAATACGGCGACGCGGGCCGCCCGGAACACCGCTACATCTGGGCGACCCGCACCTGAGGACACGGTCCGTGGAGCCCTGTGCCGTTCGAGGGTGCAGATCGTGGAGCCGGGTGCCGTTCGGCGGTGCAGATCGTGGATGGCTTACGACAGTGAAGGCGCCGGCGCCGCCCGCTACACGGCCCCCGCCCCTGTCAGTGACCGCACCTCGGTCTCCGCGTGCTTGGCCTCGTCCGCGACCTCGGCGGAGGTGACCGTGCCGAGCCAGCCCGCGAGGAAGCCCAGCGGGATCGAAACCAGCCCCGGGTTCTGGAGCGGGAAGTACTGGATGTCCACGCCCGGGAAGAGCGAGTCGGGGCTGCCCGACACCACCGGGGACAGCATCACGAGCACCAGGGCCGGCACCAGACCGCCGTACACCGCCCACACGGCACCCCGGGTGGTGAAGCCCCGCCAGAACAGCGAGTAGAGCAGGACCGGCAGGTTCGCGGAGGCCGCGACCGCGAAGGCGAGGCCCACCAGGAAGGCCACGTTGAGATCGCGGGCCAGCAGGCCCAGGGCGATCGCGACCACGCCGATCCCAACGGCGGCCGCCCGTGCCACCGCCACCTCGCTGCGCGGTTTCGCGTCCCGGCGGCGCAGAGAGGCGTACAGGTCGTGGGCCACCGACGCCGAGGAGGCGAGCGTGATCCCGGCCACGACCGCGAGGATCGTGGCGAAGGCGACGGCCGCCACGATCGCGAACAGGACCGTGCCCCCTGTGGAGTCGGCGCCGCCGCCGAGGTCCAGGGCCAGCAGCGGCACGGCCGTGTTCCCCGCCGCGTTCGAGCCGCGCACGGCGTCCGGGCCGACGATGGCCGCCGCCCCGAACCCGAGGACGATCGTCATCAGGTAGAAGCCGCCGATGAGCCCGATCGACCAGACGACGGACCGCCGGGCCGCCCGCGCGGTCGGCACGGTGTAGAAGCGCGCCAGGATGTGCGGCAGTCCCGCCGTGCCCAGCACGAGCGCCAGTCCCAGGCTCATGAAGTCGAAGCGGGCCGTCCAGTCCCCGCCGTACTTCAGCCCGGGCGCCAGGAACGCCGCACCGTGCCCGCTGCGCTCGGCCGCCGTCAGCAGCATCCGATCGAAGTCACCGTGGAAGCGCACCAGGACCAGCACCGTGAGCACGATCGTGCCGGCGAGCAGCAGTACCGCCTTGACGATCTGAATCCATGTGGTGGCCCGCATCCCTCCCAACGACACATAGATCACCATGAGCGCGCCGACGCCGATGACCGCCCAGGACTGGGCCGCCTCGCTCGTGTTCCCCAGCAGCAGCGCGACCAGGCTGCCCGCCCCCACCATCTGCGCCACCAGGTACAGAACGGACACGGTGACCGAGGAAGTTCCCGCCGCGATCCGCACCGGCCGCTCCCTCATCCGCGCGGCCACCACGTCCGCGAGCGTGAACCGCCCACAGTTGCGCACCAGTTCGGCGACGAGGAACAGCACCACCAGCCAGGCCACGAGGAAGCCCACCGAGTACAGCAGCCCGTCGTAGCCGTAGAGCGCGATGAGCCCGGAGATACCGAGGAAGGAGGCGGCCGACATGTAGTCGCCCGCGATGGCAAAACCATTCTCCATCGGCGAGAACAACCGCCCGCCGGCGTAGAACTCCTCCTCCGAACCGTGCCGGTGGCGGCTCACCCACGTCGTGATCCCCAACGTGACCGCGACAAAGGCGCTGAACAGCAACAACGCCAGCGTCTGATGGTTGCCGGTCACGAGACACCGCCCCTCGCGCCCCGCGTCAGCTCCTGCGTGTCCCAGCGCAGTTCCAGCGCCGCACGGTCCCGCCGCAGCCGAGCGTGCCGGGTGTAGGCCCAGGTGAGCAGGAACGTGCTGAGGAACTGTCCGAGCCCCGCGAGCAACGCCACGTTCACCGCGCCCGCCACGGGCCGCGCCATGAACCCGGGTGCGGCCGTCGCGGTCACGACGTATCCCACGTACCAGAGGAAGAACCCTGCGACGGCCGGCCCCACGAACCGTCGGTACCGGCTGCGCACCTCCTGGAAGGCCGCGCTGCGCTGCACCTCCAGGTAGACCTGGGCCGCCGCCACGGCCTCGACCTCCCCCTCCCGGCGGGCCGCCGGCACCTCGGCTCCGGGGGTGCTCCCGGCGCCCGGCTCGCCCCAGCCCGACGCGAGCGCGTCGTACCACGGGTCCTCGTAGCGCACGTCTCCCGGCACGTCGACGAACGCCGGACCCCGGCCCTGGTGGTGCTCGCCCGATCTCTCGGGACCGTCCCCGTCGTCGCGGGCACGACCGTTGCTTGACTGCATGCCCAAGGATGGACAGAACGGGAAGATCCATGACTCTTCTTCCTCGCGCACTTCACCCCATCAGGTGACCAACGGGCCATTCACCCCGCCGACGGCCGAACCAGCCCTTTCCTGTACGCGTAACGCACCGCCTGGGCACGGTCCTTGATCCCCGTCTTGGCGAACATGTTGTTGATGTGGGTCTTCACCGTCGCCGTGGACACATGCAGCCTGCGGCCGATCTCCTGGTTGCTGAGTCCTTCGGCGATCAGCAGCAGCACCTCCATCTCCCGTGTGGTCAGCCCGTCCGGTGGCTCGACGGGCTCCGCCGGCTCCGGCTCGGGCGCCGAGAGGCGCTCCAGGAGCCGCCGTTGGACACTCGGCGACAGCCCCGCGTCCCCGGACAGGACGCTGTGCACGGCTCGCACGATCTCCTCCCCGCCCGCGTCCTTGGTGAGGTACCCGCGCGCGCCCGCCTTCAGCGCCGGGAACAGGGACTCGTCGTCCGCGTACGTCGTGAGCACCACGACCTGCGTACCGGGGTGCTCCGCCCGGATGCGGCGTGTGGCCTCGACTCCGTCGCAGCGGGGCATGCGCAGGTCCATCAGCACCACGTCCGGGGCGAGTTCGGCGACCAGCTTCACCGCCTCGTCGCCGTCCCCCGCGGCGCCCACCACCTCGATCCCCGGCAGCAGGCCGAGCAGCATCACGATGCCTTCCCGGACGACGGTCTGGTCGTCCGCCACCACGACCCTGGCCGAACGGCTGCCCGCCTCCTCCGTCATACCGGCACCCTCAGCGTCACCACGAACCCTTCCTCGCCCGGTCCCGCGACGAGCGACCCGCCCAGCAGTTCGGCGCGCTCGCGCATACCCAGCAGACCGTACCCGCCCCCCGCCTCCGCGAGTTCACCCGGCGAACCCCCCGAGTCCCGCACGTCCAGGGTCACTTCATGGGCGGCGTACTGCAGCCGTACGCGCACCTTCGCGCCGGGAGCGTGCTTGCGGACGTTCGTCAGGGCCTCCTGCGCGACCCTGCGCACGGCCTGCGCGGCCTCGGCCGGCAGTGCTCTGCGTTCACCCTGGACAGCGACCTCGGCTCCGTCGGCCTGGCGAACGAGGCCGCTCAGGAATTCCTCCAGCGGCGTCAGGTCACCTCTCAGCGCGGAGAGCGCCTGCCGGGTCTCGTCCAGCCCGTCACGAGCCATCCCACGTGCCGCCACCACACGCTCGAGAATCTGCGTACGGTCCGCGCCCCGCTCGATCAGCAGCCGGGCGGCCTCCAGATGCACCAGCTGCGCCGAAAGGCTGTGCGCCAGTACGTCGTGGATCTCCCGGGCGATACGGGCCCGCTCCGCCAGGGCCGCCGACTCCGCCTCGGCAGCTCTGGCCGCCCGTTCCTGGGCGAGCAGCCGCTGGGCGCTACCCCGGGCCTCGGCATCCAGTCGCAGCGCGTACCCGGCGAGGGCCATGCCTCCGACGATGACGGCGGTGGTCGGCCACTCATCCCCGTTGACCACGGCGAACGCGGCGAAACCGAGGGAGGCCACCGGCAGAGCGGCCCCGAGAGGCAGTCGCTCCAGCGCCGCCATGGCGCATCCGCACCACAGGACGACGGCCGGAGTGCCGAAACCCACGGCCTGGGCCCCGACGGCCAGCCCCAGCAGCAGGAGGACCAGCCCGAGGGAGGGCCACAGCCGGTGCTGGAACGTCGTCCGGAACAACGCCCAGGCGAGCCCACCGGCCACGATCACCCCGAGGCCCCCGGCGACCGCGGCCCATCCATGGATCCGGCCGTCGTGGAACGCGCTCCACAGCAGCGCGCCGAGCACCAGCAGCCGCACGGCCCAGGCCAGCAGCCGCCTGGGCCGCGAGATCTCCTTGGGGCCCAGCGCCTCGCGAGAGGGCCAGCGTGTCCAGACGTTCTCCGTCACACGCGCTCCTTCCACGCGGACCGGGGCACGGGGTGGCCACCGTACGCGGCGCCGCGCGCGAGAACCCCGTGCAGAGCGCTCACACGCCACATCAGGATCCCGGAGCGGACCAGCAGAGTGGCCGCGAGTGCCAGGAGCAGGGCAGAGCCGTTCTGGTGGATGCCCACCATCGCGCCCAGGACGAAGAGGCCGACGCGCAGGCCGAGGCCGGCGATCCAGACGACCGCGCTCGCCTTGGTGCTCTTGCTCCACACCGCGCCGTCCGGCTCCGCCCATATGCGGGTGGTCCAGGCCCAGCCGGCTCCCATGGCCACGCCCACGAGCAGCTCGGCGCCGAGCACCGCGGCCGACGCCATGTGCCGGTGCGCGTCGAGAAGGCCGGGCTCGCGCAGAGCCACGACGGCGAGGATCCCGGGCAGGACCCACCACCGCCGGTCCGTGTCGACACGGCTCGCACGGAACTGCCGCACGATCACCACAACAGCCACGGCCGCGATCACCAGCGCGTCGGCAAGCCCGGACATCACAGCCTCCGTCAGCGGGAAGAGGGAGCCGACAGCGAGCGCTGCCGACGCCTTCGACGCTACGGAATCGCGCAGCTCAGCAGATCGGACCGAGGGTGGATCGCGGGTGGATCTCCGCCGGGCGGAGTCCTCCACCCACGGGTGGAGAGCCGAGCGCCGGGCCGCCGGCAGCAGGCCCACGGCCCCGCCCGATCCTCAGCCTCACCGGCCTGGCCAGGCCAGCCTGGCCTGCGCACATCCTCCGCACGCAGGCCAGCCCTCACCCCCACGCCGCCCCTCAGCCCGCCCGCGACTCACACCGCCCGCGACGCCCCGCGCCGAGCGCAGCGGCTACGCATCGATGCGCGACCGGTCCAGCGTCGCCGCCGAGCTGGAGATGAACTCCTTGCGAGGGGCCACGTCGTTGCCCATGAGCAGGTCGAACACCTGCTCGGCCGCTTCGAGGTCGGACAGGTTGATACGGCGCAGCGTGCGGTGGCGCGGGTCCATCGTCGTCTCGGCCAGCTGGTCGGCGTCCATCTCACCGAGACCCTTGTAGCGCTGGATGGAGTCCTTGAACCGGACGCCCTTGCTCTGGAACTCCATGAGCTTGTCGCGCAGCTCACGGTCCGAGTAGGTGTACACGTACTTGTCCTGACCCCGCTTCGGCTGGACCAGTTCGATGCGGTGCAGCGGCGGCACCGCGGCGAACACCCGGCCGGCCTCGACCATGGGCCGCATGTAGCGCTGGAACAGGGTCAGCAGGAGACACCGGATGTGGGAGCCGTCCACGTCGGCGTCGGTCATCATGATGATCTTGCCGTAGCGGGCGGCGTCGATGTCGAAGGTCCGCCCGGAGCCAGCCCCTATGACCTGGATGATCGCGCCGCACTCGGCGTTCTTCAGCATGTCGGTGACGGACGACTTCTGGACGTTGAGGATCTTGCCCCGGATCGGCAGCAGCGCCTGGAACTCGGAGTTCCGGGCGAGCTTCGCCGTACCGAGCGCGGAGTCGCCCTCGACGATGAACAGCTCGCTGCGGTCGACGTCGTCGCTGCGGCAGTCGGCGAGCTTGGCGGGCAGCGACGACGACTCCAGGGCCGTCTTGCGGCGCTGCGCGTCCTTGTGCTGGCGGGCGGCGATACGCGTGCGTGCTGCGGCGACCGCCTTCTCCATGACGACCCGCGCCTGGGCCGCGGCGTCCCGCTTCGTGGAGGTCAGGAACGCCTTGAGCTCCTTGGAGATCACGGTGTTCACGATGCGGCGGGCCGCCGAGGTACCGAGGACCTCCTTGGTCTGACCCTCGAACTGAGGTTCGGCCAGTCGGACGGTGACGACGGCGGTCAGGCCCTCCAGGGCGTCGTCCTTGACGATGTCGTCCTCGGCGACACGGAGCAGCTTCTTGGCGCGCAACACCTCGTTCATGGTGCTGGTCACGGCCGTCTCGAAGCCCGCGACGTGAGTACCGCCCTTGGGGGTGGCGATGATGTTCACGAACGACTTCAGGGTCGTGTCGTACGCCGTGCCCCACCGCATCGCGACATCCACTTCGAGCTCGCGGGTGACCTGGGTGGGGGTCATCTGGCCGTGCTCGTCCAGGACCGGGACGGTCTCCCTGAAGGTGCCCTGCCCGGTGAAGCGGAGGACGTCGCAGACGGCCTTGTCGGTGGCCAGGTACTCGCAGAACTCACTGATGCCGCCGTCGAAGCGGAAGGACTCCTCGCCCTTGCTGCCGCCCTCGCCCAGGCCGTACTCGTCGCGGACGACGATGGTCAGGCCCGGCACCAGGAACGCGGTCTGGCGGGCACGCTGGTGGAGGTTCTCCAGGGAGAGCTTGGCGTCCTTGAGGAAGATCTGACGGTCGGCCCAGTAGCGCACGCGCGTGCCGGTCCGAGCCCTGGCGATCTTCTTGGTCTTGCGCAGGCCGCCCTGCTCGAACTTGGCATCGGGGCCGTCCGCGGCGAAGGCGCCGGGGACGCCTCGGCGGAAGCTGATCGCGTGCGTGTGGCCGCTGCGGTCCACCTCGACGTCGAGCCGGGCGGACAGGGCGTTCACGACGGAGGCACCGACGCCGTGCAGACCACCGGAGGCGGCATAGGACCCGCCTCCGAACTTGCCGCCGGCGTGCAGCTTGGTCATCACGACCTCGACGCCGGAGAGGCCGGTCTTGGGCTCGACGTCGACGGGGATGCCCCGGCCGTTGTCGCGCACCTCGACCGAGGCGTCGTCGTGCAGGATCACCTCGATGTGGTCACAGTAGCCACCGAGGGCCTCGTCGACCGAGTTGTCGATGATCTCCCACAGGCAGTGCATCAGACCACGGCTGTCGGTCGACCCGATGTACATGCCCGGGCGCTTCCGCACGGCCTCGAGCCCCTCGAGGACGAGCAGGTGCCGCGCGGTGTAGTTGGAACCGTCCCGGTCTGCTCCTGCCAGCAGAGCTGTGGACGGCACGGACGTTTCGGCGGTCACGCGGTTCGCTCCTCGCTGAATTTCAGGTGGGGCCCTTCTGGGTAAGGGCGCGGCGTCATTCGCCGCCAAGAGGGTACCGAGGCCTGGTAGAGCCGTTGTCACGCCACCCTCGTCTGAACTCAGACTAGTCCAGAGTCGTATGGGTGTTCGATCCCTCGATTGAGTGAAGTACATATCACGTTCCCTTCGAGGCATGAACCATTTAGGCTCCGGGCACGTCCTCATGAACAAACCGGCAACCCAGCCGGGAGGACCAGACCATGACCGACAGCGCGAAACCGTAAGCACCACAGACACGCAATACGGCACATTCGCCGCCAAACCGGCAGCAGACGGCCACCTCGAAGATTTTTTTCGAGGAATAGCCACGAGCGGGAACGTTTTGAGGCTGGTTGGATGTTGACCCTGGTACGACAGCTCGTCGAGCTAGAGAAGAGGCGACGTGACTACTGTTCTGACCCCCGCGAGCCCGCTGACGGCCGCTGACCGCTGCGACCGCTGCGGCGCCCAGGCGTACGTGCGCGTCGTCCTGCTCAGCGGCGGAGAACTGCTCTTCTGCGCCCACCACGGCCGCAAGTTCGAGCCGGAGCTCAAGAAGATCGCCGCTGAGATACAGGACGAGACGGAGCGGCTGACGACCGTTCCTGCATCCGCCTCCGAAGAAGAGCGCTGATCCTTCGCGTCCACGACGAGCGAGAACCGGCACAGGCCGGTGCGTGGGCGGCGGCCCCTGGTCACCAGGGGCCGCCGCCCGTTCTCATGCCCTGAAGCCCTGCCCCAGGGCAGAGGAGTACCGAGACGCCGTCAAAGCCGTCAAGGAGTCGCGACGGCGTCCGAGGCCGCCTCGGGTGCGCCCGAAGGCTCCACGAGGGTGCCCGAAGGCGTCGCGGCGGTGTCCGAAGGCTCCACCAGGGTCTCCGAAGGCGTCGCGAGGGTGCCCGGCGGTGTGGCACCCGGCCCGAGCACGCGTACGACGCCCGAGACACGCGTGTAGACACCCGGACTCCCCGCGCGGCCACAGCCGCTGCCCCACGACACAAGGCCGATGAGCTTGCCCTGAGCGACCAGCGGTCCACCGCTGTCCCCCTGGCAGGAGTCGCGGCCGCCCAGCCGCTCACCGGCGCACACCATGCTCGCCGCGAGGTACGTACCGTCGGGCGAGGCGGGATAGGCCCGCTCGCAGAGCTCGTCGGCCAGCACGTGCACCCGAGCGGCCCGGAGGCTCTGGGCGTAGGCACCGAACCCCGTGGTGTCCCCCCATCCGTAGACGACGGCATCCGTACCGGGCGCGTACGCCGGATCCCCTGCGGCGGCCATCGGGATGACCGCCGTCTCCGGCAGAGCCTCCGCAAGCGTGAGTACGGCGAAGTCGCCCGCGTTGCTGGAATCGTCGTAGTGCGGATTCACCCAGGTACCGCTCACGGGGATCTCCCGGCCCGTGGCCGTGTACAGGTCCGTACGGTCCGCGATGACCTTCAGGTCGGGTACCCGGTCCGGCGGCACCCCCAGAGCGTCCTCGCTCAGGCAGTGGGCCGCCGTGAGCACGGTGGTCGGGCCGACCGCCACACCGCCGCAGAACTGCCCCGACCGCGTACCTCCGAACCGGTCACGGCTGGACAGGGCGACGGTCCACGGGCTTTGCGCGACATCGACGGGAAAGCCGCCCACGACGACGCCGTCGGAGGCTGCCGGGGCGGCCGACAGCAACGGTATGGCGGCCGCCGCGGCCGCGAGAATCAACGGCCGGGTCAGCGCCCGGGCCAGGAGACGACGCATGCACGCTCCTCACACTGAAGTGATCGATGAACACCCAATGTGATTCAGCGGGCGGCACGCCGCACCCGCGCGCTCACGCCGAAGGCCCGGCTCCCTGACGGGAGACCGGGCCTTCGGCGTCGTACGGAAGCGACCTAGTCGAGGTAGTCGCGCAGCACCTGCGAACGCGACGGGTGGCGCAGCTTCGACATGGTCTTGGACTCGATCTGGCGGATCCGCTCACGCGTGACGCCGTACACCTTGCCGATCTCGTCGAGGGTCTTCGGCTGACCGTCGGTGAGACCGAACCGCATGGAGACGACGCCGGCCTCGCGCTCGGACAGCGTGTCGAGGACGGAGTGCAGTTGCTCCTGCAGGAGCGTGAAGCTGACCGCGTCGGCCGGGACGACGGCCTCGGAGTCCTCGATGAGGTCGCCGAACTCGCTGTCGCCGTCCTCACCCAGCGGGGTGTGCAGCGAGATGGGCTCGCGGCCGTACTTCTGGACCTCGATGACCTTCTCCGGGGTCATGTCGAGTTCCTTGGCCAGCTCCTCCGGGGTGGGCTCGCGGCCCAGGTCCTGGAGCATCTGGCGCTGTACGCGCGCGAGCTTGTTGATGACCTCGACCATGTGCACCGGGATACGGATGGTGCGGGCCTGGTCGGCCATGGCGCGGGTGATCGCCTGACGGATCCACCAGGTGGCGTACGTGGAGAACTTGTAGCCCTTGGTGTAGTCGAACTTCTCGACCGCGCGGATCAGACCGAGGTTGCCCTCCTGGATGAGGTCCAGGAAGAGCATGCCGCGGCCGGTGTAGCGCTTGGCCAGCGAGACCACCAGACGGAGGTTGGCCTCCAGGAGGTGGTTTTTGGCGCGGCGGCCGTCCTCGGCGATGATCTCCAGCTCGCGCTTGAGCTTGGGGGCGAGCTTGTCGGCGTTGGCCAGCTTGTCCTCGGCGAACAGACCGGCCTCGATGCGCTTGGCGAGCTCGACCTCCTGCTCGGCGTTGAGCAGCGGGACCTTGCCGATCTGCTTGAGGTAGTCCTTGACCGGGTCGGCCGTGGCGCCCGCCGCCGCGACCTGCTGGGCCGGCGCGTCGTCCTCGTCCTCGTCGGACAGGACGAAGCCCGCGCTCTCGGTGCCCTCCGGCTCGTCGCCGGCCTTGGGGGCGTCCTCGAGGACCTCGTCCTCGATCAGCTCGACGTCGTCCTTCTTGGCGGTGGTCTTCTTGGCCGCCGTCTTCTTCGCGGGGGCGGCGGTCTTCTTCGCGGCCGCCTTCTTGGCGGTCGTCGTCTTCTTGGCAGCCGCCTTCTTGGCGGGGGCGGCTTCCTCTGCGGCTTCGTCCGCACCGGGTGCGACCGAGGCAGCCGTGGTGGCGGTGGCCTTCCTCGTGGTCACCGTCTTCGCCGCCACCGTCTTGGTGGCGGTGCGCTTGGCCGGACTCTTCGCTGCGACGCTCTTTCGGGTGCGCTTGGGCTCCGCGGCACTGACCATCAGCGTCACACCCTCTTCCTCGAGGATCTGGTTGAGGCTGCGCAGTACGTTCTTCCACTGAGTGGCCGGAATCTGGTCAGCTTCGAAGGCCCGACGCACATCGTCGCCGGCGATCTGCCCCTCAGCCTTTCCCCGCTCAATGAGCGCCATGACAGAGACGGACTCGGCGATCTCCGGCGGGAGCGTACGGGATGTGCTGGCCGACACGAACAACCTCTCGGAACGTTGGAAAACGGCTTCCGGCCCCGTCCACGATGGACAGGAGCCGACCACCGGCCTGGGGATCGGCCGACGGCGCGGGCGGGGGCCGGGAAGATGCACAGCGCCGAAAACGGCGTCCGTATTCCCTCCTCGACTGTCACCTCTTAGGTCATCGCGTTGTTTCCATGAGCGTTACGCCCAATCTTCGTGGCCCGAGTCACACCGCGTAAGCGCTCAAAAACGGTCAAATATAGACAGAAGAGGTCACCTGTGGCACCCACGCGCGTTCTGCGCCTCTTCTGGCGGCCTTCTCGGCCTGTCGCACAGTCGGACCCCGCAGCCCCCGGGACGGGTTCCGCAGGGTCCGACAGAGGGCCGATCGAGGGCGGGGAGCCGGCCGGGGATGACGCAGGAGGGGGAGGGCACCCCCGGGCCGTACCACCCGCACTGTGGGGTCAGTGCTCGCGCGGCGCCGGTACGACGCGCTCCACCTCGGGGTGAACGGTGAGCAGCTGGCGCATGGCTGCCTCGGCCGCGCCGCCATCACCCGCGGCCAGGGCGTCGGCGATCCTGCCGTGGTGCGCCAGCGAGGCCTCGGTCGGCCGGTCGCAGCCCGTGACCGGGCCGCCGGAGACCTGCAGGGCCGCCGACACGATCCCGGACAGGTGCTCCAGCATGCGGTTTCCCGCGACCTGGATGAGCAGCGTATGGAACTCGGTGTCGGCCCGGGAGTACGTGAGCGCGTCACCCTGCCCCATGGCATGCCCCATGATCTCTACCATGTCGCCGAGCCGCTGCTGGATGTCGTCACGGCCGTGACCGGCGGCGAGACGGGCGGCGAGCGGCTCGATCGTCCAGCGCAGCTCGGTCAGCTCGCGCCGCTGGTCGTCGCGCTGGGGGCCGAAGGCCCGCCACTCGATGATGTCCGGGTCGAGGAGGTTCCAGTCGCTGACGGGACGCACGCGCGTGCCGACGTTCGGCCGGGCGCTGACCAGGCCCTTGGCCTCCAGCACACGCAGCGACTCGCGGACGACGGTGCGGGAGACCTCGAAACGCTGGCCGATCTCCTCGGGCACCAGCGGGCGGTCGGCGCCCAGGTCACCCGAAACGATCATCTGTCCCAGCTGCTGGACGAGTTGGCCGTGCAGCCCGCGTCCGCGGCTGCCCGCGGTACGCCGGCCCACACGGCCCAGCTCGGGGTCCGCGCCCTCCCAGACGGGAGCTCCGACGCGGTCGACGGCGGGCGCGTCGGCGTAGGGGTAGCGGTCGAGTTCGCCCGGGCCGGCCAGACCGGAGTCGGCGGAGCGGGCGGCGGTCATCATGGTGTGCGCAAGGGTACTCACGGATCCTTTGTCGGCGCCGCCTCCAACTCCCTTGAGGTCTTTGGTGAAAAGCACACGAAAGGGTGATCGCTCACACCGTCGCAATTGACGCCTTATCGGAAAGAAATGGGCTTTCTCCGGGGAGTTGTGCACATGCCGGGACCATATGGTTCCGGACTGTCGTCATCGGACCCTGCTCCGCAGGGTCATGAACAGATACGCGCAGAGCAGCGTGGTCAGCGACAACGCCAGCGCCCAGCCCACGGGTTGACCGACCAGCCGCACCGCGGCGGACAGATACCGCTCTCCTCCGAAGGGCCACTGCACCAGTAGCACCTCGCGCAGGCGCAGCGAGAATCCCGTCGCGGTCCGCACAGATGCGTTCCCCGCGGCCTCTTGTACGAGGGGCACGACGGCGACCGGTACGGCGAGCACCGCCGCGAGTCCGGCCGTGGTGGACCGGAAGACACCTGCGGCCAGGACGCCGGCCCAGGCACAGCCGACGACCAGTCCAAGCCAACTCGCGCTCAGCGGAAGCCAGTCCGCCGGAACCTTCGCGAACTCCCGACCGTAGAGGAGATAGAGCACTTCGGCGTTGCAGCCCACCGTGAGGAAGGCCAGCATCAGCGCGGTGAACGCGGCGACGAGGAGCTTGGCGGTGAGCATGCCCAGCCTCCGGGGCACGCTGCCGCGGTCCGCGGCCAGGGCGGGATGACGGAACTCGTCCCCGAAGGCCAGCGCACCGAGCAGCCCCGCACCGAGCGCCGCCGGCGGCAGCGGCAGCTCGACGGGCCACGCGGCCAGCAGGCGGGCCTGCGGGGTGTGGCCGAGGCGGGCGAGGAACACGGCGGTGAGGGCGGAGACGACCAGGACGGCGGCGCCGGTGAGGAAGCCGGTGCTGATACCGGCGGCGCGGCGCAGTTCGTAGCGGAGGGGGCGCATCGGGCTGGGGGCGGAGCGCACGGCGATGGGAGGCGGCAGGTCGGGCAGGGCGTCGAGGGGGTGGGGCGCCGGGAAACGGGGTGACTCGTTGGGCGGAGAGGCGACGACGGGTGGTGTGGATGCGGTCAGGGAGACGGGGACCGCGGATACCGGGGGTGCCTGGGAGGACCGAGCGGGGTCCGTCGGGGAGACGGCGGCGAGGACGGCGATGGGGGCGGAAACGGGGGTGGGAATGGGGGCAGCGACGGAAGCTGGGGCAGAGCGGTCGGTGACCGTGGGGGCGTCTTCGGGGGTGCCGACGGTTGTGCTGTCGGCGTTGGTGTCTGTTTCCGCGTCTGCGTCCGTGTCAGTGCCGGTGCCGGTGCCGGTGTCCGTGGGGCCGTCAGTCGTGTCGGGGTCTTCGCGTGACTGACGGTCTTCTGTGGGGGCGGCGGCTGATGCGGGGATCGGGGAGTTGACGGGCTCAGGATCAGCAGAGGGCTGTGGCTCGGTTTCAGAGTGCGGCTCGCTACCGGAAGCCGGCTCGGCGTCGGGGGCCTGCTCGTCGGTGACAGACTCGGGATCGGAACCGGACTCGGACGCGGAACCGGACTCGGACTCCGGCTCGGAACCGGCCTCGGCCTCGGCCGGCGGGTCGTCCGAGGCGGCGCTGGCGTCGGCAGTCGTCGCGGTGGCCACGTGTGGGCCCTCCGCCTCGGCGGCCGGCGCGCCACCGGAACGTACAGACTCGTCAGGCTCGGGCGACGCGGCGAAACATCCCGGCCCCTCGTCGGGCAGGTCCGGTGCGACGGCGGCGGAGGCTTCCTCGGCTCCGCCCTCTGCCGGGTGGCTGTCGGAGACTTCCGGACGGGCGACGCTCGTCGCGGAAGCCTCGGCTTGGACCTGCTCATCGCCCAGGAGCCCGGACTCCCCCTCTGCGGCCACCTCTGCCAACGTGCCGCCCACCCCCATGTCACCTGTCTCGTCGGCGAGTTGATGGACGAGGATGCCGTGGCGAAACGCCGTCTCTCCCACGTGCGCGCATGTACTGCCGTACACGGAGAGCCGGTTGCCGTCCTCCTGGACGACCTCGACGGAGCACTGTGCGGTCCGGGCCTCCTTGGTGAGCAGGGCCGCCAGGCGTGCGGCGTGCGGGCTGCGGACGGCCACTCGGGGGCGCAGCCGGGTGCGGGCGAAGTCGGTGGCTTCCTGGTCGGCGACGAGTCTGCCTTCCGCAAGCGTGACGACCCGATCGGCTGTGCGAGCGGCTTCCTTGGGGTCGGCCGTGGTCGTCAGGACCGTGCCTCCCTGGTCCGCGTGGGCGCGCAGCATGCCGTGCAGCCAACGGTTTTCGCGTGCCGAGAGACCGTCCGCCGGAGCGTCGAGCACCAGGGTGTGCGGGTCCGTGAGAAGGGCGCAGGCAAGGCCGAGCCGCCGGTCCATGCCGCGAGACAGGGTGCCGAGGCGTTCGTCGCGCAGGCTGACCAGACCGACGACCTCGAGGACTTCGTCGGCCCGCCGGACCGGAACGCCTGCGGCCGCGCACAGCATCCGCAGATGGCCCCGGACGGTGCGGGAGGGATGCCCTGGTACGTCGCCCAGGAGGACGCCGACTTCACGGGAGGGGTGGGCGATGCGGTGCAGGGGGCGGCCTCTGAAGTAGGCGAGACCGCGCCCCTGTTGGAGTTCGAGCATGAGTCTCAGCACCGTGGTCTTGCCCGCACCCGGCGCCCCGAGCAGCACGGTGACGCGGCCCGCGCGCGCCTCGAAGGAGACGTCGTCGACGGCGGGCGGAAGCGCCTTGCGGGGATTGCTGGTCAGTCCGAAGGCCTGGATCACCTGCAGCAAGATAGCGCGCTATGTCCGTTTTTCCCGTTCACCGCACGGCTGGCGACGCAGGCGCGGTCAACGCGTCCTGCCACAACGGACACGGCCACAGGCGCCACCGGGACGCGCGACGGACAGGCCACCGGGAGGGGCACAGGGCGCGGCTCGGTGTCCGCTACGGCTCCCCGTCACACCTCCGGCCGCAGCATCGGCGGGTTGAGCAAGGTCGCGCCGCCGGCACGGAAGAGCTGGGCGGGCCGGCCGCCCTGCCGCGTGGTGGTACCGCCGGTCGGGACCAGGAAGCCCGGGGTGCCCGTCACCTTGCGGTGGAAGTTGCGCGGGTCGAGCGCCACGCCCCACACCGCCTCGTAGACGCGGCGCAGCTCGCCGACCGTGAACTCGGTGGGGCAGAACGCCGTGGCCAGCGACGAGTACTCGATCTTGGAACGGGCACGCTCCACCCCGTCCGCGAGGATCTGGGCGTGGTCGAAGGCCAGGGGAGCGACGGGTTCGCCGTCACGGCCGTATCCGCCCTGCTGCAGCAGTTCCTCCACCGGCGCCCAGCGCGCGTTGCTGGCGTCGCCGCCGGCCCGTGGAGCGGGGAGGTCCGGGGCGAGCGCGAGGTGGGCGACGCTGACGACACGCATCCGGGGATCACGCTTGGGGTCGCCGTACGTGGCGAGCTGCTCCAGGTGGGCCCCGTTGTCCTGGGCCGGGACCGAGGGATCGTGGGCGCGCAGTCCGGTCTCCTCGGCCAGTTCGCGCGCCGCGGCCTGGGTGAGGTCCTCGTCGGCCCGTACAAAGCCTCCGGGCAGTGCCCACCGTCCCTGGAAGGGCGACTCACCCCTGCGCACCGCCAGCGCGCACAGGGCATGGCGGCGCACGGTCAGCACGACCAGGTCCACGGTGACAGCGAAGGGCGGAAAGGCTGACGGGTCGTAGGACATGCGGCGATCATAGTCGTCTTCCTGACGATAAACACTCCCCTCGCCGGACGCTTCGACGGCTGGTCCACTCAGGTTCGGCCGCGCCGCGACCGTCCTGTCCGGCTCCCTTCCCCGTGGGCGTCGTACGAGATCACACTCCCAATTGCAGTCCGTCGACCGCTTCCTCGACCATGGCGAGCCCCAGTCGACTGACCCGTACGGAGAAGGGGGCCCCCGCGACGTGCAGGCCGGTCAGGACGATCTCGCCCAGGGGTGCGCTGTGGAGCGGACGCAGGGTGAGCGTGCCGGCCGGGGCGTCGGGGCGGATGCCAGCCGATGTGGTCAGCAACAGCACCCCGGCGGCCGCCGCGGTGGCCGCCGGGCGGCAGGCCGCAGGGTGGGGCAGGGGAGCACTGCCCTCGGCGCGCTGCTCCCCCGCGTACATCTCCGGGAGGCGATGGCCGAAGGCCTCGGTCGCCGCCAGCGCGCCGCGCAGCAGCGCACCAGCCTCCTTCTCGTAGCCGGCGGCGGCCATGCCAGCCACGGCGATCGCCGTCTCGTGCACGCGTACGGCACCGCTGCGGTGACCGAAGGGGTTGTAGCCGGCTTCCTTCACGCCCAAGCCCCGCAGTCCCCAGCCGGAGTCCATGACAGGGCTGCCGAGCAGACGGGCCACTTGTTCGGTGCGCACCTTGTCGAGCAGTCCGGGGGCCAGTTCGCCGCCGCCCAACAGGCCGGTGTCGAGCAGGTGGACCGTGGTGGCACCGAGGTGGGGCACCGGTCGCCCGTCCGGGGTTCGAGCGGCCGCGGGCCGGCCGCCGCCCAGGTCGTCGATCCAGAAGTCCTGCCGGAAGGCGGCCCGCAGGGCCAGTGCCCACTCCCGCAGCTGGCCGCCGCCCGGTCTGCCGTGCGCGTCGAGGAGGTCGGCTCCGAGCAGTGCCGCACGGTGGGCGTGGGCCTGGGTCTCGCAGCGGACCGGTCCGCCCGGCTGGGGGTCGGGCAGATAGGGGCCATCGCCGACGGCGGCCAGCAGCCATGTCAGGCACCGCTCGGCAGTCGGCAGCAGTTCCTCCGTCTCCTGCTCGGGCAGGCCCCACCGGCGGGCCTCCGCGAGCAGGACCGGGAAGAGCAGGGTGGCCTCCGTCCCTGTGCAGCCCGGCGGCAGGTGCGCGCCCGCGTCCCGGCGCGGGCCGGGGATCATGCCGAACCGCGATCCGTGGCCCGTGACCTGGGTGCGGGCGAGGACACGCAGCGTTCCCGCGGCGAGCCGGGTGCCGAGCGGCAGCGTCATCCGGGCCGCGGCGAGCGCCTCGGCCGGGGCCAGGCCGCAGCGCCAGGGCGCCCCCGCCGCGAGATGCGTGTCCGTCGGGTGCGCAGGATCGCGCACTAGCAGGGCTTGGAGATCCTCGACGCTCGTGGCCAGGAGTGGCCCGACCCGTGGATCGTCGCCCGTCGCGCGCGCGGGAGCCAAGGGGCTCGTGGCGGCGCGGCCCACAGAACGGACCGGGCCCGCACCCTCCAGGCGGGCCTTCAGTTCCACCGAGACGCTGCCGCCGGGAGGTACCTCGAAGTCCCAGCGCAGCAGTCCCGCGGAGGCGAGCGCGTCGGCGGGTGGCGGCGACGCCGTGACGCACGAGGTCCCGGTGGCGCCGACCCAACGCAGGCCGGAGTCGTGCACGCTCGCGGGCAGTTCGGGGCCGACGGTGCCCGACGCGATCGCCCCGAGGTCGGCCAGGTCCGTGCCGAGAGCCACCTCGACCGGCAGGCGCAGCGGCCGTGTGGCGGCACTCTGCAGCGTGATCCGCTCCGTGCCGTCCGCGGAGCGGGTCCGCTCGACGACGACGTCCGGATCCGGGCCGCCGTGCGGGGTGACGCGCAGGGTGCCGATGAAGCGGGCCCGGCCGGCGGAGGTCATCCGGGCCTGGACCACCAACGGTTCCCGTCCGGCCACCCGCACCTGGCAGCGGGACAGGATGCGTCGGCCCGCGCGATAGATCCCCTCCAGACCGCGTCCGGTCAGCTGGCCCTGTTCCGTGGAGATGGCGAGGCCGGGCAGGGCGACGCAGATCATCGCCGTATGGACAGGCGGCAATCCGGCGGGGCGCTGCGTCGCCGTCGGCGCCGCCGGTGGGGCGGCACCTCTCGGCTGAGGGGACGGGCGGCGGGCCGTACCCGGGGGTGGCACCAGCGTGCCGGTGCCGGGGCGTTCGTCGGCGGTGGAGGGCGGAGTCGGCTGGTGCATGCGGTGGCCTCTTCGACTCTCTGTGCGCCTCGGGCAGGGTCGTTGCCGGAGGGGAGGGCCCTGACGGCAGGTGCGCTGTGGCGGTACGTCCGGCGCAGGTGTACCGCCACTCAGGTGAACGGGGCAGGACTCCCCCAGGTCACGCCCCTGACCGCGGGGGCCCACCGAATGGCGGTGGCTCGCGCGGTCGCTCACCCTTCGCCCTTGGCGCCGTCACCGTCGGACCGCGCCCCCTCGGGACGGTTGTCTCGGCGCCGCGCCGAGGGCTTCGCCTCGGTGCGCGGGCGTGAACCGCCCCGGCTCGGTGTGCGGGGACGAGTGGTGCCCGGCGTCGGCGCGGGCGGGCGGAGGACGTGCGCCGCAGGGGCGTCCGTCTCCCGGTCGTCGCCCTCCGAGCCCGCGCGGCGTGGGAGACCGCTCGTGGCACGGGCCGAACCCGCCCGGCGTCGCCGACGGCCGGCCACCGGCGCCGGCGTCTGTACCGGCATCGGCGCAGACGTCTGCTCAGGCGTTGGTGCCGACGTCTGCTCAGGCATCGGTGCAGACGTCGGCTCAAGCATCGGCGCGGGTTCTTCCGGAACGACGCCCTTCCCCCCGCCAGGTTCGTCGACACCGGTGCCGCCGTCCGGTGAACCGACGTCGCCCACCTCGCCCCACTCGTCGGCGCGCGCCCCGCGTCCGTTCCGCCCGGAGCGCAGGCAGCGTCGTACCGACTCAGGGTCGAGGCCTTCGTTGCAGGCCTGGTGGAGAAGGCGGGCGAAGAGGTACTCGGGATCCGCGCCCAAAGCCATGGCCAGCGCCTCCCTGGCCTCCAGTTCGTCACCGCTGGACCATGCGACCCAGCCCGCGAGCGTGAGCAGCGCCGCCGCGTGTTCGCCGTACGGGCCGACGCAGCGGCGCGCCAGGGCACGCCAGAGGCGCAAGGCGGGAGGGGCCTCGTCCCCCTCCATCCACTCGGCCGCGCGGTCACGCGTCACACGGTCCTGAAGGCCGAGGATCACAGCCGCGGCTTCGTCGGACCCGAGCAGTTCGTCGTCCCGGCGGTCCGCCATGAGGGCGCCGGACACCGCGGGCGCTTCCGCGAAACGCCGCATGAGGCGTCCGGCCAGTTCGAGCGTCTCCTCGGCCACCGCCGCGCGACTCACGTCGTCGAGGATCCTGGGGACCAGCGCCATGCCCGCGGCGTCCAGGGCGACTTCCTGCTCCAGTGCCTCACCGGTCTCCAGGGGCAACAGCCGGGCCCGTAGCTCGCGCAGGGTGCCCCGGACCTGGATCCCGGCGTAGGTGGCGGCTGCGGCCAGTACGGAGGTGCCGGGCAGGCCCATGGCCACACCTTCGACCGGACAACAGCCGTTCTTCGCGCAGCAGTACGACCAGAATCGGCCGTCGGAGATGCACAGCGCCTCGATCACGGGGGCATCGAGGTTCCCGCAGGCGAGACGCAGAAGCCGGGCCAGCGGCTCCAGCCGCTCCATGACCTGTCGGCCCATCTCGCCGTTCGCCGGCTCCTGGCAGAGGTAGGCGACCATCTGCGCGGCTCGGGTGCCTCGCCGCTCGCTGCCCTTCACCAAGCCCTGCGCGAGTTGCTCGGCGACGTCGGCCCAGTCGTCCGGGTTCGCGGGAATCCCGAGCCTGGCCCGCCCGCCGAACCGGCCCCTCCCGCCACGATCATCCAGAGCGACCAGGACGATGCTGTCCTCCGGGCGGTATCCGAGCAGGTACGGCAAGGCGTCGGCCAGCTCGGCGGGGGTGCGCAGGGTGACCTGGTGGACGGTGGGGCTGCCGTCGTACGTGGTGCTCGCGTCGTACGGAGTGTGGCTGATGTACGCCAGCGGCCCGTCGTGCGCCGGCACCGGCGGGGCGCCGTGCGCATGCTCACTGCCGTACGACCCGGGCCCCTCTCGACCGCCGCTCTCGTCTCGACCGCCGCTCCCGTCGCCGGGGCCGCGCTCGCCGCCGCCACGGCGCCCAGGCCCATGCCCATGCCCATGCCCATGCCCATGCCCATGCCCATGCCCAGGCCTGTCCAGACCGTCCCTGTCCAAGCCGTCGCGCCCACCCCAGTCATCACGTCCGACGCGTCCGGCACGGCCGTCACGTCCGACGCGTCCGGCACGCCCACGGCACCCGTCACCCCCGTCGATGTCGCCGTTTTCAGAGGATCCAGTCGTTTCGCTGTGATTCGTCATGCCCCGACGATCTCGCGAAATGCGAAGTTCCGCTTGAGCCTGTGGATAACTCTGATCAGGGACACACCAAACGGGCGGAACGGGCATCGGCCACGACCGGATTGTCAGCGCCGTCCTGTTGTATGGACCCATGGAGCACACGAGCAACGCGGATCTCCGGGCGGACGCCGACGCCGTCCTCGCCCGCCTCGTCGGCGACCCCACGGGAGCGGCACGGCTGCGCGAGGACCAGTGGCGGGCCATCGAGGCACTGGTCGCCGACCGGCGCCGGGCCCTAGTCGTCCAGCGCACCGGATGGGGCAAGTCCGCGGTCTACTTCGTGGCGACCTCACTGCTGCGGGCCCGGGGCTCCGGACCCACCGTGATCGTCTCGCCCCTCCTCGCCCTGATGCGCAACCAGGTCGAGGCGGCGGCCCGGGCCGGCATCCACGCCCGCACGATCAACTCCTCCAACACCGAGGAGTGGGAGACCGTGCAGGGCGAGATCGCGGCGGGCGCGGTCGACGTCCTGCTGGTGAGTCCCGAGCGGCTCAACAACCCGGACTTCCGCGACCAGGTGCTGCCCGCGCTGGCCGCCGCGACCGGGCTGCTCGTGGTCGACGAGGCCCACTGCATCTCCGACTGGGGCCATGACTTCCGCCCCGACTACCGCCGTCTGCGGACCATGCTCACCGACCTCCCGGCCGGCGTCCCGGTGCTCGCCACGACGGCGACCGCCAACGCGCGCGTGACGGCCGACGTGGCCGAACAGCTGGGCACGGGCGGCACATCCGACGCCCTGGTGCTGCGCGGCCCGCTGAACCGGGAGAGTCTCAGCCTGAGCGTGCTGCGGCTGCCGGACGCCGCGCACCGCATGGCCTGGCTCGCTGACCACCTCGACGAACTGCCCGGCTCCGGAATCATCTACACGCTCACCGTTGCCGCCGCCGAGGAGGTCACCGCCTTCCTCCGCCAACGCGGACACCTGGTCGCCTCGTACACGGGCCGGACGGAGAACGCCGATCGGCAGCAGGCCGAGGAGGACCTGCTGGCCAACAAGGTCAAGGCGCTGGTCGCCACCTCGGCGCTCGGCATGGGCTTCGACAAACCCGACCTGGGTTTCGTCGTCCACCTCGGCTCGCCCTCCTCCCCCATCGCCTACTACCAGCAGGTGGGCCGCGCCGGACGCGGTGTCGAGCATGCCGAGGTGCTCCTGCTGCCGGGCAAGGAGGACGAGGCGATCTGGGAGTACTTCGCCTCGCTCGCCTTCCCCTCGGAGGACCTCGTGCGCCGCACGCTGGACGTCCTCGCGCGCGCGGAGAGGGCGATGTCGCTGCCCGCCCTCGAACCCTTGGTGGAGCTGCGCCGCTCCCGCCTGGAGATCATGCTCAAGGTCCTCGACGTGGACGGGGCGGTCCAGCGGGTCAAGGGCGGCTGGATCGCCACGGGACAACCGTGGACGTACGAGACCGAGCGGTACGACTGGGTGGCGCGCCAGCGCAGGGCCGAGCAGCAGGCGATGCGGCAGTACGCGTCGACGACGGACTGCCGGATGGAGTTCCTGCAGCGCCAGCTCGACGACGACGGCGCCAGGCCCTGCGGACGCTGCGACAACTGCGCGGGAGCCCGCTACGGCGCCGACACGTCCACGGCCGCGCTGGACGCCGCGCGGGTCGATCTGGGCCGGGCGGGCGTCGAGGTGGAGCCCCGCCGGATGTGGCCGACCGGTCTCCCCGCGATCGGCATGGACGTCAAGGGGCGGATTCCGGCGGGTGAACAGGCGGCGACCGGACGGGCCTTGGGTCGTCTCTCGGACATCGGCTGGGGCAACCGGCTCCGCCCGATGCTCACCGCGCAGGCTCCCGACGGACCTGTTCCGGACGATGTGGCGCGGGCCGTGGTGGGCGTGTTGGCCGACTGGGCGAAGGGTCCGGGCGGTTGGGCCTCGGGTGAGTCCGACGCCCAGCCGCGCCCGGTCGGCGTGGTCACCCTCGCCTCACGCACCAGGCCACAGCTGATCCACTCACTGGGTGCGCGGATCGCGGAGGTCGGCCGGCTGCCGCTGCTGGGCGCGGTCGAGTACAGCGGTGAGTCCTCACCGGTCCCCCGGAGCAACAGCGCCCAGCGCCTCAAGGCGCTGGACGGCATGCTGGAGGTGCCGCCGGAGCTGGCCGCCGCGCTGGCCGAGGCCCCCGGCCCGGTGCTGCTCGTGGACGATTACACCGAGACGGGCTGGACCCTGGCGGTCGCCGCCCGGATGCTCCGACGCTCCGGCGCGCAGGGGGTGTTGCCTCTGGTCCTGGCCGTGCAGGGCTGATCACGACACGTCGCTCACGCAGCGTGGCGGCCTGCCTCCGCGCGAGCGGGATCGGCCCCGACCCATGCGTCGATCTGGGCATCACCGGGTAGGGATATATGACCCGGACGGCCATATAACGGTCGGTGGCCCCAATTGCTCGTTGCCGCATCCCAGTTCGACAGCAAGAATTGAGTTCCGCTCCCCGCACGGATCCCGCCCGTAGTCCGGTAGGGCTCTGCTGTGGCGTGCGCTCCCCCGAATCCGACCCGCCCGCAGTGTGGGCCGTAGCCGAAGGGAGGATCGTGACCCTCGGATTCGCTCCGTCCTCGGCAGCCTCGTTGTCGACGTCCACGTCCGCCGCCTCCGCCAACCGCCTGCTCGAACCCGCGGAGTGGGCCGCGGCCGGCATCCCGCTGCTGCGCAACCCGCGGGACGTGGTCAGCGGTCTGCACTCACGGCACCGGCCCCGGCCGGCCACCGCCGTCGTGGCCGTCCTCGATCCGGACGAACGGGTATGTGCCAGCGCCTCGTTCACCCGGCGTCAGGCACCGGCCGACGGCTGGATGTTCCGCAACGCGCTGCTCGCCCAGCTGCGCCGGATCATCCCGCACGACCTGCGGCGCCGTACCCCGGTGCGCACCGCCGTACTGATGTACTGCCGCGACGGCGACGCGCACTGGACGGAGGAGGACGGCGCGTGGATGTGGGGCCTTCGGGACGCGTGCACCCTGCACGGGCTGCGCTGCGGGGCGTACATCACGCTGACCCGGGACGGCTGGCAGGTCCTCGGTGAGGGCCGCGGGGGCCGCCGCCCCAGCTCGGACTCCGCTCCGGAGCCGTTCGGCCTGTCCGAGGCACCGCCTCCGTTGCCACGGACGGGTGGCGCGGCATCAGAGGTTCTCCGACGCGCCGCGGCCCGCTGAGACGGACGCCGGTCGATCCGGACTCCCGCTGGGGCGAACGCCGGTCGATGCAGGCTCCCGCTGAGACGAACGCCGGTCGATCCGCACTCCCGTTGACGCGGCCGTCCCTTGGCTCGGCCGCCCCTTGACGCATCCCCCGTCGAAGACGCGGCCATCCGTTGAAGGGGCCGGTCGACGCGGCCCCCTGCGTGCCCGGCGGCGCCTCGCGGCCGATCACGCCGCAAGACTGCGGAGCGGGGAACCCTCAGAGGCTGACGAACGTTCTGCAGACGGGACCACAAGACCACCGACGGCCACGTGGGGCACCGCCCCAGGAGACACCCGGCCCGGCTGTGAGACACAGCCGGGCGGGGGAAGTTGTGAGCACTGCGGCCGGGGTCGTACGCCGTACCACCCCGCAACGGATCTACCCAGTACCGAAGACGCCGAACTCGCGCGCGGGCGACCGCGGAACGCACCTGCCGGACGGCGCCAGAACGTCGGCGCCGGACCCCGGGCACGCCGAGGCGCGCGCCGAGCCCACTGCCTTCCGCTCACGCGAAGGCACACCGTGGAAGTGCCGCGGCAGCGACGCCTCCTGGGGCTCCGGCGTCCCCCGGCCTACCGGAGCGGGCTCAGACGTCCGCGGCCAGCGCCGCGTTGATCTGCTGCACGTCTCCGCAGACGACCAACAGGGCACCGGCCCGAGCGCGAGCCTGGGGCAGGGCGGTCGCGGCGGCCGTGTCGGGACCGCCGTTGACGGCGACCACGACGACCGGGCGCGCGGACGCTCGGCCCGCGACGGCGGCATCGGCGTAGAAGACGTCGTCTCCCGCGTCGTGCTGCGCCCAGTAAGACGCCTCGCCGAACGTCAGCTCGTGGGCGGCCCAGGGGTGCTGCTCACCCGTGGTGAGCACCAGCACCTCGCCCGGGGCACGCCCCGAGTCCAGCAGCAGGTCCACGGCCTCCTCGGCGGCGTCCAGGGCGCCGTCGGCCGATGCGGGGATCAGCTGGATCTGAGGAGCCGCCTGAGCGGGCGCGGAGGCGGCGGGAGCGGCCGGGGCCGAGGGCCCGGGCTTGGGCGCGACGTCACGCGGGGTGCGCTGCGCCGGCGGCATGGGCCGCAGGGGTCCGGGACGACCGGGACGCGACGGAGCCGCGGGACGGGGACCGGGTACGGGTCGAGGGGTCGGCGCTGTGCGGCCGCTGGCCGGAGTGGCGCGGGGACCCTGGGCACTCTCGTGAATCTGAGGCTCCTCGGGAATGAGAGGCATGAGCTGTTATTTATCAAACGTTGGTGCGGCTCGCGCCAGCGGGTGGCACATCAGTGCGAGCGGATTTGTCAGAAGTCGAAGCCCAGCTGGCCCTCGATCTCCGGAACGCTTCCGTCCGCCCAGCTGCGGGCCTTCTTGAGGTGCCGCCACTGGGGCAGCGCATCAAGATACGCCCACGACAACCGGTGATACGGGGTGGGGCCCCGCACTTCCAGTGCGGCCTTGTGCACGGGCGATGGATACCCGGCATTGTCCGCAAAACCGAAGTCTGCATGGTCGATACCCAGTTCGGCCATCATTTTGTCGCGCTGAACCTTGGCGATCACCGAGGCCGCCGCCACCGCCACGCACGAGCGGTCGCCCTTGATGACCGTACGGACCTTCCACGGGGCGCCGAGGTAGTCGTGCTTCCCGTCGAGGATCACCGCGTCCGGGCGGACCGGCAGCGCGTCCAGGGCCCGCCCGGCGGCGAGCCGCAGCGCGGCCGTCATTCCCAGATCGTCGATCTCCTCGGGAGAGGCATGCCCCAGGGCGTAGGAGGTCACCCATTTCCGCAGGACCTCGTCGAGCTCGTTGCGACGCTTGACGGTGAGAAGCTTGGAGTCGGTGAGGCCCACGGGGGGCCTGCGCAGCCCGGTGACCGCCGCGCAGACGGTGACGGGCCCGGCCCACGCACCGCGGCCCACCTCGTCGACACCGGCAATGACCTTCGCTCCGGTCGTGGCGCGAAGGGAGCGCTCGACGGTGTGAGTAGGTGGTTCGTACGGCATGGCGCCCTTAGCGTACGCCGCCCGGATCCCCTCGCGACACCCCGGTCCCCCCGACCGCCCTACCGCACGGACGGCGGCGCGCACAGGTCGTCCATCGCTTCGGGACTCCGTGCGCTTCATTCACTGACGCACACCTTTGATCGGCACGTCATCACGTCCGGAACGGCGCCCCCGGCACACGAGTTCACCCCTGCGGGCACCCGCTCTCGGCCACCAATCGCCCCATGGCGACGCTTGAGAGACTGCCGCACGAGTACGGCCCGACAGCGAGCCTCGCCACGAGGTCACGTTCGCGAATTAACCGGACGCGGTGCGAGGCGCCCGTCACTCCGCGCCCGTCACCCAGCCCCCGACACCCACTCGGGCAACGCCTCCACCTGCTCCGCCCAGGCCGCGGGTGGCGCCCCCGCTTTCCCCGAGGCGAGTACCCCGCCCACGATGGCGCAGGTCGTGTCCACGTCGCCGCCGACCTGCGCGGTCGTCCAGAAGGCGCGCTCGAAGTCACCGAGGGCGCGAGCGGCCGACCAGAGGGCGAAGGGAACGGTGTCATGGGCCGACGTACGCCGGCCGCAGCCCAGCACGGCCGCGACGGTGGCCGCGTCGCCGTAGTCGAGCATGTCCCGGGCCCGCCGCAGGCCGGCGCCGACGGCGCTCTTCGGGACGAGCGCGATCACGCCGTCCAACAGCGCGGTGGCGCTCGGCGGGCCGCCCGGTGCGGCGGCGAACGCCGCGGCCGCGGCGACGGCCATGGCCCCGACGACGGCCTCACGGTGCTGATGCGTGGGGTAGGAGGAGATCTCGGCCTGGTGGGTGGCCTGCTCGGGGTCGTCCGCGTACCAGGCGCCGAGGGGGGCGATCCGCATCGCGGCGCCATTGCCCCAGGACCCCTGGCCGTTGAAGAGGGCGGCCGAGAGCTCGCGCCAGTCGGCGCCCTCTCTGACCAGCCGCAGCAGCCGGTTGACCGCGGGGCCGTAGCCGCGGTCGAAGTCGTGGTGGTCCGCGAAAGAGCGCGCGAGGGCGTCCTGGTCGATGCGGTGGTGGGCGGCGAGGACGGCCACGACGGAGCAGGCCATCTCGGTGTCGTCGGTCCACTGCCAGGGACCGGGAGGCAGCTCGCGGCGCTTCAGCAGCGGGTAGTTCACCGGGACGAAGAACTGCGAGCCCAGTGCGTCACCCACCGCGAGTCCGCGCAGGCTGGCGAGGGCGCGCTCCAGGCGCCCGTCGGGAGAGGAGTCAGCGGTCATCGCTCTGCCACTCTATCCGGTGATCCCGTACGGCTCCGGATCTCGCCATCGGTCGAAAGGCCGGTCAAGCGTGTACTTGCCGTCGTCTCCCAGAACGAGCATCCGCATCTCGGCGTTCCCCGGGTTGGACAGCGACTCGAACTCGGCGACCGTCCAGTGGAACCAGCGCATGCAGAAGAGACGCATGGCGAGGCCGTGGGTCACGATGAGCACGTTCGGCGGGTGGTCGGGTGCCTCGAAGCTGCGGAACAGGCTCTCCAGGAAGCCGCCGACCCGGTCGTACACGTCGGCTCCGCTCTCACCCTGCGCGAAGCGGTAGAAGAAGTGCCCGTAGGCGTCCCGGTACGCCTTCTGCAGTTGCACGTCGTCGCGGTCCTGCCAGTTCCCCCAGTCCTGCTCACGCAGCCGGGGCTCCTCGCGTACGCGTATGAGGTCGTTGTCGAGATGGAAGGCCCGGAGGGTCTCATGGGTGCGCCGGTACGGCGAGACGTACACGCTGACACGCTCGCGGCCGAACACCTCCCGCAGCCTCTTGCCGGTCTCCTCGGCCTGCTGCCAGCCGCGGTCGGTCAGGGCGAGTGCGTGGTCGGGTTCACGCTCGTAGACGGTGTCATCAACATTGCCCGTTGACTCCCCGTGCCGGACAAGGACGATGCGCCGTGGTCGTGCCATGCCAAGACCCTAGATCGGTTCACGGCAGATCGAATACTCACCCGGCCCTCATACGGCGTAGGTCACACGGAACCCGCACCGGAAGTCACACAAATGCGCGAGCTCGAACAACCCCGCGAGCAAGTCCGCATTTCACACCGTCCAGGTCGGCTCCAGCTCCACGATGTCACCGGTGAGCGAGGCGATGTCCGCCTCCGTCTGGGCGCGCAGCGCGAGCCGCTCCACGCGTTCGGTCCGGTACTTTCCGTGCTCGGCTTCGGAGCGCCACATCGACAGGACCAGGAACTCATGGCCCGGTGCCTCGGCGAACAGGCCGCGGATCATGCCGGGCGAGCCGGCCATGGCCGGGTTCCAGACCTTCTCCTGCATGAGGGTGAAGTGCTCGGCGCGCTCCTCGTGCACCCGGCACAGGGCGACCCGCACCAGGTCGGAGTCGGTGAAGCGGGGCTCGAAGCCCGTCTTCACGTCGAAGCGGTAGTCGAACAGCCGGACCTGGGCGTCCTTGAAGGTGCCCGCCTGGGCCGCCGCCAGCCGATCATGGGAACGAGCCATGAAGGAGTCGTAGAAGGCACGGCTCTCCCAGAAGGCGAAGACATGCGCGACCGAGGGCCGCCCCCTGCTCCAGCCCCCGCCCTGTCCCCGAAACCCCGGCTCCCCCAGAAGCCCCGCCCACTTTCGCTGCCCGCGTTCGAAACCGCGGCGGTCCACCACGGTGCAGCGAATCCACTTGACCAGCACCGCGCCATGGTAAGGCCAGCGGGCGTGGCGCCGGTCACCCTCTGGCCCAGAGCTGTCATGCCGAGTGACACACCCGCGTGGCAGGATGGACAACCGGCCCTGATGATCGGGCAGTTCGGACGACGGCAGTCGGGGATACGGGGAGGGGAGTCCGGTGAACGGCCTCAACAAGGGAATCCGCAAGGTCGAGATGGCGCTGAAGTGGGATCCGAGCCCCGCCGGACAGCCGGCCACCGACCTGGACGTCGTCGCCGCGACCTACCTGGCGGCCGATCCGAACGGCGCGCCCGCCTATGTGGTGCACTTCGACAGCCGCTCCCCCGACGGCACCATCTATCTCAACCGGGACAGCAAGGACGGCAAGGGCTTCGGCTGGGACGAGGTCATGACGCTGGAGCTGGACCGGCTGGACGCGCGGTACACGCGCGTGGTGGTCGGTGTCGTCATACAGCAGCACCCCGCGCACCGGACGTTCGTGAGCGTGGCCAACCCGGCGTTCCGGATACGGGAGGGCTACAACGTCCTGGACGAGGGCGAGTTCGGCGATGTGCTGGGTGCGACGGCGGCGACGGTCGCGGAGTTCGTGCGCCAGACCGACGGCTGGTCGTTCCACTCGGGCGTCCAGGGCTTCGAGGACGACCCGGCGACGTTCACCCGCATCATGGGCCAGGTGCGCCGGTCCTGACGCCCTGAGGGCACCTGGAGCGCGCCTGAGGGCGCCCTGAACGCACCGCGGGGGGGGGGGGGGGGGAGGGGTCCCCCCCCCCCCCCACCTCCCCCCCCCCCCCCCCGCCGCGGGGGGGGGTAAACGCCCCCCCCCTGTTCGCCCCACACCCCCCCCACATCGGCGGAAAACGCCCACCCCCCCCCCCCCCCCCTCCCCCCCCCCCCCCCCCCCCTCCCCCCCCCCCCTCCCTCCCCCCCCCCCCCGCTCCCCCCCCCCCCCCCCCCCCCCCCCCCCCCCCCCGCTTCACTCCGGCCTCGGGCCGGTTACTCCGCCACGTCCGTGTCGTTCGGCAGCAGCGTCACCTCGATGGAGCACTCCCGCGAGATCCGGGTCGCCGCGGAGCCGCGGAGCGTCCAGCTCGCGGGGTCCGCGCTCGCGCTCAACTGCGCGGCGTAGGCGGTCAGGACCGCCCTCGCCGGGCTGTCCCACAGCGCGGCGAGGTCCGAGACGACGTCGGACATCTCCTCCGGGGTGTAGGTGCCCCCGGCGTCGGTCGCGAGCGGTGCCGCCACCTTGCACAGGGTGTCAGCGGCCGCCGCGGCGGCCGCCGCGGCCTTGGCGACCAGCTTGGCCCGGGCCGCCGCGTCGAGGGCGTAGTTCTGGGCGGCGGTGGCGTTGGGCGTCGCGCTGGTCAGGAAGGTCTTGACGCTGGCCGCGGCCTTGGTGCTGGCCCGGTAGGCCAGCGGCTCCTCGGCGCCGGCGACCAGCTTCGCCTGCATGGCCGAGCGGTACGCGGCCGCCGTCACCGTGGAGCCCTCGTACTCGCCCTGGCCCACCTCGCTGTTGTCGTAGGGCAGGATGCCGCCCGTGCCGATCGTCGCCCACACACCGTCGGAGTAGTGGGCGAGCGAGACCAGGTAGTCGTGCCCGACCTCCAGCCGCGAGGCCTCGGCCGACCCCACGCGGGTCTTCGCGTCCCCCTTGAACGACCAGCCGTCGGCGACGATCGTCAGGGTGCTGGGCAGGGCCGAGGCGCCGGACCGCGACCACACGCGCTCCTTGACCTCGAGGTCGACCGTCCGGGACAGGTACCCCTCGCCGGCCTCGATCTCCTCGGCGTCGGCGGCCACCTCATGCTCGGCCGCCACATGGACGACCGCGGCCTGGTCGCCGTACGACACCCAGTCGGTCGCGGTCGTGGACGGGATCGCGTCCTTCGACTCGGCGATGATGAGGCCGTTCTGCCGGCCCGCGTGGTCGGCGCGGGCACCGTCGCCGAACGGGGCGAGCGTGGCCGCGCCCGCTATCGAAGCGGCCAGCGCGGCACCCAGCACGGCGCCGGTGATCTTCCCTCTGGTGGACATTGCCACGAGAATCCCCCTGTTTTCCCTGGTCACGTGTCAGTAGGTCGCGTTGACGTTGTCTTTGTTGTTCGCGCCGAGCCGGTAGACGTCGTTGTACGACATGCAGCCGAGCCGGTCGTCGTAGAGGCCGGTGGCCGGGCTGGCGTTGGGGCCGTGCGTCAGGCCGACGGCGTGACCGGTCTCGTGGCAGGCGTCCGACTTGTTGATGGCGCCGATTCCGGTGTTGTCCTTGTTGAAGGCGATGTAGTGCTGGTCGCACTTCCGCGACGTGACGGCGTCGTCGCACCAGGTGATGCCGATCTTCCCGCGCGCCAGGGTCTTGGCCTTGTAGATGATGTCCGTCTCGGCGCCGCCCGAGGTGACGTCGTTCGACTCGATCTTCACGACGAGGTCGGTCGGACCGTAGTAGTCCTTCACCGCCCGGGAGATGGTGCTCTTCTCGGCAGAGGTCAGGCTGCCCGCCCGGTAGACCGTCAGCGTTCTGTTGTCGGTCTGGCAGAACGTGTCGCCCATCTCGCCGTCCCGGCAGGTCGGGCTGTAATTGGCGGTCGGGTACATGTTGTCGGTGAAGGCGGCCTGGACGACGGTGGTGCCCGCGACCAGGGCGGCGCTCGCCGCACCGATGACGAAGATCGTCCTCCGTTTGATCGCCACGCGTGTGTTCCCCCTCAGCTGTCCGCCACCTGTGGTGTTCCTCGGGGATTCCGGTGAACGAGGGGCGGATGAGGCGATCTAAGGGGATCAATCAGTGGCCAGAAGATGACCAAGCGTTGTTTGGCTGGAAGGGGTCATCAAGCGGCCGAATGTGTGTATTCGGTGAAAGGCAAGTGAAAGCAGTGAAAGGGGAGTGAAAGACTGGCGAAATTGTCGGCAGTGCGATCGAGGCGACCGGGACGACCAGGGTGACTGGCGGGGAATTCGGCAAGGCGGAGCGGTCAGCAGGGTGACCGCATGACGAAGGGCCCCGCGGGACGGAACCACGGGGCCCTTCTTTACCGTCAGCACCGGCGTCAGGGCGGCGCCGGTGCCTGGGAGCGGCGCCGGGGGGTTGCGCCGCTGGATTCGCGCCCCTGTCTCCGCCGGGTCGGCGCCCCGGCGCGCGCGGGGCGGGCGACAGGTCTGGACCTCTGGCGGTCGATCGGGGCAACGCAGGCAATGCGAGGGTCCGGGAAGGGACTTGGGGCTGTCCGGGGTGTGGGGCTTTCTACGCATCGTGCTGGATGAAAGCGGCCCCCGCAACCGTTTGACCCAGCCCTTGTGCATTTTTGCATTTTCCGCCGGTCGGCCCCGGGCGTCCCCGAGGCCGGCCGTTCTCTTGGGTGACCGGGCTGCTGTCCCCTGCCGTCCGGTCACTTACCTGGAGCGAGGTCCCACGGCGCACAGCACGATCCGTACGCCTCAACGCTCCAGTGAGCCACGCGTGGTTCTTCCGGGCCCGCCCCTGGCTGGAACGGACACCGGGACCAACGAAGCGTGCCGGTGCCGGTCACGCGCCGTACGGGTGAGAGGGGGACCGAACTCAGATGCGACCCCGGCACAGTTCGAGCAGCGTCATGGCGAGGGCGGTGCCGGGCCTGCCCAGCGCGTCCCGGTAGTGGCCGAGGACCTCCATCTCGCGGGAGAGGTTCACCCGCCGGCCGCCGGAGGTGATCCGGGCCTCCTGGATGACGGCGGAGACGGCCATCCGTTCCTGGATCAGACCGATGATCCGGTCGTCGAGGGCGTCGATGCGCTCACGCGCGCCGCTGATCACGTCGGCGGCCTCGGGGGTGCGCGCGCCGGTCACGTCGAGGGCTGTCATGGGGGCTCCTGTGGTGTGGGTGGAGGTGCCCCGGAACGGCAGGACCCGGGAGAACGACAGGCGCCCCGGACCTTGTCGGCCCGGGGCGCCTGGGGAAGTCGCTCGTCAGTTGCTCAAGCGGCACGACCATGGCAGCCGGTGGGCCGGTCGCCATAGGTAAAGAGGAAGGTCGCGTGCGTGAGCATGAGGTCAGTATGCCGGGCCGTCCGGGGGTGTCCAACCCGGTTCGCATCCTGAGACGTGACGGGACGGACCCTCGTCCCCCGGGCCGTCCCGGGGAGCCCGGTAGACTCGGGCGCATACACACCTCGCTCACCGCCGGAAGGCAACCCGTGTCATCAGCGACCCCCGCCGCCCCCGACACCGTCCTGGTCGTCGACTTCGGCGCGCAGTACGCCCAGCTCATCGCCCGTCGGGTCCGCGAGGCCCGGGTCTACAGCGAGATCGTGCCGAGCACCACGCCGGTCGAGGAGATGCTCGCCAGGAACCCGGCGGCGATCATTCTCTCCGGCGGCCCCTCGTCCGTGTACGAGGAGGGCGCACCCCGCCTGGACCGCGCGCTCTTCGAGGCCGGCGTCCCCGTCTTCGGCATGTGCTACGGCTTCCAGCTCATGGCGCAGTCGCTGGGCGGCACCGTCGACAACACCGGCGCCCGCGAGTACGGCCGCACCGACCTGCACGTGTCCCGCACCTCCTCCACCCTCTTCGAGGGGACCCCGGCCGAGCAGCACGTGTGGATGTCGCACGGCGACGCCTGCTCCGCGGCCCCCGAGGGCTTCTCCGTCACCGCCTCCACGGACGTCGTCCCGGTCGCGGCCTTCGAGAACGACGAGAAGAAGCTCTACGGCGTCCAGTACCACCCCGAGGTCATGCACTCCACGCACGGCCAGCAGGTGCTGGAGCACTTCCTGTACCGCGGCGCGGGCCTGAAGCCGGACTGGACCACCGGGAACGTCATCGAGGAGCAGGTCACCGCGATCCGCGAGCAGGTCGGCGACAAGCGCGCGATCTGCGGTCTGTCCGGCGGTGTGGACTCCGCGGTGGCCGCCGCGCTCGTCGCGCGGGCCATCGGCGACCAGCTGACCTGCGTGTATGTCGACCACGGCCTGATGCGCAAGGGCGAGACCGAGCAGGTCGAGAAGGACTTCGTGGCCGCGACCGGCGTGAAGCTGGTCGTCGTCGACGCCGAGGAGCGCTTCCTCACCGCCCTCAAGGGTGTCTCCGACCCCGAGGAGAAGCGGAAGATCATCGGCCGCGAGTTCATCCGCGTCTTCGAGCAGGCCCAGGCGGAGATCATCGCCGACGCGGGCCCGGCGGTCGAGTTCCTGGTCCAGGGCACGCTCTACCCGGACGTGGTCGAGTCCGGCGGCGGCACCGGCACCGCCAACATCAAGTCCCACCACAACGTCGGCGGGCTCCCCGAGGACCTCGAGTTCCAGCTGATCGAGCCGCTGCGCAAGCTCTTCAAGGACGAGGTCCGGATGGTCGGCCAGGAGCTGGGCCTGCCGGAGGAGATCGTCCAGCGCCAGCCGTTCCCCGGCCCCGGCCTGGGCATCCGGATCGTCGGCGAAGTGACCAAGGAGCGCCTGGACCTCCTCCGCGACGCCGACGCCATCGCCCGCGAGGAGCTGACGGCCGCCGGTCTCGACCGCGAGATCTGGCAGTGCCCGGTGGTCCTGCTCGCGGACGTCCGCAGCGTCGGCGTCCAGGGCGACGGCCGCACCTACGGTCACCCGATCGTGCTGCGCCCGGTCTCCTCCGAGGACGCGATGACCGCCGACTGGTCCCGGCTGCCGTACGACGTCCTGGCGAAGATCTCCACCCGGATCACCAACGAGGTGCGGGACGTCAACCGTGTCGTCGTCGACGTGACCTCGAAGCCCCCGGGCACCATCGAGTGGGAGTAGCCGCTTCCGCTTGACCGTCAGGTCCGCTGCGGGCGTCAGGTCCGCTTGAGCGTGCGCACCGGCTCCCCGGGCTTCCAGACCTGGGTGACCAGATACGTGTCGTCCTCGACGGAGGTCCGTACGACCTCCGTCAGCTCGGTGCGGAAGAGGTGGAACGGCTCCGGCGGTTCCACCTCTTTCACGTACGCCGCCATGGTCGCCGCCTCCGCCACCTCCACCGCCCGCCCGCCGATCCGTACGTCCCCGCCGCCCATCCCCGTGCCCTCGCCCGGGTTGGCCTGGAGGGCGAAGCGCGGGTCGCGGCGCAGGTCGAGCGCCTTCAGGGAGCCCGGCATCATGCCGAGCCACAGCTCACCGCCGAGGAAGCGGACCTCGATGCCCGAGGTGCGCGGGGAGCCGTCCCGGCGGAGGGTGGCGAGAATGTGGTGGGTGTACGCGCCGAAGCGCTCCTCGACGGTCGTCGCGAGATCGGGTTCGGCTGCGGCGAAGGTCGCCCAGTTCGATGGCATGCACCGAGTCTGACCCCGATACCCGACATCTTCTGTCGTCTTTTGATCCACTCTTGTGTCGTGTCCTGGCGCCGAACGTCATCGTTGCATAACAAGCCTGTTCTCCTGCGCTGACCGACGGTAACTTCCGCCCGTACACCCACCCAGTGCTGGAGGACCGATGCACGGGCCCACGCCGCCTGCCCCGCTGCCCACCGATCGGCTGGAGTTCGCCATGCCGCCGATGCACGACTCGGTGGAGGACGAGCGCCGGCACCGCAAGGAACGCCTGGCGGGCGCGGTACGCCTCTTCGGCCGGATGGGCTTCGAGGACGGGGTCTCCGGACACATCACCGCGCGCGACCCCGAGTTCAGCGACTGCTTCTGGGTCAACCCCTTCGGCATGCCGTTCAAGCACGTCACCGTCAGTGACCTGGTGCTCGCCAACTCCGACGGCCAGGTCGTCGAGGGCCGCTACCACGTCAACCAGGCCGCCTTCACCGTCCACGCCCAGGTCCACGCGGCCCGCCCGGACGTCGTCGCCGTCGCCCACTGCCACTCCGTCCACGGCCGCGCCCTCGCCGCCCTCGGCGAACTGCTGGACCCCATCACCCAGGAGAGCTGCGCCTTCTACGAGGACGTGGCGCTGTACGACGCCTACACCGGCGTCGCCGTCGACGCCGAGGAGGGCCGGCGCATCGCGCGCGTGCTCGGCTCCCGCAAGGCACTCGTGCTGCGCAACCACGGGCTGCTGACCGTCGGGGACTCCGTGGACGCCGCGGCCTGGTGGTTCATGTCCATGGAACGCTCCAGCCAGGTACAGCTCACCGCCCGCGCGGCCGGCAGGCCCGTCCTGATCGACCACAAGGCGGCAGTCGCCACCCGCGAACAACTCGGCGGCGACCTGGTGGCCTGGATCAACTACCAGCCCCTGTGGCAGGACATCAGCCGCAGCGAACCGGACCTGCTGAGCTGAACCCCCCGGGGCGCGGAGACGCCACCGGGCTCAGAAGCCGCGCAGTATCACGGACTTCGTCCTCGCGAACTCCTCGTCCGTGAGCACCCCGTCCCGGTGCAGCTCACCCAACTCCCGCAGTCGCTTCAGGAGTACGTCGTGGTGGTCGGCCTGCGCGGGGACGGACGCCGGGCGCCGGCGCGGCCGCTGCGCCTCCCGCGCCGTGCGGGTGGACGGATGCGGCAGCCGTGCCGTCACCGCCGTCGCCACCAGCGCGGTCAGCAGATCCCGGCGCACATTGCCCCACAGGTCCAGTGCGTACGGGTCCTTCTCCGGCGGCAGCTTCGAGAACACCGTCTCGCGGGTCGCGAACCGCAGGAAGCCGTCCTCGTAGCCGGAGTTGGGCAGCCACTCCATCCGCACGAGATCCGCCACGGCGATGATGCGCGGCCCCGTCGACCGCTTCACCCGGTCGGAGGTGTCCGCCCAGTCGATGCGCACCTGGGTGCCGTCGAAGGAGACCGTGCCGTCGGAGGAGCGCACCGACACCGGCACCGGAGGGCCGGGCAGCAGATAGGCGCCGGTCGGTTCCTTCGGGATCTGGTCGAGCAGCAGGGCGTGCCGGATCTCCTCGGCCACGTACTCGGCGACCCCGGCCCGGTCCACGTCCACGGCCAGCCGGTAGGGGTCCGCCGCGTCGGGCAGCCGCCCGCCGGTCGCCTGGAGCAGCGGGTCCGCGCCCTCCCGCAACCGCATCCGCAGCCGCCCACGCCTGCGTTCGGGCTCGTAGACGATCCCGGCGACGGCCTCCAGCGGCACGGCGATCTCCCCGTACGACTGCCGGAACAACGGCACGGAACGGTGGAGTCCCGGCGTGATCCGGACCGTCGTGCCGTCGAAGGCCCAGGTCCCGTCACGCTGGATGATCTCGGCCATACGGAAATTCTCGCAGCCGGGTCAACACGGCCGTCCCCGCTTCACCCGCCCTGACCAGACCTGCCGAGGCCACCCGGTGTGCGGTAAGGCACAATTCGCTGACATCACAGGGGAGTTGTCCACAGGGCGGCGGCCGGGATCCGTACCGGGTTCCACGAGGGCCGCCGTCCGTTCGGGTCATGGGGAAAGGCGGGCGTCGGACGTGGCGGTGCAGGAGGCGAGACACGGTGCGAATCCGGGCACGGGGCCGGGCCCGCACGAGGGCGGCTGCACCTGCGGGGACTGCCCGCACGGCGCCCGCGCGGGACACCGGCGCGCGGTCGCCGAGTTCTTGCTGAAGCGCGACGAGTTCGCGGCCGGCCAAGGGCTCCCGGCCGCCGTCGCCCACTCGGCGTCGGCCTCCCGCCAGTGGGTGTCCGAGGAACTCACCCAGTCCGCGGAACTCGTCGCCGAACGCGGCCGCGCCGAGGGCGAGGCCTGGCTCGGCCGCCTCTGGATCCGCACCGCCGCCACGGTGTGGGCGACCGTCGTCGTGCTGCTGCTGGTGCAGTCCCTGACGGCGATCGGTGCGGGCTGGACCACCGCCCGCACCGCCGGACTCCTCGCCGCTCTCGTCGTCGCCGGCGCGCTCACCACCGCCTCCTGGTTCCACCGGGCCCGCGGCGGTGTCCTCGCCCCCGTCATCGGCGAGGACAACCGCCTCTCCACCTCCCGCGCCGTCGCCGCGGCCTGGGTCCTGCTCGTCGCCTACGCCGTCCTGGTCCTCGTCGGCCGGCTCGCCGCCGCCTCCGGCCACACCGAACGCGACGCCCTGATCTCCGGCCTCGACCTCGCCCGCGGCGCCGGCGTGGTGACCGTCCTCGCCGTGGTTTGCGGCATCGCCGTCCTGGTACGCCGCGTGGTCGGCCTGCGGGTCCTCGGTCAGCGGCTCCAGAAGGTGCGCGCCGAACGCCCCCGGGCCGCCGACCTGCTCACCGACGACTCCGGCCGCGGCACCTTCGCCGACATCCAGTACGTCGTGATCAGCGCCGTCGCGCTCGTCTTCGCCGCGGTCCGCCTCGCCCGCCGCCCCGACCAGCTGCCCGACCTGCCCTGGGGCCTGGCGGTCGTGGTCCTCGTCTCGGCCGCGACCTATGTGGCCGGTAAGTACGCCGAGGGCGGCCGTCCCGTCATCCTCTCCGTCGTCCGCTCCCGCGAGGCCGGCGACCTCGACGCCCCGATCCGCACCGGCGACGACATCGAGATCCGCGGCGCCGGTTTCGTCCCGCCAGGCGCCCAGACCGCCGACCGTCTTTCCCGCATGGTCGTCCGCATCGGCCCCGTTCATGTCCACGTCCCCCTCGTCCCCGTCAACGGCGGTTTCAGCAACCCCAGTGACGACCTCCTCACCGTCCCCGTTCCCGCGGACGTGGAACCGGGCCGGGTCGAGGTGCAGGTCGTCACGGCGGCCGGCGTCGAGACGAACCGGTACGCCATCGACGTGACGGAGTGACAGATCGACGGAGTGAACGGGGTGTCCGGGGTAGGGGTGCAAACAGTTGAGCGTGGCCCCCATTGCGTACGTATGGTCTGTTGAGGGGTCCCACCACGGCGGGCGAGAGGCGGCTCAGGCGATGAGTCACGGCATGCGAACGGACAGATTCCCTCCCTACTCCGGCGGCGGCGGCCGGGACTGGCGGGACACCGCCGGCCAATACGCTCTGCTCCCACTGCGCGTCTTCCTCGGCGTCACCTTCATCTACGCCGGTCTCGACAAACTCACGGACAGCGCCTTCATGAAGGACAGCGGGGCCGGCTCCATCGGCGAGATGATGCGCGGCGTCCGTGACTCCGCGGCCATCCCGGCCCTCGTCGACCTGGCCCTGAAGAGCCCCGTCGGCTTCGGCTACGCCATCGCCTTCGGAGAACTCGCCGTCGGCATCGGCACCCTGCTGGGCCTGCTCACCCGCCTGGCCGCCCTCGGCGGAGCACTGATCTCGCTCAGCCTCTGGCTGACCGTGAGCTGGGCCGCCGATCCCTACTACTACGGCAACGACCTCCCCTACCTCATGGCCTGGATCCCTCTCATCCTCGCGGGCGCCCCGGTCCTCTCCCTGGACGCGATCTGGCGCACCAGGCGCCGGGAGCGGGCGGGGGGCCTGGTGTAGCCCAGGTCGGACCTGCCAGACCAGCCAGACCAGCCACACCTGTTGGAACTGCCAGACCTGTCAGAACTGCCAGTGGAGTGATGACTGGTAGCAGTGCAGTCATCAGTCATAGCTGTCAGAACTTCCATAGCTGTCAGAACTTCGTGTCCAAGCCCGCGGCCTCGGTCGGTGTGCGCCGGCCGGGGCCGCGTCGGCTGCGTATCGCGTGCGCCATCACGCCCGTCGCGCCCGCCAGGCAGAGGCCGCCCACGATCATCGGGATCACCGCGAACCACGGCATGTCCCAGAGACCGCCCGCGTCACCCGCGTAGAGGACACCCACGAAGGTGAGGAAGGCACCGGCGACGAGTCGCCCGGGCTGGAACTCATGACGCAGCACGGGTCACCTCCGCCTGTCCGAGACCCACGTTCAGGTCCAGGTCGAGCGTGCCGCCGCTCTTGCCGCCCGACACCGGCGACAGGGTCGTCTCCTTCTGCTTGCCCGGCTCCACGTCCACGTCCTTCTCGTTGTCGCCCGGCAGTTGGATGTCGCCGAGCCCCACGTCGATGTTCAGCTTCACGGTCACGTCCGGCGGCACGATCACCCGCAGCCGGCCCAGCCCCACCTCGGCGCTGGTGCTCACCGTCTGCCCCTCGGCCAGGTCCAGCCGGGAGAGGTCCAGCGTGGCGTCTCCGGTGCCCAGGTCGTACGACTTCTGTACGTCGGCCACCGCCGCGGGACGCCAGGTCCGGTCGATCCAGTGCGTGCCGACGTCCTTGGGGAGGGCCGCCGACGCGGCCAGCAGGCCCGCCGCGACGATCGCCAGGAACACCGACCCCGCCCCCGTACGACCCAGGAACGAGCTGACCGCGATGCCCGCGCCGAGCACGATGAGCGCCGCCGCGAAGCCGGCCTGGAGGCTGGTGCCGAGCGGGTGCTCGTCCCAGGTGAGCTGCGTGACGATGCAGCCCGCGAGCAGGGAGAGCAGGGAGACCCACCCGCCGATCCAGCGGGGACCGGGCGGTCGGCGCGGGTGCTCGTGCGGGGTGCGTATGTCCTCGGGGCGGTGGTGGCCGGTGAGGCTCACGTCGACGACCGCCGCGATGTCCCGGCCGCGGGAGTCCCGGGGGCCCCACAGGTAGCCGGTGCCGCCGTCGTGCGTGCCGTCCTTGACGATGGGGTCGCGCCACCAGGACGGGTAGGCGGTCGGCACCGGTGGTGCCTGGGCCTCCGGCGGGGCATCGGCGACGGCCTGCGCGGCCAGCGGGTCGGGCGCCGAGGAGTCCCGGTGCTGTGACCAGTACCCCGCGCCCGCCAGGAGGAGCGAGAGGACGACGGCGAACGTCAGCACCCCGCCGTTGTTCAGCATCGACAGGAACACACCGCAGCCGACCAGCGCGAACAGCACGGCCGCGAGGGCCTGGCCGTCGACCCGGCCGGTCAGCAGCCTGCGGACCTCGTTCTGGTCCTCGTCGGAATAGGGGACGAGCAGCCATGCGAAGCCGTAGAAGATGAGACCGATGCCGCCGGTCGCGGAGAGCACGGCGAGCGTGATCCGGAAGATCACCGGATCCATGTCGCACTGCCGCCCGAGCCCCGCGCAGACGCCGGCGATCATCTTCTGCCGGCGGTCGCGCCGGAATCTGGTGGGGGGTGCGACGGCATCCGCTCCGTCCGCGGCGTCGGTTCCCCCGCCGGCGGCCGTGGTCGCCCTCGCGGCCCCCGATGCTCCGGCTGTTCCTGTCGCCCCTGTAGCCCCCGCCGTTCCTGTTGCCCCGGTCGTCCCGTCGCCGGCCGTGGTCGCTCTTGCCCAGGCCTCCGCCGTGGAGGCACCGATGGCGGCCTCGGCCGCCGTGATGCCGTCGCCGCCCTGCGTGTCCTTCACCGCCCCTGCCGCTCCTGTCTCCTCGGTCGCGCCGGCCGTTGCGGCGCTACTCGTGTCCTCCGCGCTGCTCGTGTCCTTCGGCCGACCTGCCCCCTCCGGTCGGCCCGTGTCCTCCGCGCTGCCCGTGTTCTCCGGCCGAGCCCCTTCGGACGGACCGCTTTCCTCGCTGCCTTCTCGGTCGTCCGGGCCTGCCGGCTCGTCCCGGCCTACTGGGTGGTCCGGGCCTTCCCGGCTTGCTCTGCCCTCCCGGTCGTCCCTGCCCTCCCGGTCGTCCCGGTCGTTCCGGTCGTCCAGGTCTCCCTGTTCTCCGGGTGCGTCCGCGGGCTCGTGCGTGCGCGGTTCCTCACCTGCGGTGCCGGGGGTGCCGGCGGACGGGGTGGCCGCGTCGGACGCGGTGTCCCCGTCGGGCACGGCGTCCGCGGCGTGCTGGTGATCTGCCATGCGTCCATGGTGGCGGTCGAGCGGCCCCGGCGGCAGTCGGTATGACCCTGGTCGGACCCTGATATCGGCCCTGACCCCGGACCGGGGAGGCGTTCGACCTGCGTCGGCGTCGAAGATCAGGGGCGTCTCGGGGGCTAACCCTGATGCCCGGGCCCGTCCGCTGTGTGAGCATCGTTGGCATGCCGGAAGCCGCAGCAGCGCCACTCGTCGAACCGCGGCCGCCGCGCAAGCTCTACCGCAGCAGCGACGGTCGCTGGCTGGGTGGTGTGGCGCGGGGGCTCGCCGGGCATCTCGGGCTGCCCGTGGTGTGGGTGCGGCTCGTCTTCGTCGGCCTGTTCATGGCGGACGGCCTCGGTGCCCTGCTGTACGCGGCCTTCTGGTTCTTCGTGCCGCTCGGCGTCGGCGGGGTGGGCGACCAGAGGCCGCCGTCGCTCGTCACCACCGAGACCGCGCCCGACGGCCGCCGCAGACTCGTCGCGCGCAAGCCCGACAAGGGGCAGATCGTCGCCCTGCTGCTCATGGTCGTCGTCGCCATGGTCTTCGTCGGCAATGTGAACCTGGGCAGTGGAGCCAAGGCGTATCTCCTGCCCGCCGTCCTCGTCGGCGCCGGCGTCGCCCTGGTCTGGCGGCAGGCGGACAACGCCCGGCGGGCCCGCTGGGTCGAGGTCGGCCGCAGACGCCGGACGCTCTCGCTCTTGCGGGCCGGCGGGGGTGTCCTCCTGGTCACCGCCGGTGTCTCCGGGATCTTCGTTCTCCAGGGCTCCGCCGCGCACCTCGGTTCCGTCCTCCAGGCGGCGCTCGCCGTGCTGGTCGGGATCACGCTGCTCGCGGGGCCGTATCTGGTCCGGATGACCCAGGACCTCTCCGAGGAGCGCCTGATGCGCATCCGGGCCCAGGAGCGCGCGGAGGTCGCGGCACACGTCCACGACTCGGTGCTGCACACCCTCACCCTGATCCAGCGCAACGCGGAGAACGCGAACGAGGTGCGGCGGCTCGCCCGCGCCCAGGAGCGCGACCTGCGCACCTGGCTCTACAAACCCGAGGGCACCGGCAAGGACGAGGAGGACGAGCCGACCACGGTGGCCGACGCGGTCCGGCGCAACGCGGCCGAGGTCGAGGACAAGCACGGCGTCCCGATCGAGGTGGTGGTCGTGGGCGACTGCCCGCTCGACGAACGGGTCGGGGCACAGATGCAGGCCGCGCGCGAGGCGATGGTGAACGCCGCCAAGTACGGTGGCGAGGGCGGCGCGGTGCAGGTCTACGCCGAAGTCGAGGGCAGGACGGTCTTCGTGTCCGTCCGGGACCGAGGCCCCGGCTTCGACCTCGATTCCATACCCGCCGACCGTATGGGCGTTAGAGAATCGATCATCGGCCGCATGGAGCGTCACGGCGGCACGGCGCGGCTGCGGGCGGTCCCCGGCGGCGGCACGGAGGTCGAGCTGGAGATGGAGAGGGCGGAGAACACGTCATGAGTGACCCGACCGAGGCGAACGGGACGACGGGAGCGGCCGAGGCGGCCGAGTCCGGCCAGGGCGACGGTGCGAGCGGGCGCCATGTGCGTGTGGTCCTCGTCGACGACCACCGCATGTTCCGCACGGGCGTGCAGGCGGAGATCGGCCAGACCGAACAGACGGGCGTCGAGGTGGTCGGTGAGGCGGCCGACGTCGACCAGGCGGTCACGGTCATCACCGCGACCCGGCCCGAGGTGGTCCTCCTCGACGTCCATCTGCCGGGTGGCGGCGGAGTCGAAGTGCTGCGCCGGTGTGCCGCGTTGATGGCCGACCCGGAGCAGCCGGTGCGTTTCCTCGCCCTGTCCGTCTCGGACGCGGCGGAGGACGTGATCGGGGTGATCCGGGGCGGCGCCCGGGGCTATGTCACCAAGACGATCACCGGCACCGACCTGGTCGACTCGATCTTCCGGGTGCAGGAGGGCGACGCGGTGTTCTCGCCGCGCCTCGCCGGGTTCGTGCTCGACGCCTTCGCCTCCACGGACGCCCCGCCGGTCGACGAGGACCTGGACCGTCTCACCCAGCGTGAGCGCGAGGTCCTGCGCCTCATCGCCCGCGGGTACGCCTACAAGGAGATCGCCAGGCAGCTCTACATCTCGGTGAAGACGGTCGAGTCGCATGTCTCGGCGGTCCTGCGCAAGCTCCAGCTGTCCAACCGCCACGAGCTGACCCGCTGGGCGACCGCACGGCGACTGGTGTGAGCGCGGGCGCGTGCCGCGGGCCCGTCCTCCTCACACCACCCGGGTAGCCCCCGCGAACGGCATCTCGTCGATCGGTGCAACGCGTACCGGGGCCGAGGGGTTGGGGGCGTGGATCATCTGGCCGTTGCCGATGTAGATCCCGACGTGGGTGATGCCGGAGTAGAAGAACACCAGGTCCCCGGGGAGCAGCGCGGAGCGGGAGACACGGCGGCCGGCGTCGATCTGGGCGTAGGTCGTGCGGGGCAGGGAGATCCCGGCCGAGCGGTAGGCGGCCAGGGCGAGCCCCGAGCAGTCGAAGGCGTCCGGGCCGGTCGCGCCCCAGACGTAGGGGCTGCCGAGCTTGGCGTAGGCGTAGGACACGGCGGCCGCGGCGCGGGAGCTGGGTACCCCGGCGGGTGCCCCGGCCGTGGTGGTGCCGGGCGCCTGGAGGGTGGCGCGGGCGTCCGTCGCGTCCCGGGAGGCGCGGTCGCGGTCGGCCGTCGTGCCGCCGGAGCCGGCGGCCCCGGTGATCCGGGCCCGGTCGGCCTCGGTCAGCCGGGACAACAGCAGGCGAGCCGCGTCCAGCTTGCCGGTGATCGTCTTCTTGTGCGTTCTCAGTTCCGCCTGGCGTGTTCTGAGTGAGGTCAGTTCGAGGCGCGCGGCGCCCCGCAACTGCTCGATCTCCCGCAGCTCTTGGCGCACGAGGTTGACGGCGGCCGACTGGCGGTCGTTGGCGCGTTCGGCGAAGGCGGCGCCGTCGAGGTACCGGTCGGGGTCGTCGGAGAGCGCCAGCTGCACGACGGGGTCGAGCCCGCCGTCGCGGTACTGCGCCGCGGCCATCGAACCCAGCTTCTCGCGTGCCGAGTTGAGCCGTTCCTCCTTGCGGGCCGCCTCGTCCCGCAGGGTCTTCAGGCGCTGCTCGGCGACGGTGGCCTTCTCCTGGGCGCCGTTGTACTTCTCGGTGGCTTCCTCCGCCTCCCGGTACAGCGTGTCCACCTTGGCCTTGACCTGCGCGGTCGTCAGGTTCGGCTCGGCCTGACCGGTCCCGTCGAAGGCGGTCGCCGTCGCCGCGCCCGCGAGAGCGAGCGTGAACGCCGTACGGGCCTTCTGGCCGCCGAGCGAGCGCTGTCGGGACTTTCGGTGCGCTGCCACGTGGGACTTGCACGTCCTTTCGTACGACCGCCTCGTCCGTACGGCCGTCAGGCGGACCGACGAAGGCCGGCCTGACCCGTCGGCCGGTCCGCGGGTCCACGGCCGTCGGGTGAGCGGACGGACGGCCACGGGGGGAGCGGCTGACGCGTCCGGCGACGGCCCGCACAGGGGGAACGGGACGCCGCCGGACCTTCTCGGCGGTGGTGGCCGACTGCCGCCCCTGGCCCGGGCGGCGGTGGGGAGCCGGTCACCTGGGGGAGGACGCTAGGCCCGTCTGTGTCGGGTCGGTAACGCGATGTGCGGAAGTGACTCGAGCGGACCGCCAGTGACCGTATCTGCGTAGGAAGGCGGGCCGGGGCCGTCGGCTTCGCGTGGTGGGCTGACCGAAGCGGCGATTCCGGGGCGTCCCGGAGCGGCGGGCTGCTATGGGGTGCATTGATGCGGGCGCGCGCCCTCGGAGGGAGGGCCGGTGTCGGGCGGGCCGCGCCCGGCTGATTAGCATCCGGCCTCATGGACGTACTCATCCACCTCTTCGTCGGCCTGCACATCATCGGGATCGCCGCGCTGCTGGGCGGCTTCCTCACCCAGATGAAGGCGATGGGCCAGGGCACGGCCCGCTTCGTCCCCGCGATGCTCCACGGTGCGGCCACGATGCTGGTCACCGGGGTGATCCTGGTCGGCCTCAACCAGGCGGACGACCAGACCGTCAACAACGTCAAGATCGGCGTGAAGCTGGCCCTGCTGATCGTGATCCTCGGCCTCGTCTATGTGAAGCGGGACGACGAGAAGGTGGAGAAGCCGCTGTTCGGCCTGGTCGGGCTGCTGACCGTGGCGAACGTCTTCATCGCGGTCCTGTGGACCTGACGGACACGCGCGCCTCGGCCACCGCCGCGACGGCGACCGCCAGCCACGCCGCCGCGGCGACCCACAGCAGCACCTCCCCGGGCCCCTCCGGCCACGCGAGGCGGAGGGCGGTGGCGACGGACAGCATCGCCGCCGCCGTCATTCCCATCGGGAAGACCGTCGACCAGCGGCGCACGTCGTAGCGCGGGCGGGGCCACCGGATCTCGGCGGCGAGCAGGACGGCGTACCAGCACAGCGCGAGGACCAGCAGGGCCAAGGTCACCGTGCGCAGTACGTGCCGGTCGTCGGCGTTCCACAGGTACAGCGCCGCGCTGTCGGCCGCGATGAGCTTCGCGCCCGCGAGCGCCGAGATGGCGAGCGCCCCGCCCGCCACCCACTGGTCCCCGACGCCCTCGGCCAGCTGCCGCAGGTCGAACCGGGCCAGCATCAGCCCGTAGAGCGCCAGCCCCAGCCAGAACAGCACCAGCGCGGCGTGCGCGAGCCACGCCGTGGCCTCCGCCTTGGCCAGGGTCGCGGCCAGCACCGCGAGCCCCTGCGTGGCCACACAGCACAGGAAGACCTCCCCGGGCATCCGCCGCGACCAGTGCCCCATGACGTCCAGCAGCAGCACCGGCCACAGCACCACCGACAGCGCCAGCAGCGCCTCGGCCAGGGTCTGCCAGCCGAGGGCCGAGACACGGGTCCCGAGGACGGTCGTGGCGGCCACGGCGGTCAGCCCGGCCGGTGTGCCCGCCTCCGTCAGCCACCGCTCGCGCTCCCGCACCAGCCGGACGGCGAAGTCCGCGGCCAGCCCCACCCAGGCGGCGCCGGCCAGCGCCAGCATGACGCGGGACAGGACCTCGTACTCGGCCAGGTGCAGTCCGACCGACAGGATGCCGGTCGCCATCACGGCGGCCTCGGCCGCCGGGGGACGCTGCGCCCACCAGGCGCGAAGGGAGCGGGCGGGGGAGGGGGAGCCGGGCATGGAGCCGATGCTAGGGAGTGCGCGGCGGCTTGCGCGGGGGCACGCGCGCGGGGGAGGGGAATTACGCGCGGGCGTACGCAGACGAGTGCGGCCCGCGGGTGGTGGTGAGGCGGGTGGCGCGCCCGCACCGGCACGCCCGCACACTCCCGCCGGCACGCCCGCACACCCGTACTGGGCACGCCCGCACCCGCACACCGATCGCAGAGGCACCGGCACACGCGTGTGTGCCGGTGCCTGGCGAACGGCCCACACGCGTGTGCGTGTGCGGTGGTCAGGCCGGTCGGACCACGCTGTGGATCGCCGACTCGCCGTCGTAGTAGATCGACTCCTCGCGCACGTACGCGCCCGGCTTCGGGGCGTGGATCATCATGCCGTTGCCGATGTAGATGCCGACGTGGGTGATGTCGTCGTAGAAGAAGACCAGGTCACCGGGGCGGGCGTCGGCGAGGGAGACGGTGGTGCCGGCGTTCACCTGGTCGTAGGTGGTGCGCGGCAGGGTGACGCCGGCGGCCTTCCAGGCGGCCTGGGTGAGGCCGGAGCAGTCGTAGGAGTCGGGGCCGGTCGCGCCCCAGACGTAGGGCTTGCCGATCTGCGAGCGGGCGAAGGCGAGCGCCTTCTCGGCCTTGGTGGTGTACGAGGCGTCCGTGTCGGACGAGGAGGACGACGAAGACGAGGAGGACGACGAAGAGCCGCCCGTGTCCGTCGAGGACCCGGCGCTCTCCTGCTGGGCGGCCTGCTCGGCCGCCGCCTGCTGCTGCGCCAGCTCCGCCGCCTTGCGCGCGGCCTCCTCCTGCTTCTGCTTCTCGATCGCCGCCAGGCGGGCCTTCTCCGCGGCGGTCAGCTGGGACAGCAGCTCGCGCGCGTCGCCGAGCTTCTTCTGGACGGTCGCCTTGGCGGCCTTCAGGTCGCTCTGCGTGTCGGTCAGCGCCGCCAGGCTCTCGCCGGCCTCCTGGCGCTTCTCCATCGTCGCCGACTGTTCGGTGATGTAGTCGTCGACCATGCCCTTCTGACGGTCGGTCATCCGGCTCATCAGCTGGGTCTGGTCGAAGTAGTCCTGCGGGGAGTCCGCGAGCAGGAAGGTCGCCGTGTCGGGTGCGGAGGCGCCCGTGCGGTACTGGGCGGCGGCGAAGGAACCCAGCTCCTCGCGTGCCTCGTTGAGCTTCTGGGTGCGCTGGGCGACGTCGTCGAGGAGGCCGTCGACGCGCTTGCGCTGCTTGGTCGTCTTCTCCTTGGCGGCGTTGTACTTCTCGGTCGCCGACTCCGCCTGGCGGTAGAGGTCGTCGACCTTCTTCTCGACCTCCTCCAGGCTCGGCTTGTCGTCGTCCGACGGGGCGGCGTTCGCCGACTGGGAGAACAGGGCGACGGACGTGAGGGCGGCGGTGGCGAGAGCGGGCGTGCGTATGCCCGCCACACGTGAACCCGACGAGCGTGGCTTGCGGTGCTGCGACGCCAAGGGAGGCGACTCCTTCCATCGTCCGCCTACCGGGTTAGCTGTCGGGTTCGGGCGGATGGTTCGGAAGGGTTGCCCTACGGCCTGTCCCCCGAAGGGAAGTCGGGCCGATTCACCCCAGAGTCTCGGTGGGTCCCCGGCTCCGGCTGCCGCGAAGGGGGCATGCCGGACTCGGCGGAGGCCGCGCGGCCCGGCGAGGTTCGCCGGTGGGGGTCGTACGGCCTGCCCGGCACGGTAGCCAACTCGTGTGGCCCCTGTGAAGGTTGATGGGTGATATGCCCGATACATTTTCGTGACCTCGGGAAAAGACCGTACGGCTGATCACGGGTTGTGATAATGCCGCCTCGGAAGGTGAGGGGTGCCCCGGAAGGCGAGGGGGCGGGATGTTTCGGGGACGGCGGCCGGTTGTCAGTGGCGCCCCCTAGACTCGGAGAGCGATGAGCAGCCTCTTTGACGACAGCTTCCTGGCGGACCTCCAGGGCCCCCGCGCCCACGAGGAGGAACCCCCGCCGCCGCCCGAGGACGATCACACTCCGGAGCCGCTTCCGGACGATCTGTTCGGCGGGAAGTTCGACGTGCCCCCGGACCGGGACACCCACTACCGCGACGGCGCCCCACGCCCGGCGATCGACGCGGCAGCGCTCCTGGAGGGGCTGAACGAGAACCAGCGTGCGGCCGTCGTCCACGCCGGCACCCCCCTGCTCATCGTCGCCGGCGCCGGCTCCGGCAAGACGCGCGTGCTCACCCACCGCATCGCCCACCTCCTCGCCGAGCGGAACGTCCACCCGGGCCAGATCCTCGCGATCACCTTCACCAACAAGGCCGCGGGCGAGATGAAGGAGCGCGTCGAGCAGCTCGTCGGCCCGCGCGCGAACGCGATGTGGGTGATGACGTTCCACAGCGCGTGCGTACGGATCCTGCGGCGCGAGTCGAAGAGGCTCGGCTTCACGTCCTCCTTCTCGATCTACGACGCCGCCGACTCCAAGCGCCTGATGGCCCTGGTCTGCCGCGACCTGGACCTCGATCCCAAGCGCTTCCCGCCGAAGTCCTTCAGCGCCAAGATCAGCAACCTGAAGAACGAGCTGATCGACGAGGAGGACTTCGCCGCCCAGGCGGGCGACGGCTTCGAGAAGACCCTCGCCCAGGCCTACGCCATGTACCAGTCCCGTCTCCGTGAGGCGAACGCCCTCGACTTCGACGACCTGATCATGACGACGGTCAACCTGCTGCGCGCCTTCCCCGACGTCGCCGACCACTACCGCCGCCGCTTCCGGCACGTCATGGTCGACGAGTACCAGGACACCAACCACGCCCAGTACGCCCTCGTGCGCGAGCTGGTCGGCACCGCCGAGCACCCCGTCGACGTACCGCCCAGCGAGTACGACGTGCCGCCCGCCGAGCTGTGCGTCGTGGGTGACGCCGACCAGTCGATCTACGCCTTCCGGGGCGCGACGATCCGCAACATCCTCCAGTTCGAGGAGGACTACCCGGACGCGACGACGATCCTGCTGGAGCAGAACTACCGCTCCACGCAGACCATCCTCTCCGCCGCCAACGCGGTCATCGAGCGCAACGAGTCCCGCCGCCCCAAGAACCTGTGGACCAACGCGGGCGCGGGCGCGCGCATCACCGGCTACGTCGCCGACACCGAGCACGACGAGGCGCAGTTCGTCGCCGACGAGATAGACCGCCTCACGGACGCGGGCGACGCCAAGGCCGGTGACGTCGCGGTCTTCTACCGCACCAACGCCCAGTCCCGTGTCTTCGAAGAGGTCTTCATCCGCGTCGGCCTGCCCTACAAGGTTGTCGGCGGCGTCCGCTTCTACGAGCGCAAGGAGGTCCGGGACGTCCTGGCCTACCTGCGCGTCCTGGCCAACCCGGAGGACTCGGTCCCGCTGCGCCGCATCCTCAACGTCCCCAAGCGGGGCATCGGCGAGCGCGCCGAGGCGATGATCGACGCCCTGTCCCAGCGGGAGAAGATCAGCTTCCCGCAGGCGCTCAAGCGCGTCGACGAGGCGTACGGCATGGCCGCGCGCTCCACGAACGCGGTGAAGCGGTTCAACGTGCTGATGGAGGAGCTGCGCACGATCGTCGAGTCGGGCGCAGGGCCCGCGACGGTCCTGGAGGCGGTCCTCAACCAGACCGGCTACCTCGCCGAATTGCAGAACTCCACCGACCCGCAGGACGAGACCCGCGTCGAGAACCTCCAGGAACTCGCCTCCGTCGCCTTGGAGTTCGAGCAGGAGTCCGGTGAGGGCGAGGCGTCCGGCTCCCTCGCCGACTTCCTGGAGCGGGTCGCGCTCGTCGCCGACTCCGACCAGATCCCCGACGAGGACGAGGACGGCTCGGGCGTCATCACCCTGATGACGCTGCACACCGCCAAGGGCCTGGAGTTCCCGGTCGTCTTCCTCACCGGCATGGAGGACGGCGTCTTCCCGCACATGCGCGCCCTCGGCCAGACCAAGGAGCTGGAGGAGGAGCGCCGCCTGGCCTACGTCGGCATCACGCGCGCGCGGGAGCGGCTCTACCTCACGCGGTCCGCGTTGCGCAGCGCCTGGGGGCAGCCGTCGTACAACCCGCCGTCCCGGTTCCTGGAGGAGATCCCGGCGACGCATGTGGACTGGAAGCGGACGGGGGCGACCTCGCCCGTGTCCTCCGGTCCCGTGTCCGGGGTCGCGGCCTCACTGTCCTCGTCCCGCTCGCGTTCCTCGGCCGCCGGTGCGTCCGGCTTCGCGACGCGCCGGGGCGCGGCGGAGAAGCCGGTGGTCTCGCTCGCCGTCGGCGACCGCGTCACCCACGACCAGTTCGGGCTCGGCACGGTCGTCGGAGTGAAGGGCACGGGCGCCAACGCGGAGGCGACGATCGACTTCGGCGACACCAAGCCGAAGCGGCTGCTGCTGCGGTACGCGCCGGTGGAGAAGCTCTAGCCGAACGCGGTGAGCCCCCGCCTCGAACAGCGGGGGCTCACCGGGAAGTCGTCTACGTCGGGTCCAGCCCGTGGCTGCGCAGCCACGACAGCGGGTCTATCGCCGACCCGCCGGCCGGCCGGACCTCGAAGTGCAGGTGCGGGCCGGTGGAGTTGCCGGAGTTGCCGGAGTACGCGACCGGGTCGCCGGCCTTCACGGTCGTACCGGAGGCGACGCGGTAGGTGGAGAGGTGGCAGTACCAGGTCTCCGTGCCGTCCTTCGCCGTCACGATCAGCATGTTGCCGTAGGCGCTGTTCCACTGCGTCCGTACGGTGCCGTCGGTCGCCGCCAGCACCGTCGTGCCGTAGGCCACGGGGAAGTCGATGCCGGTGTGCTGGGACATCCAGTTGATGCCGGACTGGCCGAAGTAGGCGCTGAGTCCGCGCTGGGAGACCGGCACGGCGTACTTGGGGCGCAGCCGCTCCTTGCGGGCGGCCTCGGCGGCCGCCTTCTTCTTCTCGGCCTCCTGCTGCGCCTTGAGGTCGATACGTTCCTGCGTACGGCTGACCCGGTCGCCGAAGTCGTCGGCCTCGGCGCTGAGCGTCTCGAGCTGGGCGTCCAGCTTGTTGTTGGCGGCGGACGGTTTCACCGCCTGCGCGTCGGAGGCGGACGCCGTGGTGTCTTTCTCGTCGCCGCTGGCCAGGGGGCCGACCGAGGCGGCGGCGATCCCGGCGACGCCCATCACACAGGCCGAGGGCACGGCCACGGTCAGCAGCGCGGAGCGCCTCGCGGGCGGCCGGCGGCGGGAACGGCTCGCGGCGCGGGCGGCGACACGCGAGGAGGGCGCGGGGGCGGCCTCCTCCTGGTCGTCGAGAAGGGGCAGCTCGGAGACGGCGGGCAGCTCGCCGGTGGCGGCCGACTCGCCGCCGTCCGGGGCGGGTTCGTCGTAGCCGACCTGCTCGAACGTGGCGGTGGCCTGCTGGTCGAAGGGGACCTCGGCCGACTGCTCGTACTCCTCCGCAGCCGTGGCGCCGGCGGCGGACGCGGTGTTCTCGCCGCCGTCGGCGTTCCACTGCGTGGCGTCGTACGCGCCGGTGTCGAAGGCCTGCGAGCCCCATTCCCAGTGCTGGGTCTGGTCGGCCGGGCCGGACTGGTCGGGCTGGAGCCAGGCGCTCGCGTCCCACTGACCGCTGGTGTCGGGCGCCGAGCCCTGCGGCGGGATCGTGGCCAGCGGCTGTCCGTCGGCGGACCAGCCGGTCGTGTCGTACGCGCCCGTGTCGTAGGCGGCGTGGTGCTGGGCCGCGTACGGGTCGTAGTTCAGGGTCTGGTGGCTGCCCGTGTCGAGGGTCTGGTGGCCGCCGGTGTTCCACTGCGCGCTGTCGTACGCGCCGGTGGCGGAGCCGTCGTCCGGGAGGCTGCCGAAGAGGGGGTCGGCCGCGAAGTTGCCGGTGACGTGCGCCCCGGTGTCGAAGGCGCCTGTGACGTACCCGTTGTCGTACGAGGTGAAGCCTTCGTACGGGGCTTCCTGTTGCGTGCCGTACGACGTGAAGTGCGCCGAGGCGGCGTCAGAAGCCGGGGCCGGGGTGGTCATGCTCCCCGACGGGTGACGGTCGTTCACCAACTTCTCTTTCGCCGACAACAGGGGCTGCCAGAGCAGTGCGGCGACTGTACCCGGCGGTACGCGGGCACGACAATCTTCCGCAGGTTTCGTGCTCGGGGGAAAGGGGCATTCGGCCCTGTTTCGGGGAAGGGCGGGCACGGGTTTTGGCTCTATGTTCGAAGAGTGTTCGAGGGTGGAGGGGCTGGAGCCGTCACGCAACCGTCAGACCGTCGGCGGACGGCGCGGTTTCCCTGTCCTCCTGTGCGGAGTCGAGGGCCTGCCGTATGCCCGTCGCGACGGCCGGGTGGACGGGCAGGGCGAGATGTCCGATACCGGTCACCCGGATGTTCTGCGTCAGCAGATCGGGGTGGTCGATACGGGCGGTCTCCAGCGGGTCCATCAGATGGTCGAGGTCGCTCCAGAAGCTGACGAAGCGCGTACGGCAGCCGGGCGCGGGCCGGGACAGCTCCTCGATGACCTCCGAGCCGGGGCGCATCTGGCGCACGATCGGGTGCGCGTTCGCCAGCGGCGCCACCCGGGTGCCGGAATGCGGGGTGCCGAGGGTGACCAGCGTCCGCACCCGCACGTCACCGCCCAGCCGCTGCGCGTAGTAGCGGGCGATCAGGCCGCCGAGGCTGTGCCCGACCACATCCACCCGGCTGCTGCCGGTGCGGGCGCAGATCTCCTCGATGTGCCGGCCGAGCAGCTCGGCCGCGGTACGGATGTCGCAGGTCAGCGGGGAGTAGTTGAGCGACTCCACCCGGTGCCTGCCGTGCTGGGCGAGGCTGCGGCGCAGCAGCACGAAAACGGAGCGGTTGTCGATGAAGCCGTGCAGGAGGACCACCGGGGGCGGGGCCTGCGTAGGCAGCGGCGCCGGATCGCCGGTGCCCGTGCCCGTGGTCGTGCCCTCGCCCGACGGCAGCGCGGACCTGCGCTCCTGGGCGATGCCGGAGGGGTAGAGGAGGAGGTGACCGGCGAGGATCGCGATCTCCAGGGCCGTCGCCTTCAGGAGCGCCGCGGAGAGTCCGACCAGTCTGACCGGCAGGGCCGGCAGGCTCGGCAGCAGTCGCTGACACAACGGGAGAAAGGGCTCCAGCGCCCGGGTGACCTGCATGGCCGACCTCCTGTCGGCACGCGGACGACCGCTCCGTCCCCCGTGTGCCCTCGTGGAAGTCGCGGAGGAGGCCGGCCCGGGCGCGACCGCCGTACGTGGAGCGAGCCCGGTGGGTGACGGGGGCCGGAAGTACGACGCCCCTTGCACCTCCGACGTGCCGAGGATCCCTGGCGACCAGGCTCCCCGCCGTCGTGCCTTGCCTGCCCTGCGTGCCGATCGTGCCTGTGCCGATGCGCCGTACCGCCGCGGCGCGCGGCCTGCGGCGCGGCGGTACGGCGACCTCGTGCGGCTCCCGTGTGCGGCTGTTCCCCCGTGGCGCGGGCGAACAGTGCGCGGTGAAGTTGTCCCATCGTGTGATTTCCCCCTCGGTCCGCGCCATGAAACTGCCGGTTGCGGGATGCTGGAGATAACGTTCGTTCACTTCCCCGGGCGGTGTGGCGCGGGGTGGTCCGTCCGTCGAGGATGGACGGAGTCGCTTCATGGAGGCAGTGATGGGTGTGGCAGCCGGTCCGATCCGCGTGGTGGTCGCCAAGCCGGGGCTCGACGGCCACGATCGCGGGGCCAAGGTGATCGCGCGGGCGCTGCGCGACGCCGGTATGGAGGTCATCTACACCGGCCTCCACCAGACCCCCGAGCAGGTCGTCGACACGGCGATCCAGGAGGACGCCGACGCGATCGGCCTCTCCATCCTCTCCGGGGCGCACAACACGCTCTTCGCCGCAGTGATCGACCTCCTCAAGGAGCGGGACGCGGCCGACATCCTCGTCTTCGGCGGCGGGATCATCCCCGAGGCGGACATCCCGCCGCTGAAGGAGAAGGGCGTCGCCGAGATCTTCACCCCGGGGGCGACGACGGCGTCGATCGTGGACTGGGTCCGCACGAACGTCAGGCAGCCGGCCGGGGCGTAGGCGTCGGTAGGGGGTGCGGGGGGTCGGGATCGCCGGGTTCCGGGTCGCCGGTTCCCGGACGGTCGGCTCGCGGATCTTCGGTTCTCGGACGGTCGGTTCTCGGATCGTCGGTTCTCGGACGGTCGGTTCTCGGACGGTCGGTTCTCGGATCGTCGGTTCTCGGACGGTCGGTTCCCGGGTCGCCTGCTCCCGGGTCGCCTGCTCCCGGGTCGTCGGCTTCCGGATCGTCGGTTCCCGTGTCGAGTTCCGCGCTCATCACCGCCCGCAGCCGCAGTGTCGACCCCAGCCGCTGGAACGCCTCCGCCCAGTAGCTCCCGGCGCCCGGTGACGCATCCTCCGGTTCGTCCGGCACGGCCAGCAGGCCGTCCAGGCGGGAGGCCTCCGACGGGTCCAGACAGCGCTCGGCCAGGCCCATCACACCGCTGAAGCTCCACGGATAACTGCCCGCGTCCCGGGCGATGTTGAGCGCGTCCACCACTGCCCGGCCGAGCGGCTCGGCCCACGGGACCGCGCACACCCCGAGCAGCTGGAACGCCTCCGACAGACCGTGCGCCGCGATGAACCCGGCCACCCACGCGGCCCGCTCGCCCACCGGCAGCGTGCCCAGCAGCTTCGCCCGCTCGGCGAGCGAGACCGCGCCCGGACCGCCCGCCCCGGGCGCCGACGGCACCCCGAGCAGCGCCCGCGACCAGCCCGCGTCCCGCTGCCGTACGGCCGCCCGGCACCACGCCGCGTGCACCTCGCCCAGCCAGTCGTCCGCCACCGGCAGCGCCAGGATCTCCTCCGGCGTACGGCCGCCCAGCCGCGCCGGCCAGGCGGTGAGCGGCGCCGACTCCACCAACTGCCCGAGCCACCACGACCGTTCGCCACGACCGGCCGGCGGCTTGGGGGCCACGCCGTCGCGCTCCATGGCCGCGTCGCACTCGTGGGGCGCCTCCACCACGATCGTCGGCGTGTCCCGTGTGCGGTCGACGGCCACGCACGCACCGGCCCGCGCCGCCATCCGCGCGGCGAGCGCCGACCCCGGCAGCGCCGACAGCAGCTCCGCCGCCGTCGCCCGTACGCTGCGACTGCGGTCGGCCAGCGCCTGCTCCAGGAACGGCTCGTCCCGCGCGCCGAGGCCGGTGCGCAGCGAGTCGAGGAACATCAGCCGGTCCTCGGCACGCTCGGTCGGCCAGGTGGCGGCGAGCAGCTCGCGCGCCGCGTCCGGGTCGCGGGCCCGCAGCGACGCCAGAAGGGCGACCCGCTCGGCGAACAGGCCCTCCTGCCAGAGCTTCTCGACCCGCTCGGTCTCCTCCGGGCGGGGCAGAGCGCCGTCCGCGCCCGGCGCCGCGCGCAGTGCGAACCGCCAGTCCGGGTTCAGCCGGGCCAGCCACAGGGCGCGCGGCCCCGCGAACTCCAGTGCCGCCGGGCGCAGGTCCGTACGCGCGCGTGCCGCGTCGAGCAGCGCGGGCAGGGATTCGGCGGGCGGTGCGAACCCGCGCGTGTTCGCCGCCTGGAGCCACTGCGGCAGCAGCTCCATGAGGTCCGGCGCGGTGCCTCTGCGACCGGCTCCGCCGGTGCCGGGGCGGTCGGCCAGCAGCACCGCGAGTCTGCGGGCGGCGGCCGGGGGCAGCGCCCGGCGTGGGTCGGTGGGTGCCGGCTCCGGGCGCGGCGCGGCCCGCCCCGGCCGCAGCCCGGCCCGCCGTCGTACGGTCTCGGCGGCCGCCGCGTCCAGCAGCGCGGCCGGCGCCGCGCGGCCACGGGCGGCGCCCGGAGGCGTACGGCGGTCCGTGCCGAGGAGGGCCGCGGTGAGCAGCTCGTCCCAGGGGGCGGGGGTGGGGGCGGCGGGTGCCGGAGTCGAGGGTGTCGGGGTGCCGGTCATGTGGATGTGGGTCCCCTCCGTCGCGTTCACAGACGTACCGCCTCTCCCGCCCCCGGCGGCCAGGCCGTGAGCGGGGTGAAGCCCCGGTGGCCGCACTCGCCGAAGACCTTGACGGGGGCACCGCCCGAGAGGGCGACCAGGCGCCACAGACCGGAGCGGCCGGCCGGGCCCGGGGTGAGCGGCAGGGCCGTGTCACCGTCGGCGTCGGCCAGCTGCCAGGTGTCGCCGTCCGGCGTCGGAACGACGTCGTCCAGCGTCACCGGGACGGACTCCTGCCAGGGGTCGTCGCGCAGGGCCTCGCCGTAAAGGGCGGCCGCCCCGGCCGTTGTCGTACCTGGCGGACGGGCCCTGGTCGGTACGGGCGGGGCGAACCGCTCACCCAGCGCCGCCCGTTGCCGCCCGGTCCCCGGGTGGGCGGACAGCTCGGCGTCCAGGGCCAGGCCGACCGGCAGGGTGAGGTCGGGGGCGCGGCCGGCGGCGCCGTAGGACAGGACGAGGGCCGTGCGGCCCGTGGTGGTGCCGTGGAGCCAGATGCGACGGGTCGTCAGCTTCGGGTCCGCCGTGTCGTACTGGGCGAGAACCAGCCAGTAATCGCGGACCGGCCGGCCGGCCGGTGACGACGGCAGGCCGACGCGGGTGCGGACCGTGGTCGCCAAGGCCCCCGGCAGCCGCTCGCGGTGCAGCCAGCCCTGGCCGAGGAGATGGAGCAGCGCGCACTCCTCCAGCAGCCGCTCCGGCCAGTCGGGACCGGACGCCGGGATGGAACCCAACTTCCGTACCCGCGCGGCCAGTCCGGGCGCCTGGGCGTCGACCATGCGGGCGGCGGTCTCCTCCCACAGGCCGTACCCCGCCTGCTCGGCCGTGGCCAGACCGGAACGCAGGAGGTCGGCCAGGCGCTGCTCCAACTCCGTCGCCCCCGCCGTGATCCGCTCGGCGCGCCGCTCCGCTCTTTTGCGCGCCGCCTCCGGATCGGCGGGACCCGAACTCTCGCCCCCCGCCGGGCCTTCTGCCTCCTTGTCCCCGTTCTCCCCTTGCTCCCGCGGGCGCCTGCGACGCGCCGCGAGGTACTCCTCGGCCCAGTCCGGCGCCTGCCCCGTCGGCACCGACTCCTCCCCCTCCGACCAGAGCAGGAGCAGCCCGAGGGCGTGTTTGCACGGGAACCTGCGGCTCGGACAGGCGCAGTCGTACACCGGGCCGGAGGCGCCGTGCGGGTCCGTGGTGTCGACGACCGTGCGATACGGCGCGCCGCCGCTGCCTTGGCACAGCCCCCACACCGCCCCCTCCCGCGAACAGCCCAGGCCGGACCACGGCCCGGCCACGCCGAGTTTGCTTCCCGCTTTGCGTGACACGGAGTCAGGCGCCAGGGCCAGCACCTGGTCCGCCGTCCAGCGCACCTCCTGCTGAGTCATGCCATCGAAGGTAGATCCTCCCACTGACAATCGGCCCCGCAGGCTTCCCCGCCGGCACCCTCGCCACGGCGTTTCCGCAGGTCAGATCGCGTTGTCAGTGGCGTGGTGCACGGTGGACACCAGATCCGAACCGGCCGAGCTGGAGGGGACCTCAGCCATGTCCGTGTCCGTAGACCCGTTGTTCCTGAAACCCGCTCAGCAGCAGTCGGCGCAGGCGTTGCGACCGCATGCCGAGCACGCCTTCGCCGCCGAACTCACCGCGCTCGCCGCGCAGGACGACCGCCCGCGCCCGCCCCGCTGGAGGCTGTCGCCCTGGGCCGTCGCCACCTACCTGCTCGGCGGCACCCTGCCGGACGGCACGGTGATCACACCGAAGTACGTGGGCCCGCGCCGCCTCGTCGAGGTCGCCGTCACCACCCTCGCCACCGACCGCGCCCTGCTCCTGCTCGGTGTGCCCGGCACCGCCAAGACGTGGGTCTCCGAACACCTGGCCGCGGCGGTCAGCGGAGACTCGACCCTGCTGGTCCAGGGCACCGCCGGCACCCCCGAGGAGGCCATCCGCTACGGCTGGAACTACGCGCAGTTGCTGGCGAACGGCCCGAGCCGGGACGCCCTCGTCCCCAGCCCGGTCATGCGGGCCATGGCGGAGGGCAGGACGGTCCGGGTGGAGGAGCTGACCCGCATTCCGGCGGACGTCCAGGACACCCTCATCACCATCCTGTCGGAGAAGGCACTGCCCATACCGGAGCTGGGCGAGGAGGTGCAGGCGGTCCGCGGTTTCAACCTCGTCGCCACCGCCAACGACCGGGACCGCGGGATCAACGAGCTGTCCAGCGCCCTGCGCCGCCGCTTCAACACGGTGGTGCTGCCGCTGCCGGAGAGCGTCGAGGCCGAGGTCGACATCGTCGCCCGCCGTGTCGACCAGATGGGCCGCTCCCTCGACCTGCCGGCCGCGCCGGACGGCATCGACGAGATCCGCCGCGTGGTCACCGTCTTCCGTGAACTGCGCGACGGGATCACCTCCGACGGCCGGACGAAGGTGAAGTCGCCCAGCGGCACGCTGTCCACCGCCGAGGCCATCTCGGTCGTCACCGGCGGCCTCGCGCTCGCCGCGCACTTCGGTGACGGCGTGCTGCGGGCGGGCGACGTCGCCGCGGGGATCCTCGGCGCGGTCGTCCGCGATCCGGCGGCCGACCGGCTGGTCTGGCAGGAGTACCTGGAAGCGGTGGTCCGCGAGCGCGACGGATGGACGGACTTCTACCGGGCCTGCCGCGAGGTGAGCGGGTGACCGCCGCCCGCGCGGGCGGATCAGCGGGAGAAGAAACAGGAGCAGAAGTAGGAGCTGGAGCAGAAGCAGGGGCTGGAGCAGAAGCAGGGGCTGGAGAAGGAGGGGGAAGGATGACGGGGGTTCAGGAGACCGGCGGCCAGGGTGTCGACCGGCGGGACGACGACACACGCTGGCCGTTCCTGCTCGGGGTGCGGCACCACGGGCCGGGGTCGGCACGGGCGGTCCGGGCGGCGCTGGCCGCCGCCCGGCCCCGGGCCGTGCTGATCGAGGGACCGCCCGAGGCCGACGCGCTGATCCCGCTGGCCGCCGACCCGGACATGCGGCCGCCGGTCGCCCTGCTCGCCCACGCCGTCGACGAACCCGGCCGCTCCGCGTTCTGGCCGATGGCCGAGTTCTCCCCGGAGTGGGTCGCCCTCCGCTGGGCCCTGGAGCACGGCGTGCCCGCCCGTTTCATCGACCTGCCGGCCACCCACACGTTGGCGTGGGCGGGAGAGGAGGACGTAGGAGCCGAGGGGGAATCGACGCGGACGGAGACAGAGGCGGGGGCCGAGGCGGAGGCGGGGACAGGTGCGGAGACGGGCGCGCGTGCACGGGCGCGTGCCGGCGGTCTTCGGATCGATCCGCTCGGCACGCTCGCCACGATCGCCGGATACGACGACGCCGAGCGCTGGTGGGAGGACGTCGTCGAGCACCGCGGGGCGGGCGCGGGGGACCCGTTTGCGCCGTTCGCCGCGCTGGAGGAGGCCATGGGGGCGCTCCGGGAGACGGCGTACGGCGACGAGGGGCACGTCGACGAGGGGGATGTCGACGAGGGGAACGGCCGCGACCTGGTGCGGGAGGCGTACATGCGTCTTCAGGTGCGGGCGGCGTGCAGGGAGTTCGGGGACGACGGGGTGGCCGTGGTGTGCGGGGCGTGGCATGTGCCCGCCCTGCGCCGGAGGACCGCCGTCGCCGCCGACCGGGCGCTGCTCAAGGGGCTGGCGAAGGTCAGGACGGACCTGACCTGGGTGCCGTGGACGCACCGCAGGCTGGCGCGGGCCGGGGGATACGGGGCGGGCATCGACTCGCCCGGCTGGTACGCACATCTGTTCGGTGTGCCGGACCGGCCGGTCGAGCGCTGGCTGATCAAGGTGGCGGGGCTGCTGCGGGAGGAGGACCGGATCGTCTCCCCGGCCCATGTCATCGAGGCGGTCCGGCTGGCGGAGACGCTCGCCGCGCTGCGCGGCAGGCCGCTGCCCGGCCTGAGCGAGACGACCGACGCCGTGCGGGCGGTGCTGTGCGAGGGCTCGGACGTGCCACTGGCGCTGGTGCGCGACCGGCTCGTGGTCGGGGACGTACTGGGGGAGGTCCCGGCCGGGGCGCCGGCGGTGCCGTTGCAGCGCGACCTGAGCCGGCTTCAGCGCCGACTGCGGCTCAAACCGGAGGCGGCCGAGCGCGAGCTGGAGCTGGATCTGCGCAAGGAGACCGACGCCGAGCGCGGCAGACTCCTGCACCGGCTGCGGCTGCTGGGCGTCGCGTGGGGCGAACCGGCCGTCGCACGCAGCGGCACGGGCACGTTCCGGGAGACGTGGCGGCTGCGCTGGGAGCCCGAGCTGTCCGTGCGGGTCGCCGAGGCCGGGGTGTGGGGGACGACCGTACTGGCCGCGGCGACCGCCAGGGCCGAGGCCGACGCGGTCGCCGCGCGGGGCCTCGCCGAGGTGACCGCGCTCGCCGAGCGCTGTCTGCTGGCCGGACTGGCGGAGGCGCTCCCCGCCGTGATGCGGATCCTCGCCGACCGGGCGGCCCTCGACACGGACGTCGGCCATCTCGCCCAGGCCCTGCCCGCCCTGGTCCGCTCCCTGCGCTACGGCGATGTGCGCGGCACAGACACCGGCGCACTGGCGGAGGTCGCCGCGGGCCTCGCCGAGCGGATCTTCGTCGGCCTGCCCCCGGCCTGCGCCGCCTTGGACGGCGACGCGGCAGAGGAGATGCGCCGCCATGTGGACGCCGTGCACGGGGCAGTGGGGCTGCTGGAGGAGACGGTCGCTGAGGGGGTGACCGACGGGCTGACCGACGGGGTGACCGGGGCGGCCGATGAGCCGACCGACACGGCGGGGGGTATGGCACGGGACGCGGGGCGGGATCCGGCATGGGGCGACGGGACCGGTCCGGCCGTCCCGGCCGCAGGGGTTCGGCCAGGGACCGGGCTGCGGGGGCGCTGGCGCGGGGTGCTGCGGGTGCTGGCCGGGCGGGAGCGGGTGCCGGGGGTGCTGCGGGGGCGTGCCGTGCGGCTGTTGCTGGACGACGGGGAACTGGACCACGAGGAGGCGGCGCGGCTCATGGGGCTCGCCCTGTCGCCGGGGACGCCGCCGGGGGACGCGGCCGCGTGGATCGAGGGCTTCGTCGGGGGCGGGGCCGGGGGCGGGCTGCTGCTCGTGCACGACGAGCGGCTGCTCGCACTGGTCGACGGGTGGCTCACCCGGGTGCCGGCGGAGGCGTTCACGGATGTGCTGCCGCTGCTGCGGAGGACGTTCTCGGCGTACGAGGCGGCGGTGCGCAGAACACTCGGTGAGCTGGTCCGGCGGGGGCCGGGGGAGCGGGTGAGCGGGGGCGGGACCGGGCCCGGGGCACGGGGGTTCGCGGGTGGGCTCGACAGGGAGCGGGCGGACGCCGTGCTGCCGGTGGTGCGGCTGCTGCTCGGACTGGACGACGGAGGAGGACCCGGTGGCGACGGCGAGCTGGTGGGGGTGGCGACATGACGGCGGGAGGTGGCGACATGACGGCGACTGAGCCGACACCGCTGGACGACGCCGGGCGGGAGCGGCTGCGGCGCTGGCGGCTGGTGCTCGGCGGTGACGCGGCGGACGGCACCGGACACGGTCTGTCCGGGCGGGACACGGCGATGGACGGCGCGCTCACCGCGCTCTACGGCAACGGGGAGAAGCCCCGTGCGGGGCGGGACCGTTCGGCGGGGCTCGGGGCGTCGGCGCCCTCCGTGGCGCGGTGGCTCGGGGACATCCGGACGTACTTCCCCTCCTCTGTCGTCCAGGTCATGCAGCGCGACGCCATCGACCGGCTCGGGCTGGCCGCGCTGCTGCTGGAGCCGGAGATGCTGGCGGCGGTGGAGGCCGACGTGCACCTCGTCGGCACGCTGCTCTCCCTCAACAAGGCGATGCCGGAAACGACGAAGGAGACGGCGCGGGCCGTCGTCCGCAAGGTCGTGGACGACTTGGAGAAGCGGCTCGCCGCCCGCACCCGGGCCACGCTCACGGGCGCCCTCGACCGCAGCGCGCGCATCGCCCGCCCGCGCCACCGCGACATCGACTGGAACCGTACGATCGCCGCCAACCTCAAGCACTATCTGCCCGAGTACGGGACGGTCGTGCCGGAGCGGATCGTCGGGTACGGGCGGGCGTCGCGGTCCGTGAAGAAGGAGGTCGTCCTCTGTGTCGACCAGTCGGGATCGATGGCGGCATCGGTGGTGTACGCGTCGGTGTTCGGGGCGGTGCTGGCGTCGATGCGGTCGATCAGCACACGGCTGGTGGTGTTCGACGCGGCGGTCGTCGATCTCACCGAGCAGCTGGCCGACCCCGTCGACGTGCTCTTCGGTACCCAGCTCGGCGGCGGTACGGACATCAACCGGGCGCTCGCGTACTGCCAGTCGAGAATCAGCCGTCCCGCCGAGACGGTCGTGGTCCTCATCAGCGACCTGTACGAGGGCGGCATACGGAACGAGATGCTGAAACGGGTCGCGGCGCTGAAGGCGTCCGGGGTGCAGTTCGTCGCGCTGCTCGCGCTGTCGGACGAAGGGGCGCCCGCCTACGACCGGGAGCACGCGGCCGCGCTCGCGGCACTGGGCGTACCGGCGTTCGCCTGCACGCCCGAGCTCTTCCCGGAGGTGATGGCGGCGGCGATCGAGAGACGCCCCCTGCCCGTGCCGGACACCGTGTGACACGGTGACGCCGTGTGATGCGGGCGCCGGTGAACTGGATCCGGCCGACCTGACCACCCATCGGCAGGGGAGGGGTTGCGCGACCTCGGGATCCGCGTGCGAGGATCGACGCCGCGCCGCGCCGCGACACGGGTTTCCCTCGCTGTCCGTGCCGCCGCCTCCGACGTTTCCGCCGTAGTCGTACGGGAGGATCCTCCCTCTTGACCTCGCGAGCCGCTCTACCCGTTGCCGCGTTGCGCGTCCTGCGCACGGCGGCCGGACGGCGTGCGCTGCAACTGACTTTGCTGGTGGGCGGGTTGTTCGCGCTCGGGTTCCTCTGCGGGGAGGAGGCGCGGGCGGCGGAAGGGGTTACGGGAGCGCCGGTGGCGCCGGTGGCCGTAACGGTCCATGGGGCGGCGCAGGCGCAGGTGCCGTCGGATCTGTCGGACCTCACGGACCTGGCCGACCTGACGGATCTGACGGATCTGACCGAGCTCGACGGCTTGACCGACGTTCCGGATGTTCCGGACCTTCGAGGTCTTCCAGAACTCCCGCCGCTGTCGGTGCGCACACTTCCGCTGCCCGTCCCGCAGGCGCCCGAGCCCGGGTCCGAGCCCGGGGCCGTGGTGCCGCCGGCTCCGGACGGGCACGCGGCCGGGGACGGGAAGGCGATCAACGCGGGGCACTCGAAGCCGCGCGGGTCGTCCGTGTCGCCCCCGTTGTCCCCCGCGCCCTACGGCCCCGTCGCTTCCGTCATCCGCGACGTGCCCGACGTGCCCGACGTGACCGACGTGACCGAACGTGACTGACGTGACCGACTTGCGTGCGGTCTCGCAGACCCCCGTTTCCGTCGCCCGTACCGGCCAGGTGCCGCCGCGTCGAGGGCCGGCTGGTGATCCCAGCGGCGTGTTGGGGCGGGCGGTCGTTCTCGACGGCGGTGTGTCGCGGCACGGTGAGGCGCACGCCGTCACGTCGCACCACCGGGTGCGCCTGTTGCTCGCGCCCGGCGGGGTCGTGCGTTCCGAGGTGGCCGAGACCAGGGCCGGTCCCGCCGCCCGGCGGGACAGGTACCGGGACATTCCGGTCTTCCCCGGCTAGATCAGGGCGGCCTTCCCCGTCGTAGACCTGCCGCGCGAGTGGAGCAGGTCTGCCCGCCCGCCCGGAGATTCCGTCTCCGGTGCCGAAACGTCCACGCCTCGCTGATCGCAACCGCTCCGGCCGCACGCAATGTCTGTGCCGGAGTGAGGGCGAGCGAACGACTTCGTGAGGCGGGCGGCCCCGGACGGCCGAAAGCCGTCGGTTCGTCCGGCCGAAACCTCATGGAGGGGGGCGAGGAGTCCCCATTGGGGTGGGGATTCACCGCCCTGCGCCCCTGAGGGGCTCAAGGGGCCTCACCGGGTCAACCCCAACCCGGTGAGGCCCCGCACGAGCGGCACGCCGTGCCAGTGAGGGCGACATCATGTGACAGGTATCACCGCTCAGGTGTGACCCGCGATTTAGAGGCCTCCGGGAAGCAGGGATAACCTGCGAGACGGACATGCCGCGCGCTCGGACACCGTGTGCGCCCCCCTTGTGACACGCGGACGTCACGTTGCCCATCGCGGCACGCCCACGCATCCAACGAACCGCGAGATCACTGATAGGGACGGAAGCGCGTGGACCTGTTCGAGTACCAGGCGAGGGACCTCTTCGCCAAGCACGATGTACCGGTGCTGGCCGGTGAAGTCATCGACACGCCTGAGGCGGCCCGCGCAGCCACCGAGCGTCTTGGTGGCAAGTCCGTCGTCAAGGCCCAGGTGAAGGTCGGCGGCCGTGGCAAGGCCGGTGGCGTGAAGCTCGCCGCCACCCCGGACGAGGCCGTCGCCCGCGCGACGGACATCCTCGGCATGGACATCAAGGGCCACACGGTCCACAAGGTGATGATCGCCGAGACGGCCCCGGAGATCCTGGAGGAGTACTACGTCTCCTTCCTCCTCGACCGTGCCAACCGCACCTTCCTCTCCATCGCGTCCGTCGAGGGCGGCATGGAGATCGAGGAGGTGGCGGCCACCCGTCCGGAGGCCGTCGCCAAGACGCCGATCGACGCCAACGTGGGCGTGACCCCCGAGGTCGCCCGCCAGATCGTCGAGGCCGCGAACTTCCCGGCCGAGGTCGCCGACAAGGTCGAGAACGTCCTGGTCACCCTGTGGAAGACCTTCATCGAAGAGGACGCCCTCCTCGTCGAGGTCAACCCGCTGGCCAAGGTCGCCTCCGGTGACGTCATCGCCCTGGACGGCAAGGTCTCCCTGGACGAGAACGCCGAGTTCCGTCAGCCCGGGCACGAGGCCCTCCAGGACAAGGCGTCGGCCAACCCGCTCGAGGCCGCCGCCAAGGAGAAGAACCTCAACTACGTCAAGCTCGACGGTGAGGTCGGCATCATCGGCAACGGCGCGGGTCTCGTCATGAGCACCCTGGACGTCGTCGCGTACGCCGGTGAGAACCACGGTGGCGTCAAGCCCGCCAACTTCCTCGACATCGGTGGCGGCGCCTCCGCCGCCGTCATGGCGAACGGCCTGGAGATCATCCTCGGCGACCCGGACGTCAAGTCCGTGTTCGTCAACGTCTTCGGTGGCATCACCGCCTGTGACGAGGTCGCCAACGGCATCGTGCAGGCCCTGCAGCTCCTCGAGGACCGCGGCGAGGAAGTCACCAAGCCGCTGGTCGTGCGTCTGGACGGCAACAACGCCGAGCTGGGTCGTCAGATCCTCTCCGACGCCAACCACCCGCTGGTCCAGCGCGTGGACACCATGGACGGCGCGGCCGACAAGGCCGCCGAGCTCGCGGCTGCGAAGTAAGGAAGAGGGACTCAGACAGCCATGGCTATCTTCCTCAACAAGGACAGCAAGGTCATCGTCCAGGGCATGACCGGTGCCACGGGCATGAAGCACACCAAGCTCATGCTGGCCGACGGCACGAACATCGTCGGTGGCGTGAACCCCCGCAAGGCGGGCACCTCCGTCGACATCGACGGCACCGAGATCCCGGTCTTCGGCACGGTCGCCGAGGCGATCGAGAAGACGGGCGCCAACGTGTCCGTCCTCTTCGTGCCGCCGGCCTTCGCCAAGGCCGCCGTCGTCGAGGCGATCGACGCGGAGATCCCCCTCGCGGTCGTCATCACCGAGGGCATCGCCGTCCACGACTCGGCCGCGTTCTACGCGTACGCCGTGTCGAAGGGCAACAAGACCCGGATCATCGGCCCGAACTGCCCGGGTCTGATCACCCCCGGTCAGTCGAACGCCGGCATCATCCCCGGCGACATCACGAAGCCGGGCCGTATCGGCCTGGTCTCGAAGTCCGGCACGCTGACGTACCAGATGATGTACGAGCTGCGGGACATCGGCTTCTCGTCCGCCGTCGGCATCGGTGGCGACCCGGTCATCGGTACGACCCACATCGACGCGCTCGCCGCGTTCGAGGCCGACCCCGACACCGACCTGATCGTGATGATCGGTGAGATCGGTGGCGACGCCGAGGAGCGGGCCGCGGCCTTCATCAAGGAGAACGTGAAGAAGCCGGTCGTCGGCTACGTCGCGGGCTTCACCGCGCCCGAGGGCAAGACCATGGGCCACGCCGGCGCCATCGTCTCCGGTTCCTCCGGCACGGCCGCCGCGAAGAAGGAGGCCCTCGAGGCCGCCGGCGTCAAGGTCGGCAAGACGCCGACCGAGACGGCGAAGCTGGCGCGCGAGATCCTCGCCGGCTGACCTTCCTGACGTATGTCGGTGGGCCCGTTCCCCTGGGTGGGGGGCGGGCCCACCGCCGTTTCCCGGCGCGCTTCCGAAGGCGCTTCCGAAAGGCGACTGCGGAACGTTCCCGAAAGGCGACTGCGGAACGTTCCCGACAGGCGACTGCGGAACGTTTCCGACAGGAACACGTTTCCTAGCGTGCTTCCGGGATCAGCCGTTCCGGGCCGTGCGCCGTCTCCGAGCGCAGCTTGCTCCGCAGCTTCAGTTTCTTGTCCGACAGCGTGCCGGGGGCGGCCCGTGGGGGGATGCCCTGCACGGTCTCGCCGGGGGGTACCGGGGGCTGGTACTGCGTGGGAGCCGTGCGCAGGGTGAGTGCGGTGGCGCCGATGATCGTGACGGTGAAGGCGATCGCCGCGCGGGTCCAGAAGCGCGCCCGCCGCTCACTGCCCATGCGCACGGCCGGCGGTTTGGGGGCGCGCAGCCGTTCGACGGACGCCACCTCCGCGAGCCGCCGGTGCAGCGCGGCGGGGTCGGCCAGTGCGGGCAGGCGCGCGGCGATCGCCTGGCGCGCGTGCAGCAGTCGGCTCGCCGTGGCCGGCGTGCTCGCCTCCGTCTCCGCCGCGGTCTCCGGCAGCCCGAGCCCCACCCCGTCGTACAGCAGCAGCGTGCGGCGGTACGACGGCGGGAGCGCCAGGAGTACGTCGAGCAAGGCGCGGTCGGCCGCGTCGGCGGGCGGTGGTTCGGGGTGGCGGTATCGGGGGCGGAACCGGTGCCAGGGGGAGAGCGCGTACTCGTACGCCGTCGCCCGCACCCAGCTCGCCGGGTCGGGGTCGACGGCCACCTCGGGCCAGCGCTGCCAGGCGATCTGGAAGGCCCGCTCGACCGACTCGCGCGCGAGCTCGCGGCGGCCGGAGAGGAGGTAGGTCTGGCGGACGAGGGCGGGGGCGCAGAAGGCGTAGAGGGCGTCGAAGGCCTGAGCGGGGGACAGAAAGGTGGCGGGGTGCGCGCGTTCGACGGGCACGCGGGGGGTGGTGGGTGTGACGCCCGTCGGTGGGGCCGACGGCTGGTGCCTCCCCGTCCGGCCCGCCGCCGGACGAGGGGTGGATTCCGCCACCTGAGTGGCCGCCGGGACCCCGGTCGGGTCCGTCGACGGGGTGGTCAGGGCGGCCAGGAGGTGCGCGTACGCCTCCCCCTTCCGCCCGCGCGGAGTGGTACGGCCCGACTCCCATGCACGCACCGTCTCCCGGGTGACGCCCACCTGCGCGGCGACCTGAGCCTGAGTCAAGGCGCCCGCCTCACGCAGGCGTCGGCGCTCCTTGGGCGGCGGAAGCGGGGTGGCAGGGCGCTGCGTCACAGGAAGCCCTTCCGTACAAAAAAGTACATAAACGTATATTGAGTGACACGGCGGAGGTTCGCCTGTTACGGCGGTAAAGCGCGTGTCGTTGGGACCATGGCGGGCGTGATCCTGATGAGCGCTCGCCGGCCGTCGTTGTCGCCCCTGCTCGCCCGGTTGCTCGCCCGGTTGCGCGACCGGTCTCCCGGGCTGGCCGCCGGCCTCCTGGGCGGTGTGCTGGCGGCCGGGCTGGGGCTGGGGTCGTTCGCCGCGCTCGTGATGGTGCTGTGGATCAGTTCGCCCTATCCGGACAGCGGGCCGGGCGGGGCGCTGCATGTCGCCGCCGCGCTGTGGCTGCTGGCCCACGGGGCGGAGCTGGTGCGGACCGAAACGCTGTCCGGGGCGGCGGCGCCGGTGGGGGTCACGCCGTTGCTGTTGCTGGTGCTGCCGGTGTGGCTGGTGCATCGGGCCGCACGGGACGCGGTCGACAGGGATGGCGGGCACGACAGGGACGACAGGGACGGCAGGGCTGGCGGGGCCGGCGGGGCCGGCGGGGGTGGTGGGGGTGGTGGGGTCGTCGGCGGTGCGGAGCGGCCGGGCGTCGTGGTGGGGGCGCGGACGGTGTGGGCGGGGGTGGTCGTCGGGTATCTCGCCGTGGCGGCGGGGGCTGCCTCCTACGCGGCCGCCGGTGTGCTGCGGCCGTCGTGGATGTGGGCGGGCGTGTGTGTGCCGGGGGTCGCCGTGCTGGCGGCCGGGGCGGGGGTGTGGACGGGCTGCGGGCGCCCCTGGGGCGCCCTGGTGCGGGCGCTGCCGCGCGGGGTACGGCGGTACGTGCTCGGGGAGTGGGTCGGGGCGGGGGTGCGGGCGGCCGGCGCCGGGGCGGCGGTGCTGGTCGGAGGCGGGGCGTTGCTGGTGGCGGCGTCGTCGGTGTGGCACATGGGGGCGGCCCGGGGGGCGTTCCTGCAGCTGACCGAGGGGTGGTCGGGGCGGTTCGCGGTGCTGCTGCTGTGTGTGGCGCTCGTGCCGAACGCGGCCGTGTGGGCTGCGGCGTACGCGCTCGGGCCGGGGTATGTGCTCGGGGCCGGGCATGTGGTGGATCCGCTGGTCTCGGATCCGGCGCCGCTGCTGCCGCCGTTTCCGCTGCTGGCGGCGGTGCCGGAGGCGGGTGCGGGCGGCGTGTGGAACTGGGCCGCCGGGGTCGTGCCGGTGGTGGCCGGGGCGACGGTGGGGGTGTTCGTGGCCAGGGCCGGGGCGTTGCCGGGGGGCGGCGAGGGCTGCTGGTCGCGCCGGCGGACGGTGGGCGTCGTGGTGGCGGCGGGGGTGGGGTGCGGGGTGTTGGTCGGGGCGCTCGCGGGGTTGGCGGGCGGGCCGTTGGGGGTCGGGGCGTTGGCCCGGTTCGGGCCGGTGTGGTGGCAGGCGGGGGGCGCGATGGTTCTGTGGGCCGTGGGGGTGGGGGTGCCGGTGGGGTTGTGGGCGCGATGGAGGCAGGGGCGGACATGGGTGCCGGACACTTCTTGGCGGACGGCGGGGGTCGGGCAGCCGGAGCGGGAGACGCGTGGGGGCCGCGGTGACGGCGACGGGGTTCCGCTCGGCGGCGACGGGGTTCCGCTCGGCAGTGACGAGGTTCTGCACGGCGATGACGGGTTCGGCTTCGAGCCGTACGACTTCGTGGAGGTGGACGACGAGCCGGACGGGCCCGTGTGGCACGGGAACGCGGCTCGGGAGGCGCGGTGGGCGGCGCTGCGGGAGGTGGGGGAAGGTGCGCCGGGGGGCACGGGGAACGCAGGGAACGCAGAGACCACAGGGAAAACAGGGGACACGGGGAGCCCAGGGGACACGGGGAACACAGGGAACACAGGGGACACCGAGAACGAGGGCGCGGCGCCGCCGCGGTGACGGCCGGCACGGCATCGCGGGCGCCCGCATCGCCCGCATCGCCCGCATCGCGGCCGCCCTGGGCGTCGCGCATGGCGGCGCCCCTGAGGGAGCTCTTCGCGGCCGCCTCCGTCACCCCACCCCACCCCGCCCCACCCCACCCCACCCCGCCCCACCCCACCCGACCGCGCTGCTCGGAGAGGGCGAGGTGGCAGGCGAAGCTCTCGGGGTCAGTTCGGCCGGCGGTGGGAGCGCCGCAGTTCGTGGTCGACGGCCCAGGCGTCCGCCACGGGGCCGATGTGGGTGAGCTTGTCGGGGTTGATCACCGCGCGGATCGCGTGGATCCGGCCGTCGAGTATGTCGAGCGCCAGGGCGTGGAGCACCTTGCCGTCGCGGTCGCGGAAGATCGCGCCCGGCTGCCCGTTGACCTCGTGCGGTGCGAACGTGACGTCGATCCGGGCCATCCGGGGGAAGACGGAGGCCAGCAGCCGGGCCACGTTCTCGGCACCGACGACGGCCCTGGCCAGCTGAGGGGCCTTGCCGCCGCCGTCGCCGACCAGCGACACGTCCGCGGCGAGCAGGTCCCGCAGTTCGGCGACATCGCCTTCGCGGAGCGCGTCGAAGAACCGTGACGCCAATTCCTCCCGCTCCTTGCGGTCGGCCTCGAAGCGGGGCCGGCCAGCCGCCATATGGCGCCGCGCCCGCACCGCGAGCTGGCGGCACGCGGCCTCCGAGCGACCCACCGCCGACGCGACCTCGGGAAAGTCGAAATCGAACACGTCCCGCAGGACGAAGACCGCTCGCTCGAGCGGGCTGAGCCGCTCCAGCAGCAACAGGGCCGCCATCGACACGGAGTCCGCCAGCTCCGCCGACCGCGCCGGATCCTCGTAGGGGTCGGCGAGCAGCGGCTCGGGGAACCACGGCCCGACGTACCGCTCCCGCCGGACGCGCGCCGAGCGCAGCACGTCGATCGAGATCCGGGTCACCGTGGCCGAGAGGTAGGCCTTGACCGATCTGGGCCGGGTCGCGGAGGCCTCGAAGCGCAGCCAGGTCTCCTGGACCGCGTCCTCGGCCTCGCTCACGCCGCCCAGGATCCGGTAGGCGATCGAGAACAGCAGCGGCCGCAGCTCCTGGAATTCCTCGGTCCTGTTCACGTCGACGGCTCCCCCCTTCTGGTCACGCGGCATCACGCGGTGAAGGACTCGGGGCCGAAGCGGCCCCACGCGACGAACGCCGCGCACGCGAGATAGGTCAGGTTCAGCACCACGAACGCGGATTCGCCGCGGCGGCCGTGGGTGATCATCGCGCCGACCATCAGCAGAATCCAGCAGAAGGCGGTCGCCGGCACCAGAACCGGTGCGATGCCGAGCGCGGCGGGCAGGATCAGGCCCGCCGCGGCCAGCAGCTCCAGGACGCCGAGCGTCTTGACGAAGGCGACGCCGAAGTCGCCGGTCCAGCCCCCGCCGTGCATCCCGGCCAGCGTCTCCTTGGGCACGAACGACTTGCTGATGCCGCCGGCCAGGGCCACTACGGCCAGCAGCCCGGCAACGATCCACAGCGCGAGGTGCATCGTCCACTCCTTGATCGGGGAATGCCTGCACCTCGTACGACGAGACAGCGGCCCCGCCTGTGACATCCCGGCCCGCGCTCAGGGGCCCACCCCCCGAGAAGCCCCGGGGAATCTGCGAGGAACCTCCGGCAGACCCCCGAGAAGCACCCCTCAGGTGTTCGCCCCCAGGATCCCCTTCAGTTCCTTCGGGAGCAGGTCGCTGCAGGACTGCTTCGCCTCGTTGGTGAGGGCGTCGTCCGTGCAGGTGTAGTAGTCGCGGTAGACGAGCTGCGCGGTGAAGGTGACCGCCACCAGGAGCAGGGCCAGCGACGCCGTGACGATGCCGCTGATCGCGGCGGTGGTCTGGGGGCGGCCCGTGGGCTCGGCGGGTGCCGGGCTGGTGGGGTCGGGCGTGCGGGGCTTGGCGCGCAGGGCGCCGATGCCCCAGTTCAGGGCGAGGGCGCCGAGCAGTAGGGCCACGTACGGCCAGCCGAAGAGGGCGAAGAAGAAGGCCCACATGCCGCACAGCAGCGCGTAGCGCGCCTTGCGCTGGGCCGGGTCCTTGGGGTCCCAGCGTGAGGTGGGGCCGCCCTGGCCGCCGCCCTGGCTGCCGGGCCCACCGGGACCGCCGCCCTCGGGACCGGAGCCGGGCCGCTCACCGAAACCGCCGCCGGGCGCGCGGCCGGGCTGCTGGTCGCTCCACTGACCGCCCCAGGGGGAGTGACCCCCCTGACCGCCCTGACCCCCCTGACCGCCCTGAGGCCCCTGGCCACCCTGAGGTCCCTGGCCGCCCTGCCCGCCGTGTCCGCCCTGCCCCTCGGCGGAGCCGTTCCCGCCGGACGGGTGCCTCGGCCGCCAGGGGCGGTCCGGGGTGCCCTCCGGGGGCGGGGCGAAGGGGTTGTCGTCCTGCGGGGCGTCGGGCGGTGAGCCGGGGCGCTCGCGCAGCAGCAGGGCGCCGCGCTCTCCTCCCGGCAGGTACTGCGGGGGGAGCGTGTGGAGTCGCAGGCTGCGGTCCGGCATCAACTGAGCGTCTTCCCCTAGGTGAATACGACTGTCTGACATGAGCTGTCACTTTCGGAACGCGCCGCACGGCGACCGCGTTCCCGATCCCGCTCCTCGCAGACGCTACCTTCCGGCCACGCCCCCGTCCCGTGGGGGCCGCCCCGTGTGCCGGTATCGTTGCTGACGGTCGGCTGCTTCGTAGGCTTCCCCGTATCCGGGGGCCCGATGCATTCGTACGAACGTACAAAACGTCGTACGGCCCGGCCGTACGAACGCTTCCCCGAGAAAGGGTCACCACCGTGGCCGCCAAGCCCGTGGCCAAGCCCGTGGCCAAGCGCCTCGTCGTGCTGGTTTCCGGATCCGGTACGAACCTCCAGGCGCTCCTCGACGAGATCGCCTCCACCGGTGTCGACGCCTACGGCGCCGAGATCGTGGCCGTCGGAGCCGATCGCGAGGGCATCGAGGGGCTCGCCCGGGCCGAGCGCGCCGGGATCCCGACCTTCGTGCGCAAGGTCAAGGACTACGAGACACGGGACGCGTGGGACGCCGCCCTCACCGAGGCCGTCGACGCCCACGCGCCGGACCTCGTCGTCTCCGCCGGGTTCATGAAGATCGTCGGGAAGGAGTTCCTGGCGCGGTTCGGCGGGCGGTTCGTGAACACGCACCCCGCCCTGCTGCCGAGTTTCCCGGGGGCCCACGGCGTGCGGGACGCGCTCGCGTACGGCGCCCGGGTCACCGGCTGCACCGTCCACTTCGTCGACGACGGCGTCGACACCGGACCGATCATCGCCCAGGGCGTGGTCGAGGTCCGGGACGAGGACGACGAGAGCGCTCTGCACGAGCGCATCAAGGAAGTCGAGCGAAGGCTGCTCGTCGAGGTCGTGGGGCGGCTCGCCCGCAACGGCTATCGCATTGAGGGACGAAAGGTAGTTATCCAGTGACCGCCCAGACCACCGACAGCAGCTCCCAGCGGGCGATCCGGCGTGCGCTCGTCAGCGTCTACGACAAGACGGGTCTCGAGGAGCTGGCCCGTGGGCTGCACGAGGCCGGTGTCGAGCTGGTGTCGACCGGCTCCACCGCCTCCCGTATCGCCGCCGCCGGCGTCCCCGTCACCAAGGTCGAGGAGCTGACCGGCTTCCCCGAGTGCCTGGACGGCCGCGTCAAGACCCTGCACCCCAAGGTCCACGCCGGCATCCTCGCCGACCTGCGGCTCGAGGACCACCGCCGTCAGCTGGAAGAGCTGGGCGTCGAGCCGTTCGACCTGGTCGTCGTGAACCTCTACCCGTTCCGCGAGACCGTCGCCTCCGGTGCCTCGCCCGACGAGTGCGTCGAGCAGATCGACATCGGCGGGCCGTCCATGGTGCGCGCCGCCGCCAAGAACCACCCGTCGGTGGCCGTCGTGACCAGCCCGGCCCGCTACGGCGATGTCCTCGCCGCGGTCGCCGAGGGCGGTTTCGACCTCGCCGCCCGCAAGCGGCTGGCCGCCGAGGCCTTCCAGCACACGGCCGCCTACGACGTCGCCGTCGCCTCCTGGTTCGCCTCCTCCTACGCCCCCGTGGACGAGTCGCGGTTCCCCGACTTCCTCGGCGCCACCTGGGAGCGCGAGAACACCCTGCGCTACGGCGAGAACCCGCACCAGCCGGCCGCGCTCTACGTCGACGGCACGGGCGCCGGTCTCGCGGTCGCCGAGCAGCTGCACGGCAAGGAGATGTCCTACAACAACTACACGGACACGGACGCCGCCCGCCGTGCCGCGTACGACCACGACGAGCCGGCCGTCGCCATCATCAAGCACGCCAACCCGTGCGGTATCGCGGTCGGCGCGGACGTCGCCGAGGCGCACCGCAAGGCGCACGCCTGTGACCCGCTGTCGGCCTTCGGCGGGGTCATCGCCGTGAACCGGCCGGTCAGCAAGGAGATGGCGGAGCAGGTCGCGGAGATCTTCACCGAGGTCATCGTGGCGCCCGACTACGAGGAGGGGGCCCTGGAGGCCCTCGCCAAGAAGAAGAACATCCGGGTGCTGAAGGCGCCGGGCGCGCCCGCCAACCCGGTCGAGGTCAAGCCCGTCGACGGCGGTGTCCTGCTCCAGGTCACCGACCGGCTCCAGGCGGACGGCGACGACCCGGCGAACTGGACCCTGGCCACCGGCGAGGCGCTCGGCGCCGAGGAGCTGGCCGAGCTGTCCTTCGCCTGGAAGGCCTGCCGGGCCGTGAAGTCCAACGCGATCCTGCTCGCCAAGGACGGTGCCTCGGTCGGCGTCGGCATGGGCCAGGTCAACCGGGTCGACTCCGCGAAGCTCGCCGTCGAGCGGGCCGGCGAGGAGCGGGCGCGCGGCTCCTACGCTGCCTCCGACGCGTTCTTCCCCTTCCCGGACGGGCTGGAGATCCTTGTCGAGGCCGGGGTCAAGGCCGTCGTCCAGCCGGGCGGTTCGGTCCGTGACGAGCTGGTGGTCGAGGCCGCGAAGAAGGCGGGCGTCACCATGTACTTCACCGGGACGCGGCACTTCTTCCACTGATCGCACGCACGGGAACGGGCGGTCCGGCATCCCGCCGGACCGCCCGTTCCCGCGGCCCCGTCTCCGCCGCCCCCCGTACGGCGGTCACGCGGGACGCCGCCCCGGAGCGGCGAGGTGCGGGCGGCCCCGGGTGGGGCCGGGACCGCCCGCACCGGTCGGCGGGGGTCAGGTCAGCCACACGTTGCAGCTGCTGACCCACCTGTGCGAGCGGATGTTGTTGTCCGCGCTCTCGCCGTTGCTGAACGAGTTGTCGGACAGGTCGTCGGCGAAGTACTCGTAGGGGGACAGACAGGCGTACCCGGCCTGGTACTCCTGGATGAACCAGAACTCCACGACGTCGTTGCCGCCGGTGTAGCCGGCGTTCATGACGGACGACGCCTTGTCCCAGGCGTTGGTGAAGCCGCCGCCGTCCGTGCTCCAGTCGGAGTCGCTGCCCGCGGTGACGCCCAGCAGGGTGCCCTGGCAGTCGTAGCCGTCCCAGGCGTAGACGTTGCCGTTGCGGCCCGGCCACTTGCTGTTGCAGACGGTGGCCTGGGCGCCGGTGTCGGCCGCCTGGGCGGTCGTCGCCGGTACGACCGTCCCGAGCGCGGTCAGGCCGACCACCGCCGCCGTGATGGCGAACTTGCGCATGGTGTTCCCCTCGTTTCGTTGAATCTGTCGCGTCCGTTTCGTGGAATCGGTTGCGTCGCGTCAGGCGCGCTGCGGCACGATCCGCACCGCGCGGTCGTACGCCTGCCGCTGGAGGCGCCGATAGGTGTCGAGCGCGTCGCCGTACCGGTCAGGGAGCCGGTCGACGTAGGAGGTCTCCAGGTCCGTGGCCACGGACCTCAGGGAGGTGGAGCGGGCACAGCGGGCGTCGGCGACGGCGGTCGCCCGTTCGGTGGCGAACGCCCGGTCGGTGCCCGCCGGGCCGAGCCGTGCGGTGTTCTCCCGTATCGCGTCACGGGCCGCCTGCGGGTCCGGATAGGACAGTCCGGCCTTCTTCAGGCACCGTGACCAGGCGGCCACGGCGGTGGTCAGCCGCCGGTCGCGCATGAGGTCGGCGGAGTACAGCGCGTTCAGACCCGTGGCGGTCTTGGACACGCGGAACCACACGGCGGGGTCCCCGTAGAGGGCCTTCTCCGCCTCCGCCGTGCAGCCGCCGAGACGTTTGCGGACCTCGCGGCCGCTGCCGGGCAGCTCGGCCGAGAGCACCTGGGAGCCGCCGTCGCCGCCGTCCAGGGCCCGGTCGAAGGCGGCTCGGCGCGACGCGGACAGCCCCTGCCGGTACGCGGCGACGGGGTGGTGCAAACGCCGTCGCTCCTGCCGGGCCTCGATCCGGCCGCCGTACCCGTAGGTCCGCGCCCACGCCACGTCGTCCTGCACATAGCGCACCGGCATGCTCTCGCGCAGGGTCAGGGAGCGGTCCTCCCAGAAGGAGAAGCCGTGCCGGTTCATGCACTGCCGGGTCAGGCGCTGCTGGGCGTCGCCGACGCGCAGCTCCTGCTGCCAGGTCAGCGGCTCGGGCCGGCCCTGACGCGCGGCGGCGGCGGTCTCCGTGCCCCGGCCGCATCCGGTCGCGACGACCCCCGTGACCGCCGCGACCGCACACAGCGAAGCGAGCGCACGCTTCATGGAACGTTCCCCCGTCTCCCCCGTGGGTCCCCCGTCTCCCCGCGGGTTCCCCCTCGCCGCCCGTCTCCGGTGCGGCACTCACACCATCGGGCACGCCGGGGCCGGGGGGTACCTCGGACCTCTCAGGGTCACGTGCGGCCCGGGGGCGTGTACTCCTTGAGGTAGTGGGCGACCCGCTCCGCGTACGCGCGGTACTCGGCGGGGACCCCGCCGGCCTTGTTCACCGTGTCCCAGGACGTCCGGTAGGAGGCGGCGACCAGGACACGCCGGTCGCCGGCGATGTCGGTGTCCAGGCGCGGGGCGATCCAACAGAGGTAGCGGCCCATCGCCGGGATGGACTCGGCGGGCGGGAACGGGGGCGACGGGACGGTCTCGCCGGGCGTGCCGTCCTCGTTCATCCACCAGCGCAGCACGCGCGGGGTCCAGCGGGCGATGCCGTACTCGTCCTTGGCGGGGTCGGAGAGGTCCGGGTCGAAGTCGCTCTCGACCTTCAGCATGGCGGCGATCAGGGCCGGGGTGACGGACCGGTGGTCGCAGTCCTTCGCCGTCTCGACGATCAGCAGCCGGTACGGCGTCGGTATGCCCCGGTCGGTACGGAGGTACTCGGCGCCGTACAGCGCGGCCGCGTTCGCCGACGCCCCGCCGGGCCCGGACTCCTCCTCCGCGCCGGCGCCGCCCCAGGTGGCGACGCCGTACCCGAGGGCCGCCACGGTGACGGTGGCGAGCGTGGCGGCCAGCACCGCCGTACGACGGGAAGGGCGGCCGGCGAGGCGACCGGAGAGGCGGCCACGGAGGCGAGCGGAGAGGCGGCCGGAGAGGCCGAGCGGGCGGCCGCCCGAGGGTGCCGTCGCGGTGACCGTCTCCACCCGGCGCAGCAGGGCCTCGGTGCCGATCCGGTCGGCGTGCGTACGGGCCAGACAGGCACGGACGGTCTCGCGCCAGGCGTCCGGGAGTTCGGGGGACAGCCGCAGCTCGGCGGTGCCGCGGGCGTAGGCGACGGCCGCGTCGCGGCGGGCCGTCGGGGTGCCGCCGGGCAGCGGGAAGGAGCCGGTGAGGACGAGATGGGCGAGGACGCCGAAGGCCCACACGTCGGCGGACGGGCGGATCCGGCGGCCCCGTTCGCCGATCTCGGCCCACAGCAGCTCGGGCGGGGTGTAGTCGGGGGTGGAGAAGGCGGGGGTATAGGCGTGGGTGCCCTCCAGCTCGGCGGCCATGTTGAAGTCGGCGAGGCGGGCCGAACCGTCCCCCATCAGCAGCACGTTGGCGGGCTTGAGGTCGCCGTGCACCCAGCCCGCCCGGTGCAGCTGGGCGAGGCCCGCGCAGACCTCGGCGAGCAGGGCGGGCCCGGCCGCGGGCCTCGGGGTGCGCTTCAGCAGCGCCGAGACGGACGTCTCGGCCCGCTCCAGCACCAGCACGGTGGCGCCGTCGAGGTGAGGGCGGTCCGGGTCGTCCACGGTGAGCGTCTCGTAGAGGCGGATCAGCCGCGGGCTGGTGAGACGGCTCAGCAACTCCAGTTCCCGCTCGGCGAGTTCGCGCAGATGGGCGAGCTGGCGCGGGGTACGGGTGCCGGTGGGCAGGAACTTGAGGGCGGCCGACTCGGGCAGGTCCGCCGGGGCATCGTTGTCATCGGGGTGCCGCCGGGCCGCGTACACACTGCCGAACGCCCCGGTCGCGAGGGGCTCCCGCACTTCCCAGCGCCCGATCCGGTACCCGTTCGGGACCTGGACGGTGTAGGCCCCGGTCACCGTACGGCCCCCGGATCGGCCGGCGGGGGTGTCCGCCCGGCCAGTACCGCGAGGTCGTCCTCGCGCACCAGGTCGAAGCGGAGCGCCAGCGACACCAGGGACTCCTTCTTGCCGTTCAGGCGCGGGCCCGGGTCCGCCGTGTCGGGGCCGGGTTTCAGCCGCAGCTTCACGGCCAGGTAGTCGATGTTCCACTGCACCGAGGTGCGCGAGGCGGCCGGCCAGGCGGGCCGCAGCCGGGCGACGACCTGCTCGACGGTGGGCAGCGGGGCGTGCGGCTCGCCGCGCAGCCGGGGCTCGCAGAGCGCGGCCAGCACCGCGAAGTAGCGCTTGGTGCGGTCCAGCGAGAACGCGGGCGCCGTGGTCGCGCCGTCCAGCCCGGACGCCGTGCCCAGGTAGTCGTGGCGCGGCGCCCACACCTCGACCGGCAGCAGATCGCCGGCCGCGGGCAGCACGATCCGGGCGAACTCGAAGGGCACCGGCGCGTCCAGCCGGCCCGGCGCGACCTTGATGTGCTCGCCCGCGCCCTCCGGGTTCTCCACCACGTAGGTCTGTTCCCGGCTGAAGTTGCCGAGTATCCAGAACGCGCCCTGCGCGGTGATCTCGCCGGCCCGCCGCGAGACGCCCTCGTGCGGGATCGCCAGGTCGTTGTCGCGCGCCGAGCGCCCGAAGGTCAGCCGCTCACCGGGGGCGAGCCGGAGCCGGCGCCGGGGCTCAGTGCCGCCGCGCCCTTCGTCCGGGTCCGCCGGTGGTACGACGATGATGCTGTACACGCTGTGTCTCCCGCCCCCCACCCGCGCCTACCGCATCAGAGTGGGCGACGGGACGGGGCCGTGTCACGGCGTGACACGGCCCCGTGGAGGAATGGCGTGAAGACGCTCCTGCGCCCCCGTGGGACAGCGCGTTCGCGCCCTCCCGCGACAGCGCTCCCGCGCCCTCAGAAGCGCGGGCGGCGGAACCATTCTGCGGTGACCCGCTTCGCGGAGAAGACGATCAGCAGGATGGACACCACCATCAGGACGAGGCCCAGGCCCCAGGCGGCGATCATGAAGATGCCGGTGACGATCGCGAACGAGCCGTAGACGATGGCGCACACCCGGACGCCGTTGCCGCCCTTGGCCCACTGGAGCAGCAGGATCACACCGAGGATCGCGAAGACGGCGGCCAGGCCCACGAAGAAGCCGATCACGCCCTTGCCGAGGTCGGCGACCCGCTCCGCGTCCGCGGTGCCGGACACGCCCGCCTCGTCCATCTTCTCGTCCCACACGGACAGCACCCAGGCGTACCCGGCCGCCACGATCACATGGGCGAGCACCACGACACCGAGCATGATCTGCGCGGCCCGGGTGATACCGGGCATCGCGAAGGGACCGCCGGGGTAGCCGCCCTGGAAGCCGGGGTCGCCAGGGTGGGGGTACGGCTGCTGCCCGTATCCCGGGGCCTGCGGGGCGCCGTAGCCCTGCGGGGCCTGGCCGGGGTAGCCGTAACCGGGAGCGGGGGGCTGCTGAGGGGCCGGCTGCGGCGGCCCGTAGGGGTTGTGCGGCTCGCCGAAACTCATGGCGGTCCTTCCTCCGTGGTGCGCTCGAGTGCGGGGACGACGGGCGGCCTGGTGTCGGAGGAAGAGGTACAGATGCGGTTCGTCCCCCCGGTACTGCCCGCGGCACTGTGGCGTCAATCGTTCTGCAATGGCCGGTTTGTTGTCCAGCCGGATTCCGCAGGTGTTGTGCAAGTGCAACATCATCGATCAAGGGCGCACACCCGGGGGCACCCGTCGGGTCACCCGGATTGGAACCGGGGGCCCGTCATCCGGGAGGATGGGGCCATGACCGCCCAGATTCTCGATGGCAAGGCCACCGCAGCCGAGATCAAGTCGGATCTGACCGCCCGTGTGGCGGCGCTGAGGGAGAAGGGGGTGACGCCCGGCCTCGGCACGATCCTCGTCGGGGACGACCCCGGCAGCCAGAAGTACGTCGCCGGCAAGCACCGCGACTGCGCCGAGGTCGGTATCGCCTCCCTCCAGCGCGAACTGCCCGGCACGGCCACGCAGGAGGAGATCGAGGCGGTCGTCCGCGAGCTGAACGAGGACCCGGCCTGCACCGGGTACATCGTGCAGCTGCCGCTGCCCCGGGGCATCGACGAGAACCGCATCCTGGAGCTGATGGATCCGGCCAAGGACGCCGACGGCCTGCACCCGATGAACCTGGGCCGGCTGGTCCTCAACGAACCCGCCCCGCTGCCCTGCACCCCGCACGGCGTGCTCACCCTGCTGCGCCGGTACGGCGTCGAGATCAAGGGCGCCGAGGTCGTGGTCGTCGGCCGCGGTGTCACCATCGGCCGCCCGATGCCGCTGCTGCTCACCCGGCGCAGCGAGAACGCGACCGTGACCCAGTGCCACACCGGCACCAGGGACCTCGCGGCCCATCTGAGGCGCGCGGACATCATCGTCGCGGCCGCCGGTTCCGCCCACCTGATCCGCGCCGAGGACGTCAAGCCGGGCGCCGCCGTCCTCGACGTCGGTGTCTCCCGCAACGCCGAGGGCAAGATCGTGGGCGACGTCCACCCGGACGTGCGCGAGGTGGCCGGCTGGATCTCCCCGAACCCCGGCGGGGTCGGCCCGATGACCCGCGCCCAGCTGCTCGTCAACGTGGTCGAGGCGGCGGAGCGCAGTGTCGTCTGACGGCACCTCGGGCGAGCCCGAGGACATCGAGGTACGGGATCCCGTCAGCGCGCCGGACGCCGAGGGCGTGCCGCACCGCACCACCCGCCGCTTCCCGAAGTTCACCAGGGACACGGCGCGTCCCGAGGGCGCGGGCCGGGCGGCGGCCGCCGACGCCCTGGCCGCCCGGCAGTGGCCGATCATCGCGGTCCTGGGCCTGGTCGCGCTCGGCCTGCTGGTGACCGCGCTCGACCAGTTCCGGATCGGGACGATACTGATCGGCGTCGCCCTGCTGGCCGGCGCGGTGCTGCGCTGGCTGCTGCCCGGCGTCGGCATGCTCGCCGTACGCTCCCGCTTCACGGACATCGTGACGTACGCGGTGCTGGGGACGGCGATCGTCCTGCTGGCCCTGATGGCCCAGCCCGACCCGTGGCTGCAGATACCGTTCCTCAAGGACACGCTGCACTTCACGGTCACCAACTGAGCCCGCGCGCACGGCGGCCCGTCCCCTCCCCCGAGAAGGACGGGCCGCCGTCGCGTTCCACGCTCCCGCAGGGTGAACGGCCTGTTCAACAGCTGTCCGTACGCTGTGTCGTGGAAGTGACCGTTCCGACACCGTGTGCCCGCCCGGACACAGCCGCGTCCGCCACCGCCCGCCGCGGGAACCGTCCGGCATCCGGACGTCGTCCTCTCGACGGATCGAGGGGAAAGGTGGGCGGGATGGGTGGCTGGCAGCCGCTGCCGGACGGGCTGCCGTCGGAGGTACGGCACTTCGTGGACCAGCTGCGGCAGCTGAAGGACCGCACGGGCCTCAGCCTGGCCGGGCTCGGCGCCGCCACCGCGTACAGCAAGTCCTCCTGGCAGCGCTATCTCAACGCCGTCCAGCCGCCGCCCCGGCAGGCCGTCGCCGCGCTGTGCCGGGTGGCCGGGGTGAGCGGGGCGGACGCCGAACGGCACGTCGTGCGGTGGGAACTGGCCGTCGACGCCTGGCCGAAACCGCCGTCCGCGGCGGGCGGCGAGGAGTACGAGGACGACCCCACGGTCCCCTGGTGGGACCGCCTGGAGGAACCCGCCCCGCCGGCCCCGCCGCGCGCCGCGGGACGGCTCCTCCTCTACGCGGTGCTGCTCCTGCTCGCGCTGCTGCTCGTGGCCGTCGGGGGCGCGGTGGCCTTCGGCTGAAGTGCGCTCGTCGTGCCGATACGTTGACAGTTCGGGGATGTGTCCCGAATCGTCGGTACATCGGGCCCGCGTGGCCCATGGGGGACGGTGCGGAGGGAGGGGGTCCGATGCCCCGGTGGAAGGAACTGCCGGACGAACTCGATCCGCAGGTACGGGAGTTCGTCGAACTGCTGCGCAGGGTCGTGGGCCGTGCCGGCCTGAGCCTCCCGGCGGTCGCCGACCGCACCGGCTACAGCAGGACGTCCTGGGACCGCTATCTCAACGGCCGTCTGCTCGCCCCCAAGGGCGCGGTCGTCGCCCTCGCCGAGGTCACCGGCACCCCGTCCGTCCACCTCACCACCCTGTGGGAACTGGCCGAGCGCGCGTGGAGCCGCGCGGAGCTGCGGCGCGACGCGGCGACGCAGGCGCTGGAGATCGCCCGGGACGGGACACGGGCGGCGCCGGGTGCCGCGACCCGCGCCCTGAAGGCCCCGGGCGGCACGACCCCCGCCACAAAGGCCCCGGGCGGCACGGTTCCCGCCGCCAAGTCCCCCGCCGCCAAGGCTTCCGCCGCCACGGCTTCCGCCGCCACGGCTTCCGCCGCCACGGCATCCGGTGCGGCGGCCCCCGGTGTCGCGGGGCCGGGCGGGGTGTCGCCCACGCTGTCGACGCCGGAGGAGCCCACGCCCCCGGGGCGGAGCGGCTCGCGGCGGTGGACCCTCTTCCTCGCCGGGGTCATGGGCGTGGTGACCGTCGTGGTCGGCGCCTTCCTGCTCACCGGTGACGGGGATCCGAAGGAGGCCGTCGGCGCGGGGAAGCCGTCGCCGGCCGAGAGTTCCGATGCCGTGCTGCCCTCCGGGGTGCTGTGCGCCGGGTCCGCGTGCACCGGCCAGGACGCCGAGGCGATGGGGTGCAGCGGTGACCTGGTGGTCACGGCGAAGAGCGCGAGTGTCGGCGCGGTCGTGGTCGAGGTCCGCTACAGCAGGACCTGCGGCGCCGCCTGGGGCCGGATCGTGCAGGCCGCCCCGGGGGACTCGGTGCGGGTGACCGTGGGGGCGGCGCGGCAGACCGGCCGGATCACCACCGTCGGCGACACCATCGCGTACACCCCGATGATCGCGGTGCGGGACGCGGCGGAGGCGAAGGCGTGCGCGGTCCTGGCCTCGGGCGAGAAGGGGTGCACGCTGTAGGACGGCCCGACGGCCCGACGGCCCGACGGCCCGACGGCCCGACGACCTGACGGTCTGACCGTGGGGTGTGGGGCGTTGGGGCGTTCGTTACGGCCGGACGGGTGGAGTCGTGCGGCGGCCGGAGGAAAAAACCGTGCCCGGCAGGAATACCCCCGTCCTCCCTGGGCACGCGAACCGTACCCCCACGGGATCCGGCACGACCCGGTACCCCCACCACGGCGGCCGTACGGTCTCTCCTCTCCCGGACCGGCGGCCGCCGTTCGTGGTACGAGGGGGTGTCCGTTCTGTGGGACGGGCCACACGGCCCCGGACGTCCGGCATCCCGGAGGCGCGATAGCCTGACCGCTGGTCGGATCTCTTGATACCGAGAGATCGATCATTTGTACGTCCCACCAGGGGCAGGGACGCCCCACCGACAGCTGTCATACGGAGAACGCCATGACCCGCACTCCCGTGAACGTCACCGTCACCGGCGCGGCCGGCCAGATCGGTTACGCCCTGCTCTTCCGCATCGCCTCCGGCCAGCTGCTCGGCGCGGACGTGCCGGTCCGGCTGCGCCTCCTGGAGATCACCCCGGCCCTCAAGGCCGCCGAGGGCACCGCCATGGAGCTGGACGACTGCGCGTTCCCGCTGCTCCAGGGCATCGACATCAGCGACGACCCGAACGTCGCCTTCGACGGCGCCAACGTCGCCCTCCTCGTCGGCGCCCGCCCCCGCACCAAGGGCATGGAGCGCGGTGACCTCCTGGAGGCCAACGGCGGCATCTTCAAGCCGCAGGGCAAGGCCATCAACGACCACGCCGCGGACGACATCAAGGTCCTCGTCGTCGGCAACCCGGCCAACACCAACGCCCTGATCGCCCAGGCCGCCGCCCCGGACGTACCGGCCGAGCGCTTCACCGCGATGACCCGCCTCGACCACAACCGCGCGCTGACCCAGCTCGCGAAGAAGACGGGCTCCACGGTCGCCGACATCAAGCGTCTGACCATCTGGGGCAACCACTCCGCCACCCAGTACCCGGACATCTTCCACGCCACGGTCGCCGGCAAGAACGCCGCCGAGGTCGTCAACGACGAGACGTGGCTGGCCGACGACTTCATCCCGACCGTCGCCAAGCGCGGTGCCGCGATCATCGAGGCCCGTGGCGCCTCGTCGGCCGCCTCCGCCGCCAACGCCGCGATCGACCACGTGTACACCTGGGTCAACGGCACCGCCGACGGCGACTGGGCCTCCATGGGCATCCCGTCCGACGGTTCGTACGGTGTCCCGGAGGGCCTGATCTCCTCCTTCCCGGTCACCACCAAGGACGGCGTGTACGAGATCGTCCAGGGCCTGGACATCAACGAGTTCTCCCGCGCCCGCATCGACGCGTCGGTGAAGGAGCTGGAGGAGGAGCGCGACGCGGTCCGCGCCCTCGGCCTCATCTGAGCCTCCTCTCACCTCACGGGCCCCGTTCCGGACTCCTCCGGGAGGGGGCCCGCGGCCTTTTCCCGCACCGCCGCCACCGTCGGACCCGTCCCCCGGCCGCCCGTACCCCGCAGACCGGCCACGACCACCGCGGTCGCCACCAGGACCACCGCCCCGACCGTGCGCAACGCCGGCCCCATCCCGGCGGCGAGGTCGGCGTGCCCGGCCAGGACGGTGCCGGCGACCGCGACGCCGAGAGCCGCGCCGATCTCGCGGGCGGAGGTGCCGAGGCCGGAGCCGAGACCCGCCTGACGGTGCGGGAGGGAGGCCACCACGCCCAGGGTCAGCGCGGGCATGGACAGCCCCGTGCCCGCCGAGATGACCAGCAGCCAGCAGGCGTAGACGGGGTAGGGCGTGTCGGGGCCCGCGGTGGACGCGCCGAGCAGCCCCAGCCCGATCAGGGCGAGACCCGCACCGACGACCGGTCGCGGGTGCGCCGACCAGCGGGCGGCCAGTTTCGGCACCAGGGTCATGCCGACGATCAGCGGGACGATCGCGACGCCGGTGACGGCGGGCTCGTAGCCCTTCACCTCCTGGAGGTACTGGGAGTTGACGAAGAACAGGGCGAACAGCCCGAAGAAGCCGGTCGTCATGCCGAGGGTGGTCGCGCGCAGCCGGGGGGAGCGGAACACGCGCGGGTCGAACAGCGGGGCGGCGGAGCGCAGCGCGTGCCCGGTGAACAGGGCGATCAGCAGGGCGCCTGCCGCGAAGGACAGCAGGATGTCCGGTGAGGTCCAGCCGTGGCCGGGGCCCTCGATGATCCCGAAGAGGACGGCGACCAGACCGGCGGTGAGCAGCAGGGTGCCCACCGGGTCGGGGCGGCCGCCCGGGGAGCGTTCGGTGCGCGGGACGGCGACCAGCACGGCGAGCGCGAGCAGCGCCGCCAGGGGGACCATCGCGCCGAACAGGGCCCGCCAGCTCAGGTACTGGCCGACCAGTCCGCCGCCGAGGTTGCCCGCCATGCCGCCGAGGCCCATGGCGAGCGTCCAGGAGGCCAGCGCCTGGGCGCGGCGCTCCGGTCCGGCCAGGTGGACGAGGATCGACATGGTCGCCGGGGTGATCAGTGCCGCCCCGGCGCCCGAGACGCCGCGGCCCGCGATCAGCGGCGCGGGGCCCGTCGCGCAGGCGCTGACGGCGGCCCCGGCGGCGAACAGGGCGAGCCCGGTGAGCAGGGCGCCCTTGCGGCCGTACCGGTCGCCGACCGCGCCGGCCGGGACGAGCAGGCCCGCGAAGACGATGACGTAGGCGTCGACGGTCCACAGGATCTCGGTGGACGAGGGGTGCAGGGACGACGAACCCAGTTGCGGGATCAGCAGGTTGACGGCGGCCACCATGCTCTGCGCGACCAGGACACAGGCGCAGAGCGTGAGGAGCGTGGACCGTTTCAGGGCGTGCGGAGGCAAGGCTCCTCCTCGGGAGCTGGTCGGGGTGGGGCCCGGGCGGCGGGCGGTGCGGCGGGCGGTGCGGCCGGCGGGCGGTTTCACCGTAGGCTCGGCCCCGACCTGCTTTCCAGTGCAACCTTCGCAAGGGACACATGCGCATGACGCAATCCGCGGGGCTGGACCTGAATCTGCTGGCCGCGCTGGACGTGCTGCTGGAGGAGCAGAGCGTTCAGGGCGCCGCCCGGCGGCTGCACCTGTCCGAGCCCGCGATGAGCCGCACCCTGGGCCGGATCCGCAAGGCCCTGGGGGACCCGGTGCTGGTCCGGGCCGGGCGGCGGATGGTGCCGACGCCGCGCGCCCTCGCCGTACGGGCCGAGGTGAGCGCGGTCGTGGAGCGGGCCCGTGCGCTGTTCGCGCCGGCCGCCGACACCGACCTCGCGGCGGTGACCCGGACCGTCACGATCCTCGGGAACGACTCCGTGGCGGCCGCGTACGGCCCGGCCCTGCTCGCCCGCGCCGCCGCCGAGGCGCCCGGCATCCGGCTGCGCTTCCTGAGCGAGAGCCACATCGACGTGCCGTTCCTGCGGGAGGGCACCGCCGACCTGGAAGTGGGCGTCATCGACACGGTGGCACCCGAGGTCCACCGCGAACACCTGCGCGAGGACCGCATGATGGGTGTCGTCCGGGCCGGACACCCGTTGCTGGAGGGCGAGTTGACGCCCGAGCGGTTCGCGCGGGAGGCCGGTCATCTGATCGTGTCCCGGCGCGGCAGGCTGCACGGGCCGGTGGACGCCGCGCTCGCCGAACTCGGCCTGCGGCGGCGGGTGGTGGCGAGCGTCGGCTCGCTGCCCGCCTCCCTCTTCGTGCTGCGCGACACCGACCTGGTGGGCCTGAACACGGCCTGGGGCGTACCGCTCGCGGAGCGCCTCGGCCTGGTCTCCTTCGAGGTGCCGCTGCCCCTGCCGCCGCTCGTCCTGGGGATGGCCTGGCACCCGCGCCACGACGCCGACCCGGCCCACGCGTGGCTGCGCGGCGCGGTCCGGGAGCTGGTGACCGGGTGTCCGTCAGCCTGACAGCCGCTTCTCGAACCAGTGGCCCGCGTACACGTGGTCCCCGTACGCCGGGATCTCCCGGTACCCGCACGCCCGGTACATCGCCCGCGCCTCGGTGAGCGACGCGTGCGTGTCCAGACGTACGACGTCCAGGCCGCGCTCGGCCGCCGCCCGCTCCAGCCGGCCGAGCAGCCTGCGGGCGAGGCCGAGGCGGCGGGCGTCGCGGTGCACCCAGACGTGCTTGATCTCGCCGACGCCCGCCTCCAGGGTGCGCAGTCCCCCGCAGCCCACCGGGCGGTCCTCCTCGTACGCCACGAAGAAGGCGCCCGCGTCGCCCGAGACCTCCGCCGGGCCGACCAGGTCGGACGGGTCGAAGCCCTCGGGGAAGCGGGCGTCGAGGTCGGCGGCGTAGGCGTCGAGACAGGCGCGGGCGTCCGGGTCGGCCCCGTCGACGAGGGCCACGGTGATCGCCGCGAGCCGCAGCAGCCGCCAGGCGCCGGCGAGGGCGCCGGTGAGTTCGGCGCGCTCGGGGCCGGTGAGGCCGCCGAGGAGGCTCTCGGCGAGGCCGTCGGCCCGGCGGTTCTGCTCCCTGACCTCGACCCGCCCGGCCGGGGTCGGCTCGACCGTGCGCAGCCGGCTGTCGGACGGGTGGACGCCGGTGCGGACCATGCCCTGGGCCTGGAGGGACTTGATCATCCGGCTGAGGTAGCCGGCGTCCAGACCGAGCCGGGTGCGCAGGTCGCGCAGCGACGCGCCGTCGCCGATCTCGAACAGCAGCCGGGCCTCGCCGAGAGGGCGGTCCTGGCCCAGGTAGTGGTCGTCCAGGGCGCCGATCCGGCGGGTGTAGTAGCGGTTGAAGCGGCGCAGGGCCGCCACGTCGTCACTCGGCACGGGCTCCACGGGCTCCATAGTTCTTTGACTTTAGTCAAAGGTCCGGTGTCTGTCGACGGTCGTCGTCCTGGTCGCCCGCGTCCTCCTCGCCGGCCGCCGCCGCGAGGCGCCGTCCGAGGTCCCGTGCCGCGTCCCGCAGCTCGCGCGGTCCGGTGATCCGGAACGGCACGTCCAGCGCGGTGAGCTGCCGTACGTACCAGTCCGGCTCGTCGGTCGTGGCCAGCAGCCGGGTGTGGTCCGGGCCGAGCGGCTCGGGGCGGCCCAGGCTGCGCGGGAGGATCCGGGCGACGTGCTCGACGGGTGCCTCGACGACGACCTCCACCTCGTACGTCCAGCCCTCGGAGAGGTGTTCCTCGATGGTGGCGAGCGGGTCGAGGCCCGCGGGCGGCTCGAAGGTCTCCGGCAGGGCGGTCACCGAGGCCACCCGGTCCACCCGCAGCACCCGCCGGGCCTCGCGCGTGTGCGACCAGCACAGCAGGTACCAGCGGCCGTGGTGCACGGCCACCGCCCACGGATCCACCTCCATGCCCCGGACGCCCTTCGCGCCCAGCCGGTAGCCGAGCCGCAGCCGGCGCCGGTCCGCGCAGGCCCGGACCAGCGCGGCCGTGGTCTCGGGCGCGGGGCTCGTGGCGCCGAGGCCGCCCCGGGCCCGGACCCGGCGGACCGCCTCGGCCGGGGCGGCGACCGGCTCCGGTAGGGCGCGCAGCAGCTTGCCGAGCGCGCCGCCCACCGGCCCGGCCGGGTCCGCCGCGTCGTGATGGCCGTCCAGGACGGCCATGACCAGCCCGAGCGCCTCCGTCGCCGTGAACATCAGCGGCGGCAGCCGCAGACCCCGGCCCACCCGGTAGCCGCCGTACGGGCCGCGCGTGGACTCCACCGGGATCCCGGCCTCGCGCAGGATGCCCACGTAGCGCCGGGCGGCCCGCTCGGACACACCGAGCCGGTCGGCCAGGCGGGCGGCGGTGATGCCGGGGGTGTTCTGCAACAGCTCCAGGGCCAGGAGGGCGCGGGCGGTGGGGCTGCTGTCCTCGGTTTCGCGGGGTTTCATCGACCGTCCTGACGGTTCCGGCAGCAGATCGTCCGGAACGGACCGTAGCCTGCCCGGCATGAGCGAGAACCCCGAACCCTCACTGCTGCTGGAGCCGCCCGTCGCGGGCAGCGAGGCCGACACCCTGATCGGCTCGCTGGAGCGGCAGCGCAGGACCTTCGCCTGGAAGTGCGAGGGCCTGGACGCGGCCGGCCTGAACACCCCGCTGGCCCCCTCGACCGTCACCCTGGGCGGCCTGCTCAAGCACCTGGCGCTGGTGGAGGACGAGTACTTCACCCGGCGGCTGCTCGGAAAGCCGCTCGGCGCGCCCTGGGACGCCGTCGACCGGGACGCCGAGCCGGACTGGGAGTGGGCCTCGGCCGCCGCCGACCCGCCCGAGCGGCTCTACGCCCTCTGGGAGGCCGCGGTGGCCCGCTCCCGCGCCCACCTGCGGCAGGCGCTCGCCGAGGGGGGCCTCGCCGACCCGGTCGGGCTCACCTGGCCGGACGGGCGCGCGCCCAGTGTGCGCCGGGTGCTCGTCGACATGATCGAGGAGTACGCCCGTCACACCGGTCACGCCGACCTGATCCGGGAGGCGGTCGACGGCCGCGTGGGGGAGGACCCGCCGCGATGAGCGACGCCTTCCTGCCCGAGGCCTTCCTGCCCGAGGCCTTTCTGCCCGAGGCCGTCCGGCCGGAGGCCGTTCCGCCCGAGGCCGTCCTGCCCGACGCGCTGGATGTCGTCCCCGCGAACGAGGCCTCCTGGGACGACCTCCGGGCCGTCTTCGGCACCACCGACTACCCCGGCCGCTGCCAGTGCCGGCGCTACAAGGTCCTCGACCACGTGTGGAACACCTCCACCCCCGAGGAGCGCGCCGTCGACCTGCGTGAGCAGAGCGGCTGCGACGACCCCGGCGCCCGGTCCACCACCGGACTCGTCGGCTACCTCGACGGCGAGCCCGTCGGCTGGGCCGCCGTGGAACCCCGTACCGCCTACCCCCGGCTGCTGCGCACCCGCGTGCCGTGGACGGGCCGCCGGGAGGACAAGGCCGACGACGGCGTCTGGGCGGTGACCTGCCTGCTCACCCGGCGGGGCTTCCGCCGCCGGGGCATCACCTACGGCCTCGCCCGCGCCACCGTCCCCTACGCCCGCGCCCACGGCGCCACCGCCCTGGAGGCGTACCCGATGCTCACCACCCCCGGGGTCGAGATCACCTGGGGCGAACTGCACGTCGGCGCCGCCCAGGTGTTCGCCGAGGCGGGCTTCCGGGAGGTGAGCAGGCCGACGCTGCGGCGGGTGGTGATGCGGATCGACTTCTGAGAGAGGTCGTGCAACCCGTCTGCCCGTCTGACCCGTCCACCCATCTACCCATCCGCATCGCAAGGCTCCGCCACCGTTCCTTTTTGCCCCGATACGCCCCCATCCTCAGTGACACAGCGCACTTTCCGCCCGCGTTGCGCATGCAACCGGAGACGAAGGGCAGGCGATCGCGGTCCCCGAGGGTGACCCACGGGTGACACAGGGGGACTGCACAGGAACGGAAGGCGACAGCGACCATGGTCGACAGCACGGAACAGCAGGCACACGGCACCGTCCACGCCGGAGGCGCATGGCGGGCGGCCCTCTCCGGTGCCACGCGGGAGATCCTCGACCCCGCCGACGGCCGCCCCTTCGCCGTGGTCGCCGAGGGCGACGAGAAGGACACCGACCTGGCGGTCGCGGCCGCCCGCCGCGCCTTCGACGCCGGCGAGTGGCCGCGCACCCCGGCCGCCGCCCGCGCCGCACTGCTGCGCCGCGTCGCCGATCTCCTCGTACGCGACCGCGAACGCCTCGGTCTGCTGGAGAGCAGGGACGCGGGCAAGACGCTCGAAGAGGGCCGGATCGACATCGACTGTGTCGCCGACGCCTTCCGCTACTTCGCCGACCTGGTCGCCGCCGAGGCCCCGGGCCGGGTGGTGGACGCGGGCTCGCCCGACGTGCACAGCGTCGTCGTCCAGGAACCCGTCGGGGTGTGCGCGCTGATCACCCCCTGGAACTACCCCCTCCTCCAGGCGAGTTGGAAGATCGCCCCGGCCCTCGCCGCCGGCAACACCTTCGTCGTCAAGCCGAGCGAGATCACCCCGCTGACGACCGTCGCCCTGATCGAGCTGCTCGTCGAGGCGGGCCTGCCCGCCGGGGTCGCCAACATCGTCACCGGTCCCGGCCACACCGTCGGCGCCCGGCTGGCCGCGCACCCCGACGTCGACCTCGTCTCCTTCACCGGCGGCCTGGTCAGCGGCACCGAGGTCGCCCGGGCCGCCGCCCCGACCGTCAAGAAGGTCGCCCTGGAACTCGGCGGCAAGAACCCCAACGTCGTCTTCGCGGACGCCTGCGAGACCGCCGAGGGCTTCGACACGGCTGTGGACCAGGCCCTCAACGCGGCCTTCATCCACAGCGGCCAGGTCTGCTCGGCCGGCTCCCGGCTGATCGTCGAGGAGTCCCTCCGGGAGCGGTTCGTCGACGAACTGGCCCACCGGGCGGCCCGGATCCGCCTCGGCCGCGGCACCGAGCGGGGCGTCGAGTGCGGCCCCCTCGTCTCCGAGCAGCAGCGCGCCAAGGTCGAGGCGTACGTCGACTCCGCGCTCGCGGAGGGCGCGGTGCTGCGCGCCGGAGGCCGCCGGCCCGCACCCGCCCCCGAGCGCCCGGAGTCCGGCTACTTCTACGAGCCGACGGTCCTGGACCGGTGCCACCGCGAGATGAGGGTCGTCCGGGACGAGGTCTTCGGACCCGTCCTCACCGTCGAGACCTTCCGTACCGAGGACGAGGCGGTGTTCCTCGCCAACGACACCGAGTACGGCCTGGCCGGCGCCGTCTGGACCACCGACGCCGGCCGCGCCCGCCGGGTCGCCGCGCGGCTGCGCCACGGCACGGTCTGGATCAACGACTTCCACCCCTACCTCCCGCAGGCGGAGTGGGGCGGCTTCGGACGGAGCGGAGTCGGCCGCGAACTCGGCCCCTCCGGGCTCGCCGAGTACCGCGAGACCAAGCACGTCTACCAGAACCTCGCGCCGAAGCCGGTCCGCTGGTTCGCCGGCTGACCCCGGCCGACGTCCTCCCTCCTCTTCCGCAAGCCCCTTCTGGAGTACCCCCATGTCCGAGAACACCCATGTCTACGACTACGTCGTCATCGGCGGCGGCACCGCGGGCTCCGTCATCGCCTCCCGCCTCACCGAGAACCCCGATGTCACGGTCGCCGTCATCGAGGGCGGCCCCAGCGACGTCGGCCGCGACGACGTGCTGACCCTGCGCCGCTGGACGGGTCTGCTCGGCGGCGAACTCGACTACGACTACCCCACCACCGAGCAGCCCCGCGGCAACTCCCACATCCGGCACAGCCGCGCCCGCGTCCTCGGCGGCTGCTCCTCCCACAACACCCTCATCGCCTTCAAACCGCTGCCGTCCGACTGGGACGAGTGGGAGGCGGCCGGAGCCAGGGGCTGGGGCGCGGTGCCGATGGAGGCGTACTACGCGCGGCTGCTCAACAACATCGTCCCGGTCGACGAGAAGGACCGGAACGCCATCGCCCGCGACTTCGTCGACGCGGCCCACAAGGCCCTCGGCGTCCCCCGGATCGAGGGCTTCAACCGCAGGCCGTTCACCGAGGGCGCCGGCTTCTTCGACCTCGCCTACCACCCCGAGGACAACAAGCGCTCGTCGGCCTCCGTGGCCTACCTGCACCCGGTGATGGACGAGCGCCCCCACCTGACGATCCTGCTGGAGACCTGGGCCCACCGGCTGGAGCTGGACGGCACCCGCGCGACGGGCGTGCACGTCCGCCGTCAGGACGGCGAGGAGATCCTCGTACGGGCCCGGCGCGAGGTCGTGCTGTGCGCGGGCGCGGTCGACTCGCCCCGACTGCTGCTGCACTCGGGCATCGGTCCCCGCGAGGACCTCGAGGCGCTCGGCATCCCCGTCGTCCACGATCTGCCCGGGGTCGGCGAGAACCTCCTCGACCACCCCGAGTCGGTGATCGTCTGGGAGACGAACGGGCCGATCCCGGAGAACTCCGCGATGGACAGCGACGCCGGCCTGTTCGTCCGCCGCGACCCCGAACACCCGGGCCCCGACCTGATGTTCCACTTCTACCAGGTCCCGTTCACCGACAACCCGGAGCGGCTGGGCTACGAACGGCCCCCCTACGGCGTCTCGATGACCCCCAACATCCCCAAGCCGAGGAGCCGCGGCCGCCTGTACCTCACCAGCGCCGACCCGGCCGTGAAGCCCGCCCTCGACTTCCGCTACTTCACCGACGAGGACGACCACGACGGCCGCACCCTCGTCGACGGCATCCGCATCGCCCGCGAGATCGCCCGGACCGAGCCGCTCGCCGGCTGGCTCCGGCGCGAGGTGGCCCCCGGGCCGCACCTCACCGGCGACGAGGAGCTGAGCGAGTACGCCCGCAGGGCCGCGCACACCGTGTACCACCCGGCGGGCACCTGCCGGATGGGCGCCGCCGACGACGAACGCGCCGTCGTCGACCCGGAGCTGCGGGTGCGCGGCCTGGACGGTCTGCGGATCGCCGACGCGTCCGTCTTCCCCACCATGCCCGCCGTGAACCCGATGATCGGGGTGCTCATGGTCGGGGAGAAGGCCGTCGACCTGATCGGAGGCGGTGCGTGATGAGCACCCAGAGCACCCAGAGCATCCAGAGCACTCCGAGCACCCAGAGCACTTCGAGTACCGCGACCACCCCGGCCACCCCGGTCTTCTCCGTCGACGGCCTGTGGAAGGTCTTCGGCCCCAAGGCCGACCGGATCCCCGCCGACCCCGAGCTGGCCGCCCTGCCGCCCGCCGGCCTGCGTGCCCGCACCGGCTGCACGGCCGCCGTCCGGGACGTCTCCTTCGACGTCCGCAAGGGCGAGGTCTTCGTGGTGATGGGCCTGTCCGGCTCCGGCAAGTCCACGCTGGTCCGCTGTCTGACCCGGCTGATCGAGCCGACCGCCGGCACGATCGCCATCGACGGCGAGGACGTGCGCGCCATGGACCGGTCCCGGCTGCGCGAGCTGCGCCGCCACCGCGCCGCGATGGTCTTCCAGCACTTCGGCCTCCTCCCGCACCGCACGGTCCTCGACAACGTGGCGTACGGCCTGGAGATCCAGGGCATGGGCCGGGCGCAACGCCGGGCGCGCGCGGCGGACGTCGTCGCCAAGGTCGGCCTGGAGGGCATGGAACAGCGCCGCCCGAGCCAGCTGTCCGGCGGCCAGCGCCAACGTGTCGGCCTGGCACGGGCGCTGGCGGTCGATCCGCAGGTGCTCCTCTTCGACGAGCCGTTCAGCGCGCTCGACCCGCTGATCCGGCGGGACATGCAGGAGGAGGTCGTCCGGCTGCACCGCGAGGAGGGCCGCACGATGGTCTTCATCACCCACGACCTCTCCGAGGCGCTGAGACTCGGCGACCGCATCGCCCTCATGCGTGACGGCCGCGTGGTCCAGCTGGGCACCCCGGAACAGATCGTGGGCTCCCCGGCGGACGACTACGTCCGCGCGTTCGTCCGGGACGTACCGCGCGAGCAGGTGGTGACGGTCCGTACGGCGATGCGCCCCGCGTCGGCGGCGGAGGCGGGCACCGGCCCGGCGATCGCCCCGACCGCGACCGTGTCACAGGCCATCGAGGCGGTGGCACGGGCGGGAGCCCCGGCACGGGTCATGGACGCCGGGCGGTGTCTGGGCGTGGTCGACCACGAAGGCCTGCTCGCCGTGGTCGCCGGAGTGGCCGGAGTGGCCGGGGCGGCGGGAGTGGCCGGAGTGTCCGGAGTGGCCGGGGCCGGGCCGGCCCACAAGGAGGCGGTCCGATGACGACGGTCACCGCGCCCACCGCTCGCGTCGCGCTCCCGGGCGTTCTCAAACACCCGGCCGCCCGCAAACTCCTCATGCTCGTGGCGGCCGCCGCGATCCTCGTCCCCCTGGCCGACGCCCGCTGGTCCAGCGGAACCTGGCCCCGGGCCCTCACCGTCGACCTCACCACCCCGCTCACCGGCGCGGGCGACTGGATCATCGACCACCGCGACAGCCACCCCCTGTTCGTCCACTTCCTCGGCCACGTCAGCAACGCGGTGGTCGTCTCCGTACGCGCCGTCTACCTGCTCCTCCTGGCCGCCGGCTGGGCGGGCGTCACCGCCGCCGCGACCGCCGTCGCCTGGCGCACGGCCGGGACACGCCTCGCGCTCGGCACCGCCGCCGCCTTCCTGGCCTGCGGCGCGCTCGGCATGTGGGTCCCGACGATGCAGACCCTCGCCCTGATGGCCGTCGCCGTGCTCGCGTCGGTCGTGGTCGGCGCGCTCCTCGGCCTCGCCGCCGGCCTCTCCGCCCGCCTGGACCGCGCCCTGCGCCCGGTCCTGGACACCATGCAGGTGCTCCCGGCCTTCGCCTACCTCCTCCCGGTCGTGCTGGTCTTCGGCATCGGCGTCCCGGCGGCGGTCCTGGCCACCGTCGTCTACGCCGCCCCGCCCATGGCCCGCCTCACCGCCCTCGGTCTGCGCGGCGCGGACAAGGAGGTCCTGGAGGCCGTGGACTCGCTGGGCGCGACCGCCCGCCAGCGTCTGCTGACCGCCCGCGTCCCGCTGGCCCGCAGGGAACTCCTCCTCGGCCTCAACCAGACGATCATGATGGCGCTGTCGATGGCGGTCATCGCGTCGGTGATCGGCGCGGGCGGCCTCGGCGACCGCGTCTACCAGGCGCTGGCCTCGGTCGACGTGGGCGCGGCCCTCACCGCCGGCATCCCGATCGTGCTGCTGGCGGTCGTCCTGGACCGGGTCACGGCCGCGGCCGGCGACGCCACCGGCCGCACCACGCGCACCGGCCGGGCCCGCTCCGCGCCCGTCGTGTACGCGGTACCGGCCGCCGTGACGGTGGCGGTGGCCGTCGCCGGACGGACGGTCGGCCGGCTCGACTGGCCCGAGTCCTGGACGGTGGCCGTCGCCGCCCCCGTCAACGACGCCGTCGCCTGGATGACCGACCACCTCTACTCCGGCGTCCCCGTGATCGGCGGCACCGCCGACTGGGCCGGGCACTTCACCACCTGGGTCCTCGACCCGCTCCGGGACGGTCTCCAGGGTCTGCCCTGGTGGGCGGTGCTGCTGCTGGTCGCGGCCGTCGCCTGGCCGATCGGCACCTGGCGCACCGCGCTGACCGCCGTCCTCGCCCTGGCCGCGACCGGCGTGCTCGGCGTGTGGGAGCCGTCCCTGGACACGCTCTCCCAGGTCCTCGCGGCCGTCGCCGTCACCCTCGTGCTCGGCTTCGCCACCGGTGTCGTGGCCGCCCGCAGCGACCGGTTCGAGCGGCTGCTGCGGCCCGTCCTGGACGTCTTCCAGACGATGCCGCAGTTCGTGTACCTGATCCCGGTCGTCGCCCTGTTCGGCGTGGGCCGCGCGCCCGCCGTCGCCGCGGCCGTCGTCTACGCGCTGCCCGCCGTCGTACGGATCACCGCGCAGGGCCTGCGGCAGGTCGACCCGGCCGCCCTGGAGTCCGCCCGGTCCCTCGGCGCGACCCCGGCCCAGCAGCTGCGCCAGGTCCAGCTGCCGCTCGCCCGGCCCGCGTTGCTGCTCGCCGTCAACCAGGGCGTGGTCCTCGTCCTCGCCGTCGTCGTGATCGGCGGTCTGGTCGGCGGGGGCGCGCTCGGCTACGACGCCGTCTTCGGCCTCGCCCAGGGCGACCTCGCGACCGGACTGGTGGCCGGCGCCGCCATCGTCTGCCTCGGCCTGATGCTCGACCGGGTGACCCAGCCGACCGAACGCCGTCCGAAGAAGGGAGCCTGACATGCGAGGTCGTACCACCGCCCTGGTGGGCACCCTGCTGCTGCTCACCGGCTGCGGTGCCGCCGACATGACCAGGCAGGCCTCGCCGTTCGCCGACGCGCGGGGCGCGCGGACCGTGACCCTCTCCGTCCAGTCCTGGGTCGGCGCGCAGGCCAATGTGGCCGTCGCCCAGTACCTCCTGGAGCACGAGCTGGACTACCGCGTCGACACCGTCCAGGTCGACGAGGTCCCCGCCTGGGACGCGCTCAGCCAGGGCCGGGTCGACGCGATCCTGGAGGACTGGGGCCACCCCGACCAGGAGAAGCGGTACATCGACGACAAGGGGACGATCGCGCGCGGCGGCGGCCTCGGCGTCACCGGGCACATCGGCTGGTACGTCCCCACGTACTTCGCGAAGCAGCACCCGGACGTCACGAACTGGAAGAACCTCGACAGGTACGCGGACCGGCTGCGCACCCCGGAGAGCGGCGGCAAGGGCCAGCTGCTCGACGGCTCCCCGTCCTACGTCACCAACGACAAGGCGCTGGTGGACAACCTGGACCTGGACTACCAGGTCGTGTTCGCCGGTTCCGAGGCCGCGCAGATCACCCAGATCAAACAGTTCGCCAAGGAGAGGAAGCCCTTCCTGACGTACTGGTACGCCCCGCAGTGGCTCTTCGAGAAGGTCCCGATGACAGAGGTGAAGCTGCCCGCCTACCAGGAGGGCTGCGACGCCGACCCGGCGAAGGTCGCCTGCGCCTATCCGCACACCCCGCTCCAGAAGTACCTCAACGCCGACTTCGCGCGCGGCGGCGGTGCGGCGGCCGCCTTCCTGAAGAAGTTCCGGTGGACGACCGAGGACCAGAACGAGGTCTCCCTGATGATCGCCGACCAGAAGCTGTCGCCGCAGGAGGCGGCGAAGAAGTGGGTGGACGGCCACGAGTCGACCTGGCGGTCGTGGCTGCCCTGACCCTCACCTCAGCCGCGCGCCCTCACGTCAGCCGCGCGCCCTCACCTCAGCCGCGCGGCGATCTCCCGCAGTGCCTGGGTCGCCCGGCGCTGGAGTCCCGGCCCGAAGGTGATCCGGGTGGCCCCTCGCTCGCCGAGTTCGGCGGGGGAGGGGCCCTCGCCCACCGTCGCGAACACATTGAGCGGTCCCTGGATCCCGGACCGCAGCAGCGGGAGAAGCTCCACCGGGGCCTCGATCGGATAGACGCAGTCGGCGCCCGCGGCGACGTACAGCGCGGCCCGCTCGATGGCTCGTCCCGGGTCGGTGATCCCGCGCGCGAAGGTGTCCACGCGCGCGTTGACGAAGAGCCGGTCGCCGGCCGCGGACCGCACCTCGGCGAGCCAGTCGGCGTGCTCCCGCGGGTCCTTCAGGACACCCCCGGCGGAGTCCTCGAGGTTGCAGCCGACGGCCCCCGTCTCCAGCAGCCGCTCCACCAGCTCCTTCGGCGCGAGCCCGTACCCGTCCTCGAGATCCGCCGACACCGGCACGTCCACGGCCCGGACGATCCGTGCGACCGCCGCGAACATCTCCTCGGCCGGGGTCCGCCCGTCCTCGTGACCGAGGGCGGCGGCGACCCCGGCGCTGGGCGTGGCGAGCGCCGGGAACCCCGCCTCCTCCAGGGCCCGCGCGCTCGCCGCGTCCCAGGGACCGGGCAGCACCAGCGGGTCGCCCGGCGCCCGGCGCCGGTGCAGCGCCCGGAAGACGTCGACCTTCCTCGCTGCCGGCCCGGCCTCAGGGTCCAGCCGGGTCGTACGGCTCACGCGTGCCCGCCCGGGTGGTAGTGCCCCGGTGTCATCCGGGCGGTCACCCCGAACCGGTTCCATGCGTTGATCACCGTGATCGCGGCGATCAGATGGGCCAGTTCGGGCTCGTCGAAGTGCTTGGCGGCGGTCTCGTACACCTCGTCCGGCACGAAGCCGTCGGTGAGGACGGTGACCGCCTCGGTCAGCGCGAGGGCCGCCAGCTCCTTCTCCGTGTAGAAGTGCCGCGACTCCTCCCAGGCCGCGAGCTGCACGATCCGCTCCACGCTCTCCCCGGCCGCCAGCGCGTCCTTGGTGTGCATGTCGAGGCAGTACGCGCAGTGGTTGATCTGGGAGGCCCGGATCTTCACCAGCTCGTACAGGGTCGGGTCGACGCCCTGCCGGGCCGCGCCGTCCAGGCGGATCATCGCCTGGAAGACCGCGGGGGCGTGCTGGGCCCAGGGCAGGCGCGGGGGGTTCTCGGGGGCGTACGGGACAGTTGCGTCGGTGGTCATGTCCTCGACCCTAGGGGCCGGGCAGCCCACGGGTATGGTCCATTTCCATGGTGGATTCATGGGCCACTCTCGGCGTCGACCTGCATCTCGAACCCTCCGGCCCGGGGCTGCGCCGGGGCCTGACCGACGCCCTGCGCGAGGCGGTCCGCAGCGGCCGGCTGGCCCCCGGCACCCGGCTGCCGTCCTCGCGCTCCCTCGCCGCCGACCTGGGCATCGCCCGCAACACGGTCGCCGCGGCCTACGCCGACCTGGTCGCCGAGGGCTGGCTCACCGCCCGGCAGGGCTCCGGCACCCGGGTGGCGGACCGCGCCGTCGTCCCGTCCGCCGGAGCGGTCCCGCGCCGCTCCGCGCACCGCCGGCCGCTGTACGACCTGCGGGCCGGCTTCCCCGACCTCGCCTCCTTCCCGCGCGCCGAGTGGCTCAGGGCCGCCCGCCGCGCCCTCACCGCCGCCCCCCACGACGCACTCGGCTACGGCGACCCCCGCGGCCGGGTCGAACTGCGCACCGCGCTCGCCCGCTATCTGGCCCGCGCCCGGGGCGTGCACGCCGACCCCGAACGCCTCCTGGTGTGCGCCGGGTTCACCGAGGGCATGCGGCTGCTCGCCACGGTCCTGGCGGCGCGCGGCGCGCAGACGCTCGCCGTGGAGTCGTACGGCCTGGACGCGCACTGGAGGCTGACGGAGGCGGCCGGTCTGCGCACGGTCCCGCTGCCCTTCGACGAACGGGGCACGGATCCGGCGGGGTTGGCGGACGGCGGCGCGGTCCTGCTGACCCCCGCCCACCAGTTCCCCATGGGCGTCCCGCTGCACCACGACCGGCGGGCGGCCGTCGTGGAGTGGGCGCGCCGCACCGGCGGTCTGGTCCTGGAGGACGACTACGACGGGGAGTTCCGCTACGACCGCCGGCCCGTCGGAGCCCTCCAGGGCCTGGACCCCGACCGTGTGGTGTACCTGGGCACGGCGAGCAAGTCCCTGGCCCCCGGTCTGCGTCTGGCCTGGATGGTCGCGCCGCCGGGCGTGGCCGAGGCGGTCGCGGCCGCCAAGGGCGGCGTGGACACCTGCGGGGTCCTGGACCAGCTGACGCTGGCGGAGTTCATCTCCTCGGGCGGCTACGACCGGCACGTCCGGGCCGCCCGGACCCGCTACCGGCGCCGCCGCGACGCACTGGTCGCGGTGCTGGCCGCCCGCGCCCCGTGGGTCCGCGTCACCGGTATCGCGGCGGGCCTGCACGCTGTTCTGCGCCTCCCGCCCGGCACCGAGGGGCAGGTGGTCCGGGCGGCGGCCCGGCTGGGTCTGGCGCTCGACGGACTGCGCCCCCGCCACTGCCACCCAGACGCCACCGCAGAGCCGCCGGACGCCCTCGTCGTGGGGTACGGCACCCCGCCGGACCACGCCTGGTCCGGCGCGCTGGACGCGTTGTGCACCGCGCTTTCCGTTGCCGACATCCGGCAAGGCGACCCGGGCATTCCTGCGCGCTGAACGTCTGGCGGGAGACCCCCTGACCCCCTTCGTCACCGAACGGGAGCGCGCCACACCGGCGTCGACCGGGGCGGTGACCGTTTCTCCGGAAGCGGCTCCGACAGGCCGTCCAGCCACCCGCGCCATTCCGCCGCCCGCACGGCCGGCTCCGGCGGTCCCGGCCGCCCCGTCCAGCTCGTCACCGGCCGGATCCCGTGCAGCGCGTTGACCAGCCACACCTCACGCCCGGTCAGCTCGTCGAGGGTCCGCTCACGGTGGGCGACCCGGATCCCGCGGCGCACGGCCCGCTCCTGGATCAGCGCGGCGGTCACCCCGCCCAGCACGGGCAGCCGGGGCGAGGGCAGGCACAGGACGTCCTCCTCCCACCACAGCACGCTCGCGGTGGCCGCCTCCAGCACCGCCCCGGACGGCGCGACCAGCACCGCCTCCTGAGCGCCCACGCCGGCCGCCCGCTCGTGCACCCGGGCCAGCGTGCCGAGGTCCGGCCCCTTGCGGCGGGGCACGGTCCGCGGATCGCGCTGCGGGGCCGACCAGACCCGCACCCCGGTCGCCGGCACCGGCGCCCGCCGCAGCCGCAGCCGCAACTCCCGTGACCCGGCGGCCAGTTCCACCCGGGGGAACCACGCGCCCGAGCGCGGCAGGACGGCCGTCACGTCCTGCCAGAACTGGACGAGCCGGCGCGGCCCCGGACCGCCGCAGTCAGCGCAGGCCCGCAGGAACCGCTCCCGGTGCCTGCCGTACCCGCGCACCCGGCCCTCGCGCAGCAGCCACGAGTCCGCGACGAGCAGCGCCCCGTCCGCGGCCGGCGCCGGCTCCGGCGCCGGGACCAGGCCCCGGCCGGGCGACCAGGTCAGCAGGCCCTCGGCCGTCGTCGATGCCGTCGATGTCGTCGATGTCGTCAAGGTTCCTCCCTCAGTACGTCCGGCAGTACTTCCGGCCCGCCACCGCCACCGCCACCGTCGGCGCCCCGCCCCGGGGACCGTACGGCGCGTGGCAGCCCGTTCAGGGTCAGGCCGGCGCCTCTCCGAAGCGGGCCGGCGTCAGCGCCCCCGCGACGGCGAACCCCAGCACCGCGACCGACTCCCACCCCTGACGCGTCCCGTCCCCCAGCCACACCACTCCGACCACGGCCGGCCACACCGTCTCCCCGATCACCATCCCGGCGGTCGCCGCCGTCACGGACCCCCGCCGCAACGCCGACGTCAGCGCCAGGAACGCCGCACCCCCGCCCAGTACCAGCGCGTACACCGCCGGATCGGCCACCAGCTCCGGCACCGCGAGCGAGTCGATCAACCGCACCGCGACCTCCACCACCCCGAACCCGAACCCGGCACCCAGGCCCAGCACCGACGCCCGCCCCCGCTCCGGCAGCCACCGCCCCACCAGCCCCAGCACCAGCACAGCGCCCGCCGTCCCGAGCATCGCCCACGGCAGCCACCCCGGCCCGCTCTCCTCCCCCTCCGGCCCCGAGGCCGGCCCCAGCATCGCCGGCCCCGCGCACACCACCCCCACGGCCACCCACCCCGTCCGGCTCAGCCGCACCTTCAGCAGCCGTGCCGCGACCACCGCCGTCACCGCGAGGCTCGACGCCAGCGCCGCCCCCACGGCGTAGATCGCGAGGGACCGCAGCGCCACGATCTGGCACACGAACCCCAGCCCGTCCAGCCCCAGCCCCGCCAGATACCGCCACTGCCGCAGCGCCCGCAGCAACAGCGCCGCCTCCCCGCCACCCCCACCGGAGGCGGCCCGTGCGGCCATCGCCTGCAACACCGTCGCCGTACCGAAGCACACCGCCGCACCAAGGGCGCACACCATTCCGACAGCACGAACGGACTGTAGGCGAGGAGGCCGGGGCAGGGGGTCCGTGCACGCGCGCTCTCACCGATCTCTAGGCTGACGGCCGGAAACCACCGGCCCGACCACAGGAGAGACACGCAGATGGCGGAAATACGCCGACGGCTGAGGTCCAGCACGGTCGTCCTCGGCGGCATGGGTGTGGTCGCCGCGGCCCTCACCTCCTGCGGCTCCGACCCCGACCGCCGCTGTGTCGACCGCGACAGCTACGACTCCCTCTACGGCTACAAGGTCGTCGCCGACAAGAACTGCAAGTCGAGCGGCTCGACCTCCACCGCCAAGGGCAGGAAGAGCACCGGCAAGGCGACCGACGCCGCCTGGTACTACGACGCCGACGTCAGCGACGGCTACGCCGACTACGGCACCTTCAGCAAGAGCGAGGCCGTCGACCGCGGCGGCTTCGGCTGCTCCGGCTCCGGCAGCGGCGGCGGCTGAGCGGACGTACGCCATGCAGCGCCGCACCATCGAACCCCGCCCCGGCTGGCAGCGGACCGTCGAGGAACAAGGCCTCGTGTATCCCCTCACCCGCCACCCGGACGGCACCCTGCGCCCGTACTGGGACGAGAGCGCCTACTACGTCTTCACCCTCGACGAGGTGGAGGCGCTGGAGGAGACCGTCGAGGAACTCCACCGCATGTGCCTCGCGGCAGCCGAGCACCTGGTGGCGACGGACCGCCTCGCCGACCTCGGCATCACCGACCCGCGCGTCGCCGCCGCCGTCACCGAGGCCTGGCACCGCCGCGCCGAACTCCCCTCCGTCTACGGCCGCTTCGACCTGCGCTACGACGGCACGGGCCCCGCCAAACTGCTGGAGTACAACGCCGACACCCCCACCTCCCTGGTGGAGGCCGCCTCCCCCCAGTGGTTCTGGATGGAGGAGCGCTTCCCGGGCGCCGACCAGTGGAACTCCCTCCACGAACGCCTGATCGAGGCCTGGCGGACACAGGCCCCCCTCCTGCCGCCCGGCAGCCCCCTGTACTTCGCGCACTCCACCGCCGACGAACTCGGCGAGGACCTGATGACGGTCGCCTACCTCAAGGAGACCGCCGAACAGGCCGGTCTCGACACGGCGTTCATCCCCGTCGAGGACATCGGCTTCGACCGGCTCTCCGGCCGCTTCGTCGACCACCGGCTGCGCTTCATCCGCAGCTGCTTCAAGCTCTACCCGTGGGAGTGGCTCACCACGGACCGCTTCGCCGGGCACGTCCTGGACACCCTCGACAACGGCGGCGGCACCGGCAGCACGCTGTGGATCGAGCCCGCCTGGAAGATGCTGCTGAGCAACAAGGCCCTGCTCGCCGTCCTCTGGGAGCTGTACCCCGGCCACCCCAACCTCCTGCCCGCCTACCTCGACGGCCCCCGCGACCTGGCCCGCACCACCGGTTACGTCGCCAAGCCCCTCCTCGGCCGTGAGGGCGCCGGCGTCACCGTCCACGAGAGGTCCGACGAACCCGTCGTCCCCGCACCGCGGGACGAACCCTGCTGCTACCAGGAGCTGGCCCCCCTGCCCGCCTTCGACGGCAACCACGTCGTCCTCGGCGCCTGGGTGGTGCGGGACGAGTCCGCCGGCCTCGGCATCCGCGAGTCCTCCGGCCTGATCACCGACGGCTACGCCCGCTTCGTACCCCACGTGATCCTCTAGACCTCCCGCACCGCCCAGACCTCCCGCACCGCTAGACCTCCCGCACCGCTAGACCTCCAGCACCGCCCGCAGCTGTTCCAGCCCCCAGTCCAAGTCCTCGCGGGAGATCACCAGGGGCGGTGCGAGCCGGATCGTCGGGCCGTGCGTGTCCTTCACCAGCACCCGCCGGTCCATCAGCCGCTCCGACACCTCCCGCCCGCTCCCGTACCCGGGCGCCACGTCCACACCCGCCCACAGCCCCCGCCCCCGTACCGCCGTCACCCGCCCGGTCCCGGCCAGCACCCCCAGCTCCCGGTGCATATGGTCCCCCAGCTCCGCCGCCCGCGCCTGGTACTCGCCCGACCGCAGCATCGCGATCACCTCCAGCGCCACCGCGCACGCCAGCGGGTTCCCGCCGAACGTCGACCCGTGCTCCCCGGGCCGGAACACCCCCAGCACCTCGGCGTTCGCGACCACCGCCGACACCGGCACGATCCCGCCCCCGAGCGCCTTCCCCAGCACATACACATCCGGTACGACCCCCTCGTGCTCGCACGCGAAGGTCCGCCCGGTCCGGCCGAGCCCCGACTGGATCTCGTCCGCGACGAACAGCACCCCCCGCTCCCGGGTCAGCTCCCGCACCGCCGCCAGATACCCGGCCGGCGGCACCACCACCCCCGCCTCGCCCTGGATCGGCTCCAGCAGCACCGCCACCGTGTTCTCGGTGACCGCCGCCCGCAGCGCGGTGAGATCCCCGTACGGCACGATCTCGAAGCCCGGCGTGTACGGCCCGTAGTCCGCCCGGGCCTCCGGATCGGTCGAGAAGCTGATGATCGTCGTCGTACGGCCGTGGAAGTTGTTCCCCGCGACGACGATCTTCGCCATCTCCGCGGGTACGCCCTTGATCCGGTACCCCCACTTCCGGGCCGTCTTCACCGCCGTCTCCACCGCCTCCGCGCCGGTGTTCATCGGCAGCACCATCTCCATGCCGCACAGCGCGGCCAGCTCCGCGCAGAACGCGGCGAACCGGTCGTGGTGGAACGCCCGCGAGGTCAGTGTCACCCGCTCCAGCTGCGCCTTCGCCGCCTCGATCAGCCGCCGGTTGCCGTGCCCGAAGTTCAGCGCCGAGTAGCCGGCCAGCAGATCCAGGTACCGCCGGCCCTCCACGTCCGTCATCCACGCGCCCTCGGCCGTCGCGATCACCACCGGGAGGGGGTGGTAGGTGTGCGCGCTGTGCGCGTCGGCGGCGGCGATCAGCGCTTGTGTCGTACTCACGGGACCTCCCGGGACCTCCGAGGTGCTCCCTTCCATGGTCGCTCGGATGGTGGACGCGGCACCTTCACGCCCCGTCGTGCCCGGTAGGCTGGCCGACGGGCCGTGACTGGCGCGCTGGGATGGGACGGACCATCGGGGAGCGGCCTGTGAGTGACCGAGTGCCGTGCGCCTGGGCCAGACCGAGAACCGTGACCGCTTGACGCCCACGCCACCGGAGGCCGACGACATGTCAGAGCAGCAGCCCCTCTCCACCCAGTCCACCGCCTTCCGCGCAGCGCTCGACGTGATCCGCGCCGTCGAGCCGCGCGTCGCCGACGCCATCGGCCAGGAGATCGCCGACCAGCGCGAGATGCTCAAGCTGATCGCCTCCGAGAACTACGCCTCCCCGGCCACCCTCCTCGCGATGGGCAACTGGTTCAGCGACAAGTACGCCGAGGGCACCGTCGGCCGCCGCTTCTACGCCGGCTGCCGCAACGTCGACACGGTCGAGTCGCTGGCCGCCGAGCACGCCAAGGAGCTGTTCGGCGCCCGCCACGCCTACGTCCAGCCGCACTCCGGCATCGACGCCAACCTCGTCGCCTTCTGGTCCGTCCTCGCCGACCGCGTGGAGGCCCCGGCCCTGGCGAGGGCGGGCGTCCGCCAGGTCAACGACCTCTCCGACGCCGACTGGGCCGAGCTGCGCCAGGCCTTCGGCAACCAGCGGATGCTCGGCATGTCCCTGGACGCCGGCGGCCACCTCACGCACGGCTTCCGCCCGAACATCTCCGGCAAGATGTTCGACCAGCGCTCGTACGGCACCGACCCGGCGACCGGCCTCATCGACTACGACGCCCTGCGCGCCTCCGCCCGCGACTTCAAGCCGCTGATCATCGTCGCGGGCTACTCCGCGTACCCCCGTCTGGTGAACTTCCGGATCATGCGCGAGATCGCCGACGAGGTCGGCGCGACCCTCATGGTCGACATGGCGCACTTCGCGGGCCTGGTCGCCGGCAAGGTCCTGACCGGCGACTTCGACCCGGTCCCGCACGCCCAGATCGTCACGACCACCACCCACAAGTCGCTGCGCGGCCCGCGCGGCGGCATGGTCCTGTGCGACGACTCCCTCAAGGACCAGGTGGACCGCGGCTGCCCGATGGTCCTCGGCGGCCCGCTCCCGCACGTGATGGCCGCCAAGGCCGTCGCCCTGGCCGAGGCCCGGCAGCCCTCCTTCCAGGACTACGCCCGGCGCATCGTCGACAACTCGCGCGCGCTGGCCGAGGGCCTGATGAACCGCGGCGCCACCCTGGTCACCGGCGGCACCGACAACCACCTCAACCTGATCGACGTGGAGACCTCCTACGGCCTCACCGGCCGCCAGGCCGAGGCCGCGCTCCTCGACTCCGGCATCGTCACCAACCGCAACGCCATCCCCGCCGACCCGAACGGCGCCTGGTACACCTCCGGCATCCGCATCGGCACCCCGGCCCTGACCACCCGCGGCCTGGGCACGGCGGAGATGGACGAGGTCGCCGCCCTGATCGACCGGGTCCTCACGACGACGGAGCCGGGCACCACGAAGTCGGGCGCCCCCTCGAAGGCCGCCCACGTCCTGGACGCGAAGATCGCGGACGAGATCTCCCAGCGGGCGACGGACCTGGTCGCGGGCTTCCCGCTGTACCCGGAGATCGACCTGGGCTGACCCCGGCACCCCGGGCGGCCCGCGAGGCCGCCCGGGAGGCCGTTCCGGGTGGTCCCCGTGCTCTGAGACAATGATGAGCATGGCCTCTGATCGACCCCGCGTGCTCTCCGGAATCCAGCCCACCGCAGGCTCGTTCCACCTCGGCAACTACCTCGGCGCCGTGCGCCAGTGGGTGGCCCTCCAGGAGTCCCACGACGCGTTCTACATGGTCGTCGACCTGCACGCGATCACGGTCCCGCAGGACCCGAAGGAGCTGACGGCCAACACCCGGCTGGCCGCGGCCCAGCTCCTCGCGGCCGGTCTCGACCCCGAGCGCTGCACGCTCTTCGTCCAGAGCCACGTCCCCGAGCACGCCCAGCTCGCCTGGATCATGAACTGCCTCACCGGTTTCGGCGAGGCCAGCCGGATGACGCAGTTCAAGGACAAGTCCGCCAAGCAGGGCGCCGACCGCGCCTCCGTCGGCCTGTTCACGTACCCGATCCTCCAGGTCGCGGACATCCTGCTCTACCAGGCCAACGAGGTCCCGGTCGGCGAGGACCAGCGCCAGCACATCGAGCTGACCCGCGACCTCGCCGAGCGCTTCAACGGCCGCTTCGGCGCCACCTTCACGATCCCGAAGCCGTACATCCTCAAGGAGACGGCGAAGATCTACGACCTCCAGGAGCCGTCGATCAAGATGAGCAAGTCGGCGTCCACGCCGAAGGGCCTCATCAACCTGCTCGACGACCCGAAGGCCACCGCGAAGAAGGTCAAGAGCGCGGTCACGGACACCGACACGGTCGTCCGCTACGACACCGAGAACAAGCCCGGCGTCAGCAACCTGCTCACCATCTACTCGACGCTCACCGGCACGAGCATCCCCCAGCTGGAGCAGAACTACGAGGGCAAGCTCTACGGCGCCCTCAAGACGGACCTCGCCGAGGTCGTCGTCGACTTCGTGACGCCGTTCCGGGACCGCACCCAGCAGTACCTGGACGACCCGGAGACGCTCGACTCGATCCTCGCCAAGGGCGCGGAGAAGGCGCGTGCCGTCGCCGCGGAGACGCTGTCCCAGGCGTACGAGCGGGTCGGCTTCCTGCCGGCGAAGCACTGAGCGGCGCTCGGAAGCACCGAGGGCGCACCGCACACACGTTCCTCCGGGCAGAGCGCTGCACATCACTGTCCCTGCGCCTGCCCAGAGCACGGCCGTGGCCGTACAGTCGATAGCCGTACGACTGAGTACGAACCCGGCACGAGCACCACTACCGTCATGACGACAGGAGAAGACGTGGGGACCGTAACGATCGGCGTGTCGATCGCGGTCCCGGAGCCTCACGGCAGCCTGCTCCAGGAGCGGCGCACGGGCTTCGGCGACGCCGCGGCTCATGGCATCCCCACCCATGTCACCCTGCTCCCGCCGACGGAGATCGAGCCGGGCGCGCTGCCGGCCGTCGAGGCCCACCTCACCCAGGTGGCCGCGGCCGGCCGCCCTTTCCCGATGCGGCTGTGCGGCACCGGCACCTTCCGGCCGGTGTCACCGGTGGTCTACGTCAGGGTCGTCGAGGGCGTCGAGGCCTGCGCCTGGCTCCAGCAGCGGGTCCGTGACGCCTCCGGGCCCCTGGTGCGCGAGCTCCAGTTCCCGTACCACCCGCACGTCACCGTCGCGCACGGCATCGACGAGCAGGCGATGGACCGGGCCTTCGCGGAGCTGGCCGGGTACGAGGCGGAGTGGTCCTGCTCCGGTTTCTCCCTGCACGAGCAGGGCCCGGACGGCGTCTGGCGCCGGCTGCGCGAGTTCGCCTTCGGAGGCGCGGTCGTCCCCCCGCAGGTCGCCCACGTCGACCGGGGCTCGCTGCCGACTCGCTAGGACCGATCCGGCCCACGCGCTAGACCGGCAGCCGCCGGAACAGCCCGCGCGGCGCGTGCCGGAGCGCCGACATCACCACCCGCAGCACGCCCGGCACCCACACCGTCTCCGACCGCCGTCGCAGCCCCAGTTCGACCGCGGCCGCGACCGCCTCGGGGGTGGTGGCCAGCGGCGCCTCGTCCAGACCGGCCGTCATCCTCGTCCGGACGAACCCGGGGCGTACGACCATGACGTGCACGCCGGTGCCGTGCAGCGCGTCGCCCAGGCCCTGGGCGAAGGCGTCGAGGCCGGCCTTGCTGGAGCCGTAGATGAAGTTCGAGCGGCGGGCCCGCTCCCCGGCGACGGAGGAGAGCACGACCAGCGAGCCGTGGCCCTGCGTCTGGAGCGCGCGGGCGCTCACCAGGCCCGCCGAGACCGCGCCGGTGTAGTTGGTCTGCGCGACGCGCACCGCGGCCGCCGGCGCGCGCTCGTCGTGTGCCTGGTCGCCGAGGATCCCGAAGGCGAGCAGCACGACGTCGACGTCGCCCTCCGCGAACACCTTGCCGAGGACCGCCTCGTGGGAGTCGGGGTCAAGCGCGTCGAAGGCGACGGTGCGCACGTCGGCGCCCAGCGCGCACAGCTGCGCGGCGGCGGACTCCAGGGCGGGCGAGGGGCGGCCGGCCAGCCACACCGTGCGGGTGCGGCGGGCGATCAGCCGGCGCGCGGTGGCCAGCGCGATCTCGGACGTACCGCCGAGGACGAGGAGGGACTGGGGGGTGCCGAAGGCGTCCTTCACGACAGCTCCTAGGGGGTGTCTTGTGGATCAGGCCGGCTCCCGGTGACGGTGCATCGAAGCCTGGCCGAGCGGGGTCATGGGGGCCCCTCCCGCTCGAGCGCAGCCGAGAGTGGGGGAGCGTGCAGCTGCAAGGCGGAGGAGGGAGTCGACGCGATGGGGTCCCCCCGCGCGAGCGCAGCCGAGCGTGGGGGAGTCGGCGACCGACGACAACGCCGCTGGGGGTCCCCCTCTGGGGGAGTGCGTGCCAGGGCCCGCGACCCCGGCAAGATCCACAAGGCGCTCCCTAAAGGTTGAGGCGCCGGGACAGATCGGAGACGAAGACGCCGCGCGGGTCCAGCTCCGCGCGCAGCGCGCGGAAGTCGGCCAGGCGCGGGTACATCGCGGTGAGCAGGTCCGGCCGCAACCGGGAGTCCTTGGCGAGGTAGACGCGCCCGCCGGCGGCGGCCACCTCCTCGTCCAGCTCGTCGAGGAAGGCGCCGAGGCCGGGCAGCCCGGCCGGGATGTCCAGGGCGAGGGTCCAGCCGGGGCGGGGGAAGGAGAGCCAGCCGGGGTCGGCCTCCCCGAACCGTTTGAGGACGGCGAGGAAGGACGGGCAGCGGCGGGCGGAGATCCGGCCCACGATCCTGCGCAGGGCGTCCTCCTGGCCGTGTCCGACGACGAACTGGTACTGCACGAAGCCGGCCCGGCCGTAGACGCGGTTCCAGTGGGGGACGCCGTCGAGCGGGTGGAAGAAGGCGGAGAGCCGCTGGAGTTCACCGGTCCGCGCGCGGGGCGCCTTGCGGTACCAGAGTTCGTTGAACAGGCCCACGGTCCGGCGGGTGAGCAGTCTCTCGGGGAGGACGGCGGGGGCGGGCGGGAGCTGGGAGGGGCGGAAGTCCAGCGGGTCCCTGCGGGCCCGCGTGGGCAGCGCGTCCAGGGGCGCGTGGTCGCCTCGGGTGAGCACCGCGCGTCCGGTGGCCGCCCCGCGCGCCAGGAGGTCGATCCAGGCGACCGAGTAGCGGTAGAGGTGGTCGCCGGCGGTCAGACGGGCCATCAGGTCGTCGAGGTCGACGGCGCGTTCGGTGTCGACGGACATCAGTGAGGTCTCGACCGGCTGGAGCCGCACGGTGGCCGTGAGGATCACCCCGGTCAGGCCCATGCCGCCGGCGGTCGCCTCGAACAGCGGGGTGCCCTGGCCCACCGCGCGGATGCTGCCGTCGGCGGTGAGCAGTTCGAGGGAGAGCACATGGCGGGCGAAGGACCCGCAGACATGGTGGTTCTTGCCGTGGATGTCGGCGCCGATCGCCCCGCCGACCGTGACGTACCGGGTGCCGGGGGTCACCGGTACGAACCAGCCGAGCGGCAGCAGCACCCGCATCAGCCGGTGCAGGGAGACGCCCGCGCCGCACAGGACGGTCCCGCCGTCGGCGTCGATCGCGTGGATCCGGTCCAGGCCGGTCATGTCGATCACGGCCCCGCCGGCGTTCTGCGCCGCGTCCCCGTACGCCCGCCCCAGGCCCCTGGGGATACCTCCGCGGACCCCGCAGTCCCGGACGGCGGCCACGGCCTCCTCGTACGTCCTGGGACGGATCAGACGGGCGGTGGAGGGAGCGGTGCGGCCCCATCCCGTGACGGAAACGGTCTCGGCAGGCATGACGGTGACCGTATCGCCCGGTTATCTGCGATTGGTTTTGAAACCTCACCTACTCCCCGAAATGGGTGATTAATGGGATGTCGCTCAATATTGCCGGTGTTCTGATGGTGCCGCCGTGAACAGTGAGTCCGCATGGACCACAAGGACCACAAGGACGAGATGGACGACACGGAGACGGGCGGCACGGGCGGCATCGACCACCGAATCCTTTCGGCGCTGCGCGCCCGTGGCGCGGACCCGCGCGTGGCGGCCGCCGCACGCGCCCTGTCCCGGGCGGGCGAGCACGGCGCGCTCTGGCTCGCGGCGGGGCTCGCGGGAGCCGCCGTGGACGGCGGGCGGCGCCGCGCCTGGCTGCGCGCCACCGCGCTCACCGCGGGCGCGCACGTCGCCAGCATGGGCGTGAAACGGATCGTGCGCCGCCCGCGCCCCGCCCACGTCGAGCCCCTGGTGCGCACCGCCGGGCGGCACTCCTTCCCCAGCTCGCACGCCACCTCCGCCGCGGCCGCCGCCGTCGCCTTCGGCGCGCTGGGCCTGCGCGCCGCCCGCCCGCTGGCCGCCGCGATGTGCCTGTCCCGACTGGTCGTCGGCGTCCACTACCCCTCCGACGTGGCGGCGGGCGCGGCGCTGGGGGCGCTCACGGCGCGTATCGGAGCGCGCTGGCTGAAGGAGGGCGTACAGGGCGGGCAAGGGGGCGCTCATGACTGAGGCCGGACCCCTCACCGACCCCGCCCGCCCCGCGGACGCGGCGCTGCGGGAGCAGCGCACCCGCGGCCGGCTGCCCGCCCCCACCCGAGGCGAGGGCGCGGACGGCGGCCCGCCCCTGCGCACCGGCACCCTCCTCGGTGGACTCCTGCGCACCGCCCGCCCCAAACAGTGGGTCAAGAACAGCCTGGTCGTCGCCGCCCCCGCCGCGGCCGGCCGGCTCTTCTCCTGGCCCGCCCTCACCGAACTCGCCCTGGTTTTCGTCCTGTTCACCGCCTGCGCCGCCGCCGTCTACCTGATCAACGACGCCCGCGACGCCGACGCCGACCGCGCCCACCCCACCAAACGGCACCGCCCGGTCGCCGCGGGACAGGTCCCCGTGCCGGTCGCCCACGCCGTCGGCGGCGCTCTCGCCGTCCTCGCGCCGGCCGCCGCGGCCTGGCTGACCACCCCGGCCGTCGCCGCGCTCCTCACCGCCTACCTCGGCATGCAACTGGCGTACTGCGTCAGCCTGAAGCACGTCCTGGTCGTCGACCTCGTCGTCGTCACCACCGGCTTCCTGATGCGGGCCATGGTCGGCGGCCTCGCGCTCGGCATCCCGCTGTCCCGCTGGTTCCTCATCACCACCGGCTTCGGGGCGCTGTTCATGGTCTCGGCCAAGCGCTACTCCGAGGCCGTCCAGATGGCCGGCACGGCCGGCGCCACCCGCGCGCTGCTCACCGAGTACACCACCGGCTACCTGCGCTTCGTCTGGCAGCTCGCGGCCGGGGTCGCCGTGCTCGGCTACTGCCTGTGGGCGCTGGAGGAGGGCGGCGTCCCGCACACCAGCGTGCTGCCCTGGCGTCAGTTGTCCATGGTCGCCTTCATCCTGGCCGTCCTGCGCTACGCCGTCTTCGCCGACCGGGGCACCGCCGGCGAACCCGAGGAGGTCGTCCTCGGCGACCGCGCCCTCGCCCTCATCGGCCTGGTCTGGCTGTCCATGTACGCGCTGGCGGTGGCCAATTGGTAGTAGGCCGGCGGGAACTCCTGGGCTTCGCCGCCGTCGGCCTCCTCGCCTACGCCACCGACCTCGCCCTGTTCACCTGGCTGCGCGGCCCGGTCGGCCTCGACCCGCTCACCGCGAAGACCCTCTCCTTCCTGGCCGGCTGCTCGGTCGCCTACCTCGGCAACGCGCTCGGCACCTACCGGCACACGCGCGTGCCGGGCCTGCGCCCGTACGCCGTGTTCTTCGCGGTGAACATCGCCGGCGCGCTCGTCCAGCTCCTCTGCCTCGCCGTCAGCCACTACGGCCTCGGGCTCACCTCGCAGCGCGCGGACACCGTCTCCGGGGCGGGGATCGGCATGGCGCTGGCGACCGTCCTGCGGTTCTGGGGTACCCGTACGCTCGTCTTCCGCGTCAGCGGCCGTGAGCAGGGCAGAGTGGGATCATGGACTGGCTGAAAAAGCTTCCCGGGATCGGGCCGTTCGTCACACGCCTGATGGCGACGCACGCGTGGCGGTCGTACGAGCGACTGGACCGGGTCAAGTGGACGCGGCTGGCCGCCGCGATGACGTTCATCAGCTTCATCGCGCTGTTCCCGCTGCTGACCCTGGCCGCCGCGATCGCCGCCGCCACCCTCAGCACGTCCCAGCAGGAGGACCTCCAGGACAAGATCGCCGACCAGGTCCCCGGCATCTCCGACCAGCTCGACATCGACAACCTGGTCCAGAACGCGGGCACCATCGGCCTGATCGCCGGCGTGCTGCTGCTGCTCACCGGCATGGGCTGGGTCAATCAGATGCGCGACTGTCTGCGCGCGGTGTGGGAGCTGCCCGACCAGGAGGAGAACCCGGTCCTGAGCAAGGCCAAGGACGCGGGCATCCTGGTCGGTCTCGGCGGCGCCGTACTGGTCACCCTCGCCATCTCCACCGTCGCCTCCGCCCTGGTCGGCCGGATCATCGACGCACTCGGCATCGACAAGGACGGCTGGGGCGGCATCCTGCTGCGGGCCATCGCCTTCGCCATCGCCGTCCTCGCCGACTTCCTGGTGCTGCTCTACGTCCTCACCCTGCTGCCCGGCGTCGAACCGCCGCGCCGCCGCCTGGTCGTCGCCGCGCTGATCGGCGCGGTCGGCTTCGAACTGCTGAAGCTGCTGCTCAGCGGCTACATCCAGGGCGTCGCCGCCAAGAGCATGTACGGCGCGTTCGGCGTGCCCATCGCCCTGCTGCTGTGGATCAACCTCACCGCGAAGCTGGTCCTGTACAGCGCCGCCTGGACGGCGACGGGCAGCGCCGGCGGCCCCGGGCCGGACGGGGTCAGCGACGACGGCGTACCAGATCCGGCAGCGGCCAGCGCCGGTTGACCAGGAACGCGCCGCCCGCGAGCAGCACCAGCACCCCGCCGGTGATCGCCAGCGCGGTCCACATGCCCCGGGAGCCGTCCTCGGCGACGGCGCCCGCCACGGGCTTGTCCCCCGCCTTCCCGGCGCCGCCCGCCTCGCCGGACTCCCCGGCCGTGGCGGAGGACGACGGGTTCGCGCCGGGCTGGGCGGCCTGCTCGGTGCCCTTCGGCGCCACCAGCTCGCCCACCGGCGTCACCTTGCCGGCCGCCGCGAAGCCCCAGTCGAAGAGCTTGGCGGTCTCCTTGTAGACCTCGTTGTGGTCGGACTTCTCCGGGTTCATCACCGTGACCAGCAGCACCCGTCCGTCGCGCTCGGCGACCCCGGTGAAGGTGGCGCCCGCGTTGGTGGTGTTGCCGTTCTTCACGCCCGCGATGCCCGGGTACTGCGAGATGTCGTAGTCGCCGCTGAGCAGCCGGTTGGTGTTCTGGATCTCGAAGGTCCCGCGGACCGTCTTGCCCTTCTTGTTCTTCTTCGTCTCGCCGGGGAACTTCGCCGAGACGGTCGAGCAGTACTCCCGGAAGTCCTTCTTCTGGAGCCCGGAGCGGGCGATCAGCGTCAGGTCGTACGCCGAGGAGACCTGGCCGGAGGCGTCGTAACCGTCGGGGGAGACCACATGGGTGTCGAGGGCCTGGAGCTCCTCGGCGTGGTCGTTCATCTCCTTGACGGTGTTCGAGATGCCGCCGTTCATCGCCGACAGCACGTGCACGGCGTCGTTGCCGGAGCGCAGGAAGACACCGAGCCACAGGTCGTGGACGGTGTACGTCTCGTTCTCCTTTATGCCGACCATGCTGGAGCCGGAGCCGATGCCCTCCAGGTCGGCGGGCACCACCTTGTGCTCGGTGGTCTTCGGGAACTTCGGCAGCACGGTGTCGGCGAACAGCATCTTCATCGTGCTCGCCGGGGGCAGCCGCCAGTGCGCGTTGTGCGAGGCCAGCACCTCCCCGGACTCGGCGTCCGCGACGATCCACGACCGCGCGGTGACGTCCTTCGGTACCACCGGCGCGTCGCCCGCCAGCGCCACCTGGGTCCCCGGCTGCCCGAGCCGGACCCCGCCGACCGTCGACATCTTCGCCGGGGGAGCGGCCGTCGGACTGCCCGTCGGACTGCCCGTCGGACTGCCCGTCGGACTGCCGGACGGACTGCTCGACGGGGACGGGCTCGGCGCGGCGAGCGAGACGGGCGCGGTGAGCGCGAGGGACGCGAGGGTCGCGGAGGTGACCAGCAGGGATCGCCTGACGGTCTGCTTCATGGGTGCGGGCACGACGGAGAACGTACCTGGCACACGACGGGAAGTCCCGCCGCCCTCCCCACCCCCGTCATGGAACCGGACACCGGCCGGTGATACTGAACTCATGAAGCTCAGCCGCCCCGTCTCCTGGTTCCTGCTCGCCTTCGGGGTGTGGAGCTGGGTCATCTGGGTCACTTTCGTCAAAAACCTGATCAAGGACAGCAGCGGGCTCGCGTTCGACGACGGCGATCCCACGGCGTACTTCTGGGTCCACCTGACGCTCGCCGTCGTCTCCTTCGTATTGGGGACGGTCGTCGGGGTCATCGGGTTGCGCGGGCTGCGCGCACTGCGAGGAGCGGCATAGGTGATGGCGCTCCTCTTCGTGCTCCTCGCGCTCTGCGTCCTGGTCGGGGGCAACTGGTACCTGTGGCGCCGGCTGGTCCGTGACACCACCCGCGGTCCGGGCTGGGCCCGGCGCGGCGGTGGAGTGCTGATCGCCGGCGGCTGGGTGATGGCGATCGGCGCCCTGGTCGCCGAACGCACGGGCGCCCCCTTCTGGCTCCAGCGCACCCTGGCCTGGCCGGGCTTCCTGTGGCTGGCCCTGTCGATCTACCTGCTGCTCGGCGTGGTCGCGGGAGAGGTCGTACGACCCCTGCTGCGGCGCTTCCTGGAGCGGCGGGCGGCCCACGCCGAGGCTGCCGCGCCGGAACGGGAGGCGGTGCCGGTCCCGGTGGGCTCCGACACGGCGGGTTCCGACACGGCTCGCTCCGGCACCTCCGAGCCGGACCGGGTGCCCTCCGAGGAGCCCGAGCCCGCGCGGCCGGCGCCCTCCCGGCGGCTCTTCGTCTCCCGGGTCGTCGGCGGCGCGGCGGCCGCGGCCGCCGTCGGCACGGTCGGCTACGGCACCTACGGCGTCCTGCGCGGCCCGACGGTCAAGCGGGTCACCGTCCCGCTGGCCAAGCTCCCGCGCGCCGCCCACGGCTACCGGATCGCGGTCGTCAGCGACATCCACCTGGGGCCGGTGCTCGGCCGGGGCTTCGCGCAGAAGGTCGTCGACACGATCAACGGGACGCAGCCCGACCTGATCGCGGTCGTCGGCGACCTCGTCGACGGCAGTGTGAAGGACCTCGGCCCGGCGGCCGCGCCCCTCGCGCAGCTCAAGGCCCGGCACGGCAGCTTCTTCGTCACCGGCAACCACGAGTACTTCTCCGGCGCCGAGCAGTGGGTCGAGGAGGTACGGCGGCTGGGCCTGCGCCCCCTGGAGAACGCCCGCACCGAACTGCCCTGGTTCGACCTCGCCGGCGTCAACGACATCGCGGGCGAGAGCGAGGGCCTGGGCCCGGACTTCACCCGCGCGCTCGGCGACCGGGACACCACACGCGCGTGCGTGCTCCTCGCCCACCAGCCCGTCCAGATCCACGACGCGGTACGCCACGGCGTCGACCTCCAGCTCTCCGGCCACACCCACGGCGGCCAGCTGTGGCCCGGCAACCTGATCGCGGAGGCCGCGAACCCGACCCTGGCCGGGCTGGAACGCTACGGCGACACCCAGCTGTACGTCTCCCGGGGCGCCGGCGCCTGGGGGCCGCCCACGCGCGTGGGCGCGCCCTCGGACATCACGGTGATCGAGCTGGCCTCGCGGCAGGCGTGAGCCCGCCCGGGCCGGCCCGCTCACTTCTCCGACTGCAGACGGAACCCGGCACAGACGTCGGGATCGTCGTCCTCGTGGAGGAAGGTGCGCTCGGCGTCCCGGGCGACGGAGAGCGTGTCGACGGTGTAGTCGCTCAGGAAGAGCTCCGGTTCGGTGAACCGGAGCTCCACCCGGGGGCCGTCGTCGGTACCGGCGCCGGGGTCGAACCGCCACTGTCCGGACCCGTCGAAGGTGTCGCCCAGCTCGCTCCGGTACCAGTCGCCCGTGGGCCAGCCGCGCACGGTGACCTTGCCGGTCCCGGTGCCGTCGGAGGAGCCGAGGGTGAGCGTCGCGCCCTCGTAGGTGCCGTCCAGGTCCGCGGAGCTGACGCCGGCCGTGTCCCGCGGCATGCAGGACCCGCCGGCGTCGGAGGAGCAGGCGCTCAGCGGCAGCAGCAGCGGAAGCACCGTCAGGGCGGCCACCGCACGGGGCCGCCTGCCTGTCGGGGCGATCGGGATCACGGAACTACTTCTCCTTTGCCGGGATGCGCTCGGTCCACACGATCTCCTGGTCCACGGAGGAGAAGAGGCCCTCTTCACGGTTGGTCTTCTCGAGCCGGTCGTAGTGACCGATGAAGTGCGGGAACGATTCGTTGCTGGTGGTGATGTGGAGACCCAGTCCCAGCCGAGCGAGTAGGGTCGCCCGAACTGAGCCCCGGGTAGGGGTTCTTGCCCTGCATGGCGAGATCCAGCGCGTTGTACTCGTCGTTCCCGATCCGCTGGGTCGAGTTGATGTCGGTGAACCGCGGATCGTCGTTGAACCACTGGCCGAGCCCGAGGTTCGAGGTCAGGCTGAAGGCGAGGTTGCGGTCCGCAGCCACCCCGCGTTGCAGGATCTCGCTGATCTCGCGCTGGGCGTCCTCGATGGCCTTCTTGTCGATGTCGCCCGAGTCGACCTTGCAGACGCCGTCGGTGACGCTGGTGGACACCGTGCCGCTCGCGCTGACATGCAGCCCTTCTGCGTGGCCCGCCGGGCGGCGTCCTTCACATCCCGCTGGGCGGCTCGCAGTTCGCCCACGCCGTCCACGCTGCGGGCCGCGTTCGCCACGGCGGTGGCGTCGTCGAGCTGCCGCTCGATGTCGTCGATCATCTTCCAGGTAGGGCGCCGCCGTCCCCTCCCCATAGCCCTTGTTCTGCAGGGGCACCAGGACGTCGTCGTGCATCCGCTTGCCCAGTCCGCCGACGGCCTTCTTGGCGGGCTCCTCCAGCGAGGCGGCCGGCTTGCAGAAGTCGTCGTAGACCGTGTCCACCTGCCCGGCCGCCGACGCGACCGGTGCCGTGCGCATTGTTTCTTCTGTTTCTTCCGCTGTTTCTTCCGTTGTCCTCGACGCAGGTCAACCGCAGGGGCCGGTGATGATCGCGGCGGAGAAACTGTGGGAGAGCTGTGAAACTCCGCCGAAACAAGGCGTCGGTAAGTTCTTTCTCGTCCCGCCAGAATTCTCTTCCCCCCGTTGAAACGCGTGTGGTTAGGTGAGCCGCGCCACCAAGGGGGGTGGCTTTCTGTTGAATTCCGGGCCTTTTTGTGTGCCCGGGGAGGGCGGGGCATCACCATGCGATCGGTTCGCATGCGGATTCTCGTGACGCTGCTGGTTCTCGTGGTCATCGGCGTGGGCGGCTGGCAACTGCTGCCGTCGCAGCAGGACAGCGGCGCCACCATCACCGTGGGCACCACCGACACCGTCACCTCACTCGACCCGGCCGGCGCCTACGACGCGGGCTCCTGGGCGCTGTTCAGCAACGTCTTCCAGTCCCTGCTGACGTACGAGCCGGGCGGGGTCTCGCCCGTGCCGGACGCGGCCAGGAGCTGCGCCTTCGAGGGCGGCGGGCTGGACACGTACCGCTGTCGGCTGCGCGACGACCTCACCTTCCCGAGCGGCACCCAGGTGACCGCCGAGGACGTGAAGTACTCCTTCGACCGGGTCAAGAAGATCGACTCCGATGTCGGTCCGGCCTCCCTGTTCTCCACCCTGGAGTCGGTGGACGCCAAAGGACTGACCGTCACCTTCCATCTCTCGTCGCCGGACGCCACGTTCCCGTTCAAGGTGGCCACCGGGGCCGGTTCGATCGTCGACCGCACCCGCTACCCGGCCGACGCCCTGCGCAGCGGTGACGGGGTCTACGGCACCGGCCCGTACGAGCTGACCGCGTATACGAAGGGCGAGCGGGCCGACCTGGCGCCCAACTCCCGCTACCGGGGCGCGGTGGGCACCGGCGCGCCCGTCGAACTGCGCTACTTCGCCGACCCCGAGGCCCTGAACAAGGCGTGGCAGGCCAAGAAGATCGACGTGGCCACGCGGCAGCTGCCGCCCTCGACCCTCGCGGCCCTCAACGCCAGCGACCCCGGCCAGCGCGTCACCGAGGCCGACAGCTCCGACACCCGCAACCTGTACCTCAACACCCGCTCCGGCTCCCCACTGTCCGCCACGGCCGTCCGCCGGGCGATGGCCTGGCTGATCGACCGCGAGCAGCTCGCCGCGACCGTGTACGACGGCACGGTGGAGCCGCTGTACTCGCTCATCCCGACCGGTCTCACCGGCCACACCACCTCGTTCTTCGACACCTACCCGGAGCAGAGTCCCGGGAAGGCGCGCGAGCTGCTGGAGCAGGCCGGCGTCAGCGTCCCGGTGACCTTCACCTACGGCTACGGCCTGGGCAGCGGCGCCGCCGAGGAGGAGGCCGCGGAGCTGAAGCGGCAGCTGGAGGCCGGCGGTCTGTTCAAGGTGGACGTCAAGGGGTACGAGTGGACGGACTTCCAGAAGCGCTGGGCCGGCGGCAAGCTCGACGCGTACGCCGTCGGGTGGGTCGCCGACTACCCCGACCCGGACACCTTCGCGGGCCCGCTCGTCGGCACCGGCTCCACCATGAACACCGGCTACAGCAGCAAGACCGTCGACCGGTACATCAAGGACAGCCGGCAGTACGCCGACCGCGGCCGGGTCTCCGACGACTTCCGCGCCCTCCAGCAGGTCGTCGCCGACGACGTGCCGGTCATCCCGCTCTGGCAGCGCAAGGAGTACGTGGTCTCCACCGCGGACGTCGGCGGCGGCCAGTACCTGGCGGACGGCAACGGGGTGTTCCGGCTGTGGAAGCTGGACTGGATCTGAGCGGCCGCCGGGCTTGAGCCCTCGTGGCAGCGGGCAGTCACCCGACGCACCACCACGTGACGGTGGTGTGCGCGGGATGAGGAGCAGACGTGCTGAGACGCAACTCCTTCCGGCTGCCCCGGCATCCGGCCGCCGTCGGTCTCGCCCGGCGCCGGGTACGGGACCATCTGGCCGACTGGGGGCACGGCCCGGACGACGGGGCGCTGGCCGACGCGCTCCTCGTCGTGTCCGAGCTGGCCACCAACGTCGTACGCCACGGGCCGCTGCTGGAGCGTGAGTTCGAGGTGGCCGTGACCGCCCTCGCCGACGGTTCCTGCCTGATCGAGGTCTCGGACGAGGGCCGGCACGAACCCCGGCTGCGGGTCGTCGGCGAGTGGGAGGAACACGGCCGCGGCCTGCACATGGTGGAGCACATCGCCGCCGCGTGGGGCGTGTGGAGCAGGGGCCGCCACGGCAAGACGGTCTGGGCCCTGATCACGGCACCGTCCGCCGCGCCCTAGGAAGCCCCGCTCGTGCCGCCCTTCTCGCCCTTCCCGCCCTTCTCGCCCTTCCCGTTCTTCCGGCTCGGGTCCGGCAGGGCGTTGGTCATGCCCGGCAGGAAGTCCGTGAACAGTTCGTGGATCTCCAGGACGAGGGGCCGCAGCACCCGGAAGCGGGCCAGTGACACGCCCCGCGCGGTGAGCCGGGCGCCCCGGTCGGCGAGCCGGTAGCTGCGCTCACGGCCCTCGGTACGGTCGTAGATCCAGTACATGACGAGGCCCATCTGGGAGAGCCACATCAACTCGGGCAGCACCTCCCGCAGTTCCTCCGGCACCTTCGCCTTCGACCCCGCGAGGACCTCCTTGTGGACGGCGATCGCCTCCACGCGCGCGTGCTCCGACTCCGCGGAGAAGGGGCTGAGCGGGCTGTCCGGGTCCGCGGCGTTCTTGAAGAACTGCACCGCGAACTCGTGGTACGGCATCGCCACGTCCAGCCAGGTCCGCAGGACGCCCGCCATCCTGGCCTCCAGGCTGGTCTCCCGCGCCAGGATGTCCCGGACCGCCTCGCGGTGTTCGGCGGCGAGGCGGTCGTAGAAGCCCTGGATCAGCCACTCCTTGCCGGCGAAGTAGTAGTAGGCGTTTCCTACGGAGACCCCGGCCTCCTGGGCGATGGCCCGCATCGTCGTCTTGTCGTAACCGCGCTCCTGGAACAGCCGCATCGCCGTCTCCAGGATCAGCGCGCGGGTCTGTTCCGACTTGGACGCGGGCGACGCCTCGTGGGGCTCGGTAGGGGGCGGGGGAGCGGCCTCGGCGGGGCCGTCGTTGTTGGCGGACACGGACGAGAGCCTAACCAGTTGAGCAGGCCCCGTCGGCACAGGTGGGCGGGGTGTGCGTCCAGCCCTGGCGCGGGTCGTAGCTCCAGCCGTCCGCGCTCCGGTACGAGGCTCCACCCCACCGTGCGTCCCTGGCCCGTGCCCCGCGCCACTTGGCGGCCGCGAGGACCGCGCCCTTGGCCAGCTTCGCCCCGGCGGGGGTGCTCAGCCGGTGGGCGAGCGGGCGGTGCTCGCGCAGCGCCCACAGGGTGACGATCCAGGCGGCGGCGCCCCGGTAGACCTGGCCGGAGTCGCCGACGACGGTGATCTCCTCCAGGGTGGCGCGGTGGTCGAGGCCGGGGAAGCGGTCCCGGGCCCGGGCGGACCCGGCCGGGATCGGCTCCAGCGGCACCAGCTGCGGCTGACGGTTCAGCCAGTCGCGTACGAAGGCGCACAGTTCGCAGTCGGCGTCGTAGAGGACGGTGAGCCGGCGGACCGGGACGCGCGCGGCGTCCCGGCCCGTGGTGGCCTGCGGGGCGGTCACGGTGCTCACGCCCCGGCCGACGGGGTGGCCCAGGCCTGCGGGGCGACCGGCGGGACCTGCTCCCGCTCCATGACCCCACGCCGCCGGATCCGGTTGAGCACGTACACGTTGCCCAGGTGCATCACGCCGAGGACCAGCAGCACCACACCCAGCTTGGTCGACAGGGCCTCGAAGACGCCCCGGGTGTCCTGGATGGTCTCGTCGCCGCTCAGGTAGAGGGCGACGAAGCCGAGGTTGACGAGGTAGAAGCCGACCACCAGGAGGTGGTTGACGGCGTCGGCGAGCTTCTCGTTGCCCTGGAGCACGTCGGCCAGGAAGACCCGTCCGTTGCGGCTGAGGGTCCGGGCGACCCAGATGGTCAGCGCGATGCTGACGACCAGGTAGATGACGTAGGCGATGACCGTGCGGTCCATGTTCCCCACCCTTTCGAACGCGTTCAAAACGCTGTCAGGGATGACTGTAGCCCTGCTTTTGAACGTGTTCAACTCGCTTGTGCGGCACCTGCGTCACGGCCCGCGTCGCGGCTGGGTGTCATGGTCGGGCGTCAGGGCCTCCGGCCGAGTTCCGGCCGCTTGGTGTAGTCCGTGAACCCCAGGACGTTCCCCCAGGGGTCGGCGACCTCGACGGTCCACCCGGTCGCCACGGAGAACGGCGCGTCGAGCGGCGTGACGCCGGCCTCGGCCAGCCGCCGCGCCGCCACGCGCGCGTCCGGCACCTCCAGCCACACCCTCTGCGAGGGCCACGGCGGCGGCCGGTGCCCCAGCCCCTCCTCCTGCCTGAGCAGGATCCCGGGCGTCTCGCCCCCCACCCTCAGCAGCGCGATCCCGGCCTCGTCGAACCGGAACGCCACCGCGAACCCCGCTCGCTCGTAGAACCCCACGGCCTCCCCGAGGTTCCCGACGGGCAACAGCACGTTGTCGAAGCCGAGCAGCTCGTACGACAGATCATCTGACATGCCATCAGATTAGGTATCCCGCCTCGCGGACCAAGAAGGCCCGACCGTGGGGGTCACTCGCCCGGAGGCGTCGTCAGTGGCGGCTCGCCCCGAACGGCCACGCGCCGCGCACCCCCAGGCTCAGCCCCTCGCCTTCGGCCGGCCCGCCTCGAGGATCGCCGTCACGTCCAGGGAGACCTTGGCACCGATCGAGTCGGGCAGGGCGACGATCTCGCCGGGGGCGTGCGGGCGGTGGTTCTCGTACGTGTCCCCGACCGGCTCCGTGAGGACGTGCAGGCGCTGGTGCTTGCGGTCGACGACGACGTAGACCGGGACCTTCGCCTCGGCGTAGGCGGCGACCTTGGTCTTCAGGTCGTTCTTCCAGTTCTTGGAGGTGACCTCCAGGACGAGCCGGAAGCAGACCGGGTCGTACGCGTTGTTCTCGATGAGGTGGTCGTCGATGTCGGCGTCCACCACGGCGAGGTCGGGGATGGCGTAGTCCTCGGCGTCCGTGGGCAGCCAGAGGCCGATGCCTTGGAGCACCTCGGTCTCACCGTCGTCCAGTCCTGCTGCGATGAACGGCCGCATGAGTTTGGTCAGCGCGCGAGCGTGGGGCACATCCGGGGACGGGGTCACGAGGAGATTTCCTCCGATGATCTCGACGCGGTAGCCCGGGTGGCGCTCCATGATCTCGTCGGCGATCGCCGTGAGGGTGACCGGCTCCTCGTCGTCGAAGGGCTGCTCGACGGCTGCAGCGGACATCGCGTGCCTCCTGTGGGCGGGTGTCGAGGCCATCATCGTAGGCAGGTTGCCGCCCCCACGTCCCGTACGAGCCACGTTCACCCGATCGTGGTCGGAACGCCCGAGGGCCCCGCACGGGATGTGTGCGGGGCCCTCGGGGGTGGAGCTCAGGGGAGATCAGAAGCGGCGCGTGATCAGCGCTCGCTTCACCTCCTGGATCGCCTTCGTGACCTCGATACCGCGCGGGCAGGCGTCCGTGCAGTTGAAGGTCGTGCGGCAGCGCCAGACGCCGTCGCGGTCGTTCAGGATCTCCAGGCGCTGCTCGCCGGCCTCGTCACGCGAGTCGAAGATGAAGCGGTGCGCGTTGACGATGGCGGCCGGGCCGAAGTACTGGCCGTCGTTCCAGAAGACCGGGCAGGACGACGTGCACGCGGCGCAGAGGATGCACTTCGTGGTGTCGTCGAAGCGCTCGCGGTCCTCGGCCGACTGCAGACGCTCGCGCGTGGGCTCGTTCGTGTCCTTCGTGATGAGGAAGGGCATGACGTCCCGGTAGGCCTGGAAGAACGGCTCCATGTCGACGACCAAGTCCTTCAGGACCGTCAGGCCCTTGATGGGCTCGACCGTGATCGGCTTCTCGGGGTTGATGTCCTTGATCAGCGTCTTGCACGCCAGGCGGTTCTTGCCGTTGATCCGCATCGCGTCCGAGCCGCAGATGCCGTGGGCGCAGGAGCGGCGGAAGGTCAGCGTGCCGTCGATGTCCCACTTGATCTTGTGGAGGCCGTCGAGGACGCGCTCCTTGGGGTCGATCTCCAGCTGGAAGTCTTCCCAGGTCGCCTCGCCCGAGACCTCCGGGTTGAAGCGGCGGACGCGGAAGGTGACCGTGATGTACGGGGAGTCGGCGAAGCCGGGCTCGGGCTGGCCGGCCGCGTCCGACTTGTCCAGAACAGGGGTTGCCATCAGTACTTACGCTCCATCGGCTGGTAGCGGGTCTGGACGACCGGCTTGTAGTCGAGACGGACAGTCTCGCTGCCGTCGTCGCCCACCTCGCGGTACGCCATGGTGTGGCGCATGAAGTTGACGTCGTCGCGGTTGGGGTAGTCCTCGCGGTAGTGACCGCCGCGGGACTCCTTGCGCGCCAGGGCCGAGACGGCCATGACCTCGGCCAGGTCGAGCAGGTTGCCCAGCTCGATGGCCTCCAGCAGGTCGGTGTTGAACCGCCGGCCCTTGTCCTGGATCGACACGTTCTGGTAGCGCTCGCGCAGCTCGGCGATCTTCTCGACCGCCGTCTTGATCGTCTGCTCGGTGCGGAACACCATGACGTTCGCGTCCATGGTCTCCTGCAGCTCCTTGCGCAGGGTCGCCACGCGCTCGGTGCCCGTGGAGGTCCGCAGCCGCTCCACCTGGTCGATCACCAGCTCCGCCGGGTTCTCCGGCAGCTCGACGAAGTCGGCCTTCTGGCTGTACTCCGCCGCCGCGATGCCGGCCCGACGGCCGAACACGTTGATGTCCAGGAGGCTGTTCGTGCCCAGACGGTTCGCGCCGTGCACGGACACGCAGGCGACCTCGCCGGCCGCGTACAGACCCGGGACGACCGTGGTGTTGTCCGACAGGACCTCACCCTCGACGTTCGTCGGGATGCCGCCCATCGCGTAGTGCGCGGTGGGCTGGATCGGGATCGGGTCCGTGTACGGCTCGATACCGAGGTACGTCCGCGCGAACTCGGTGATGTCCGGGAGCTTGGCGTCCAGCTGCTCCGGCGGGAGGTGGGTGAGGTCCAGGTAGACGTGGTCGCCCTCGGGACCGCAGCCACGGCCCTCGCGGATCTCCGTGTAGATGGAGCGGGACACGACGTCACGGGACGCGAGGTCCTTCATGACCGGCGCGTACTTCTCCATGAAGCGCTCGCCGTCCTTGTTGCGGAGGATGCCGCCCTCACCACGGGCGCCCTCCGTCAGCAGGATGCCCATGCGCCAGATGCCGGTCGGGTGGAACTGGAAGAACTCCATGTCCTCCAGCGGCAGACCCCGGCGGTAGACCGCCGCCTGGCCGTCACCGGTCAGGGTGTGCGCGTTCGACGTCACCTTGAAGAACTTGCCGCAGCCGCCGGACGCGTAGATCACGGCCTTCGCCTGGAAGACGTGGATCTCACCGGTGGCCAGCTCGTAGGCGACCACACCGGCGGACTTCTTGACGCCGTCGACCTCGGTGATCAGCTGGTCGAGGACGTAGAACTCGTTGAAGAACTCCACGCCCTCCTTCACGCAGTTCTGGTACAGCGTCTGGAGGATCATGTGACCGGTGCGGTCGGCCGCGTAGCAGGACCGGCGGACCGGGGCCTCGCCGTGGTTGCGGCTGTGACCGCCGAAGCGGCGCTGGTCGATGGTGCCGTCCGGGGTGCGGTTGAACGGCAGGCCCATCTTCTCCAGGTCGAGGACGGCGTCGATGGCCTCCTTCGCCAGGATCTCGGCGGCGTCCTGGTCGACCAGGTAGTCACCGCCCTTGACCGTGTCGAAGGTGTGCCACTCCCAGTTGTCCTCCTCCACGTTGGCCAGCGCGGCGGCCATGCCGCCCTGCGCGGCGCCCGTGTGGGAGCGGGTGGGGTACAGCTTGGTCAGGACCGCGGTGCGGCTGCGCTTCGTCGACTCGATGGCCGCGCGCATGCCCGCGCCGCCGGCGCCGACGATGACGGTGTCGTACTTGTGGATCTTCATGATTCTCGCAGCCCCGTGCCTAGCGGATGTTCGGGTCGAAGGTGAAGATCACCAGCGTGCCCAGCAGGATGGTGAACACCGTGGCGGTGTAGAGCAGGCCCTTCAGCCACAGCCGGGTGTTCGCGCGCTCCGCGTAGTCGTTGATGACCGTGCGCAGGCCGTTGGCGCCGTGCAGCATCGCGAGCCACAGCATGAGCAGGTCCCAGACCTGCCAGAACGGGGACGCCCAGCGGCCGGCCACGAAGGCGAAGCCGATCTTGGAGACGCCGCCGTCCAGCACCAGCTGGATCAGCAGATGGGTGATGACCAGGACGACCAGCAGGACGCCGGACAGCCGCATGAAGAGCCAGGCGGCCATCTCGAAGTTGCCGCGCGTGGTGCGCGGGGTCTTCTTCGTGCGCTTGCGCGGGGCCTCGATGAGGGGCGCCGGGTTGTCGACGTTGTAGACCGAGCCGCCCTCGACGGGGCCGATCCCGGACGCGGTGGTTTCAGTGGTGGCCATCGGTGTCAGCTCCCGAACAGTTCACGAGCGGCGTGGCCGAGGACGGGGTAGATGGCCCCGAGCATCAGCACCAGCCACAGGATGACGACACCCCAGAGCATCTGCTTCTGGTAGCGGGGGCCCTGCGACCAGAAGTCGACGGCGATGACACGCAGGCCGTTGAGCGCGTGGAAGAGAATGGCGGCGACGAGGCCGTACTCCAGCAGCGCGACGATCGGCGTCTTGTACGTGGCCACGACCTTGTCGTAGTCCTCGGGGGAGACACGGACGAGTGCGGTGTCCAGCACGTGAACGAACAGGAAGAAGAAGATGAGGACGCCGGTGACTCGATGAGCCACCCAGGACCACATTCCTTCCCGGCCGCGGTACAGCGTTCCAGCCGGCACGGAAGAACCCTCCGGGAGCGGGGATTGGGGCCTGCCGGCTTCGGTGTCGGACGGGCCCGGCCGGGTACGGTCCACCGGCCCCCAGCATCGTAGCGACGCGCTGGCGCTGGGCTTACGCCGGGCCTATCGGTGTGATCAAAGTGGCACGCGTATGGGTGAGCGTCGGAGGCATCCGGGGTGGGTTGTGGCGTTATGTGCCGTCTGTGGTTCGGTGCTGCCGGTCGCGCCCCGCGGTGGAGCCGCGCATGTCACAGCCCCGCGCCCCGCAGGTGCGCCACCAGCCGCCCTCGCGCGAGGCGCCGGAGTTCCTCCGCCGTCACCACCCGCTCCTCCTCCGGATCGTTCGTCAATCGTGACCGGATGGCTTCGAGGACGTGATCGAGCGTTTCACGCGGCGGCGTGTCGCCCAGATAGATGACGAACGCGTGGCCGAAGCGGGCCTCGTACGCCGCGTACGCCGCACGCAGCGCCCTGTGTGCCGCCTCGTACGTGTCGTCCGGCAGCGGCGGGAGGGACTCGCCGGCCAGCGCCTCCGCCAGATCCCCCGCCGTCAGGTCGTACGCCGCCTCGTCCGACGCGGCGAGGAGCGCCTCGACCGTCGGGTACGGGCGGTGGTCGGCGATCCGGCGGGCCCAGCGGAGGCTGCGCAGGCAGCCGAGGAGGGCGCGGTGGGCCTCCTCGGCGGGGGTGGTGTTGAAGCCGTCCAGCAGGGGGGCCGGAGATGTCCGGGTCTGCGCCGGTATCGGGAGTTGGCCGGTCGGACGGGAAAGCGGGTGCGCAGGCAGCGTGGATCCTCGCGTCACGTGTGGTGTGGCAGGGGAGGCAGTGAAATATGTGGCGCCACGTTATCGAGAGTGGTCAGCATGTGTCCGACGGATGCCCGAATTTCACTCGAACGAGAGAGTTTCGGAACCCGTTGTGGACTTCCTCGGCGCGCCTGCCCCGGACGGGGGCCGTACGGTGGGCGGCGTGAGCAGGCATCGGCGCCGGGCGCCCCAGAGGAAGCCGCAGCAGCGCGTCGCGCCGCGGGCGCTGATAGCCGGCGGCCTGGTCGCCGCGCTCGGTGTGGGGCTGGGGCTGTACGCCACGTCGGGCGACGACGGCGAGCCCACCGGGGCGACCGCGGGCCGCGAGACCTCCCAGGGAGCCGCCGACGGCGACGGACCGGCCGCCGCGGGCCGCGCGCCGGCCGTCACACCGAGCCCCAGCCGTTCCTACGCCCTCTCCACCACCCCCCGCACCATCCCCGCCGTGAGCGCCCACACCCCCGCCCGCGGGCCGGGCTGGCGCCCCGCCGCGGGCAACCGCGTGGTGGTGAGCGACGGCGACCTCGCCGACGAGGGGCGGCTGATCGCCGGGGAGCTGGGGCTGACGTACGCGGGGGAGAAGGACGACATCCGCGCCGGCGACCTGCGGCTGGCGCTCAACGACGACGCGGGCGCGAACCCGGAGTCGTACGCCATGACCGTGCGCGGGGGGCGCGTCACCATCAGCGGGCCCTCCGACGCCGGGGTGTTCTACGGGACCCGCACCCTCAAGCAGGAGGTGCACGAGGGGCGTACGGCCCCGGAGGGTGTCGTGCGGGACGCGCCGGCCAAGCCGCAGCGCGGGTTCATGCTCGACATCGCGCGCAAGCACTTCACCCCCGGGTGGATCGAGGACCGGGTGCGTGAGCTGGGGGACCTGAAGTTCAACCAGCTCGGCCTGCACTTCTCCGACGACCAGGCCTTCCGGATCGAGTCCGACACCCACCCGGAGATCGTGGCGGCGCAGCACCTCACCAAGGCGCAGGTGCGGAAGATCGTCCAGCTCGCGGCCCAGCGGCACATCACCGTCGTACCGGAGATCGACTCGCCGGGGCACCTCGGCGCGGTGCTCGCCGCCCACCCCGAGCTCCAGCTGCGCAACGCGAACGGGGTCGCGACGCGCGGGGCGATCGACATCTCGAAGGAGGACTCCGCGAACCTCCTCGACGACCTGCTCGACGAGTACGCGGACCTGTTCCCCGGCGCGCAGTGGCACCTGGGCGGCGACGAGTACCAGGCGCTGACCGTCGCGAACCCGGCCGCCTCCTACCCGCAGCTCGCCACCGCCGCCCGGGAGCGCTACGGCTCCGGCGCGGGCGTCGCCGACCTCGCGACGGGCTGGCTGAACGACCGCGCCGACACGGTCCGCGCCCACGCCCGGACCATGCGGGTGTGGAACGACGGCTTCTTCCGGAACACGTCCGTGAAACCCGCCTCCGACCTCGTGGTCGCCTACTGGACCGGCAAGGAGATCGGGGCACGGGTGCCGGCGGACTACCTGGGCGCGGGACGCAAGGTGGTCAACTACAACGACGAGTACCTCTACTACGTGCTCGGTGAGCCGCAGACCTTCGTCTACCCCACCGGGCAGCGGATCTACGAGCAGTGGACCCCGCGGGTGCTGCGCGGCACCACGGCGGTGCCCGCCCGCTACGACGCCCAGATCCTCGGCGGGTCCTTCGCCGTCTGGTGCGACCTCGCGAATTCGCAGACGCAGGGTCAGGTCGCGGCCGGCATCCGGATGCCGCTGCGGGCGACCGCGCAGAAACTGTGGGACGCGCGCCGGCCGTCGCTGTCCTGGTCGCAGTTCAGGACCCTGGCGGGCCAGGTCGGCTGACGGCCCCGCCGCTGTCGAACCGGTCCGATCCCTCGGTAACCCTTGGCCGAAAATCTTCTCTGTGACACTCTTGCTCCGTCGCGCGCAGTAAGGGGAAGTGCGGGCTCCGTAAGGTCGGCGCCCTGGCGAGGGAGACGTGGATGAGCCTGGTGGAGCTGATCGCTCAGGCCGACGAACGCGGACTGGCTGCCAGCGGGTTGGCTTGTTTGGATCGGTGTGTGCCGCTGCTCGGAGGTGACGACGAGATCCTGCGCCCGCTGTGGGCCAGCCTCTCCGAGGCCGGTTCCGGGGACTGGGGCGAGGTGCTGGCCCAGGCGCGCGGCAAGCTGGACCAACGCGATGACAGCGAGGCCGGCGGTGACGGCGGCGACGAGGCCGCGCTGCTCGCCCGCCGGATGCTCGACGCGGCGCCGGAGGACCGGACCGCCGCCGAGGTGCGGCTGTGGGCGGACGCCTGCTCCGTCGCCTCCCTCCAGATACACCGCCTGCTCGACCCGGCCGCGGACGCCTCCCCGGTCGACTCCCGCCGCGAGGGCCGTACGGAGGGCATGTCGCCGCTCGTGGCGGCCGAACTGCGCCGCCAGATCACCGTCCTGGAACTCCTCGCCGGCCACGGCGCGGGCGGACTGCGCCCGGCGCTCGACGTCTCCACGGAGGGGCGCCGGGTGCTGCGCGCGGTGGTGTCCCGCCGGGCGCGCGGCCGGTCCTGAGCCCGGCGCACGCGCGATGGCCTGCGCAATGACCCGCGCAATGGGGTGTGAGCCCGGCGCACGCGGGGCGGGGCGTGAGCCCGGCGCACGCCCTTACGGCATCACCCACTTCACCACCGCGTCCCGGTGCAGCGCGGTCGTCCGGTAGAAGGCGGCCAGCTCCCGGTGTGCTGCGGCGAAGGCGGCCCGGGTGCGGGGTTCCTCGCCGGGGCCGCCGTAGCGGGGCAGCAGCTCCGTACGGGCCGGACGCCACAGCTCGTCGAAGTCGGCGGCCGCCAGGAACGCGGCCACCCGGGCCGTCTGGGCGGCGGTGAGCAGCAGGAACGGCGGCTCCTGCGAGCCCCGCGCGCACACCCGCCCGCCCCCGAGGACCGCCTGGTCCCCCAGGACGGCGTCGGTGTCGGTGTAGAGGAGCTGGTGGTCCCGGCAGGGCCGGCCCAGCACATGCCGCTGGTCCCGCGCGGCGCCGTGGTCGGTGGGGTGGTCGGAATCGTCGAACAGCCTCCGCAGCCAGTTCGCGCTGTTGCGCAGCGCCGCGGGCGGTACGGACCTGAGGTGGAGGTTCGCGCTCATCACTCACAGAGCGCACGGGGGCACGAAAGCGTCACCTCGCACGAGGAACGCACCGCCGGCCAGGGGAAGCGCCGGAAACGCCGGAAACGCACAGTGAAAGCACCGGGGAACACCGGGAAGCAGACAGGGCCGCCATGTGACGGGTGACACACGCGTGACCCGTGATGTTTGTGGGGCCCGGTGCGCTGGGGCAGGCGGGGGAACTGGATCGATGTTCCCCCCTCGGACGCCAGTAGGACGCCAGCAGGAAGGGATTCCATGGATGACGCGGGTGGGATGAGAGCCTGTGCCGCCTCCTTCGTCGCGACGGCGACCGCGCGGCACCGGCGGTTGCCCCTCGACTACTCCGTCGCCAGTCTGCGCGTCGTCGACTTCCTGATCGACGGCCTGCGCAAGGGCGGCGCCGACCGGCAGCGGGCCCACGACACGCTCGTGGGACTGGGCGCGTACGTCGGTGAGGTGCTGGTGCGGCGCGGGGGCGCGGTCTGGGTGGACCTCGACGACCGGCAGCGGGCCTGGTTCGGCCAGCGGGTCGGGGTGCGGATGCCGGACGGGCGGGTCTGGAACCCCCTCGGCAAGGTCGTCAACCGCTTCGAGACGGGCGCCCCCGAGGAGTCCCTGCGCACCTTCTACCTGACCCTGCACGGCCGCGCCCGCCGGGCGGCGGCCTGACCGCCCGGGTCGCCGCGCGACCGGACGCCGGGCCGGCACGCTGTGACGATTCCGTGAGCCCCGGCGCTGATGAGCGTGGGGACATGGCCGTGTCCGGATCCGGGGGGCGGCGGGCAGGCCGCGGACCCGCAGGGAACTCCGCACGAACGAGGACAGTCTTGGGCCAGGGAGGGGAACCCCGGCGCGCGCAGGCGTACGACGGGGAACTGGGCGCGGCCGTGGCGCGGGCCCAGGACGGCGACGAGGCCGCGTTCGCCGTCGCGTACCGGCTCGTGCAGCCGGGACTGCTCGGCTATCTGCGCGGGATCGTCGGCGACGACGCCGAGGACGTGGCCTCCGACGCCTGGCTGGAGATAGCCCGGGACCTGGGGAGGTTCAAGGGCGACGGCGCGGGCTTCCGCGGCTGGACGGCGACCATCGCCCGGCACCGGGCTCTCGACCATCTGCGCCGGATGCGGGTGCGGCCCCGGTCGGCGGCCACGGAACAGGACGTGCTCGAACTGCCCGGCCCGCACAGCACCCACGACCAGGCCCTGGAGTCCCTCTCCACCGAACACGCGCTGGAGCTGGTCCGCGGGCTGCCGCGGGACCAGGCGGAGGCCGTGCTGCTGCGGGTCGTCGTGGGGCTCGACGGGCCCGCCGCGGCCCGCGTCCTGGGCAAACGCCCCGGCGCGGTGCGCACGGCCGCGCACCGGGGGCTCAAGCGCCTGGCCCGTCAGCTGGGTGTGACGGATGACGGATCCCGCGCGCTGGGGGAGTCGGAATGAACGGCGTCGGCCGCGGTCCGTATGGATCGGCGGCGGTGGCCGCGGGAGCGTACGTACGGGACAGAGGCGGAAACGGACATGGGTGAACGGCTGAACGACACGGGTGAACCGGGCCGTCGGCGTGCGCACCCGGCCCGCCCGGCCTCGGACGCGGGAGCCGACAGGAGACTCGGCGCGGGAGCGGAAGCGCGACCGGAGGCGGACATGGCGCCAGGCGTTGCGCCGGGACCGGTGCCGGGCGTGGCGCCGGGAGTGGCAGCGCTGCTCGCCGGGGTCCTGCGCGAGCCGGCCCCGCGCGAGCCGTCCGGCCCGACGGCCGGCCCCGCGGCGGTCGGCGAGGGCGAGCTGCGGGCCCTGGCCGCCTTCCGGGCCGCCCGGGACACCGGCGTGCACCGGACCGCCCGGACCGCCCGCACCCGGCGCCGCGACGACTGGCGGCCCCGGACCCGGCGGCACACCGCGCGTTCGCTGCGGGCCACCCTCTCCGCGCTGGTCGCGAGCCTCGCGCTGGGCGGTGTCGCGTTCGCCGCGATCGGGTCCTCGTCCTCCACCGACGACCGTGACGCGGACCGTTCGCGGCAGTCGGCGAGCGCGTCCGAGGGGCGGTCCGCCGAGCCCTCGCTCACCCCCGGCCCGTCCTCGGACGGCTCGGCGGAGCGGGAGCGTCCCGAGAACGCCCAGGACACCGAGGCCCACTGCCGGTCGTACGAGCGGGTGCGGGGCCGGGGGAACGCGATGGACTCCACGGCCTGGCAGCGGCTGGTGACGGCGGCGGGCGGCGAGGAGAACGTCACCGCGTACTGCGCGCGGCTGGCCGCGTCGGCGTCCGCGTCGGCGTCCGCGTCGGCATCGGCTTCGGCTTCGGAGTCGGCCCAGGCTTCGGAGTCGGCCCAGGCGTCGGAATCGGCCGGAAACGGCAAGAGCGACGGCACGGGCAAGGGCGGCAACGGCGGCAACGGCGACTCCGAGGCGACCCCGAAGGCCGGCCGGAGCAACGAAAAAGGCCAGTAACGGCTTACTGGAACACGCCCCCCTGACGTGCTGCCAAGGCAACGGCCGGGGCCGCCACCCCCCACAGGAGAGGCCCCGGCCGTCGCGCGGCACGGGCCGCGCGGCGACCCGTACTCCCTACAGCGCCATGAGTGCGTTTTCTGTCACACCCCCGGACCGGGATTCCCGCGTCGATTCCCGCGTCACGAGTTAGTTGCATGTTGTACGGACATGGACGACTGGCGGTTTCAGGTCGTAACGTGCCTTTCGCGCCGGACGGCCAAGCGGCATGACCACCGCAACGACCAGCGGTCCCGAGACCGCGACCGCCAACATCGACCGAGGAAACCACGACGTGGGGGACGACGCGGAGCTCACAGCCGCGGTGCTCGCGGCACAGCACGGGGACGAGAGCGCGTTCCGGGCTGTGTACCGCACGGTGCACCCGCGCCTGCTCGGGTACGTACGCACACTCGTCGGCGAACCCGACGCCGAGGACGTCGCCTCCGAGTCCTGGCTCCAGATCGCCCGGGACCTCGAACGGTTCAGCGGCGACGCGGACCGCTTCCGCGGCTGGGCCGCCCGGATCGCCCGCAACCGCGCGCTGGACCACATACGCATGCGCGGGCGGCGCCCCGCGATCGGCGGCGACGAGACCGAGCTGGCCGGGCGGGCCGCCGAGTCCGACACCGCCGGCGAGGCCATCGAGGCGCTCGCCACCGGCCGCACCCTCGACCTCATCGCGCGGCTGCCGCAGGACCAGGCGGAGGCCGTCGTGCTGCGGGTCGTGATGGGCCTGGACGCCAAGACCGCCGCCGAGACGCTCGGCAAACGGCCCGGTGCCGTGCGCACGGCCGCGCACCGCGGTCTGAAGAAGCTCGCCGAGCTGCTCGGCGACGATCCGGAGACGGCCGGCGTGCTCGACGCACTGCCGCCCCAGCGCGACCCGCGCTCGCGCGCGGTGACGTCCGCGAGTGTGACGCATGCGCGCACGCGGACGCAGAAGGACATGTGATGGCCGACAAGCAGGACAGGTGGCTCGACCGCGACACGGCGGAGCGTCTGCTGCGCGGCGACTCACCCGACAACGCTGTCGGTGCCACGGCCTCCAGAACCACCCGCGACCAGGCCGAACGCCTCGCCAGAACACTGTCCGCGCTGTCCTCCCCGGCCACCGCGCTCCCACCCGGCGACGAGGAACTCCCGGGCGAGGCGGCGGCCTTGGCGGCGTTCCGCGAGGCCCGAGCGGCCCGCGACGCCCGCGCGGCGCGTACGGCGAGTGACACCCGGGCCGCCGGTGACGTGCGTGCGGTCGGTGGCGTGCAGGACGTCGGTGACGTGCGTGCGGCCGGCGAGGCGGCGGCACTGGCCGCGTTCCGCCGGGCCCGTACGCCCGACGCGGCCCACGCCGGCCGAGCCGCCCGCGAGACGCACGCCGTGGACGAGCTGTTCGACCTCCGCGCCGCCCACGAGACCCGCGCCGCGGACGAGGCCGTTGCCGTCGGTGAGCGGGTCGCCTCCGTCGCCATTCCCCGCCCCCGTGGCGCCGCGCTCGCGTCCGGCGCGTCCGGCGCGTCCGGTGCGTCCGACGGCGGGCTGGTGCGGATCGGCGGACAGCCTCCCCGGACCCGGGCGGCGGCCGTCGGCGGGCGGTCCCGCTGGAGCCGGACCGCCCGGCTCTCGCTGGCCGCCGCGCTCGCCGTGGGCCTGGCCGGCGGGGTCGCGGTCGCGGCCGGTACCGGTGTGCTGCCGGGCCCCTTCGGCGGCGGTGAGCCGGCTCGGCCCGGTGCCTCCGTCTCGGCCCCCGCGAACCCCGAGCAGCCGTTGGTCTCCCCCGAGCCGGACGCCACCGGCAAGGGCACGGCCCCGGCGACGCCCGACGCCGGCGCGAGCACCGGTGCCCCCGGCGCCGAGGCCCCCGGGAACACCGACACCGACACCGACGACGACACCTCCGCCGCCCCGGACCGCAAGGGCACCGTTCCGAGCGGCGTGACCTCCTCCTGCCGTGACGTCCGCGCCGGCCGGACGCCGGACGCCGAGCGCCGCCGGACCCTGGAACGCCTGGCGGGCGGTCCGTCGCGGGTACGGACGTACTGCGCGGACGTCCTCAAGGGCACCGCGGGCCGGACCGATTCCCGGGGCGACACGCGCGAGAGCGGCAGGAGCACGTTCGGCCGGGACGGCCAGGGCACGGACGCCCGCGACAGCCGTCAGGGCGACGACGACTCCGGCGGCCAGGACGACAGACCCGGCCGCGCGGGCGGGAACGACGGCGGCAAGGACGGAAACGACGGCAGGGACGGCGACGACGGTGACGGCGACGGTCACCGCGGCGACCGTGACGACCGTGACGGCCGTGACGGCCGCGAGGGCTCGTCCCACGGCGGCCACTCCCACGACGGCAACGGCAACGACGGCAACCGCAACGGCCACGGCGGAACCGACAGCACCGGTCACAGCGGAAACGGCCACAGCGGAAACGGCCACCGCCAGAACGGCCGCTGACCTGCGCTGTTCCCACCCGCTGAAGAATTTTCCGCGACGGGTGTGACGTTTTCCGCGGCTCCGACGCAGTAACAAGTGAGCCGACTGGTCATCGGCCCTCGCACTGAGCCGGGGTTCCCCCCGTACCGACGGCTCGTGCACCTGGCGCGGGCGGGACACGTTCCCCCGGTCCCGCTCGCGCCCCACTCCTCCTACCGGATCACCAGGACACGACGACCTTGTCGCCGTTCCTCACCTGCGCGAAGAGCCGCGCGATCGCCGCCTCGTCCCGTACGTTCACACAGCCGTGCGAGGCACCGGCGTACCCCCGGGCCGCGAAGTCGGCCGAGTAGTGCACCGCCTGGCCGCCGCTGAAGAACATCGCGTACGGCATCGGCGAGTCGTAGAGCGTGGACACATGGTGGCGGGACTTCCAGTACACGTGGAACACGCCCTCCCGGGTGGGCGTGTACTGCGAGCCGAACCGGACCGACAGCGTCGACACGGTCCGTCCGTCGATCATCCAGCGCAGGGTGCGGCTGGTCTTGTCGATGCACAGCACCCGCCCCGTCAGACACCGCGGGTCGGGTGCCGCGGCCGGCTGGCCGCCCATCAGGTACAGCTCCCACTCGCTCGGTTCACGGGTCATCCGCACCAGCCGCTGCCAGGTGACCGTGTCGGTCCGCCCGGTCCGTGGCAGCCCGCGCTTGCCCTGGAACCCCTTCACGGCCTCCTCGGTGGCCGCGCCGTACGTGCCCGTCGGCCCCTCGAAGAGCCACGCCACCTGCCGCAGCCGGGCCTGGAGTTCACGGACGTCCGGCCCGGTGTCGCCACGGGACCACAGGACGGCGGGGGCGGGGGACGGCGTGGCGCTCGGGGTGGGGGATTCGCTCGGCTTGTCGTCGACGCCGGCGCCCGGCGCCGGTGTCCGTGCCGGTGCCTGCGACGTCCCGGTGACGTCGATGTGGACGGGCGAGCGTGCCCCGCCGTCCGTCTCCCGCGCCTGCACGGTACAGCCGCACACCGTCGCCAGGGCCGCCGTGCCGGCCAGGGCGGTGATCGATCTCCGGATCCGCATGCCTGAGATGTTCCCCCCGGATGACGCCCCGCGAACGGACCGGCATGGTGGTGAACGGGACGGAATCCCGTCCGTGAGGAAGGTCCCCGCGTCCCCGCGGCACTCAATGGGAGGCATCACACCAATGGCGCGTGAGTCGGAGTCCGGACTACCCATCGAGCCGGTGTACGGGCCGCAGGCCCTGGCGGGCTGGGACCCCGCCGAGAAGCTCGGCGAACCGGGCGCGTACCCCTTCACCCGGGGCGTCTACCCGTCGATGTACACCGGCCGCCCGTGGACCATGCGCCAGTACGCCGGGTTCGGTACGGCGGTGGAGTCCAACGCCCGCTACCGGCAGCTGATCGCCCACGGCACGACCGGACTGTCGGTCGCCTTCGACCTGCCCACCCAGATGGGCCACGACTCCGACGCCCCGATCGCGCACGGCGAGGTCGGCAAGGTGGGCGTCGCCATCGACTCGATCGACGACATGCGGGTGCTGTTCGACGGGATCCCGCTGGACAGGGTCTCGACGTCGATGACGATCAACGCGCCCGCCGCGCTGCTGCTCCTGCTGTACCAACTGGTCGCCGAGGAGCAGGGCGTCCGCGCGGACCGGTTGACCGGCACGATCCAGAACGACGTGCTGAAGGAGTACATCGCGCGCGGGACGTACATCTTCCCGCCGAAGCCGTCCCTCCGGCTGATCGCCGACATCTTCAAGTACTGCAAGGCCGAGATCCCGAAGTGGAACACCATCTCGATCTCCGGCTACCACATGGCGGAGGCGGGTGCGTCCCCCGCGCAGGAGATCGCGTTCACCCTGGCGGACGGTATCGAGTACGTCCGTACGGCGGTCGCGGCCGGCATGGACGTCGACGACTTCGCGCCGCGTCTCTCCTTCTTCTTCGTGGCGAGGACGACCCTCCTCGAAGAGGTCGCGAAGTTCCGCGCCGCCCGCCGGATCTGGGCGCGGGTGATGCGGGACGAGTTCGGCGCGCGGAACCCCAAGTCGCTGATGCTGCGCTTCCACACCCAGACGGCGGGCGTCCAGCTGACGGCCCAGCAGCCGGAGGTCAACCTGGTCCGGGTCGCGGTCCAGGGCCTCGCGGCGGTCCTCGGCGGCACCCAGTCCCTGCACACGAACTCCTTCGACGAGGCGATCGCGCTCCCGACCGACAAGAGCGCGCGCCTCGCCCTGCGTACGCAGCAGGTCCTGGCGTACGAGACGGACGTGACCGCGACGGTCGACCCCTTCGCCGGGTCGTACGTGATCGAGAGGATGACCGACGACGTCGAGGCGGCCGCTGTCGCGCTGATGCGGAGGGTCGAGGACCTGGGCGGCGCCGTCTCCGCGATCGAGCACGGCTTCCAGAAGTCCGAGATCGAGCACTCCGCCTACCACATCGCCCAGGAGACCGACTCCGGCGAGCGGGTCGTGGTCGGCGTCAACCGCTTCCAGCTCGACGAGGAGGAGCCGTACGAACCGCTGCGCGTGGACCCGGCGATCGAGGCCCAGCAGGCGGAGCGGCTCGCCCGGCTCCGGGCGGAGCGGGACCAGGGGGCGGTCGACTCGGCCCTGGACGCTCTGCGGAAGGCGGCCGAGGGGGAGGACAACGTCCTGTACCCGATGAAGGAGGCGCTGCGGGCCCGCGCGACGGTGGGCGAGGTGTGCGGTGCCCTCCGGGGGGTGTGGGGGACGTATGTGCCGTCGGATGCCTTCTGAGCAGGGCGTTTACTTCGAACGAGTGAACTGACGCGGAAACTTCGCGCCCCCGGTTACGCTCGTGAAGAGTGACCCCTGAAAAGGAGGATGCCGTGGCCGTACTGCAACACGAGCTGACGTTGAGCGAAGCCGCCGACCAGCTTTCCCGTGCACTGCCTGGGCACCGCGTGGAGATTCTCCAGGGGAGGCTCACTGTGACACCGCCGCCGGATGGCTCGCATGCCCTGTCGTTGTCTTGGCTCGTCGTGCAATTCCATACGGCCGGAGCCCGGAAAGCGGGTCTCCGGTACGTACAGGGTGTCGGCATCTGGCTTCCCACGTTGCCCGCAGACTTCGCGATCCCTGACTTCTCCATCGTCGAAGAGGACTTCCGGGACGCCCACGTGACGAAGAACTACTACGCTCCGAACGTCTTCCGACTGGTTGTCGAAGTGACGTCGTCGAACTGGTCCGACGACCTCGGTCCCAAGGTCGAGTGCTACGCCCAGGCCGGTATCCCTGCCTACCTCATCGCCGACCGCAAGCACGACGAGGTGCTCCTCTACACCGACCCGGCCGACGGCGCGTATCCCGACCCTGTCCGCTTCAAGCGGGGGCAGAGCGTGCCGGTCCCCGAGTCCGTCGGTGTCACCCTCGAGCTCTCCGTGGACACCCTTCTGGACGGCGACGACTGACTGTCGTACCCCCGTGCGACACTCGTCCCCATGTTCGGCGTCATCGATCTCCCCACCTATCTCGCGGGCCTGGTCCTCATCGTCCTGCTCCCCGGCCCCAACTCCCTGTACGTCCTCTCCGTCGCCGCCCGGCGCGGTACCCGGGCCGGGTATACGGCCGCGGCCGGTGTGTGGTGCGGGGACACCGTGCTGATGACGCTCTCCGCCGCCGGCGTCGCCTCGCTGTTGCAGGGCAACGCGGTGCTGTTCGGGATCGTGAAGTACGCGGGCGCCGGCTATCTGGCCTGGCTGGCCATCGGCATGCTGCGGGCCGCGTGGGGGATGTGGCGCACCCGGCGGGAGCGCACGCTCCCGGAGGCCGGGGAAGCCGTCTCCGACGAGCGTCCCTTCCGGCGGGCCCTGGTCATCAGCCTCTTCAACCCCAAGGCGATCCTGTTCTTCGTCGCCTTCTTCGTGCAGTTCGTCGACCCGGGGTACGCCTACCCGGCGCTGTCGTTCGTCGTGCTCGGGGCGTTCGCGCAGGCGGCGAGCTTCCTGTATCTCAGCGCGCTGATATTCGGCGGGACCAAGCTCGCGGCGTCCTTCCGGCGGCGCAGGCGGCTGGCGGCGGGGGCCACCTCGGCCGCGGGGGCGCTGTTCCTCGGGTTCGCCGTGAAGCTGACGCTGGCGAGCGCGTGACGCCTCAGGCGCCGGCGCGCGCCCGGTAGTCCGCCATTCCCTCCGCCGTCTCGCCCGCCCAGCCGACATAGCCGTCCGGTCGGACCAGGAACACGCCCTCCGCCAGGGTCAGCAGGGTCCAGTCCGGGCCCCTGAGGCGGTCGAAGAGGCGGACGCCGTCCACCGTCACGTCGGGGACCCGGTCGCCGGCGCGCACGAAACCCGGGTCCCGCCTGGTCTCCTCCGTCAGTGACGAGTCCCGGTAGTCCAGGCCCAGCTGACGGGTGCCCGCGTCGCGGCGGGCCTCGTCCCGGTGGATCGCGGTCGACAGGCCGAGCACCCGCGCGGCGATCGGCCGGCGCTCCTCCTCGTAGGTGTCGAGGAGGCTCTCCGGCGCCCGTCCGCCCAGCACCGCCCCCAGCTTCCAGCCCAGGTTGTACGCGTCCTGGACGCTGGTGTTCAGGCCCTGGCCGCCGGCCGGGGAGTGGATGTGGGCGGCGTCCCCGGCGAGGAGGACCCGGCCCTCGCGGAAGCGGTCCGCCAGGGCCGCGCGCGGGCGGAAGTTCGACGTCCAGCCGACCTCGGTGACGTCCTCGGGCGCGAGATGGGTGCGCTCGCCGACGACCTTGCGGACGCCGTCCGGGGAGAGGTCGATGTCGGTCCCGTCCGGGAACTGCGCCACGAGCTGGAAGTCCTCCGTGCCGGCCAGCGGGCACAGCGCGAGGAAGCCGGTACCCGGCCCGCCCGGCGGGAAGACGTGCCACCACTCCCGCCCCAGCCCCGGAATCCGCACGTCCGCCACCAGCAGCGGATCCGGGTCGACCGTCTCGCCCGTCATCCCGATGCCCAGCGCCCGGCGCACCACCGAGCGGCCCCCGTCGGCGGCGACGGCGTACCGGGCGCGCACCGGCTCGCCGGAGGCGAAGTGCGCCGTCACCCCGTCCGCGTCCTGCTCGACCCGCACCACCTCGTGGCCGAAGAGCACCGCGCCGCCCAGCTCCTCCAGCCGCGCCCGCAGGATCTCCTGGTTGCGCCACTGGGGGACCATCCAGGGCCCGGTGAAGCGCGAGCCCTCCTCGCCGTCCTCCGCCGGGTCGAACATCCGGTGCTCGCCGGCCGGCGAGCCGTCCTGCCAGATCAGGCCCACCGGGTAGGGGCCGCCGACGGCGAGGATCTCGTCGAGGACGCCCAGATCCTCGTAGACCTCCATCGTGCGCGGCTGGATGCCCTTGCCGCGGGAGCCGGGGGCCAGGGTGGCGCCCCGTTCCACCACCAGCGCGCTCACCCCGCGCCGGGCCAGGTCGATGCCGAGGGCGAGGCCCGTGGGGCCCGCCCCGATGACCAGTACGTCCGTGTGTCGTACGCCCGTGTGTCGCACAGCAATCTCCTTAACGTTGTTAAGTGCCGTCGCCCACGAGCGTGCCCTTAACGGCGTTAAACTGTCAAGCGTGACCACCGAACGACGAGCCCCCCTCGACCGCAAGCGCGTCGCGGACACCGCCCTGGCGCTGCTGAACGAGACCGGCCTGGACGGACTGACCCTGCGCGCCATCGCCAGGGAACTCGACGTCAAGGCGCCTGCCCTGTACTGGCACTTCAAGGACAAGCAGGCGCTGCTCGACGAGATGGCGACGGAGATGTACCGGCGGATGGTCGCCGGCGCGCGGCTCGATCCCGGCGACACCTGGCAGGAGCGGCTGCGCAAGGCCAACCGGGGGCTGCGCGAGGCGCTGCTCGCCTATCGCGACGGCGCGAAGGTGTTCAGCGGCTCACGCTTCACCGGCACCGACCACGCCCACCAGATGGAGGAGACGCTGCGGCTGTTCACGGCGGCCGGCTTCACCCTCGGCCAGGCCGTGCGGGCCACGTCGGCCACGTTCGCGTACACCGTCGGCTTCGTCATCGAGGAGCAGGGCGTGCAGCCGCTGCCGGACGAGCGGCGCGAGGGCTACGACGTGGCGGAACGCGCCCGACTGCTCGCCGAGTTCCCGCTGTCGGCACGGGCGGGCGCGGAGATCTTCGCCGACTACGACGAGCATTTCGAGGAGGGGTTGGAGATCGTCGTCGCGGGAATCGGGGTGCGCTACGGAGTTTCCTGAAAAAGGCCCGGCAATTCACCGGGAATTCACCAGCGCGGGGCCGCCAGCGCCTTCCGCAGCCTCGGCGTCAGCCGCTCCTCGACCACCTTGTTCATCACCCACGCCAGGACCAGCATCGAGGCGATGGTCAGCAGGAACGTCGCCGCCGACGGCACCCCCAGCTTCCGGTGCAGCGTCTCGACGACGACCCAGCCCAGGTGCTCGTGCACCAGGTAGAACGGGTAGGTCAGCGCCCCGGCCACGGTCAGCCAGCGCCAGTTCACCCGGTCCAGCCGGCCCAGCGCGATCGCGGCCACGGCGGCGAACCCGAAGGCGACGACCGCGATGATGCCGAAGGACGTGCGGTGCGCGAAGGCGTTCGGGTCGGCCGCGTTCCACAGGCTGCGCACCGCGTAGTGCTGGCCGATCAGGAAGCTCACGACCACGATCCCCCAGGCGTAGGGGTCGCGGCGGTCGCGGTGGACCAGGTACAGGCCGACCCCGCCGACGAAGAACGGCGCGTACTCCGGCATCAGCACGATGTCGAGCAGCGGCTGGTGCGCGCCCTGCGCGATCGCCGCCGCCAGGATCCAGCCCGCGCAGAACAGGATCACCCGGCGCCGGTTCGCGCCCGGCAGCACCACGCACAGCGCGAACAGGGCGTAGAAGCGGACCTCCGCCCACAGCGTCCAGTCCACGCCGAGCACCCGGTCCACGCCCAGCGGCTGCTGAAGCAGGGTCAGGTTCACCAGGGCGTCGCTCGGTGAGACGGTCTCGTAGACGACGAACGGCAGCGCGAAGACGGCGCTCACCAGCAGGACCGCCACCCAGTACGCGGGCATCAGACGGGCCGTGCGGGAGGCGAAGAATGAGCGCAGCGAGCGGCCCCAGCCGCTCATGCAGATGACGAATCCGCTGATCACGAAGAAGACCTGGACGCCGAGGCAGCCGTACGCGAACGGCGTGTGCAGGGTCGGGAACACCCGGGCCGCCGAGGTCCCCCAGGCGTGGGTGATGTCACCGCCGCGGCCGCCGTAGTGGTAGCAGGCCACCATCAGCGCGGCCAGCAGCCGCAGGCCGTCCAGGGCGCGCAGTCGGCCGCCGGACGGTGCCGCCTTCACGGGGGCGGCGGCGATGGGGCTCCCCTGTGTCGTGTTCACGACCGTCTGTGTCACGCCGGTGTACCTCGGAATTCGCATGGGTGCCGTCTATGCGGACTCTATGACGTCACCCGGAAAACTTCTGTTCGACAGTGTCAGCATTCGCCCCCGTGTTCCGAGGGGTTCACCTGGACGTCGTTTTCCTTTCTTACGTTCTCCCAACCTCCCATTGACATGCAGTAGTTCTGTGTCATTTTCATACGTCAGTTCAGATGCCAGGAGAACCATGACGAGGGTCCGCAGCAGAGGGTCAGACACCAGGCCGGAAAGGCCCTCGTCAGCGCCGTCCCCGGTCACGCTGGACGAATGCCTGCGTGCGTGCTCGGTGCACAGCGGCAAGCTGGTCGGCAGCCTCGACCCCCGCCGCCTCGCGCTCGCCGAGGCACTGCGCCAGCTCCTCGCCCTGTGGGCGACCCAGGAGCCGGCCGCGCCGGTCACCGCCACCAGCATCCTGCGGCGCACCAAGGCGGCGACGACCGGCGGCGGCATCAGCAACGGCGTCCTGGACGCCCTGCTCGCCGTCGGCAACAAGGCCGTCGTCTGCGGCTACGACGACGAGCTGAACCTGACCGTGCTCATCACCGACACGATCCTCCACCAGCGCCGCAACTCCCGCGCCGGCTGGCGGCTGCGCGGCCGCGTCCTGGAGGCGCTGGGCCTGCCGGAGGCCGCCGCCGAGGCCTACGAGCGCTACCTCGAGCTGACCAAGGACGACGGCTTCGGCGTCCGCGCCCGCGTCGACGGCATCCACGCCGCCACCAAGGCCCGCACCGAGCTGCTCACCCTCCTGGAGCGCACGGCCCCGGAGGCCGCCCGCTTCGCCGAGGGCCCCGCCACCGACGTCTGGGCCGACGGCCTCGCCGCGCACGCCGCCGGCGACCAGAGCGGCGCCCAGGCCCGTCTGGTCGGCGCCCTGCGCGCGATGGACCGCCAGGGCACGCCGGAGCAGGAGCTCCAGGAGGCCTTCGCCCAGTACCTGGACCTGACCACGGCCCAGCAGCCCCGGCCCACCGCCGAGCTGACCCAGGCCCTCGCCCTCTACGCCGACTCCCGCCGCAACCGGATGCGCGGCCCGGTCCCCGACCCCCTGTTCGGGGGCGTGCAGTGGCTCAGCCTCGGCGAGTTCCGCAACCGGGTCGCCGGAAAGTCGATCTGCCTGATCGCCAACTCCGGCAAGGTCGGCGAGAGCGGCATGGGCTCCCGGATCGACGGCTACGACCTGGTCGTCCGCTTCAACTCGTACCGCATCGACCCGGTGCACACGGGCAAGAAGACCGACATCCACGTCACCATCCACAAGCACGCCTACAACTGGGACCAGCCGGTCGGCATCCGGCTCGTCTTCGGCGGCAACTCGCCCGACTGGAAGTACTCGGTCCGCAACAAGCTCGTCCCGGGCGCCCAGACGTACATCAACGACGAGTCGCTGCGCTGGCCCGTGCGCAACATCGGCGGGTGGACCACCGAGCAGTTCTCGGCCATCCCCACCTCCGGCTTCAACATGCTGTGGCTGCTCGACCACCTCGACGTCAGCCCCACCCTCGACCTGATCGGCTTCGACTTCTACGAGAGCGGCGCCTACCGCCTCCCCGAGGCGATGAAGCTGGCCATCACCAACGTGCACGAATACGGCAGCGAGAAGGCGTGGGTCATGGAACGGGCCCAGAGCGTCTCCGGCATGAGGATTTCCCTGCGATGACGACCACCACACCCGCGATATCCACCCCCGCGGCGCCCGCCACCGACGCCAGCGCCCTGACCGGCAAGCGCCGCATCGCCTTCGCGAGCTTCGTCGACGAGAACTACCTCCCCGGCTTCCTCGTCCTGCTGCGCTCCCTCGCGCTGTCCAACCCGGACGTCTGCGAGGACTTCCTCGTCCTCCACGACGACCTGCGCCCCGCCTCCGTCGCCGCCATCCGCGCCCTTCACCCGCGCGTGCAGTTCCGCCGCGTGGACGCCGGCCACTACGACTCCTACGTCAAGGGCGACCAGGACAACTACCTGGTCCGCAAGGCGTACTTCATCCTCGACGTCTTCCGGATCCGCGACTACGACACCGTGATCACCCTGGACACCGACATGGTGGTCCTCGGCCCGATCGACGACCTGCTCGCGCTGCGCCACGGCCTCGCCGCCGTCCCGCAGTTCTTCTACGGCGACAAGACCCGCATGCTCAACAGCGGTCTGCTCGTCATCCAGAAGGAGTACCTGACCGACGCGTTCTGCGAGAAGATCGACGCGATCGGCCGCAGCGGCACCTACGAGCTGGACAAGCACGACCAGGGCATCCTCAACGCCCTCCTGGACGGCGACTTCGTCGACCTCGACCCCAAGTACAACTTCGTCAAGCGCCGCCTCTCCGGCGACCTCCCGGTCCCCGAGGACACGGCCGTCCTGCACTTCACCGGCCGCCACAAGCCCTGGCAGGGCGGCGAGGCCGGCTACGGACAGGCGCAGGAACGCTGGGCCGAGTTCGAGCTGACCGACGCCGAACTGCACGCCGCCTACCTGGAGGCCGGCGACACCCTCCACCACGACCTGCTGGTGCACTACGGCACCCCGCACGTCGAGCGCACCGGTGACATCGACACCGCCCGCAAGGTCGCCCTCGCCCACATCGGCGCCGGCGACTACCAGGCCGCCGTCGACATCCTGGAGCGCGTGCACCTGCCCATCGACGAGGCCTGGCCGCACGAGGTCTACGGGCACGCCCTGATGAGCGTCTCCCGCTACGACGAGGCCCGGGCCCAGCTCCTGCTGGCCACCGCCGCCCCCAACCGGGCCGCCACCGCCTACGCCCGCCTCGCCCAGATCTCCTGGGTGCACGGCGACGACGACCAGGCCCGCACGTACGCCACGAACGGCCTCACCGTCGACCCGACCCACCGCGCCAGCCGCATCTGGCACCAGCGCACCATCGGCGTCCCCGCCCAGCCCGCCGGCCGCCCCGAGGACCAGCTGGCGCACGTCGCGTTCTACATGGACCGCCAGGGCAACGCCGGCGACAAGCTGCTCCCGGAGAGCGTCCGGCTCGCCTTCGGCCCCGACACCACCTCCCGGCGCTGGCACTCCGTGCACGCCCACCGGCTCTTCGACGAGGCCGCCCTGGAGCGCGTCAACGCCCGCAAGGGCATGGTCATCGGCGGCGGCGGACTGTTCATCCCGGACACCATGCCCAACGGCAACAGCGCCTGGCAGTGGAACGTCCCGGACGAGCTGCTCAGCCGGATCGACGTGCCGATCGCGGTCTACGCCGTCGGCTTCAACGCCTTCGACGGCCAGTCCTACCGCGCCGAGCGCTTCCGCGCCTCGCTCAGGCTGCTCGTCGAGCGCTCGTCCTTCTTCGGCCTGCGCAACCACGGCTCCATCGAGAAGGTCCGGGCGATGCTCCCGGCCCACCTGCACGACAAGGTCCGCTTCCAGCCCTGCCCCACCACGGTCACCCGCCAGCTGGTCGACGGCTGGCAGGACCCGGCGACCCGCGAGGACACCATCCTCCTCAACGCCGCCTACGACCGCGCCGGCCTGCGCTTCGGCCACGACTACGGCTACTTCCTCGCCCAGATGGCCAAGGCCGTCAAGGAACTCGGCGAGCTCGCCCAGGTGAAGTGCGCCGCGCACTCCCTCGACGACGAGAAGCTCGCCTTCGACCTGCGCCGCGAGCACGGCGTGTCGATGCCCGTCATCCCGATGTACGACTTCGACAACGACGAGATCCGCGACCTGTACGCGCGCACCAAGCTGGTCATCGGCATGCGCGGCCACGCGGGCATGATCCCGTTCGGCTGCGGCACGCCCATCATCAGCCTCATCTCGCACCCGAAGATGGCGTACTTCCTGCGCGACATCGACCGCCCCGAATGGGGTGTCTCGGTGCACGACCGCAACCTCGCCGACGTCCTCGTGGAGCGCTCCCGCGACCTGCTCGCCGACCACGACCGCACGGTCGCGGACGTGCACGGCCGGCAGCAGGAGCTGTGGAAGACCACCGAGGCGAACGCCGCCGACCTGCGCGCCATCCTGGGCGGCTGATCCCATGGCGACGACGACCGTCCCGGTCGACGCGCCCGCCGCCGCGCGCGCCCGCCGGTCACCCCTGTGGTGGCCGGCGGCCGCCGTCACGGCCGCGGCGGCCGTCGTGTACACCGTCCTCACCCGGCGCCTCACCGGCGACCTCCAGTACGTCCTCGGCGCCCTGCGGCTGGGCGGCGACGCCGGCTACTCCCCGTCCGAGGTCTTCACCCACCGCCCCTTCTTCTACCGGTGGTTCGTCGCGCTGCTGGACATGCCGACGGCCGGCGGGGTGGTCGTACGGGAGACGATCATCGAGATCGAGGGCGCGGTCGTCGTGGCCGCCGCGGCCTTCGCCCTGTACACGGCACTCCTGCGCCGGGTCGACGCCCGCGAGGCCGCCGTCACGGCCGGCGCCACCGGACTCGTCCTCGTCCTGGCCCCGCGCACCGACTTCCTCCAGCCCGAGTGGACTGCCGTCGTCCTGACGGTCCTGGGCGTCGCCGCCGCCCTCGGCGTCCGCCGCCCCTGGCCCGCCGCCCTGCTCGCCGCGCTCCCGCTGGGCCTCGCGGTGATGATGAAGTACTCCACCGCCTCCACCGCCGCCTTCGGGATCCTGCTGGTCTGGGCCGTGGACCGGGGCCGGGCGGTACGCGTCGCCCTGGTCGCCCTGCCCGGGGCGCTGGCCCTCTTCGGGCTGAGCGTGCTCATCGGCTCCCACGAGTGGCAGTGGACCGAGGACATGCCCCAGATCAACCAGTCGGCGCTCAGCCGCACCGGGATCCGCCCCGGCCACATCCTCGAACGCTCCGTGGACTTCCTGGCCGACCGGGCCGTCCTCACGCCGGTGCTCCTGCTGCTCCCCGGCGCGCTGGTGCTCATCCTGACCCGCGTGCAGGGCCGCGCCCGCCGCCTCGAACTCCTCACGATCGCCACCCTCATCGGCTTCGGCTCGCTGTCCGTGGTGATCGTGCAGGGCAACTGGTTCCTGTACCACGCCGTCCAGTTGACCGTCGTGGCCGCCGCGATGTGGGGCCTCGCGGTGGGCGGCGCGAAGGGCTCACCCCCGTCGTGCTTCGGCGCCGTCTCCCTGCTGTACGGCGCCCTGCCCGTGCTGTACACCCACGCGCCCAAGGGCCTCCAGCGCCCGGCGACGGTGTGGGCGCTCGGGCTGGTCGCCCTGCTGGCGGCGGTGGTCGACGTACGGCTGCGGCGCCCGGCCCCGGCCCGGTCGGCGGCGCTCGTCGCCCTCGCCGGTGTGGTCTGCCTGGCCGGACCGATCTGGCCCGACTCGCCGCACCTGGTGCAGCACGGCAAGGTCTCCTCCACCAGCGCGTCCTTCCTGCGCAACACGGAACGCAAGGAGGCCGACGCCGACCGGCTGCGGGCCCGGATCCCGGCGGGCGCGAAGGTGCTGTACCTGGCCTTCGGCGACACGACGTACTACGTCGGCCACCCGGCTCAGTGCCGCTACCCGATCGCCACCTTCCTCCAGCGCTCCCGCTTCCTCCCGGACGTCGCCCAGCTGACGTCCTTCAAGGAGAACGCGGAGTGCGTCGACCACGACCCGGCGCCGTACGCGATCCTCGACCGCGCCTGGTTCCGGCTCGCCTACGTGGACCCGGGCCTGCGCGCGCGGGTGGAGGCGACCTACGACTGCCCGCCCCTGACGAAGGGCGCGCCGACGGTGGTGTGCACGCGCAAGTGACGGACAAGGGAGGGGCCCCGGTCGGATCGATCCGACCGGGGCCCCTTCTCGTACCGCGTCAGCGCAGCCCCAGCGCCCCCGTCACCTTCCGCGCCATCTCCACCGAGTAGCTCTGCCCCCGGTCCTGCGGGTAGATCTGGGCCATCGTGGCCAGCGTGACCCGGCTCATCGGGGTCTCGTGGGCCGGGATCAGCTCCCGGTACCGCGGCGTCACGACCGGCTGGGCGAAACCGGCCTTCGAGAAGTGCCACTCCTTGATCCAGGACATCTCGAAGGCGGGGTTGATCCGCTTCAGGTACGGCAGGAACGCGTGCAGCAGCTCACCGGGCTCGGTGGTGAACCGCCAGTCCTCGCGCTCCACGTAGTTGCCGACGTAGAGGATGTGCCGCCCGCCGTACACCGCCGGGTCGATCATCTTCGTGTGCTCGACGACCGCCAGGAACGGGAAGTCCGGCTCGTTGATGTTGAGCCAGTAGTACGGGATCGCGCTGCGGTCCAGCTCCAGCACGAAGCAGGTCGCGCCCAGGTACTGGTTCTTCCACACCGCGTTGTCCGAGGGCAGCCCGGCCGCCTGGGCGAAGGCCGGCTGCGGGGTGGTGACGATCAGGTGGTCGAAACGGTACGACGAACCGTCCGCGCAGGTCACGACCGGGGTGTCGGCCTCCTGCCGGATGGTCTGGACGGCCTTGCCGAACTCCACCTTGCCGCCGCGCTCCTCGATGCCGTCCCGCAGCGCCGCGTAGACCCTCTCGAACCCGCCGTCCACATAGCCGAGTTCGAAGGTCCGGCAGTGGATCCGGGCCCACAGCCAGGCCATCGACACCTGCTCGGCGCGATCGCCGAACTTGCCCTTCAGCAGCGGCTCCCAGATCGCCCCGGTGGCCTTCTTCCCGGCCCACTTGCGCAGCCAGGCCAGCGCGGTGAGGTCGTTGAAGCGCTCACCGCCGTTGCGTACGGCCTTCAGCACCGCCGACGAGCCCGCGAACCGCACGGCGTCCACCGGCGAGAACTCCGGGAAGCGCAGCATGTCGAAGGGGGTGGTGAAGTCGATGAGCTTCCCGCCCCGGTAGATGCCGGTGGTCGGCTTGTGGAAGCGCAGCGCGTCCCCGAGGCCCAGCTCCTCGATGAGGGCGATCATGGCCTTGTCGCTGCGGAAGATGTGGTGGTAGTAGCGCTCCAGCGGGACCCCGCCGACCTCCAGCGAGGCCGCCAGACCACCGAGTTCGGACGCCGCCTCCAGGATGGTGACCTGATGGCCGGCCCGTACGGCGTCCCAGGCGGCGGTGAGGCCGGTGGCGCCGGCGCCGATGATGCCGAGGTTCACGCGAAACTCCACTTTCTGTTGAGCACGAACTGGAGTGCCAGGACCAGGGGCAGGGAGGCCGCCTTGACGATGTTGGCGTCGATCCCCAGCGAGTCGGTGAAGAGCAGGAACAGCAGGTTCGTGAGTGCGATGCCGGTCAGCCCGACGGCGTAGAAGCGAAGGAAGCGCAGGACGAGCCGGTCGCGGCGTTCGAAGGTGAACCGGGCGTTGAGGACGAAGTTGTTGGTGATGCCGAGCGTGGTGCTGATGGCGTTGGCGATCTGCTCGTCCATCCCGGCGAGGTTGTGCAGCAGCAGGAACGCGACGAGGTCGAGGACGACGCCGCTGCCGCCGATCAGGGTGTAACGGACGAGCTGGCGTACCGTCCGGGCCCGGTCGTCGGGCGGGGCGGTCACCGGCGCGGTGGTCTCAGCGGTCACCGTCGCCGTCCTTCTCGGCGCCGATCACTTCGCGCACCAGGTACAGCGGACGGCCCTGCGCCTCGCTGTAGATGCGTCCGATGTAGCTGCCGAGCACGCCCAGGGAGAGCATCTGGGTGCCGCCCAGGAACAGCACGACGACCATCAGCATGGTCCAGCCGGAGACGGTGATCTCGGGCCGGAAGAACTTCATCGCCAGCGCGTAGAGGATGCCGAGCAGCGAGAGGGTCAGGACGACGAAACCCAGCCGCGTGATCATCTTCAGCGGGGTGGTGGAGAAGCTGGTCACGCCGTCGATGGCGAGGCGGGCCATCTTGCTCAGCGGGTACTTGGTCTCGCCGGCGAACCGCTCGTCGCGGTCGAAGGAGATCTCTTTCTGCCGGTAGCCCATCGAGGCGACGATGCCGCGCACGAACCTGCTGCGCTCGCGGTACTTGCACAGCTCGTCGGCGACCCGCCGGTCCAGGAGGCGGAAGTCGCCGGTGTCCACCGGGATGTCCACATCGGTCCAGGAGCGCAGCAGCCGGTAGAACATGTGCGCGGTGGTCCGCTTGAACTTGGTGTCCTGCCGGGAGCGGCGGCGTGCGTGCACGATCTCCGCGCCCTCGCGCCAGGCGTCGACCAGTTCGAGGCTGACCCGGGGCGGGTCCTGGAGGTCGGTGTCCATGACGATCACCGCGTCGCCCCGGGCGATGTCCAGGCCGGCCGTGATGGCGATCTGGTGGCCGAAGTTGCGGGCGAAGTCGACCACCCTGACCCGGTCGTCGCGCTCGGCGAGGCCCTTGAGGAGGGCGAGCGAGCCGTCGGCGGAGCCGTCGTTGACGTAGACCAGCTCGAAGTCGAGGTCCGGCCGGCCGGCGAGGGCGGCGGTCAACTCGGCATGGAAGGCGGCGATGCCGTCCTGCTCGTTGTAGACGGGCAGCACGTAGGAGATCAGGGGCCGCTGTTCCGTGGCCGGTTCCACCGCGGTCAGGGTGACGGAGGCGGTGGCGGGCGGGCGTATGTCCTGCTGAGTCATCTCGGCCCGCCCGCGGACGGCGCTGTGGAGAACGCTATTTGCAGCATTCGGGGAAGCTATGGAGCCTTGGTTAACCGCACCCCAACTCCTCGCGTCCGGAAGCGGGCTTCCCCGTTGCTCTTCATCTTTTCGGGTTTATTTGAGGGTTCAGCGGCGCACAGCTCTGCGCAACAGCCGCTTCCACTTGATCACCGATGATGTTCCGGACTCGTCCGCCGGTGCCTTGTCCCGCGCGGAACGCAACTGCGCGAAATGGTCGGCGCGTGTTTCCGACAGGTAAGAATCCGAGGTCAGCGGCTCGGCAATGGACCATGCCTCGCGCGGCCGGCCGGCGTAATGGGCGACGTACGCCTTGGCGAGTTCCAGCACCGGCCGGAACGGGACCTTTCCCGTGTGGTCGCGGTCGACCCGCTCCTGGACGGCGGATATCAGCTCCAGTTTCTCCTCGACGGAGTACGCGTCCTCGGCGATCCGGGTCAGCAGCTCCCCGGGCAGCGGCCGGACGACCTCGAAGGCCAGCGTGGAGCGGATCGGCGGGCCGGAGATCTCGATGTACGGCAGCAGCGCGCCCGTGCTGTGGTGCAGCCAGGGCAGCCGGGGGCTGGCGAAGTCCTGGTGCAGGACGACCGAGCCGGGCCGCAGCCGGGGCAGGAACCGCTCGGCCACGCACCGGAACACCCGCTGCGTCTTGGCGATGTCGATGTGCAGGAACTCGACGGGGGAGCGGTCCTCGGGGTCGGAGGTCTGCCAGATGTCCCCGGCGTGGATCTCCAGGAACGGCAGGAACGGCTCCAGCCGCTCCCGGAAGTCGTCCAGGAAGGAGTCCTCGCCCGCGGGCCGGGCGCCGGCGGTGAAGAACTTCTGCGAGGCGAAGGTGCCCTTGCCGACCCGGAAGAAGTCGTACGCGTGCAGCCGCCCCCCGCGCTCGTCGAACACCGGGCTCTCGCGCAGCCCCAGCGCCAGCGCGTACGTCGACCCGCCCCCGCCGGACCCCAGCTCCACCAGCCCGTCCCGCCCGGTGAGATGGTGCCGGCCCAGCAGATACAGGAAGGCCAGCTCCCACTGGCTCATCTGCGCGTACGGCACCTCCTCGGGGAGCCGGACGTCGTCGAGCAGCGGGTAGAGCCGGGCGAGTTGCGACATGGCGTCCTCACGGTGGCGTCGGGTCGGGCGGATCGGGATGCGCGACGGTAGAGCGCTCCCGACCCGCCCGGTGGTGATGTCGCCGTGTGTTCACCTCGGTTTGGTCTCCCGGTGGTTCAGCGCCGGACCGCCTTGCGCAGCGCCTTCGCGCGCCGGACCATCCGGCGGGCCGTGGAGTTGTGCGGGAGGAACGCGAGCCGTTCCGGGATGCCGCCGGGCAGGCCCAGCGAGGTCAGCCGCTTGCGCTTGAAGTAGCGCTGGGTGCGCGGGCCGAGCCGGGTGCGCAGGTAGTTCTCCGCCGCCGGGCGCAGCTCCGAGCAGATCTGCGGCTGCATCACGAAGCCGACCGCCGAGACCAGCCCGGTGAGCGTGTCCGCCGGGACGGGCTCGTCCTTCTCCTCCAGGTCGGGCAGCAGCGCGTCCGCCAGCACGACCGGCACCCGGTTGCTGTTCTGGAACGGGGTCAGCCGCTCCAGCAGCGGCTCGGTGCCGATCCGGGCGACCGGCAGCTCGTAGAACGCGGACGCCGTGAACAGGGCGGTGGAGAAGCAGCCGACGACCAGCGCGGGCCGGGCCTTCTCGAACAGCACCTCGGCGAGGATCGGCGTGTCCAGCACGGTCAGCTCGACGCCCAGCTTCTCCGCCTCCGCCTCCAGGACCCGGCTGTAGCGGGCCGGCGCGGTCGGGTGCGGCTTGAACACGACCGAGCGGTGGCCCTTGGCGACCGCCCCGCGCATCATCCGCACATGCAGGTCCTCCTCCTCCTTCGCGGAGAGGATGTCCAGCGCCGACAGGTACTGGCCGAGCAGCAGCGCCGCGCCGTCGGGCAGCGGCGGCAGCTCCGCCACCTCCTCGCCGACCTGCCCGAGCACCTTCAGGAACGCGCTGGCGGGCACGGTCCGCGCCGTCACCCCGAACTCGGTGAGCAGCAGCGGCACCAGCCCCGGCACCAGGTCCAGGTGGAGCAGCCGGCGCACCCGGGTGCCGATCAGCGGGTCGATCTTGTTGCGCGTCGGGCCGTAGCTCATCAGGCCGTCGGCGTAGACCTCGACCGGCGCGCCCGGGAAGACCTGCGCGATCGCCTGGGCGGGGTTGACCTGGATGGACTCCAGGACGATCTCCACCCGGTCGTCCTCCAGGCCCCACAGCAGCCGCAGATAGCGCTCCAGGAGCGGCACGTCGTCGGGGCGGGGCGACCAGGCGCCCGGGTGGAAGGGGGCGATCGCGTCGTTCCACGACAGCACCGCGTCGAAGCGGTCCCGCAGCGGCTCGAAGCCGGGCATCTCGTCGACCGCCGGGGTGGTCTCCGGGTTCGTCGCGTTGTTGCAGACCAGCAGCAGCCGGCGGTCCGCCGCCGGGAACAGGTCGGAGTCCAGGGCGGCGGCGAGGGTGGCGGCGCCGTAGAGCGTGGAGGCGCAGAAAATCTGCGTCGTCCGCCGGGGGTGTCGGGTCATCAGGCGGCCGCCTTCGCGGAGGTGATCCTGCGCCGCAGCCGCCGCAGTTTGGCGGAGCGGCGCAGGTCCATGGTGTCCAGGACGTCGGTGAGCAGCTCCTGCGGCATACGCTGTATGGCCGCCGAACTCATCGTCCGCAGCTGCTTGGCCACCGCGGGCTCGAACTTGTCGATGTCGGCGAGGTGGTGGGCGATGATCGCGCAGTAGGTGCGCACCGCCTTCGGCAGCAGCCGGTCCGCCTCCGGGTCCTTCGCGGTCTCCTCGACGACCTGGTCGAAGGCGCGGATGAAGTCCAGCTGGCGGGCGTCGCCGATCTGGGTGAGGGAGGAGGCGACCCCGCGGCGGTAGAAGACGCCGTGCAGGTTCAGCACGGCGAACGACTCGGCCTCCCGGTGCAGCTTCCAGATCCACGGCCGGTCCTCGGCGGTCCGCAGTCCGTCCGTGAAGTGCAGCAGCCCCTTGTCGAGCAGCCGCCGGTGGTAGGTGCCGGCCCAGGCGTACGCGTAGTCGACGGACGTCGAGCGGTCGGTGGGCAGGATCGCCTCGCGCGGGTTCAGCACCTCTCCGCGCCGCCCGAGCGGATGGCGCACGACGGTCCGGGCGCGTCCGGTGGCCTGGACGTGGTCGGTGCGGACGAAGTCGCAGCCCAGCTCCTCGATCGCGGCGAGCAGCTCGCCCAGGTAGCCCCGGGCCAGCCAGTCGTCGCCGTCCAGGAACGTCAGGTACTCCCCCTGGGCGGCGTCGAGCCCGGTGTTGCGGGCGGTGGCGAGGCCGCCGTTCTCCTCGTGGCGGACGTACCGCACGTGGGCGACCTTCGAAAGCTCCTCGACCGCCCGTTCGAGAATGGCCGGAGTTTCGTCCTTCGATTTGTCGTCCACCAGTACGAACTCGAAGTCCGGGCGGGCGTTGAGGTGGAGACTTCTGAGGGTGTCCGGGGCGAATTGCTGCACGTTGTAGAACGGCACGATCACGGAAAGCTTTGGCACCCGCGAAAGCCTAGGAGCGCCCCCGGCAGCGAAACTTTCCGGTGGGGAGACAGGGGGTGAACTCAATGTGTCGGATTGGTGCACCCCATCTTCTCGAGGCGCGTTGACGGGCCAGTTCGATGTCCGGCTGCATGCTGTTAACTTTTTGTTGAGAGGGGGTTGGGCGGATCCTCGGTTTTGCTTTCTAGCGTCTTCTTCGTGCCTGCAAGTACTGCCAACCCCCCACGGATTGCCGTCCTCGCGGATTCCGACACCCGCTGGAAATGGGGTGCCCTGACCGCGGCCCGGATCGCGCCGTCCATGGAAGCCGTACCACGTGAGGACGCGCAAGTCGCGCCGGTCCTCGACGGGTTCCTCCTGCGCGGCCGCGCCACCCCCACCCCCCGCCAGCTGGCCGAGGTGGGCGTGCGCGCCGACTCGCTGCGCGAGGTCACGGCCGTCGAGTTCCTGCGCGCCATGTCGCAGACGTCGTACGACATCCTCGTCCTCGCCCTCGTCGGCGGCGGCGTCCAGGCGGTGCTGCACGGCCTGAAGCGGATCTGGGAGGACGGCGGCCCCCGGCCCGTCGTCGTCACCGGCTATGTCGGCGTCGTCTACGAGAAGCTCGCAGACGGGCTGCTCCTGCGGCACGGCGCCGACCTGGTCCTCGCCAACTCCCGCCAGGACGCCGAACGCTTCCGCGCGGTCTACGAGGGAGTGGGCGCCGACGCCTCCTCGGTGACCGAGGTGGCCCTGCCCTTCCTGGGCGGTGCCCCCTACACCGGGGAGCACGACCCCTACACGGTCGTCTTCGCCGCCCAGCCCTCCGTGCCGGAGAACCGCAGGGACCGTACGTACCTGCTGGAGCGGCTCGTCCGGCACGCCCGGCTGCACCCCGAGCGGGAGGTGCTGCTGAAGCTGCGCTCCAAGCCCGGCGAGCACACCACCCACATCGAGGAGCTGCCCTACCAGAAGCTCGCGCAGAAGCTGGACCTGCCGTCCAACTTCCGCCTGGTGTACGGCAACATGGGCGAGGTCCTCGACCGCACCGACCTGATGGTCACGGTCAGTTCCACGGCCGCCCTGGAGTCCCTCCACCGCCGTATCCCCACCGTCGTCCTCAGCGACCTCGGGGTGCGCGAGGCGCTCGGCAACCACCACTTCGTGGGCTCCGGCTGCCTCGCCTCCTGGGACCAGCTCGACGCCGGACACCGCCCCGCCCCCGACGAGGAGTGGGTCTCCCGGCAGGGCGTCGCGGCGGACGGCGGCTACGCCACCGCCTTCGACCCGGCCCGCGAACGCATCGCCAAGCTGCTCGGCCGGCCCGGCGGTCTGCCGCCTCTCACGCCCTACTACACGCCCGCCACAGCGCCCGGCTACCTCCCCGGCATCCTCGCCCGCCACCACCTCGCCCCCGACGGCAGCCCGCTGCCCGGCGCGCCCGCCTCCGACAAGGAGCCCGGCCCGGTCCGGCAGATCGTGCGCCGGGCGGCGCGCGGCGCCTACCGGCACGGCGTGCAGCGGGTGGCACCGGTGATCCGGCGGATGGGGGAGCTGTGACCGTTCAAGGAGAGAAGCCCATGTCCGACACCTCAGCGAGTGTGCGCCGCGTCCTCGCCGTGATCCCCGCGCGCGGCGGATCCAAGGGCGTCCCCGCGAAGAACCTCGCCCCCGTCGGCGGTGTCCCGCTGGTCGCCCGGGCGGTCCGCGAGTGCCGGGCCACCCGGCTCGTCACCGACGTGGTCGTCTCCACCGACGACCAGGCCATCGCGGCCGCGGCCCGCGAGGCGGGCGCCGAGGTCGTGCTGCGCCCGGCCGCCATCGCCGGCGACACCGCCACCTCCGAGGCGGCCGTCCTGCACGCGATGGACGCCCACGAGGCCCTGCACGGCAGCCGGGTCGACGTCGTCCTGCTCGTCCAGTGCACCAGCCCGTTCCTGGTCCGCGAGGACGTCGACGGGGTGGCCGGCGCGGTCGTCGAGCAGGGCGCGGACACCGCGGTGACCGTCGCCCCCTTCCACGGCTTCGTCTGGCGCCACTCGGACGAGACGAGCGAGGGCGGCTTCGGCGTCAACCACGACAAGTCCTTCCGCCCCCGCCGTCAGGACCGCCCCCAGGACTTCCTGGAGACCGGCGCCGCCTACGCGATGGACGCGGCCGGCTTCCGTGAGCACAGGCACCGCTTCTTCGGCCGCACCGAACTCGTCCGCACCGACCCGGCGCGCGTCCTGGAGATCGACGACCCGCACGAGCTGGCGCGGGCCCGCGCCCTGGCGCCGCTCTTCGACGCGGACCGCCCCGGCGCCCTGCCCACCTTCGACGACATCGACGCGGTCGTCCTCGACTTCGACGGCACCCAGACCGACGACCGGGTGCTGATCGACTCCGACGGACGGGAGTTCGTCTCCGTCCACCGCGGGGACGGCCTCGGTATCGCCGCCCTGCGCAGGAGCGGCCTGAAGCTGCTCATCCTCTCGACCGAACAGAACCCGGTCGTCGCCGCCCGCGCCCGGAAGCTCAAGCTCCCGGTCCTGCACGGCATCGACCGCAAGGACCTCGCACTCAAGCAGTGGTGCGAGGAACAGGGCATCGCGCCGGAGCGCGTGCTCTACGTCGGCAACGACGTCAACGACCTCCCCTGCTTCGCCCTCGTGGGCTGGCCGGTGGCGGTCGCGAGCGCCCACGACGTCGTACGCGGCGCCGCACGCGCGGTCACCACGATCCCCGGTGGTGACGGCGCGATCCGGGAGATCGCCGGCTGGATCCTCGGACCTTCTCTCGACACCCTCACCAAGTAAGGACATCCCCGCCATGAGCACCAACTCCCGTCAGCGCGCGTTCGGTTCCCGCGAGGTCGGCCCCGGCCGTCCCGTCTACATCTGCGGCGAGATCGGCATCAACCACAACGGTGACCTCGAGAACGCCTTCAAGCTGATCGACGTGGCCGCCGAGGCCGGCTGCGACGCCGTCAAGTTCCAGAAGCGCACCCCCGAGATCTGCACCCCGCGCGACCAGTGGGACATCGAGCGGGACACGCCGTGGGGCCGGATGACCTACATCGACTACCGCCACCGCGTGGAGTTCGGCGAGGACGAGTACCGCCAGATCGACGCGCACTGCAAGGAGAAGGGGATCGACTGGTTCGCCTCCCCGTGGGACACCGAGGCCGTCGCCTTCCTGGAGAAGTTCGACGTCCCCGCCCACAAGGTGGCCTCCGCCTCCCTCACCGACGACGAGCTGCTGCGCGCGCTGCGCGCCACCGGCCGCGCGGTCATCCTCTCCACGGGCATGTCGACCCCGAAGCAGATCCGCCACGCGGTCGAGGTGCTCGGCAGCGACAACATCGTCATGTGCCACGCCACCTCGACCTACCCGGCGAAGGCCGAGGAGCTGAACCTCCGCGTGATCAACACGCTGGAGAAGGAGTACCCGAACGTCCCGATCGGCTACTCCGGCCACGAGACCGGCCTGCAGACCACGCTGGCCGCCGTCGCCCTCGGCGCCGTCTTCGTCGAGCGCCACATCACCCTCGACCGCGCGATGTGGGGTTCCGACCAGGCCGCCTCCGTCGAGCCGCAGGGCCTCACCCGCCTCGTCCGTGACATCCGCACCATCGAGGCCTCCCTCGGCGACGGCGTCAAGAAGGTCTACGACTCCGAGCTGGGCCCGATGAAGAAGCTGCGCCGCGTCACGGGCGTCGTCGCCGAGGCGGAGATCGCCGCCGCGGCGGGCGAGCCGGTTTCGGTCTGACAGCCCTGACTGCCTTACGACGACGGGACGGTCGTACGACGATGAGCCCCCGCGCCGGGAACACCGGCACCACCCCCCGCACCCTCGCATTCGTCGAGAGCCCGGTGCAGCTCCTCAACGTGCTCGAATGGGCGCACGCCCAGGAGGAGCCCGGCGCGGGGCTCACCGTCGTCGTCCTGTCCCCGACCGACCCGATGACCCGCGGGCAGCTGCGCCGGATGGCCGAACTGGCCCGCGGGGAGGGGCACGAGCTCCGCTGGGAGGAGGCGCGCGGCGGCACGGCGGCGCCCTTCCGCACCATCGGCGGCCTGGCCCCGCTGCTGAGACGCGCCGGGCGGGTGGTCATGGGGGACCCGTTCTCCCGGTACGTCCAGCTGCTGCTGACCATCACCCGCGCCTCCGACCTGGTCGTCGTCGACGACGGCACGGCCACCATGGAGTTCGTCGGCCAGCTCGCGCGCGGCGAACGGCTCGTGCGCTGGCACCGCAAGGGCGGCCGGCCCGGCCCGCGCGACCTGCTGTTCGCCCCGGTGTCGTCGTCGGCCCGGCGTCGGCTGACGCCGGGCGCGCACCGGCGGGTGGAAATCTTCTCCTCCATGCCGATCGAGGAGGCGCCCGAGGGCGTCGCCGTCACCTCCAACACCTTCGCCTGGACCCGCGCCCGCTTCGGCCCGCCGCGCGTGACCAAGGGCGCGGACATGGTGGGCACGTCCCTGGTGGAGACCGGCGTGGTGGACGCCGACCGCTACCTGGGGGCGGTACGGGCGCTGGCCCGGGCCCATGGCGCGACCCGCTACTTCGCCCACCGCCGGGAGAGCGCCGAAAAGCTCCACCGGCTGGCCGTGGAGACGGGCCTGGAGGTGGTCCGCCCGGACCTTCCCCTGGAACTGATCGCCCGCCGGGGCCCGATCGGCAGGACCGTCCTGAGCTTCCCCTCCACGGTCGTCCACACCCTGCCCCTCGCCCTGTCCGGCACGGACGTCCGCGTGGCGGTCTGCGACATCGACCCGGCCTGGCTCACCGAACACGCCTCCCCCCGCGCCCACGGCTTCCTCTCCGGCGTCACGGGCACGGCCCGGGACGTCCACCGGTTGGCCGCGGTGAGCGTGGTCTGAGGGGCGGCCCGAGGGACGGCCCGAGGGACACGGCGTATCGCGGATGCCGGCCGTACGGGGCTAGCGCCGGCAGTGCGGGGTGTGGGCGAAGAGGAAGGCGCGGGGGCGCTTCGCGCCCTCGTCCGGTTCGAGGACCATGCGGGCCCGGATCTCGAAGCCGGTGTCCGTCAGCAGGTCGGCCACGGTCTCCGGGGAACGCCAGTGGCAGCCCAGCGAGATCTCCCGGCCGAACCGCTCCGCGAGGTGCTCCTGCTCGCCGTCCCCGGTCTGGAAGGCGAGCAGCAGCTGCCCGCCGTCGGCCAGGACCCGCCTGAACTCGCCGAGGACCAGCGGGAGATGGGAGTCCGGGACGTGGATCAGGGAGTACAGGGCGAGCAGCCCGCCCAGCGAGCGGTCGGGCAGATCCAGCCCGGTCATCGAGCCGACGTGGAAACGCAGACCGGGATGCGCCCGCCCGGCCAGCGCCACCATGCGCGGCGACACGTCGACGCCGAACACCGGCACCCCGAGCGCGTCCAGCCGCGCGGTCACATGCCCCGGCCCGCACCCCACATCGGCCACGGGCTCGTTCCCGCCCCGCGCCCTGACCAGCTCGGCGAACCCGGAGAGCAGCGCGCTGTCCACGGGCCGCCCGCCGAGCCCGTCGGGCAACTCCTCGGCGTACGCGTCGGCGATGGTGTCGTACGAGATCCGGGTGGCCTGGAGGAAGCCGGTGTCCTGGTCGGTCATGGGGGCGCACGCTACCCGCGCCGGAGGAGACCCGCACGAACGCCGGACGAGGAACGCCCCGCCGCGAGGTGAACGCTCCGTCCGGCGGCCGCCGCTTCCGGGCACCGCCCGCCCGTCATCCCAACGGCCCAACCCTCCGCGGCCGCTTTCCCGGGGCCCGGGCCGCCCCCGCCCGTCGCCCGGCGTGGTGGATCGGTGACACGAGGGAGCCGTACCGGCATACGGACCCGGTTCCGGTACGTGGACAGCTCCGCGTGCGTGGGCCGCGCCGTGGTATGCGTGGAGGAAAGGAACAGAGTGACGGGTACGGATCCAGGCCCCCACCACCAGGGCCCCTTCCATGATCCGCTCGGCCGGAAAGCCGCCCGAGTTTACCCACCCCCCACAGCAGCCATGCGCCGCGCGGCCAACGTTTCTCCCCCCAAGGGGTTGAAGTTTTGTTGATCGTGGGTCAGTTGACCGCCTCGGCGTCCTACCCTTCAGAGGGTGAAGCAATTGACGTCCCGAGAGTCCGAGGCCGAACCCGCCGGGGAAGGCGTGCTCCCCGGAGCCCTTCCCGGCACCCTGCCGGAAGCCCTGCGCGCAGAGCTGGTCGCGTTCCGTCGCGACATGCACATGCACCCAGAGCTGGGCAACCAGGAGTTCCGCACGACCGCAGCGATCAAGGCCCGCCTGGAGAAGGCCGGTCTCCGGCCGCGGGTCCTCGCCGTCGGGACCGGCCTCATCTGTGACATCGGGACCGAGGACGGCACCTGGGACGGGGGCACCCCGATCTTCGCGATGCGCGCCGACATCGACGCGCTGCCGATCCCGGACACCAAGACCGAGTGCGCCTACCGCTCGACCGTGCCCGACCGCGCCCACGCCTGCGGCCACGACGTGCACACCACCGTCGTCCTCGGCGCCGGACTCGTCCTCGCCGAGCTGCACCGCCAGGGCCGGCTCCCGCGCCCGGTGCGGCTGATCTTCCAGCCCGCCGAGGAGGTGCTGCCGGGCGGCGCCGCCGACGCCATCGAGGGCGGCGCGCTGGACGGCGTCGGCCGGATCATCGCCGTGCACTGCGACCCCCGGGTCGACGCCGGACGGATCGGGCTGCGCGAGGGTGCCATCACCTCCGCCTGCGACCGGCTGGAGATCGCCCTGGACGGGCCCGGCGGCCACACCGCCCGCCCGCACCTCACCACCGACCTGGTGACCGCCGTCGCCCGGGTCGTCACCGACGTGCCCGCGCTGGTCGGGCGGCGCGTGGACACCCGCGCCGGGCTGGCCGTCACCTGGGGCCGGATCGAGAGCGGACACGCGCCGAACGTCATCCCGCAGCACGCCGAACTCTCCGGCACCGTGCGCTGCCTGGACATCGAGGCGTGGCGCCAGGCCCCGGACATCGTCGTCGCGGCGATCGACGAGGTCGCCAACCTGCACCGCGCCAAGTCCGAGATCAACTACGTGCGCGGGGTCCCGCCGGTCGTCAACGACGGCGCGGTCACCGGCCTGCTGTACGACGCGATGGTCGCCCGGCGCGGCCCGTCCTCCGTCGAGAACACCGAGCAGAGCCTCGGCGGGGAGGACTTCTCCTGGTACCTGGAGCGGGTGCCCGGAGCCATGGCCCGGCTCGGTGTCCGGCCGCCCGGCGAGCGCACCGTACGCGATCTGCACCAGGGCGACTTCGACGCCGACGAGTCCGCGATCACCGTGGGCGTGGAGCTGTTCACGGCGGCCGCACTGCTGGACGCGGCGACCAGGACCGTCTGACCGAACACCGGCAGGGGGCAGGGGCAGGGGGCAGGGGGCGACCGGAAGGTGCCCCTTCGTCCCCTTGCGTCACCCACTGGTAATCCCCGGGACGCGCTTGTAACCCAGGGGCGGCACGGTTCGATAACGGCAGCGAGAAACCCCGTTCCCCTCCCCTTCTACGCGCGTTACTGTCCGTCCACATCGCCACCCGGAACGGCCTGTCGGGGAAGTCGCCGGGGCGGCGCCACCTAGGGGAAAGCGGGCCGGTAGCGGCGCCGTGGGGATGAAGGGGTGCTTGCTGTGCGTCGGATATCTCGGAGGACCAGATTCTCCCAAGCAGCGGTGACCGTCGCGGTCATCGCCCTCGCGGCCGCCGGCTGCGGTGAGTCCAGCACCGGTTCCAAGGCGACCGACACGGAGTCGTCCGGAAAGTACTCGGGCAAGGGCATCGGGCTCGCGTACGACATCGGCGGCAAGGGCGACCAGTCGTTCAACGACGCCGCCTACGCCGGACTGCAGAAGGCCGAGAAGGAGTTCGGCATCACCGGCAAGGACATCGAGCCGCAGGACGGCGAGACCGACGCGGACAAGATCCAGCGTCTGACCCAGCTGGCGCAGGCCGGCTACAACCCGGTGATCGGCGTCGGCTTCGTCTACGGGCCGGCCGTCAAGGAGGTCGCCGCCAAGTTCCCGAACACCACCTTCGGGATCATCGACGACGAGACCGTCCAGGCCAAGAACGTCGCCGACATGGTCTTCCACGAGGAGCAGGCCTCCTACCTCGCCGGTGTCGCCGCCGCCAAGGCCTCCAAGAAGGGCCACATCGGTTTCATCGGCGGCGTGGACATCCCGCTGATCCACAAGTTCGAGGCCGGTTACATCCAGGGCGCCAAGTCCGTCGTCCCGAACATCAAGATCGAGTCGCAGTACCTCACCGAGACGGCCCAGGAGGGCGGCTTCTCCAGCCCCGACAAGGGCAAGGACGCGGCGAGCGGCCAGATCGAGGCCGGCGCGGACGTCATCTACCACGCGGCCGGACTCTCCGGCCAGGGCGTGATCACCGAGTCCGCCGCCAAGAAGGTGTGGGCGATCGGTGTCGACTCCGACCAGTACAGCCAGAGCGCGCTGGCGGCGTACAAGGACTACATCCTCGGCTCGGCGCTGAAGAACGTCGGCGGAGCGGTCTACGACCTCGTGAAGTCCGTCGTCGACGGCAAGCCGCTGTCCGGCGTGGTGCGCGGCAGCCTCTCCAACGACGGTGTCGGTTTCGCCGACTCCAACCCGAAGTACAAGGCGATGACGGACGTCGTCGCGGCCGTCGACAAGGCCAAGCAGGACATCATCGACGGCAAGGTCACGGTCAACACCAAGTAACGCCGCGTTACCCGCCGACCGGGCCCGGAGGGCCCCCGGCTACGTCCTTACGGGCGTCCTTGCAGCCCATACGCCCCTTGCCTCCCGCAAGGGGCGTACTGCTGTCCGTAATCTGGGATGCAACTGTGGCCACAGCTCGATAACGGAGCGGACAGAAGGGTTTTTCCTCCCGGTCTACGCGCGTTACGCTGCGGCGGAACCAGCGCCTGGTATGGGCGCATGCACAAAGGAGTCAGTTCCATGCGCCGGGTGTCCCGAATCGCGGCCGCGGGTGTTGCCACCGCAGCCCTCGCCGTGACCGTTTCCGCCTGTGGAAGCTCGTCCACGTCGTCCTCTTCCTCCGAAAGCAGCGACAAGAACCTGGGCCTCGCGCTCGCGTACGACGTCGGCGGCAAGGGCGACCAGTCCTTCAACGACGCCGCCACCGCCGGCCTGGAGCAGGCCGACAAGGAGTTCGGCTACAAGTCCACCGCGGTCGAGCCGCAGGACGGCGAGTCCGACGCGGACAAGGTGCAGCGCCTGGAGAACCTCGCCAAGCAGGGTTACAACCCGGTCATCGGCGTCGGCTTCGCGTACGCGCCCGCCGTCAAGGAGGCCGCGGCCAAGTACCCGAAGACCACCTTCGGCATCGTCGACGACGAGCAGATCAAGGCCGACAACGTCGCAGACCTCGTCTTCCACGAGGAGCAGGCCTCCTACCTCGCCGGTGTCGCGGCCGCCAAGGCCACCAAGTCCGACGTCGTGGGCTTCATCGGTGGCGTGGACGTGCCGCTGATCCACAAGTTCGAGGCCGGCTTCAAGCAGGGCGTCGAGGACACCAAGAAGGGTGTCACGGTCAAGTCGCAGTACCTGACCGAGACCGCCGCCGAGGGTGGCTTCTCCAGCCCGGACAAGGGCGAGAGCGCCGCCGAGGGCCAGATCGACGCCGGTGCGGACGTCATCTACGCCGCCGCGGGCCTCTCCGGCCAGGGCGTCATCAAGGCCGCCGACGCCAACAAGGTGTGGGCGATCGGTGTCGACTCCGACCAGTACAAGCAGGACGCGCTGAAGGCCTACAAGGACTCGATCCTGACCTCGGCCATGAAGAACGTCCAGGGCGCGGTCTACACCCTGGCCAAGTCGGTCGAGGACGGCAAGCCGGCCACGGGCGTCGTCCGCGGCAGCCTGGAGAACGGCGGCGTGAGCGTGTCGGACTCCAACCCGGCCTTCGCCGACAACGCCGACATCCAGGCCGCGATCAAGAAGGCCGAAGAGGGCATCAAGGACGGCAGCATCACCGTCAAGACCTCCTGACCCGGCGACCGAACCGGTCAGAGGTATTGGCCAATAGTGCGCTGTAATGACAGCGTTACGGCCGCGGAACGGGGCACGGGAACGATGACCGTCCTGTGCCCCGTTCGCGCGGCAGAATGCTCGGAACAGATCGAGACTGAAAACGATCGATCAGATCCGGGCACTATTTTTAAAGCAGGGGCGCTACGCGCGTAGAGCGGCCCCTTTCTCAAGGAGAGTGCGCCATCGACGCGTCCAGCAGCCCTCCGCTCACCGCACAGTCGACGATCGCGGTAGAGCTGGCGGGGATCACCAAGCGCTTCCCCGGTGTCGTCGCCAACCACGACATCCACCTGGCTGTCCGAAAAGGCACCGTGCACGCCCTGGTCGGCGAGAACGGCGCCGGCAAGTCGACCCTGATGAAGATCCTCTACGGCATGCAGAAGCCGGACGAGGGCACCATCGCGATCGACGGCGAGCAGGTCAGCTTCTCCAGCCCCGCGGACGCCATCGGCCGCGGCATCGGCATGGTCCACCAGCACTTCATGCTGGCCGACAACCTGACCGTCCTGGAGAACGTGGTGCTGGGCAGCGAGAAGCTGCACGGCATCGGCGCGAACGCCCGCAAGAAGATCAAGGAGATCTCCGACCGCTACGGGCTCGGCGTACGCCCCGACGTCCTGGTCGAGGACCTCGGTGTCGCCGACCGCCAGCGCGTGGAGATCCTCAAGGTCCTCTTCCGCGGGGCCAGGACCCTCATCCTCGACGAGCCGACCGCCGTGCTCGTCCCGCAGGAGGTCGACGCGCTCTTCGACAACCTGCGCGAGCTGAAGGCCGAGGGCCTCTCCGTCATCTTCATCTCCCACAAGCTGGGCGAGGTCCTCTCCGTCGCCGACGACATCACCGTCATCCGGCGCGGTACGACCGTCGGCACGGCGGTCCCGTCCGAGACCACCCCGCGCCAGCTCGCCGAGATGATGGTCGGCAGCGAGCTGCCCACCCCGGAGACCGCCGAGTCCACGGTCACCGACCAGGCCGTCGTCTCGGTCGCGAACCTCACCGTCTTCGCCAGCGGCGGCGCCTCCCTGGGCACCGAGGCCGAGCCCACCGGCGGCATCACGCTCGCCCCCGAGGGCGGCGAGATCAAGCGCGTCCTGGACGACGTCAGCTTCACCATCCACGCCGGCGAGGTCATGGGCATCGCAGGCGTCGAGGGCAACGGCCAGACCGAGCTGATCGACGCGCTGATCGGCACCAAGAACGCCGACTCCGGCACCATCGCCTTCCTCGGCGAGGACATCACCCCCTGGTCCACCCGCAAGCGCCGTGAGTCCGGCGTCGGCTACATCCCCGAGGACCGCCACCGCCAGGGCCTGCTCCTGGAGGCCCCGCTCTGGGAGAACCGCATCCTCGGCCATGTCACCGAGGCCCCCAACGCCAAGGGCTTCTGGCTGAACCCCAAGGGCGCCCAGGACGACACCCGCCGGATCGTCGAGGAGTACGACGTCCGCACCCCCGGCATCGACGTCACGGCCGCCTCCCTCTCCGGCGGCAACCAGCAGAAGCTGATCGTCGGCCGCGAGATGAGCCACAACCCGAAGTTCCTGATCGCCGCCCACCCCACCCGCGGTGTGGACGTCGGCGCGCAGGCCCAGATCTGGGACCGCATCCGGGAAGCCCGCCGCGAGGGCCTCGCCGTGCTGCTGATCTCCGCCGACCTGGACGAGCTGATCGGCCTGTCGGACACCCTCAGGGTGATCTACAACGGCAGGCTGGTCGCGGACGCCGACCCCGCCACCATCACCCCGGAGGAGCTGGGCTCGGCCATGACCGGCGCCGCGACCGGTCACCTGGAGCACCAGGACACCGCGGACACCACCGAGGAAGCTGCCGGTCCGGAGGACGAGGCCCGATGAAGAAGTTCGACAAGGAGCGCGTGCTCCTCGCCGTGGCCGGCCCGGTCATGGCGCTCGTCGCGGCGATTCTGCTGACCTCGGTCGTGCTGATCGCCTCCGGCAAGAGCCCGATCGAGCCGTACTCGCTCATGCTGGAGCAGATCGGCTACTCCGACGTCCAGGTGCTGATCGTCAACCAGGCGTCGCTGTACTACATCGCCGCACTGGCGGTCGCCGTCGGCTTCCGCATGAACCTCTTCAACATCGGCGTCGACGGCCAGTACCGCCTGGCCGCGATGATGACCGCGGTGGTCGGCGCCCACGTCGATCTGCCGGCCTTCCTCCAGGTCCCGATGCTGCTGCTGGTCGCCGCCCTCACCGGCGGTATCTGGGCCGGTGTCGCGGGCGTCCTGAAGGTCACCCGGGGCGTCAGCGAGGTCGTCGCGACGATCATGCTGAACGCCATCGCCACCAGCCTCATCGCCTACCTCACCCTCCCCGAGGTCTTCGGCGAGCTGGTCGGCGACAACAAGACGACCGGCATCATGAAGGAGTCCGGCTGGGTTCCGGGCATCGACCTGGGCCAGGACGTCGGCGAGATCTACGGCCTGGTCTTCCTCGCCGTCGCCCTCGGCATCGTCTACTGGCTGGTCCTCAACCGCACCCGCTTCGGCTTCGACCTGCGGGCCACCGGTGAGTCCGAGTCGGCCGCCGCCGCCTCCGGCGTCGACGCCAAGCGCATGATCCTCACCGTGATGATCGTCTCCGGCGCCGTCTCCGGTCTCGCCGGACTCCCGCTGCTGCTCGGCGACGCCCACACCTACAGCCTGAGCTTCCCGACGGGCGTCGGCTTCACCGCCATCGGTATCGCCCTGCTCGGCCGCAACAACCCCGGCGGCATCGCGCTCGCCGCCCTCCTGTGGGCCTTCCTCGACAAGGCGTCCCCCGCCCTCGACTACGCGACTCCGGAGCCGTACGAGAAGGAGATCGCGATGATCATGCAGGGCCTGATCGTCTTCGCGGTCGTCATCTCCTACGAGGTCGTCCGCACCTGGGGTCTGCGCCGCCAGCAGAAGCGCGTCGGTGAGGAACTCGCCGCCGCCGCGAACACCAAGAAGGAGGTGGCGGTCTGATGAGCACCGCGACCATCGCGAAGCCGAAGGGCAAGCAGCCCGGCAAGGGCGGCCGCCGGCTGTCGCTGCCCGTCCTCCTGCTGGTCATCTCGGGCGTCCTGATCCTGACCTCGGTCGTCCGTCTGATCACCGGCGCGGACGGCATCACGTCCACCGGCCAGATGTCCACCGCGCTGCGCGCCGCCGTGCCGATCGGCCTCGCCGGCCTCGGCGGTCTGTGGGCCGAGCGGGCGGGCGTCGTCAACATCGGCCTCGAGGGCATGATGATCCTCGGCACCTGGTTCGGCGCCTGGGCCGGCTACCAGTGGGGCCCCTGGACCGGTGTCGTCTTCGGCATCCTCGGCGGCGCGCTCGGCGGCGTCCTGCACGCCATCGCCACCGTCACCTTCAAGGTCAACCACATCGTCTCCGGTGTGGCGCTGAACATCCTGGCGCTGGGCGTCACCCGCTACCTGTCCAAGTTCACCTTCGAGAATGCCGAGGGCGGCTCCTCCAAGCAGTCCCCGCCGATCGAGTCGCTGGGCACCTTCGACATCCCGGGCCTGTCCAGCTGGCTGGAGACCCTCAACGAGAAGCACTGGTTCCTGATCTCCGACCTCGCCGGCCTGGTCGGCGGTCTGATCACCAACCTGTCGCCGCTCACCGTCGTCGCCGTCGCCCTGGTCCCGGCCACCTGGTACGTGCTGTGGCGCACGTCCTTCGGCCTGCGGCTGCGCTCCTGCGGTGAGAACCCGGTCGCGGCCGAGTCCCTCGGCGTCAACGTCTACAAGTACAAGTACATCGCCGTGATCATCTCCGGTGGCTTCGCCGGCCTCGGCGGCGCGTTCCTGTCCATCGTGGCGTCGAACGTCTACCTGGACGGCCAGACCGCCGGCCGCGGCTACATCGGTCTCGCCGCGATGATCTTCGGCAACTGGATGCCGGGCGGCCTCGCCCTCGGCGCGGGCCTGTTCGGCTACACCGACAGCCTCAACCTGCGCGGCGGCGCCACCAACGTCCACGCCCTGATCCTGCTGATCGCGATCCTGCTGGTGGCCGGCGCGGTCTACCTGGCGTGGAAGAAGCAGTACATCTCCGCCGCGATCACCGCGGGCGTCTCGGCCCTGATGTTCATCTGGTACACCGGCACGGACGAGGTCCCGAACCAGGTCGTCACGGCCACCCCGTACGTGGTCACCCTGCTGGTCCTCTCCCTCTCCGCCCAGCGGCTGCGCATGCCGAAGGCGGACGGTCTGCCGTACCGGAAGGGGCAGGGCAAGTGACCCCCGCCGCCACCACGGCCGACTGGGAGAAGCTGCGCGCGGTGGCCCGGGACGCCATGTCCCGGGCGTACGCCCCGTACTCCGGCTACCCGGTCGGCGTGGCGGCCCTGGTCGACGACGGCCGGATCGTCTCCGGCTGCAACGTCGAGAACGCCTCGTACGGGCTCGGGCTGTGCGCCGAGTGCGGGCTGGTCTCGGAGCTGCAGAACACCGGTGGCGGCCGGCTCACGCACTTCACCTGTGTGGACGGCCGGGGCGAGATCCTCGTCCCGTGCGGCCGCTGCCGGCAGCTGCTGTTCGAGTTCGGCGGGCCGGAACTGCTCCTCGAGACGCCGGCGGGGATCCTGCCGCTGGCGGAGATGCTGCCGCAGGCGTTCGGCCCGGACCATCTCAGGTAAGTCCCGAGCGGCCCCTCTGACCGACACAGAGGGGCCGCGCCCTTTTTCCGCACCAAATTTTTTGTGCACCGTCTTCTGGAACCTTCGGAAGGAAAGCCATGGCCATGGACGCCATCTCCGTCATCCGCACCAAGCGGGACCGCGGTGACCTCAGCGACGAACAGATCGACTGGGTCATCGACGCGTACACCCGCGGGGAGGTCGCCGACTACCAGATGGCCGCCCTGAACATGGCGATCCTGCTCAACGGCATGAACCGTCGTGAGATCAGCCGCTGGACGGCCGCGATGATCGCCTCCGGCGAGCGCATGGACTTCTCGTCCCTGTCCCGCCCGACCGCCGACAAGCACTCCACGGGCGGTGTCGGCGACAAGATCACCCTGCCGCTCGCCCCGCTGGTCGCGGCCTGCGGCGCGGCGGTCCCGCAGCTCTCGGGCCGAGGCCTCGGCCACACCGGCGGCACCCTGGACAAGCTGGAGTCGATCCCGGGCTGGCGCGCGCTGCTGTCCAACGAGGAGATGCTGCACGTCCTCGACACCACCGGCGCGGTGATCTGCGCCGCCGGTGACGGCCTGGCCCCGGCGGACAAGAAGCTGTACGCCCTGCGGGACGTGACCGGCACGGTGGAGGCGATCCCCCTGATCGCCTCCTCCATCATGTCGAAGAAGATCGCCGAGGGCACCGGCTCGCTGGTCCTGGACGTCAAGGTCGGCACGGGCGCCTTCATGAAGACCATCGAGGACGCGCGGGAACTGGCCTCCACGATGGTCGGCCTCGGCACGGACCACGGCGTGAAGACGGTCGCGCTGCTCACCGACATGTCCACCCCCCTCGGCCTCACGGCGGGCAACGCGCTGGAGGTCCGTGAGTCGGTGGAGGTCCTGGCGGGCGGCGGCCCGGCGGACGTCGTGGAGCTGACCGTCGCGCTGGCCCGCGAGATGCTCGACGCGGCCGGTGTGAAGGACGCGGACCCGGCGAAGGCGCTGGCCGACGGCTCGGCGATGGACGTCTGGCGCCGCATGATCGCGGCCCAGGGCGGCGACCCGGACGCGGAGCTGCCGGTGGCGCGCGAGCAGCACGTGGTGAAGGCACCCGCCTCCGGCGTCCTGACCCGCCTGGACGCCTACGACATCGGCATCGCCGCCTGGCGTCTCGGCGCGGGCCGCGCCCGCAAGGAGGACCCGGTGCAGGCGGGCGCCGGCGTCGAACTCCACGCCAAGCCCGGCGACACGGTGACCGAGGGCCAGCCCCTGCTGACCCTCCACACGGACACCCCCGAGCGCTTCGAGTACGCCCTCGAGTCGGTGGCGGGCTCCTACGACATCGCCGCGCCTGGCACCGCGTTCACGGCGTCGCCGGTGGTGCTGGAACGAATCGCCTGACCTGCGCTTTCCCTGTTCGGGTGAACGGGATCGGTGGACCCCCGCCGGTCCCGTTCGGCATGCTGGGATCGGTGACACATCGATAGGAGACCGCCATGAGCGCACTCACCGTGGGCCACGACCCCGAGCAGAGCTGGGACGACCTGGTCCGGTTCTGGGAGGAGATGGAATGGCCCGAGGGCAGCAAGGTGGAGATCATTGAAGGGATCGTCACCGTGTCACCTGCTCCCGCGTACCAGCACAACGTGATCGCGGATCGCATCCAGCGCCGCCTTTACTCCGTGATCCCCGAAGACTGGGGGATCTTCCAGACGCTGGCCATCGCAGTGCCGTCGCGTCTGGGCATGCTCATCCCCGACCTGGTGGTGGCCCCGTTGCTGCTGGAGAATCCGGAGTCGGAAAACTACGTCCCTGCCGGTCTCGCGGAGTTCGTCGTCGAGGTGACGTCCAAGTCCAACGCCCGCCACGACCGCGTCAGCAAGCCCGCTGCCTGCGCGGCAGCCGGCATTCCTCTCTACCTGCTCGTCGATCGGTGGGCACCGGGCGGTCCCACGGTCACTCTCTACGGCGAACCGCAGGGTGAGGTCTACCGCGTACTTCGGGCAGGCAAGTTCGGTGACACGGTGGAGCTGCCCGAGCCGTTCGGACTGAAGCTGGACACCAGCGAGTTTCCCGTCGGCTAGCGATGAGTTGAGCCCGACCCCGGGGTCTACCGCACGTGGACCCCAAAACACCGCCTGTGCTCATGCTGACCTGCCCTGTCACCCGCGACCGGGTGGCAGGGCTCGCCGACGACGTACGGGCGCTGCTGGACGCCGCGGGGGGCGGTGGGGTCGTCGTCTGTGACGTGAGCGGGATCGGACCGCCGGGGCTGGCCGCCGTGGACCTGCTGGCGCGCCTTCAGCTGGCCGCCCGCAGGGCCGGGGGACACATCCGCCTGCGCGCCCCCGATCCCGCCCTACGCGCCCTGCTCCGCCTCGTCGGACTCCGCTTCGAGGTGGAGGGGGAGGTCGAAGAGCGGGAACCAGCGCTGGGTGTCGAGATAGAAGTGGAACCCGGTGAGGCGGCCGTCTGAGATCTCCAGGACCTGGATGGCCCACGGGGTGAACCCGCCCTTCTCCGGGTCCGGCTTGTACTGGGCGAACCCCGGCAGGCCGTTCACCTGCACCGGCAGCAGGCGTGAGCCCTCGCACGCCGAGCCGAGCGTCGTCATGAAGCCCGCGATGTCGTCGTGGCCGGTCAGCCACAGGTCGAACGGCGGCATCGTCATGATGGCGTCCTCGTGGAGCAACGCCGTCAGGGCCGTCATGTCGTAGCCCTCGAAGGCCGCCACATAGCGGTCGAGCAGCTTTTGCTGCTCCTCGTCCAGCGGGTTCGACACCGCCGCGTCCGCGCCCGCCTCGGAGCGCTCGGCCAGCGTCGCCCGCGCCCGCTGCAAGGCGCTGTTGACCGAGGCGACCGAGGTGCCGAGCAGCTCGGCGACCTCGCTCGCCTTCCACGCCAGCACCTCCCGCAGGATCAGCACCGCCCGCTGCTTCGGCGGGAGCTGCTGGAGCGCGGCCATGAACGCCAGGCGCACCGACTCCTTGGCGACCGCCGCCTCCGCCGGGTCCTCCACCATGGGCAGTACACGGGTGTCCGGCATCGGTTCCAGCCAGGTGTGGTCGGGGCGGGGGGACAGGGCCGCCTGGGCCAGCGGGGTGGCCTCGGACAGGTCCATCGGCCGGGCCCGCTTGTTGCCCGCCGTCAGCATGTCCAGGCAGACGTTCGTCGCGATCCGGTACAGCCAGGAACGCAGGCTGGAGCGGCCCTCGAACTTGTCGTAGCTCCGCCAGGCCCGCACCAGGGTGTCCTGTACCGCGTCCTCGGCCTCGAAGGAGGAGCCGAGCATGCGGTAGCAGTACCCGGTCAGCTCGACCCGGTGTTTCTCCAGCCTGACGTCGAGGTCCTCCACCGTCGCCGTCGTGGCCGTACCGTCACTCATCGTCGTCCACCCGCCCCTGTGGCCGTTCTGTCACGCGCCTGTGCGCCCAGCACTTCGGAAGCTACCGCAGCCCACTGACAATGGCCCGCCGAGTCGACGAACGCGCAGGTCAGACGAGCTGCTTCACGGACATCAGCAGATGCCGGTGGGCCGTCGGGGCGTCCGCCGCGGCCAGCAGCGCCCGCTGCCCCGTCCCCAGCAGTTCCATCCGCAGCGCGGGCGCCTCGAACGAGCCCAGCGCGTCCAGCAGATACGCAGGGTTGAAGGCGACGGTGACCTCGTCGGCCCCGGTCAGCACGGCCGACAGCCGCTGTACGGCCACGTCGTCGCCGTACCCGGCGCGCAGCAGCACCGAATCCGCCGCGAAGTCCAGCCGTACCGGACTGTTCGCCTCCGCCACCACCGCGACCCTGCGCACCGCCTCCGTCAGCGCCCCGCACGCCACCTCGGCGACCGCCGCCCCCGCGGTGTCGAACAGGGAGCCGTAGGCCGGCAACCGCCCGTCCAGCCGGCGCAGCACCGCCCGCATCCGCCCGCCCTCGAAGCCGATCGGACCACCCCCGGCGGCCGGGTCGAGCCCGACCCGCACGGTGCCGCACCGCCCCAGCGACCGGCCCACGTCCAGCAGCCGCCGGGCCGGCACGAGCGCCTCCACGACACCCCCGGCGGCGGCCTCCGCCTCCGCCTTCCACTCCAGCCGCCGCACCGCGTACCGGTAGCGGTCGGAGGCGGACAGGGTCATCTCGTCGCCGTCCAGCCGCAGTTGCACCCCGGTCAGCACGGGGAGCGTGTCGTCGCGGCCGGCCGCCACCGCGACCTGGGCGACGGCGGTCGCGAACGCGGCCGAGTCCACGGTGCCGTACGCCGCCGGGGGCGGGGGAGCGGCCGGGTACTCCTCGCGCGCCAGCGTGGACAGGCCGAAGCTGGTGCCGCCCGCCTCGACCGTGAACCGGGTCCCGTCCAGGGCGCAACCCACCGGCCCGTCCGGCAGGACCTTGCAGATGTCCAGCAGCCGCCGCCCCAGGACCAGCACCCGCCCGTCGGCCGTCACCTCGGCGTCGGTCTCGATCCGCGCCGCCGTCTCGAAGTCGAACCCCGACACGCTCAGCCGCCCCGCCGACGCCTCCAGCAGCAGCCCGCCCAGCACCGGCACCGGCGTCCGGGCGGGCAGGGCGCGGGCCGCCCACCCCACGGCCTCGACGAGGTCACCGCGGTCGACCCGGAACTCCATGAACAAACCCCCTGCTAGGACCAGTCGTGGTCGCGGAGGCTATCCGCGACCACTGACAACCGGCCCTGAGCAGGGGGAAGGGATCAGGCGGTGGCCAACGTCTCCCGGCGGGCCGCCCGCGACCCGAACACCGTGATCGTCACGACGCCGAGCACCGCCAGGACGCCCACGCCGACCGTGCCGGCCCAGCCGCCCGCGTGGAAGGCGATCGCGCCGACCGTGGAACCGGCACTGGAGCCGATGTAGTACGCCGACTGGTACAGCGCCGAGGCCTGCGCGCGGCCGGTGGTGGCCGTCTTGCCGACCGCCGACGACGCCACCGCGTGCCCCGCGAAGAAGCCCGCCGTGATCAGGACCAGGCCCAGCAGCACCGGGACGAGGGAGTCGGCCAGGGAGAGCAGCAGGCCCGCCGCCGTCGTACCGCCCGCCAGGTAGAGCGCCCCGCGCCGGCCCAGCCGGCCGACCAGCCGGCCCGCCGTGGACGCCGACACCGTACCGACCAGGTACACCAGGAAGATCGAGCCGACGACACCCTGGGGGAGCGAGAAGGGGGCCTCCGTCAGGCGGTAGCCGATGACCGTGTACACACCGCCGAAGACGGTCATGAACAGCGCGCCGATCGCGTACAGCCGGCACAGCAGCGGGTCGGCCAGGTGGTCGCGGACCGTGCGGACCAGGACGGCGGGCCGCAGCGACCCCGGCGTGAAGTGCTTCGGCGCCGGCAGCAGCAGCCGGAACGCGATCGCGCAGCCCACCGCGAGCACGCCGATCACCGCGACGGCGGCCCGCCAGCCCCACTCCTGCGCGACCCAGCCGGTGATGACCCGGCCGCTCATCCCGCCGACGCTGTTGCCCGCCACGAACAGGCCGATCGCCGTGACCAGCGCCTTCGGCCGGACCTCCTCCGCCAGGTACGCGGTCGCCGACGCCGGCAGCCCGGCCAGCGCCGCGCCCTGCACCGCCCGCAGCACCACCAGCGCGCCCAGCGAGGGGGCGAGCGGCACCAGCAGGCCGACGGTCACCGCGACCGCCAGCGAGGCCGTCATCACCGTACGGCGGCCGTAGCGCTCGGAGAGGGCGCTCATCGGCAGCACGAACAGCGCCAGTCCGCCGGTCGCCGCCGCGACCGTCCAGCTCGCCTCGCTCGCCGCCACCCCGAAGTCGCCGGAGATCAACGGCAGGAGCGCCTGCGTGGAGTACAGCAGGGCGAAGGTCGCCACCCCGGCGAGGAAGAGCGCGAAGCTCATCCGGCGGTAGCCGGGGCCGCCGGGGGCCATACGGGAGTCGGAGGCGGGGACGGACGGGACGGCGCCCACGAGTGTGGACGCCCCGGTACTGGCGGGAGACATGCCTCGAACCTACGGACGCCCCCGCTCATCCGTCCAATGCATGGAATGGCCATAATCGTTCCCATGGAGCATCAGCAGAGGTCACAGCCCCGCCTGTCACCGTCCAGTGACACAGAAGACATGGTGATGTCGCTGGCGCCCCGGCTCGCCTACTTCGCCGGGGTCGCCCGCACCGAGCACGTCACGCGTGCCGCCCAGGAGATGAACGTCCCGCAGTCGACGCTCTCCCGGGCGATGGTCCGCCTCGAACAGGACCTGGGCGTCGATCTGTTCGCCCGCCGCGGCCGCTCGGTCTCCCTCACCCCGGCCGGCCGCACCTTCCTGACCTCCGTCGAGCGCGCCCTCGCCGAGATCGAGAAGGCCGCCGACGAGGTCCGCGCCGACGCCGACGCGGCCACCGGCAAGGTCGCGTTCGGTTTCCTGCACACCATGGGCGCCGAGACCGTCCCCGGTCTGATCCACGCCTTCCGCGCCGACCACCCCCGGGTCCGCTTCAGCCTCGTCCAGAACTACGGCGAGGCGATGCTCGAAGGCCTGCGCGCCGGCGACCTCGACCTCTGCCTGACCTCCCCGGTCCCGGACGCCCCCGACCTGGTCGCCCGCCGTCTCGACGAGCAGAAGCTCCGCCTGGTCGTCCCCGCCGACCACCGCCTCGCGGCCCGCCGCCGCGTCCGTCTCGCCGAGGCCGCCGACGAGGCGTTCGTGACCCTCGAACCCGGCTACGGCCTGCGCCGGATCACCGACGACCTCTGCAAGGAGGCCGGCTTCCGCCCGAGGGTCGCCTTCGAGGGCGAGGAGGCGGAGACGCTGCGGGGGCTGGTGGCGGCGGGGCTGGGGGTGGCGCTGCTGCCGCCGCCCGCCGTGGCCCGTCCGGGCGTGGTGGAACTGACGGTCACCGCCCCGCGAGCGGTCCGTGAGATCGGCGTGGCGTGGCTGGACGGCCATCCGGACACACCGCCGGTGGCGGCCTTCAAGAAGTTCCTGCTGTCGAGGCGGGGCAACCTGCTGCCGACCTGAGGGCCGGCCGCTACCGGGATTCATTCGCAGTGCATCGGGCTTCAGCCCGGTGGTGAAGCGAATCTGATGGTTGCGACGCGGAGCGTCGCGGATTCCTGTCCGGCGGAGCCGGACAGGGCGTGTTCCCCACCCGCGGCGCGGAGCGCCGCGGGGGCTCGGTCCCGGCGGCGCCGGGCGGTGCTCACACCGGCCGGTTCTGCTGCTCGATGTACTGCCTGACCACGGAGAGCGGGGCACCACCGACGGTCCCTGCGAAGTACGAACCCGACCAGAGCTTGTTGGCCCGCCAGTAGTGCTGCACCAGGTCGGGAAACTCCTGGCGGAGACGGCGCGAGGAGACACCCTTGAGGGAGTTGACCAGCTTGGTGACGGCGACCTTGGGCGGGAAGTCCACCAGCAGGTGGACGTGGTTGTCCTCGCCGTTGAACTCCACCAGCTCGCACTCGAAGTCCGCGCACACCGACCGCATGATCTCCTCCATCCGCGACAGGTGAACATCGGTGAACACCTTGTGCCGGAACCTGGTCACGAAGACCAAGTGCACATGCATCACGAAAACACAGTGCCGACCAGTTCTGATCTCCTGCATCTCACCCATAACCCAAGTATGTGTCGTGGCCGCCATGCAGCTGAGGTACAGCTTCCGCCTGTACCCGGACGCCGGTCAGCGCACCGCGTTGGCGAAGGCGTTCGGGTGTGCCCGCGTCGTGTTCAACGACGCGGTGCGCGCCCGTGAGGACGCCCGCCAGGCGGGCGCAGCGTTCCCGACGGCCGGTGAGCTGTCCAAGAAGCTGATCACCGGGGCCAAGCAGACCGTGGAGCGGTGCTGGCTGGGAGAGGTCTCCGTCGTGGTGCTCCAGCAGGCTCTGCGCGACGCCGAGGCCGCCTACCGCAATTTCTTCGCCTCCCTCAAGGGGGTCCGTAAGGGTACCCGGGTGGGTGCGCCCCGGTTCAAGTCCCGCAAGGACAAGCGGCAGTCGATCCGGTTCACCACCAACGCCCGCTGGTCGATCACCGGCAGCGGGCGGCTGAACCTGCCGAAGATCGGCGAGCTGAAGGTGGAGTGGTCCCGGACCCTGCCCACCACCCCCTCCTCCGTCACCGTGATCAAAGACGCGGCCGGACGATACTTCGCGTCCTTCGTCATCGATACGGACCCGGCCGACGACGCCCACCGGATGCCCGACAGCAACCAGACGGTCGGCATCGACCTGGGCCTGGCGCACTTCGCGGTCCTCTCCGACGGCACGAAGATCGACTCCCCGCGGTTCCTGCGCCGCGCGCAGAAGAAACTCAAGAGATCCCAGCGGGACCTGTCCCGTAAGCAGAAGGGGTCGAAGAACCGGGAGAAAACCCGCCTGAAGGTCGCCCGCGCCCACGCACAAGTGGCCGACGCGCGCCGCGAGTTCCACCACCAGCTCTCCACGAAGCTGATCCGCGAGAACCAAGCGATCGGTGTGGAGGACCTGACGGTCAAGGGACTGGCGCGCACAAGGCTGGCCAAGAGCGTGCATGACGCGGGCTGGTCACAGTTCGTGGCCATGCTGGAGTACAAGGCGGTCAGGTACGGGCGCACCCTGGTGAAGATCGGCAGGTTCGAGCCGACCAGCCAGGTCTGCTCGGCGTGCGGGGCCAAGGACGGTCCCAAGCCCCTGCACATCCGGACCTGGACCTGCGCCGCCTGCGGTGCGGTCCACGACCGGGACCACAACGCCGCGAAGAACGTGAAGACGGCCGCCGGACTGGCGGTTGCAGCCTGTGGAGCGCAGGTCAGACCAGGACTCGTCCTGGCACAGCGCGCCGAAGCAGGAAGCCACGGATTCTCCCCCGAACCCCGTGCCGCGTAGCGGCACAGCAACGGACGAGAAGGCCAGAATCCTCGGGCTTCAGCCCGAGGAGCAAGTCAACGCCGCAACGACTTCCCGAACCCCACGGCCAACGGCATCCGCAGCCCCAGCGGCGGCGGAGCCGCCAACGCGTCCTCGACCGGCCGCGCGAACGCCCGCTCGAACAGCACCCCCATCACGAAGTCCGCGGCCAGGGCCAGCACTTCCTCCCGGTACTGGTGCAACCCATGTCCGTCGGCATGCACTTCGAACCGGCACACGTCACGGTTCGCCTTCTTCGCCCGGGACGCCAGCCGGAACGACAGCTCGGGATCGGACCGCTCGTCCTTCGTGCCGTGCACGATCATCACCCGCCGCCCCACCAGCTGCTTCACCGGTTCGGGCGGCGCGGCCATGTCCTCCTCCGGCAACCAGGGGGCAAGAGCCAGCACGGAGTTGACGGCGTCATGGCCGGCGGCGCGCAGCGCGGCCCGCCCGCCCATGCCGACCCCGACCAGACACACCGGAACGTCCCCGTACCGCCGGACGATCTCGTCCGCCGCCCAGGCCGCGTCCGCCGCGAGATGCGCCGCGCCGCCGTTCCACCCGCGGTAGCGGTAGTGCACGGCGTGGACGGCCAGGCCCTCCTCGTGTCCCGCCCGCGCCAGGGCGCGCCCCAGGGCGCGGACGGAGGCCGCCGCCCACAGGGGCGACGGTCTGCGGTCGGAGACCTCCTCGCCGCCGGGGAGCAGCAGCACCACCCCGCTGACCGTCGTCGGCTCGGGGCCGAGCGCCCTCCCCAGCCGGGCCGTTCGGACCGGCGTCGCTTGGTGTGCCATGACAGAACAGTGTCAGAAGCGCTGGTGTACTCCACCCGTCCGTGCGGTCACCGTTACGTATCGACGGAGTGGTACAGCGCGCGATCTACGCGCGTAGGAGTTAGAGTGCGAAAATGACGAGCCAGAGCATCCCAGCGGGCCACACCCCGAGCGCGGACCAGATCCGGCGGGCGCCCAAGGTTCTGCTGCACGACCATCTCGACGGCGGGCTGCGCCCCGGCACGATCGTCGACCTCGCCCGGGACACCGGGTACTCCCGGCTCCCCGAGACCGACCCCGACAAGCTCGGCGTCTGGTTCCGGGAGGCCGCCGACTCCGGTTCCCTGGAACGGTACTTGGAGACCTTCTCGCACACCGTCGGCGTGATGCAGACCCGGGAGGCGCTCGTCCGGGTCGCCCGCGAGTGCGCCGAGGACCTCGCCGAGGACGGTGTCGTCTACGCCGAGGTGCGCTACGCCCCCGAGCAGCACCTCGACGGCGGGCTGACCCTCGAGGAGGTCGTCGAGGCCGTCAACGAGGGCTTCCGGGAGGGTGAGCGGACGGCCCGTCGAAACGGCCACCGGATCCGCGTCGGCGCCCTGCTCACCGCGATGCGGCACGCGGCGCGCGCCCTGGAGATCGCCGAACTCGCCAACCGCTACCGGGACCTGGGTGTCGTCGGCTTCGACATCGCGGGCGCGGAGGCGGGCTTCCCGCCCACCCGGCACCTCGACGCCTTCGAGTATCTGAAGCGGGAGAACAACCACTTCACCATCCACGCCGGCGAGGCCTTCGGGCTGCCGTCCATCTGGCAGGCCCTCCAGTGGTGCGGCGCCGACCGGCTCGGGCACGGCGTGCGGATCATCGACGACATCGAGATCGCCGCCGACGGCGGGGTGAAGCTCGGCCGGCTCGCCTCCTACGTCCGCGACAAGCGGATCCCGCTGGAGATGTGCCCCTCCTCCAACCTCCAGACCGGCGCGGCCGCCTCCTACGCCGAGCACCCGATCGGCCTGCTGCGCCGGCTGCACTTCCGGGCCACGGTCAACACCGACAACCGGCTGATGTCCGGGACCAGCATGAGCCGGGAATTCGAGCACCTTGTCGACGCATTCGATTACACGCTCGACGACATGCAGTGGTTCTCGGTCAATGCTATGAAGTCAGCATTCATTCCTTTCGATGAACGACTCGCCATGATCAATGACGTGATCAAGCCCGGCTATGCCGAGCTGAAGTCCGAATGGCTGTTCCAGCAGACTGCCTCCACCAGCGGTTCTGTGGCCGCGGGCAACTGATCGCGGATTTCTTCGGGCACGGAATGCGGACGGACATTCACCATCCGTCCGCATTTCGATGTTTGCGGCCTCCCCCGTCCCGTGTTTACGGTCGTGGACCGATCGGTTCCCGTATCCCATTCGAGGACGCATTCATCATGAAGCAGTCTGCTGCCAAGACCCTCGGCGTCGCCGCCCTCGGTGCCGCCATCGCCGCCGTCGGTGCGGGCGCCGCGAACGCCGCCCCGGCCGTCCCCGACGCCACGCAGGCCCTGGACTCGGTCACCAAGCCGGTCGAGAACGTCGCCAAGCTGCTGCCGGGTGCCGGCAAGGTGCTGGAGCAGGCCAAGCTGGACCAGGCCCAGCCGGCGCTCGCCACGGGCGTCGCCGCCGTGCAGCCGGCCGCCGAGCAGGCGCTCGCCCAGGGTCCCACCAAGCCGGTCGCCGGCCTCCTCGGCGGTCTCCCGGTCGGCAAGGGCCTGCCCACGCAGGGCCTGCCGGTGAACGGAATCCCGCTGGGCTGACCCGCGCGCACCGCACGCCGTCGGGGGGGGGGGGGGAGAGGGGGGGGGGGGGGGGGGGGGGGGGGGGGGGGGGGGGGGGGGGGGGGGGGGGGGGGGGGGTGCCCCCCCCCCGGGGGAGGAGA
>NZ_JBVJAB010000015.1:0-253740 GCF_055591025.1 Streptomyces sp. NPDC041784
CACGGCCTGACAGGACACGCTCGACCAGCAGCCGCCTGCCGAACACGGTCAGCCGGGCATTACGGTGGGACACGAAGACCTCCTGTGCGGTGCAGTCCTAGACAGCTCCACCACACCGGAGGTCTTCGTCATGATCAAGCCGGCCGGTGTCAACAACGCTCGTGATCAATACATCTAGGCCATGCGCACCGCACCGGTCGTGATCGCGGGCGCAGGCCCGACGGGAGCCACCCTCGCACTACTGCTGGCCCAGCACGGTATTCCCAGCACGGTGCTCGAACGCCGCGAGCAACCCCTGATGCACCCCGCGGCCCACATCATCAACGCCCGCTCACTCGAGATCTGGCATCACACGTCACCCCGACTGGCCAGGGAGATCACCGCACTGGCGCCGCCCAGCGACACGATCAACGTCATCCGCTGGTGCTCACGACTCACCGAGTCGCTCGGCGAGATCGACCTGCTGTCGGACCCCGACCGTCTTACCGACCTCCAGGCGCACAGCCCTTTCCTGATCAGCCACATCGGACAGCACCAGCTCATGCCCGTGCTCTGGGCGGCGCTGGAGCGCGAGCCGCTCGTCGACTTCCGCCGCGCCACCGCGGTCAGCGCGATCGAGGCGGGCGCCGACCGGATCGCCGTGCACACCGAGCGCGCCACGCAGGCACTCGATGCCGCCTACCTGGTCGCCGCCGACGGCGCCAACAGCGTGGTCCGGGACAGCGCCGGCATTCCGCTGCGGGGCCCGGTCCTGGCGAACATGGGCAGCGTCTTCTTCCACGCCCCCGGACTGCACCCGCCCGGCACGGTCCGCCCGCTGCTCAGCTGGATCTACCAGCCCGACTTCTGCGGCGTCATGATCGCCCACGCGAACGACGACTACATCCTGATGACCGCCTACCTCCACCCAGAACAGGAAATCGCCAGGGACAGCCGGCGCTACTGGGAACGGACACTCCCCCGGGTACTGGGCAGCACCGAGGTCACCATCCGGTCCACGGGCACGTGGAAGATGACCTCCCAGACGGCCCGCGCCTTCCGGCAGGGGCGCCTGCTCCTCGCCGGCGACGCGGCGCACCGTTTCCCGCACACTGGCGGTTTCGGCCTCAACAGCGGCGTACAGGACGCCCACAACCTCGCCTGGAAGATCGCCGCGGTGCTCCGCGGAGGCGCCGAAGACGCCCTGCTCGACACCTACGAGTCCGAGCGCAGACCCGTCGTCGAACGCTTCGCCGAGCAGAGTGTCGCCAACCACTTCCTCCTCGACGAGGTGACCTCGCCCGTGGGGATCACCAACCGCGCGGTGCGGCAGACCACCGAGGCCCTCGCCCGCCCGCTGTTGTCCCGGGTGCCCCCTCGCGCGCTGGGCTGGGCCTGCGACCGCCTCACCCCGCTCCAGCTCAAGCGCACCGGAGTGCTGCTCGCGAGCACCGCCCGCGGCCGGCGAGTCCGGGCGCGCATCGCCGCCGCCATCCCGGACCAGTTCGAACACTTCGTCTCCACCGGACTTGAGTTCGGCTACACCTACGACGGTCCGCTCATCCACGCCGAAACCCCTCCGCCAGGTCGTGGCGACGTGGTCACCTACCGCCCGACCACCCGTCCCGGCGCCCGCCTCCCACATGCCTTCGTCCTGCACGAGGACACCCTGCGCCCGGTCCACGACCTGCTCCCGCACGATGGACTTGCCCTTGTCACACCGGATCCCGGGGCATGGGAGAACGCACTGCGGGGGCGACCGGCCGAGAGCCCGCTCCCGGTGCGCGTCGTCGGCCTGGTCGCGGCGTCCCCGGCCGAGGAGGGGACGCTCGTCGAGCTGTTCGAGGTCGGTCGGCACGGCGTGGTTCTGGTGCGGCCGGACGGCCACGTCGCCTGGCGCACCACCGGCACGGCCGGGCAGGCGACGCCGGAGCTGAACCGGTTCCTGCGCGACCACTGGCAGCCGTACTGGAAGCCGGCTCGAACAGGCAGCCTTCTGGCTCCTCACCATGCAGATTCGAAGTAGAGGACGGCAACAATGACGAGCCCCCCACTCGGCCAGACCACGATCTCCGAGGACCTCGCCGTACTCCGCGAGGTCGAGAACCGGGTTCTGTGGTTGTCGACCGCGATCATCGACCATGCCAATCGGGTCCGCCACAACACGTCGGGCCTGAAGGTGGGCGGACACCAGGCGTCGTCGGCCTCGATGGTGTCGCTGATGACCGTCTTGTGGTTCAGGCATCTGCGCGCCGACGACCGGGTTTCGGTCAAGCCGCACGCCTCGCCCGTCCTGCACGCGATCAACTACCTGCTCGGCAGCCTCGACAGGTCCTACCTTTCCCGGCTGCGCGAGTTCGGCGGGCTGCAGAGCTACCCCAGCCGCGCGAAGGACCCTGACCCGGTGGACTACTCCACCGGCTCCGTGGGCATCGGCGCGACCGCGCCGATATGGGGCGCGGTGACCCGCCGCTATGTGGAGTGTGCCTTCGGCGGAGCCGGCACCGGCCGGCAGTACTCGCTGGTCGGCGACGCCGAACTCGACGAGGGAGCAGTGTGGGAGGCCGTGCTGGACCCTGCCGTCTCTGACCTGGGCGAGATCGTGTGGATCGTCGACCTCAACCGCCAGTCGCTGGACAGGGTCGTCCCGCACCTGGCTGCAGACCGACTCCGTGGGCTCTTCAGCGCTGCCGGCTGGCAGGTGATAGAGCTGAAATACGGGAAAGTCCTCGAACACCTCTTCCGGCAGCCGGGCGGAGACGCCCTACGCCGGCGTATCGACGACATGAGCAACCCGGAATTCCAGCGCCTGCTGCGCTGCGACGCAGGCGAGGTACGCCGTCGGCTGCCGGGCACCGGCCCCGATGCGGCCGGCATCGCCAAGCTGATCACCGGACTGGACGACGAGGGCTTGGTCAGGGCCCTGGCCAACCTGGGCGGCCATGATCTTGACGGGCTCGACGCGGCATTCGGTGCAATCGATGACACACGGCCCACCGTGATCCTCGCCTACACCGTCAAGGGCTACGGCCTGCCCATGCAGGGCCACCCTCAGAACCACTCCGCGCTGCTCACAGGGGATCAGATCAGTCAGCTGGCGGACCGGGTCGGGGCTGATGTGGACGATCCGTGGCGGCCGCCACCCGCTGGCAGCCTTGCGGCGGAGCTCTGCCTCAAGACCGCACACCGCCTGCGACGGGACGAAGTCTCCCTGGTCCCGCCGCAGACTCTGCCGCTCGACCTCGGCCGCACATCCACGTCCAGAAGGGCCACCACCCAGGCCGCGCTGGGTCGGACACTGCTCGACCTCACCCGCCAGGCGCCCGAGGCCGCGCGGCGCATAGTAACGGTGAGCCCCGACGTCAGTTCATCGACGAATCTCGGCGGGTGGGTCAACAAGGTCGGTGTCTGGTCGGCCACCGAGCGCACCGACTGGTTCGCCGACGACCGCGAAACGATCCTGCACTGGCGGGAACAGCCCAGCGGACAGCACATTGAGCTGGGCATCGCCGAGGTCAACCTGGTCGGCCTCATCAGTGAACTCGGCACCGCCTGGAGCCGGTGGGGCCAGCCCCTGCTGCCGATCGGCGTGCTCTACGACCCGTTCGTAGAACGCGCCCTGGAGCCGTGGTCGTACGGCATCTACGCCGGGGGACAGTCCATTCTGGTCGGCACCCCTTCCGGGGTGACCCTCGCCCCGGAAGGCGGCGCCCACCAATCGATCAAGACTCCCTCGATCGGCATCGAACAGCCCGGCTGCGTCACCTACGAACCGGCCTTCGTCATCGACACCGAATGGACCCTGCTGGCCAGTCTCGGACGCCTTGGGAAGCCGGATGGCACGTCCGCCTACCTGCGCCTGTCCACCCGCCCGATCGATCAGGGCCTCGCCGCCGTCCCACTCGATCCTGCCGCCCGGGAACACCGCCGACGGCAGGTCGTGGCCGGGGCCTACGCTCTGCGGCGCACAGACGACCCGGCGGTGACCCTCGCCGTCATGGGCGCCCTCGTACCGGAGGCCCTCGCTGCCGCCGACCGCCTGGACCAGAGCGGCATCCGGGCTGACGTCATCTGCATCACCAGCCCCGACCTCCTCTACCGCGCCGTGCGTGCCCGCCAGGGCCAGGACCCGGCCGAGCACTGGATCGTTGACGAGGTTTTTCCCGCCGACAGGGCGACGCCCCTGGTCACGATCCTGGACGGTCACCCGCACTCGCTGGCTTTCCTCGCCACGATCAACCAGGTCCCGACCACAGCACTCGGCGTCACCCGCTTCGGGCAATCCGGCTCCTTGGACGAGGTCTACCGGTACCACCACCTTGACACCGAAAGCATCGTCGGGGCGGCACTGGACCTGGTCGATTAGCGAGTTCGCCGGCCGCGTACAGCCCGGGGACGGGGCGGCCGCTCGGGTCCAGCACGTGCGCGTCGGCGTCGATCCGCAGCCCGCCGAAGGCGAAGGTGATGCCGCAGGTCACCGGGAAGGCGACGTACGGAGGAGTGGTCAGCGGCTGGGCCCAGTTGGACTTGGGGGACTGGAACAGGGTCTGGGCGATGTCCTGGTTGGTGGCGCTGGGGGCGAGCAGCTTGGCGACTTCCAGTTCGCGGGGCGACAGCTGGGTTCCGTAGCCGCGGCGTCCCGGTCGCCGCGATGTCTGCGATCACGACCCGCAGCTGCCGGTCGTCGAGCATCTGGAGGCCGCGCTCTACACCGACGCCCTGGTCACCCTCGCCGCCACGCGCACCTTCCCGGTGAAGTAGCCGGCCTCGGGGACGCTGATGAGCGCCATGCATCACGGCGTCCCCAACCGGCATTGGACCGCCCGGAGCCGATCACCAATAGTGCTGTTCGTGGGCGCAGACGCCGTGACGGAGGTTCGCCGATGACCATCCCCCCACCACCTGGAACCGCCGCGCTGGCCCGTGCCGCCTCGCCGTTGACGATCAGCGAGCAAGGCGCGTTCTGGGTCGGCGTCGGGCGCAAGCCAACCGAGGCCGGGACCGCCGCCGAGGCCGCGATGTACGTCCAGTACCAGATCCCGGCCGATCTCCGGCATCCGCTGCCCGTGGTGATGGTCCACGGGGGCGGCGGCCAGGGCACGGACTACCTGTCGACGCCGGACGGGCGCCCCGGCTGGGCCACCCGGTTCCTCCAGGCCGGTTACGCCGTGTACGTGGTCGACCGTCCAGGTCATGGACGCTCCCCGTACCACCCCGATGTCCTCGGGCCCATCGAGGGCGCGGCGCCGACGTACGAGTTCATCCGCTGGCTGTTCTGCGACGGGGCGGGACGACCTGGCAGCCAGTGGCCCGGCAGCGGCGAGGTCGGCGACGACTCCGCGCTGGACCAGTTGATGGCGAGCCAGGGCCCGACGCTGCCCACCTTCGCCGAGAACGAGGAGCAGATGCGGCGTTGCGGGGCCGAGTTGCTGGACCGTATCGGACCGGCCGTGCTGATCACCCACTCCATGGGGGCGCCGTTCGGCTGGCTGGTCGCCGATGCCCGGCCCGGGCTGGTGAAGGCCGTCGTCTCCATCGAGCCGATCGGGCCGCCGTTCATCGAACTGCCCGGCCTCGGAAAGCTGGAGTGGGGGCTCACCGCGGCCCCGATCACTTACGAGCCGCCGGTACGGACCCCGGAGGAACTGCGCCTCCGGCTGCGCGAGGCCGGGGGCGACGGGCTGCAGGACTGCCTCGTCCAGGACGAACAGGCCGGCCCCGTGCGATCCCTGCCAGGGCTCCGGGGCTTCCCGATCGCCGTGGTCGCGGCCGACACCTCGCCGTTCGCGCCGTTCCAGCACGGTGTCGCCGACTACCTCGCCCAGGCCGGTGCGGACGCCGAGTTGCTGCGCCTGGCGGACCTGGGGCTCACGGGCAACGGTCACCTGCCCATGGGCGAGAAGAACTCCGACGACGTGGCCGAGGCACTGATGACCTGGCTGAACAAGCGACTGGCCGATCTGGAGGAAACGTCCCGATGACAACCGTGCCGACCGTGCCGACCGTCGAGACCGATGTGCTCATCGTGGGAAGCGGGCCCGCGGGAGCGAGCGCCGCACTGGCGCTGAGCACCTACGGCGTGCCGAACGTCATGGTCACCCGCTACTCACGCCTCGCGGACACGCCCCGGGCGCACATCACCAACCAGCGCACCATGGAAGTGCTGCGTGACCTGGGTGTCGAAGAGGATGTGATCGCCCAGGCCACCCCGCAGCACCTGATGGGCAACACCGTCTTCTGCACCGCCATCGCGGGCGAGGAGCTCGGCCGGCTGAGGTCCTGGGGCAACGAACCGCTCGTGCAGGCCGCGCACGAGCTGGCGAGCCCCACCCGCATGTGCGACATGCCGCAGCACCTGATGGAACCGGTGCTCGTGAACGCGGCCATAGCGCGCGGAAGCCAACTGCGCTTCGGCACCGAGTATTTGTCGCACGAGCAGGACGCCGACGGCGTGACCGCCGTGGTCCGCGACCGGCTGCGCGGCGACACGTACACCATCCGCGCCAAGTACCTGATCGGCGCGGACGGCGGCCGCAGCAAGGTGGCCGAGGACGCCGGACTGCCGATGGGCGGCCAGATGGGCGTGGCCGGCAGCATCAACATCGTCTTCGACGCGGACCTCAGCAAATACGTGGCGCACCGACCGGCCACCCTCTACTGGGTGCTGGCGCCCGGCGCGACCGTGGGCGGCATCGGCGCCGGCCTGGTGCGCTGCGTACGGACGTGGAACGAGTGGCTGATCGTGTGGGGCTACGACGTCGACGCCGGGCCGCCGGACCTCACCGAGGAGTACGCCCTGTCCGTCGTCCGCAAGCTGATCGGCGACGACGAGATCCCGGTGACCATCAAGTCGTCCTCCGCGTGGACGGTCAACGAGATGTACGCCGAGACGTACTCCAACGGCCGGGTGTTCTGCGCGGGCGACGCCTGCCACCGGCACCCACCGTCCAACGGGCTGGGCTCCAACACCTCCATCCAGGACTCCTACAACCTGGCGTGGAAGCTGAAGCTCGTCCTGGACGGCACCGCGTCCCCGTCCCTGCTGGACACCTACAGTGACGAGCGGGCACCGGTCGGCAGGCAGGTCGTCACCCGGGCCAACAAGTCCATCGGTGAGACGGCCCCCGTCTTCGAGGCGCTCGGCGGCCTGGCGCCGCAGACTCCCGAGCAGCTGTGGCGGAACATCGCCGCCCGCAAGGACGCCACTATGGAGGCCGAGGAGCAGCGGGCGCGGCTGCGGGAGGCGATCGCCCTCAAGGCGTACGAGTTCAACGCCCACGGCGTGGACCTCAACCAGCGCTACACCTCCGCCGCGATCGTCCCGGACGGCACCGAGGACCCCGGCTTCGCACGCGACCCCGAGCTGCACTTCCAGCCGAGCACCCGCCCCGGCGCCAAGCTCCCGCACGCCTGGCTCTCCGCGGGCACCCGCGATCCGTCCACCCTGGACCTGGGCGGAAACGGCCGGTTCACCCTGATCACCGGCATCGGCGGCGAGCCCTGGACGGAGGCCGCCCGCATCCTCGGCAAGGAGTTCGGCCTGGAGATCGCCACGGCGGTCATCGGCCCCGGCCAGGAGTACGAGGACCCGTACGGGGACTGGGCCCGGCTGCGGGAGATCGGCGACTCGGGCGCGCTGCTGGTGCGGCCGGACAACCATGTGGCCTTCCGCCGCCAGGACGCCACCGGCGACGTCACGGCCGCACTGCGGGACGCGCTGCGGCAGATCCTCGGGCGGGGCTGAGCGGCCATGGACCTCACCGCGAAGACCACGAAGACCGCGAAGACCACGAGTTCCGCGACGACGACGGCGGTGCTGGAAAGCTTCGCCCACACCTCCGATCCCCGACTGCGCGAGGTGCTGGCCTCCCTGACGCGTCACCTGCACGATTTCGTACGGGACATCGAGCCGACCCAGGCCGAGTGGGAGCGGGCGATCGACTTCCTCACCGCGACCGGACACATGTGCGACGACACCCGGCAGGAGTTCATCCTGCTGTCGGACGTCCTGGGTGTGTCGATGCTCGTCGAGACGATCAACGACCACAAGGCGGCCGCCGCGACCGACTCGACGGTGCTCGGCCCCTTCCACATGACCGAGTCCCCGGTCCGTGAACTCGGGGCAAACATCGATCTGGTCGGCGGCGGCGAGCCGTGTGTGATCAGCGGACGGGTCGTCTCTGTCGACGGCACCCCGCTGCCCGGTGCGACGCTGGACGTGTGGCAGGCCGACGACCAGGGCTTCTACGACGTCCAGCAGCCGGAGAAGCAGCCGCCGGGCAATGGGCGCGGGCTGTTCACGGCGGACGCGGAGGGACGGTTCTGGTTCCGCTCGTGCGTTCCGAGCCCGTATCCGATTCCGACGGACGGGCCGGTCGGCTCGCTGCTGGAGGCGACCGGCCGTCACCCCTACCGTCCCGCCCATGTCCACTTCATCGTGGGCGCCGAGGGGTACAGCCCGGTGACGACGCACATCTTCGTGGCAGGCAGCGACTATCTGGAGTCGGACGCCGTCTTCGCCGTGAAGGAGAGCCTGGTCGAGGAGTTCGCCGAGGTGGACTCCCCCGCGGAGGCCGCGGAGTTGGGCCTGGCCAACCCCTTCCGCCGGGCGCGCTTCGACATCGTGCTGCAACCGGTGATCGCGTGAAGGGCGAGGCCCTGGACTTCACCTATCAGGCCCAGCCGATGCGCGTCCTCTTCCGGTCGGGTGCCGTCCCGGACGCGGTGCCCGACGAGGTCGCGCTTCTCGGCCTGCGCCGCGTCCTCGTGCTGTGCGACGACCATGGCCTGGACACGGCCCGTGCCGTCGCCGCGTCTCTCGGCGACGCCTGCGCCGGGCTGCACGCGGGGGCGGTGACGCACGTCCCGGTGGAGGTCGCCGACCTGGCCGTCGAAGCGGCTCGCGAAGCCCGGGCCGACGGCTGCGTGGCGGTCGGCGGCGGTTCCGTGACCGGCCTGGCCAAGGCCGTCGCGCTCAGGACCGGACTGCCGATCGTCGCCGTCCCGACGACGTACGCCGGATCGGAGATGACACCCGTCTGGGGCCTGACCGAGGGCGCGGTCAAACGCACCGGGCGCGACCCGAAGGTGTTGCCGCGCAGCGTCGTGTACGACCCGCTGCTCACGCTCACCATGCCGCCCGTGGGGTCCGCGACGAGCGGCATGAACGCGATCGCGCACGCCGTCGAGGCCCTGTACGCCCCGGACTCCACTCCGATCGTCTCCCTCATGGCGGAGGAGGGTGTGCGGGCGCTGGCCGCGGCCCTTCCCGAGATCGTCGCCGACCCCTCGGGGCATGACGCGCGCAGCCGCGCGCTGTACGGGGCGTGGCTGTGCGGTGCCTGTCTCGGCGCGACCACCATGGGGCTGCACCACAAGCTCTGCCATGTGCTCGGCGGCACCTTCGACCTGCCGCACGCCGAGACACACGCCGTCGTCCTGCCCCATGTGCTGGCGTTCAACGCGCCGGCGGTTCCCGAGGCACTGGCGGCGCTGCGCCGGGCGCTCGATGTCCCGGATCCGGTACGGGAGTTGCACGAGCTGGGCGAGCGGCTGGGCATCCCGCGATCGCTCGCCGACCTGGGCCTGACCGCCGCCGACGTGGACCGTGCGGTCGATGTCGCTCTCGGGGCGCCGTACGCGAATCCCCGCCCGGCCTCCGCCGACGATCTGCGCGCCGTCCTGCACGCGGCCTGGGCGGGCGAGCCGCCGTACGGCGGCTGACCGCTTCTACCGGGCGAGTTCGGCGTACGGAACGCCGGCCGCACGTCGGGCCACCCGGCGTGCGACCTCGGCGAACGCCGGGGCGGCGGGCGAGTGGCCCGTCTCCGGATAGACGACCGCGGCCACCGCGCCGAGGGACTCTTTCGGAGCGACGGCCTCCACTCCCGGGTGTGGCGGGAACATCCGGGCGCCCGACATGGGCATCAGTCCCACCATGTGCTGGTAGGCGATCTTCGAGGCCATGTCCAGGGCCGAGCGGGCGTGGGAGCCGACCCTCGGGGCGTCGTGGTCCCCGTGGCGTCCCCCCACCCACAAGTCGTCGCCCGGGTGGGGGGTGACCCAGGGCTGGTCGTAGACCTCGGTCATGTCCACCGCGGCGGCCGAGGCCAGCGGATGCCCCTTCCACAGCGCGAGGGAAACGGGCTCGGTGAAGATCGGTACGCGTGTCAGGCCCGGCATGTCGACGTTCAGACACAACAGCGCCACGTCGCACTCGCCGGCCAGCAGCGGGGCGTGCCCCTGGTGGAAGTCCGCTTCGTGCACCCGGATCGTCGCTCTGGGATACCGCTCGCGGAACGCCTCGATGACCGGATGCGTCAGCTCCGCGAGAGCCACCCCGTAGAGCGCGACCCGCACCTCGTCCCGCCGCCTGGCCCTGATGGCGCCCGCGGCGGCGGCGAGCCGGTCGGCATCGGCCAGCACCTCGCCCGCCCGTTCGAGCAGTTCCGCGCCGTCGGCGGTGAGCGCCACATGCCGTTTGTCGCGGTCGAAGAGCTGGATGCCCAGCTCACGCTCGAGGGCGGCGATCGAGCGCGTCAGCGCGGGCTGGGTGAGGTGCAGACGCTCGGCGGCGACCCGGTAATTCAAGGTCTCGGCGAGCGCCGAGAAATGGCGCAGGCTCCGGAGTTCCACTCAGCCCTCCAGAAAGGCGAGGTCCACGGCGTTGTGGTCCGCGCCAGGTTACAGCGCGCTTCCCCGCACGTCACCAGGCAGAAATGTGCGGCATTCCCGTCACCCCCTCCGACCTGCTGTGATGCACGGCACTCATCAAGGCCACGGTTACCGGCATTGGACGGTCCTTCGCCGCGCTGCCAACACTCCCTTCAGGCCGACCCAGAACAGCAGCGGATGGGGTGCGAATTGTCCGAGACAACCGAGGCAGCCGAGAAAATCATCGAGATTCCGCAGCCGGAGCCGGACCTGACACCGGAGGAACTGGTACGCCGGGCCGCCGGCATGAGGACCTGGCTACGTGATCACCAGGGCGAGACCCAACAGCGAACCGGTATCTCCGAGGTTGGATGCTCGCTCTCCAGCCCCGCAAGCGGTTCTCCAAGGACACCGTGCTCATCGTGGACGGCACCCTCGTGCCCGCCCGGGATCACACGTGGAGCTGAACGACGGCGAGGAACTCACCGAGACGGAACTCCTCGCCTACTGCCGTCCGCGACTCGGCGGCATCAAGACACCTGAGCGGGTCGTGTTCGTGCCCGAAATCCCGCGCAGCGCCAACGGAAAGGTCCTCAAGAAGGACGTACGCGAGCCGTTCTGGCGCGGTCACGAGCGACAGATCTGAGGATCGGAGCACCACATGCACCGCACCCTTTTCAACAAGGATCACGACAGTTTCCGCGATGCCGTCCGCCAGTTCACCGAACGCGTTCTCGCGCCCCGCCACGAGGAGATGCTCAGGCGGAAGTCCATCCCCCGGGACATCTGGCAGGAGGCGGGCGCACTCGGCATCCTCGGCCTGTCCGTCCCGGAGGAGTACGGCGGGACAGGCGCGAGCGACTTCCGCTTCAACGCCGTCGCGGACGAGGAACTCGCCGGCTTCAGTTTCGGCGTCGGGGCCAGTCTCGCCCTGCACACCGACACCTGCCCGCCCTACCTCGTGGAACTCGGCACAGAGGAACAGAAACAGCGCTGGCTGCCCGGCATCGCCTCGGGCGACCTGATCAGCGCCATCGCCATGACCGAACCCTCCGGCGGTTCCGACCTCGCCGCGTTGAAGACCACCGCGGTCCGGCACGGCGAGGACTGGCTGGTCAACGGCTCCAAGACCTTCATCACCAACGGCCACCAGGCGGACCTCGTCATCGTGGCCGCCCGCACCGGCCCCGGCGAGCGGGCCAAGGGCATCAGCCTCTTCGTCGTCGAGGCCGGCACGCCAGGCTTCGAACGCGGCCGCAAGCTGGACAAGGTCGGACAGGAGGAGGCCGACACCGCCGAGCTCTTCTTCACCGACGTCCGCGTCCCCGACAGCCACCGTCTCGGCGAGGTTGGCCAGGGATTCGCCTCGATGATGCGGCTCCTGCCGCAGGAACGGCTGTCGACCGCCGTCACCAGCACCGGCCATGTCGCGCGGCTCCTGCACGAGACGATCGAATACGCCAAGGAGCGCCGCGCGTTCGGAGGGACCATCGGCTCCTTCCAGCACAACAAGTTCCTGATAGCTGAACTGGTTACCCGGGTGGAGGTGACCCAGGCGTACGTCGACCAGTGCGTCCTCGCGCACACGCGAGGCGAACTGACCCCCGTGGACGCGGCCAAGGCCAAGTGGTGGGCCGCCGAGACGCAGAACTCCGTACTGGACGAGTGCGTCCAACTGCATGGCGGCTACGGCTATATGAACGAATACCGCATCGCACGCGCCTGGCGGGACGCCCGCGTGACGAAGATCTGGGCCGGGTCCAACGAAATCATGAAAGAGGTCATCGGCCGCGACCTGGGCCTGTAATGCCGCACGCCGAAATCCCCGAGGGAGAACCGCTCATGGCCGTGCGCACCGTCAACCGTCAATGGCTGCCGGCCCGCCGCCCCGTCGGCGCCGTCACCACCGACGACTTCCGCTACGCCGAGTCGGACCCGCCGGCCCCCGGAGAGGGGGAGATCCTGGTCCGCACCCTGTACTTCGCCTACGACGCCAGCCAGCGCATCCGGCTCACCGACGACGGGGCTACCTGCCGCCGATCCAGGTCGGTGAGCCGATGCGGACCATGGGCATCGGCCAGGTCGTCACGTCGAGGAGAACGTCGTGGACGGCTTCGAGAACGCGCCCGCCCTGCTGCCGACGATGTTCAGCGGAAAACAGCCCGGCAAGCTGCTCCTCAAGCTCGGTGACCCGGAATGAACGAGGCAGCCGGGGCCGTGCATGCGCGCCTGGTCAGCCTGAGGAGTCTCGGTGCAGGTCGGCGTCGGCGTGCTCGGGGGCGATGGCGTACAGGATGCGCCGGCCGATGCGGCCGAGCTGTTTGACCTGCGCACTGGTCAACGGGTCGAACACAAGCCGACGCACCAGTTCGATGTGGCCGGGAGCAGCGCTCATCGTCTTCCGGTACCTCTCGTCGGTGAGCGTGGCAAGGGTGTAACGGCCGTCAGCCGGGTCGGGGTGGCGGCGGATGTAGCCCTTGCGTTCCAGACGGGCCACGACCTGGGACAGACGGGAGAGCGAACCCTCGGCGAACGCGGCGAGGGCGCTCATGCGCAGTTCCCGCTGTGACGCCTCCGACAGAGCCGCCATCACGCTCACTGCCCTCACCCCATGAGTGAACAACTCGCCACCCAGCCGGCCCGCCCCCGCGGCCTCGTCGTCACCGGCGGTCTGATCGGCACCGCGGCCGTCGCCGCCGTCCTCAACGCCGTTGTCGCCACAGCAGCCCACGCCCTCGGCGCCTCGCACGATTTCCAGCCGCTCCAGCCGTCCGCCTACGTGCCCTTCACCGTCTTCGGCGTCCTGGCCGCAGCTGCCGCCTGGGCGATCATCCGCGCACGATCGACCCGCCCCGCCCGAGTGCTGCGCGTCCTGGTCCCAGCCGTCGTGCTCGTCAGCTTGGTCCCGGACATCATGGTCGGCGCCACCGCCGGCCAGCCCGGTACGAGTTGGGGGGCCGTCGTCGCCTTGGTGGTGATGCACCTCGTGGTCGCCGCCGTCGCCGTCCCCGCCTACCAGCGCCTGCTCCCTCTCCCCACCGCCCAGAACTGACCCCGCGTCCCGTCGCAGTGCGGGCCGCCACGGTCGTATGGCATCCGGTGAGTGCCGTACGGCCGTGGACGGGCTGTTCCCGATCCTGCGCCCGGCGTCCGGCGCCCGCCTGCTGCCGATGACGGCCGCCACCGAACCTCCCCCCACGTCCCCCGCTCGTGACATCACAAGGAGGTGTGTCATCGTGACCGACGACATCGACCGCGACCGGCCGCAGACCGAGCCGTCGCCGCCCGCACTGAACCTGGCGCCCGTACCGGACCAGACGGTCCCCGGCACAGTCGAACGCCCAGCAGGACGTGCCCAGCTGACGCTGCTGGTGGCGGGGATCTGTATGCCCGTGCTCGGCTCCGCCCTGATCGCGCCCGTGCTGCCGCAGATGGAACGGCATTTCCACAGCACACCCGGCAGCGACGTCCTGGTCCCGATGGTGGTCGCCCTGCCGGGACTGTTCCTCGCCCTGTCCGCGCCACTTCTCGGATCCGTCGCCGACCGGATCAACCGCAAGGCGCTCCTGCTGATCGCCATGGCGCTCTATGCCGTGGTCGGCAGCGCCCCGCTCTACCTGGCCTCGCTGGTGGCGATAGACGTCAGCAGGGTGCTGCTGGGGGCCTGCGAGGGAGTGATCCTGATCTGTTGCACGTCTCTGATCGGCGACTACTGGACGGGAGCGCGGCGGGCGAAGTACCTCTCCGTATCGACGCTGGCCACGTCACTGGCCGCGACGGCGTTCCTGGCCGTGGGCGGAGTGCTCGGGGTGTCGGGCTGGCGGACCCCGTTCTGGATGTACGTGCTTCCGCTGCTGTTGCTGGTGCCGATGGCCAGGCTGCTGTGGCAGCCGCCCCGCACCAGTACGCCGGGCGTCGGGACACGGCTGGAGCCGCTGCCGCGCCGTCAGGTCCTGGTCCCGTGCCTGGTCACGCTGTTCGGCGGGCTGTACTTCTTCACCCTGGTCGTCGAACTGCCGTTCGTCCTGGACGGCATCGGGATCCACTCGACCGCCGTCGTGGGCACCATCTCCGCCGTCATGGCGCTGGCCACGGCCACCGGTTCGGCACTCTTCCCCCGGCTGGCCGCCAGACCGGCGCGCGTCCTGGTTCCCCTCGAGTTCGCGGGTGTGGCCGTCGGCCTGGCCACCGTCTTCGCGACCGGGGCGCTGCCCGTCGTCGTGACCGGCGCGATCATCACCGGATTCAGCACCGGGGTCATGCTGCCGACCCTGCTGGTCTGGGCGGTCCACCGGCTGAACTACTCCCAGCGCGGCCGGGGCACCGGCTGGTGGAGCGGCGCGCTGAACCTCGGGCAGTTCTTCTGCCCCCTGGTCGTCGCGGGCCTGAGCGCCGCGTCCGGAGGCCTCCAGCCGGCCCTGCTCGTCCTGGCGCTCGCGGCAGCCCTGCTCGCCGCGACGGTCCTGCTGGGCCTGCGCCACCAGCACGACCCGCTGGACCCGTCCCCCGGCGAGCCGGTGGTCGCCGCTCCGGCAGCGCCCTGACCCTGCGCGACACCACGTGGCCTCCGCCCCGGCACTACCTGAACGTCACGAGAAGGCCTGACGGCGTTCATGCTTCTCGGCGCCATGAACCGTAGCGACCTCCTCGGCCAGCAGGACGCGGACGACCTCGGCAGGGTCCCAGCGTTGTGCCTTGGCGGTGGGGATCAGGTCGGCCAACACCCGCCGCAGGTCCGGGAGTTTGAGCCGCCGGGTCAGCTCGATGGCCTCGGCGAGCGGATCGCCGTTGGTGCCGGGAACGGTGCGAAGTGGGGTGGCCATCAGGCGAGATCGCTTTCGTCGTACTCGTAGACGTCGGAGGCGGGCTGGGTGGGCAGGCCGAAAGAGGCCCAGGCGGAGGTGCCGGGCTGCAGGGAGGGTTCCTCGCTGCGACGGACGGGTTCGGTGTGCTCGCGGGTGGCCTGGTAGTCGACGACGGACAGCAGGCCCTTGTCTGCGAAGCGTCCGGTGACCGCGGCGGTGCCCAGGGCCCGTTCGACCTCGGCCACGGAGTGGAGCTTGGACAGGGCGGCGGCCTCGGCCATCTTCGCCTTGATGCGGCGGACCCCGCCGGCCCCGGCCTGGACCAGCCAGGCCGCGGCCCCGGGACCGAGCTGGAGGAAGGCAGTCTCTTCTGCCGAAGTGGCTTTCGGGGCACGGTCGTTGTCCTGTTTCTCCCGCGGCGGGTAGTGGGCGTCGTCCAGGACCGGGGTGCTCGGCCGGCCGCGGCGGTGGCGGGCGGCCTCGCGGGCCGAGCCGTCCTCGCCGACCGCGGTGACGATCAGTTCGTCGCCGTGGAAGCGGGCCCAGACCCGGTTGTGTCGATCAGGGCCGGTGATCGTGCCGGAGTTCCGGTGCCCGGGTGAGCTGTTCCACGATCACCACGGCGGCCTCCAAGCGGGTCGCCTGTTCCTGGAGATCTGTCACGACACCGGCGACCTCCTTCTTCCGGTCCCCCGATGCACACTGCAGCAACGCGCCGTCCATCAGGCCGAGATAGTCGACGACCAGAAAGTCCAGGCGGCCGTGCCGACCCACCACGGCGGCGCACCGGCGCTCGATCTCGGCGACGGCAGGCGTGGTGCCGTCACCTCCGAAACTCAACAGCGCCTTGCTGTCGGCCTCCGCAGCGACTGCGTGAAGGAGGTCGAGTTCGGAGGGATCCAGCGTCCGGCGGCGGATCTTCTCGGTCGGCACGTCGGTTTCCGCGGCGAGCGTCCGCTCGAGGAGTCCCTCCTTCGACATCTCCAGAGAAGCGACCTGAGCGGGACGGCCCTGGCGGAAGGCACAGTTACGGGCCATGGTCAGGGCGAGCATGGACTTGCCCGTCGAGGTACGGGCAGCGACCACGGTGACCCGTCCAGGCCGCAGCCCGCCACCGAGGAGATCATCGAGGGTCATCAAGCCGGTCAGGACCCGGGGCTTGGGCTCGTGCTGCTTCACCGCGGATCCGGTACGGGAGTTGCACGAGCTGGGCGAGCGGCTGGGCATCCCGCGATCGCTCGCCGACCTGGGCCTGACCGCCGCCGACGTGGATCGTGCGGTCGATGTCGCTCTCGGGGCGCCGTACGCGAATCCCCGCCCGGCCTCCGCCGACGATCTGCGCGCCGTCCTGCACGCGGCCTGGGCGGGCGAGCCGCCGTACGGCGGCTGACCGCTTCTACCGGGCGAGTTCGGCGTACGGAACGCCGCTCGCACGTCGGGCCACCCGGCGTGCGACCTCGGCGAACGCCGGGGCGGCGGGCGAGTGACCGGCCTCCGGAAAGGCGACCGCGGCCACCGCCTCGAGGGGCTCTTTCGGAGCGACGGCCTCCACTCCCGGGTGCGGGAACATCCGGGCGCCCGACATGGGCATCAGTCCCACCATGTGCTGGTAGGCGATCTTCGAGGCCATGTCCAGGACCGAGCGGGCGTGGGAGCCGACTGTCGGGGCGTCGTGGTCCCCGTGGCGTCCCCCCACCCACCAGTCGTCGCCCGGGTGGGGGGTGACCCAGGGCTGGTCATAGACCTCGGCCATGTCCACCGCGGCGGCCGAGGCCAGCGGGTGCCCCTTCCACAGCCCGACGGAAACGGGCTCGGTGAAGATCGGTACGCGTGTCAGGCCCGGCATGTCGACGCTCAGATACATCAGCGCCACGTCGCACTCGCCGGCCAGCAACGGGGCGTGCCCCTGGTGGAAGTCCGCTTCGTGCACCCGGATCGTGACTCTGGGATACCGCTCGCAGAACGCCTCGATGACCGGATGCGTCAGCTCCGCGAGAGCCATCCCGTAGAGCGCGACCCGCACCTCGTCCCGCCGCCTGGCCCTGATGGCGCCCGCGGCGGCGGCGAGCCGGTCGGCATCGGCCAGCACCTCGCCCGCCCGTTCGAGCAGCTCCGCGCCCTCGGCGGTGAGCGCCACATGCCGTTTGTCGCGGTCGAACAGCTGGACGCCCAACTCACGCTCGAGGGCGGCGATCGAGCGCGTCAGCGCAGGCTGGGTGAGGTGCAGACGCTCGGCGGCGACCCGGTAATTCAAGGTCTCGGCGAGCGCCGAGAAATGGCGCAGGCTCCGGAGTTCCACTCAGCCCTCCAGAAAGGCGAGGTCCACGGCGTTGTGGTCCGCGCCAGGTTACAGCGCGCTTCCCCGCACGTCACCAGGCAGAAATGTGCGGCATTCCCGTCCCCCCTTCCGACCTGGTGTGATGCACGGCACTCATCAAGCCCACAGTCACCGGCATTGGACGGTCCTTCGCCGCGCTGCCGACACTCCCTTCAGGCCGACCCAGAACAGCAGCGGATGGGGTGCGAATTGTCCGAGACAACCGAGGCAGCCGAGAAAATCATCGAGATTCCGCAGCCGGAGCCGGACCTGACACCGGAGGAACTGGTGCGCCGGGCCGCAGGCATGAGGACCTGGCTACGTGATCATCAGGACGAGACCGAACAGCGAACCGGTATCTCCGAGGACACGCACAAGGCGTTCCTGGAGGCGGGTTTCTACCGGTCCCTCCAGCCACGCCGCTTCGGCGGCTACGAGTTCGACCTGCGGACCTACTCCCGGATGGTCACCGAGGTGGCCCGCGGCTGCCCGTCCAGCGGCTGGAACCTGTGTCTGGCCGCCTCCCACAGCCTGGTGGTGGCCGGCCGCTTCCCCGAGAGCACCCAGCGCGAGGTGTTCGGTCCGGACGGTGACTTCCGGGCCCCGCTGCCGATGGCCCCGAGCGCCACCGCGACGAGGACCCCCGACGGGTACCGGGTCAACGGCCGCTGGGACTACTCCTCCGGAGTCAACGTCTCCACGCACTTCCTGGGTGGCGTGCTCATCATCGACGAAGAGGGCGGCATGCCCACGCCGGGCATGGTGCTCGTGCCCTCCGGCTGGCGGATGCTCGACAACTGGGGCGAGATCCTGGGCTTCCGCGGCAGCGGCTCCAACAGCGTCGTGGCCGAGGACGTCCTCGTACCGTACGAGTACGTGTCCAGGACCCACCTCCTGGCGAACGACGCCACCGACGGGCCGGGGGTGGAACTGCACGGCAACCCGATGTACGCGGGCCGGCTGATGTCGTTCTTCAACATCCAGCTGTGTTCGGTCGTGGCGGGCACCGCCTGGGCCGCGGTCGACGAGTACCAGCGGATCATCACCACCAAGAACAGCCCGCTGCCGCCCTTCAAGCCGCGCAGCCACGATCCGGAACACCAGCGCAACCTCGGTCTGGCCACGGCCCTGGCCGACAGCGCGCAGCGGATCATCCTGTCGGTCGCGGACGACTACGCCGCCTACGCGGCCCGGGGCCTGTCAGGGGGCGAGCCCTTCTCCGAACTGGACGACCGGGCTCTCTCCCTCACGGCCCGGCAGTCCGGCCAACTCGCCTGCCAGGCCGTCGAGATGCTGGTCTCGGCCAGTGGCTCCAGCGCGCTGGCGAACGGCCAGCGCATGCAGCGGTACCTGCGCGACGTCGCCACGTACAAGACCCACATCAACGCGCAGCACGGCTCGTGGGCCACGGGGTACGCCCGTTCTCTGCTCGGGCTGGAGACCCCGGCGTGAACCGGCAGACGCCCGCCACGACGGCGCCCGGCGGTGGCCCGGCGGACGACCCCGGCTTGTTCCGGCACGTGCTCGGCCACTACCCGACGGGTGTCACGGTGGTCACCGCGAAGGAACCCGACGGCACCCCGGTCGGCATGGTCATCGGCTCGTTCACCTCGGTGTCCCTCGACCCCCCGCTCGTCGCGTTCTTCCCCGGCCGCTCCTCCACCACCTGGCCAAGGATCATGGCCGGCGGCGCCTTCTGCGTGAACGTGCTGGCCGCCGGGCAGGAGGGCCTCTGCCGGGATGTCAGCGCCAAGGCCCCCGACGTCTTCGACCGCCACCCGTGGCGCGGCGCGCCCTCGGGCAGCCCCGTCCTGGCGGGCGTCGCCGCCTGGATCGACTGCGACATCGCCGACGTGTGGACCCTCGGCGACCACTACTTCGTCCTCGGCCGCGTACGGGAACTCGGGGTGGAGAAGACCGGCGTCTCGCCGCTGGTCTTCTCCCGGGGGCGGCTCGCCCCGTTGCCGCCCCGCCGGGACCACGACGACTCGGCCGACTACACATGGCCCGACTGGCTCTGAGAGATCCGAGAGAGGAGAGACGCACCATGCGCAATCAAGGGCTCGGCTCGTGGCCCGCGCGGCGCGCCCGCATGGCACCGGAGGCCACCGCCGTCGTGCACGACGGCGGATCCCTGTCCTACGGAGAGCTGGCCGCCCGCGTGACGCGGCTCGCTCACGCCCTGCGTGCCCTGGGGGTCGGCCACGGCGACCGGGTGGCCTACCTGGGCGCGAACCATCCGGCCCTGGCGGAGACCCTGTTCGCCGCGAACGCGCTGGGCGCCGTCTTCGTACCGCTCAACACCCGCCTCGCGGCACCTGAGTTGGCCTTCATCCTGGGGGACGCGGGGGCGGCGGTACTGCTGTACGGCGCCGAACTCACCGATGTCGTGGACGCGTTGAGGGACGACGTGGAGGTGAAGCACTACGTCGAGGTGGGGAGCCCGTACGAGGGGCTGTTGGCGAACGCACCCGACGACCCTCTGGACGAGACGGTCGGCCTCGACGAGGTGTGCATGATCCAGTACACCTCCGGCACCAGCGGCCGTCCCAAGGGCGTCATGCTGACTCACGCCAACATCGCCTGGAACTGCTTCAACATCCTGCTGGACGTGGACATCGTCTCCGACGAGGTCGCTCTGGTGGTGGCACCGATGTTCCACACCGCCGCCCTCAACACCGTCTTCCTGCCGGGCTTCCTCAAGGGAGGGACGTCGGTGCTGATGCGCGGCTTCGACCCGGAACGGGTGCTCGACGTCATCGCCGAGCACCGGGTGACGAGGATGTTCGGCGTGCCCGCGATGTACCAGGCCATGGCCCGGTCGTCGCGGTGGGCTACGGCCGACCTGTCGTCGATCCGGATCCTGCAGTGCGCGGCGGCACCCGTACCCAAGGACCTCATCCACACATACCAGGACCGGGGCCTGACCTTCCTCCAGGCGTACGGCCTGACCGAGACCTCTCCCGCCGCGCTGGGCCTGCGCGCGCAGGACAGCATCCGCAAGGCCGGCTCGGCCGGCACGCCCTGCTTCTTCACCGACGTACGCGTGGTGCGGCCCGACCTCACCGATGTCGCACCGGGCGAGGTCGGCGAGGTGATCATCGAGGGCCCCAACGTGATGAAGGGATACTGGCAGTGGCCCGAAGCGACCAAGGACGCCTTCGTGGACGGAAGTTGGTTCCGCTCCGGAGACGGGGCCACCGTCGACGAGGAGGGGTACGTCACGATCGTCGACCGGATCAAGGACATGTACATCTCCGGCGGGGAGAACGTCTATCCGGCCGAGGTCGAGCAACTCCTCTACCAGCATCCCGCGGTCGCCGAATGCGCGGTGATCGGCGTACCTGACGAACGATGGGGCGAAGTGGGCAGAGCGCTGGTCGTGCCCCGCGCGGGCGCCGAGGTGTCGCCCGACGACATCATGAACTCCCTGTCCGGCCGACTCGCCAAGTACAAGCTCCCCAAATCGGTCGTCCTCATCGACGCCCTGCCCCGCAACGCCACCGGCAAGATCCTCAAGGCCCGCCTGCGCAGCCAGTACGCCTCAATGCCGGCGCGCGGCGCCGAGGAGGCATGAGGCCAGGGGACCCGAAAACGCCGGGTGGCGGCTGATCCACTTCGACCTCACGGTCGCGAAAGGGGTGCGGAGGCCGTTCGCCGGCGCGCTTCCTGCCGCCGCGGGAATCTGGACAGTGCAAGCCCCAGCACGGGCGCTCTCGTCTTTCCCAGCACGAATCCAGCACGGTTTGAGATGAGCAGGGGTCTGCTACCCGATGGATCGTCGCTACTCGATGGCCGACCACCACCGCGCCGGCCTTGTCGTCGACGTGCTGAAAGCGAGCTGCGCGAGCGCTGGTTCACCCGGATGCTCGCACCGGACCACGTCGTTCACTCCTTCATCGGCAGCCTCGTTCAAACGTGTTCTCCCTGTATATGGGCCGCACAGGACGCCTCATCCGAACGAGGGTTCTCTCGTGACACCCGGAATTCCTGCGAAAGCGACGGGCATTGTGTCCGGGGCAGCACGCCCCAGGAAATTACGGGAGCACCGTATGCACAGGGGCCTCAACGAGCGGCAGCAGGCCGTGCTCGATCGGAGTCTTCTTGGGTCGGTGCGAGTTCGGCGATGACTTGCCGGGGGGGTCGCCAGGTCCGTGAGTCGTGCTTCGATCTCGACCAAGGCGGCGGTCAAGTGCTTGATCTGGGCGTGTAGTTCACCGGCCCGGGCCGTGGCCTTCTCGTGCAGCGCCTGGAGGTCTGCCAGGAGCTCGATGACGTTCACGCAGCCAGCTCGAGAGTGTCGCGCCAGGCCGGACCCGGGGCGGTGAGGCAGCGGGTCATGTTCGCGATGGAGGCCCACTAGATCCGTGAGGCAGAGGTGCCGGGGCGGTGGTCGTATTCACGGGCCAGACGGCGGTACAACGCCGTTGACCTGCTCCACAATCCACCTTTTCGGTTGCGGGACGAAGCCTTTGCGCTGGTCATCGGGGTTGCGGCGGACGACCTTGACATCGATGTCCGACAACACGCCATGGATCAGGACTTCGTCCTAGAAGCCCTGATCCACCAGGGCCTTCTGCAGCCGCATCCCGCACCGCTCGACGACCTGGCCGAGCAGGGCGGTGCCGGCGGTGTTGTCGTGGGCCGAGGCGGCCTGCACCACGACGCCGATGACCAACCCCAGCGCGTCCAGGGCCGACCGGAGGGGGGAGGGGGAGGCCGATGTGCGATGGCAGCCCACGCGGAGCCGGGGAGGGGCGGCCGCCCCCTCACAGGGGGCCGCCGCCCGTGCCCGGCCGTCCAGAACGCGTTAGCCGGACGTCATCGCCGTTGCCGCGTATGTCAAGGAGATCAGGGCCATTACGGCGGCCGGGACGGCTCGGGGCGGCGGGTCGCCGTGGCGCAGGTGGACCACCGCCGCGGCGGCCATGAGCAGGGCGAGGCCTGTCGCGGCGGCCACGCCCAGCGGCGTCCAGGTCAGCCCCGTCAGCAGTCCGGCGACCCCGGCCACCTCCAGGGCGCCGACGACGCGGTAGAGCCGTACCGGCAAGCCGAGATGGGCCGCCGCCTGGCGCATGAACGGCGCCGAGGCCAGCTTCGCCAGCCCTAGCGGAAGGAAGATCAGAGACAGGGCGACAGCGAGCGCGGTGGTCATGAGGCGGACCTGCCCTTGCGGCGCTCGGCGCCCAGCCGGACGTAGTGGTCGATGAGTTCGGGGCTGTCCACAGTGGCCGGATTGACGACCTGCTCCACCGCGGCGCCCTGGAGCAGCCGCTTGATCGGGACCTCCAGCTTCTTGCCGGTGCGTGTGTGCGGGATGCCCGGCACTTCGAGGACTTCGTCGGGGACGTGGCGGGGTGAGGCGCCGGTGCGGACGGCGTCGCGGATCTTCTCGCGCAGGGTGTCGTCCAGGGTCACCCCGGCCGCCGGGACCACGAACAGGGGCATCCAGTAGCCGCCGTCGGGTTCCTCCGCGCCGATGACGAGGGCCTCGGTGATCTCGGGGAGGCGTTCGACGACATCGTGGATGTCGGCGCTGCCGAGCCGTACACCGTTGCGGTTGAGCGTCGAGTCGGAGCGGCCGTGGATAATCACCGAGCCGTGCCCCGTGACCGTGATCCAGTCGCCGTGCCGCCACACCCCGGGGCACGCCGAGAAGTAGGCGTCGCGGTAGCGCGTGCCCTCCGGGTCGTTCCAGAAGTACAGCGGCATCGAGGGCATGGGGCGGGTGACGACCAGCTCGCCGACCTGGTCGATGACGGGGAAGCCCTCGGCGTCGTACGCGGCCAGCGCCACACCCAGGTTCGGAGCCGACAGCTCTCCGGCCCAGACGGGGGTGTTGGGCGCGCTGCCCGCGAAGCCGGAGACGACGTCCGTGCCGCCGCTGATGGAAGCCAGCAGCACGCGGTCACCGACGTGATCCCGGACCCAGGGATAGGCGGAGGCCGGCAGCGCGGAGCCGGTGCAGCCGACCACCCGGATCGCCGAGAGGTCGTGCGCGGAGGGGCCGATGCCGAACTTGGCCATGCCGAGCAGGTATTGGGGGCTGGTGCCGAACACGGTGACCCGGTGGCGGGCGGCCAGTTCCCACAGGACGTCGAGCTTGGCGAAGGGCGCCGGGCTGCCGTCGTAGGTGCAGGTAGTGGCGCCGGTCAGGAGGGTGGAGACGACCAGGTTCCACATCATCCAGTGGGTGGTGGTGTACCAGAGCAGGCGGTCGCCGGGGCCCAAGTCCGAATGCAGCGCCAGGGTTTTGAGGTGCTCCAGGAGCACGCCGCCGTGGCCGTGGACGATGCCCTTGGGCAGGCCGGTGGTGCCGGAGGAGAACACGACCCACAGCGGATGGTCGAACGGGACCGGTACGCAGTCGAGTCGCTCGGTGCGGGTCGAGGCGTCCTCCCAGGGGACGACCAGCGACGGGTAGGCCTGCGAGGGCCAGGGCAGGCCGACGTGGTCCACCAGCAGGGTCGCCTTCAACGTCGGCAGCGCCTGGGCGAGTTCGAGGGCGGCGTGGCGGCGGTCGTGGGTGGTGCCGTTGAAGTGGTAGCCGTCGGCGGCGATCAGCACGGTGGGTTCCAGCTGGGCGAACCGGTCGGCGGCGGCCTTGGGGGCGTAGTCCTGACCGCACACCGACCAGACGGCGCCCAGGCTCGCGGCGGCGAGGAACGCGACGATGGCGTGCGGGGTGTTGGGGAGGTAGCCGACGACCCGGTCACCCTTGCCGACGCCGAGGTCGCGCAGGGTGGCGGCCACGGATGCCACCAGGGTACGCAACAAGGCGCCGGTCACCTCGTATCCGGAGCCGGTCTCGTCGAGGGCAATGATCGCGGGTCGGTCGTCGGCGAGGTTGCGCAGGGCATGGTGGGCGTAGTTGAGGGTGGCGCCGGTGAACCAGCGGGCGCCGGGCATGCGTTCCTCGGCCAGCACCTGCTCGTAGGGGGTGTCGGCGTTGATGTCGAAGTACTCCCACACCGCGCCCCAGAAGCACTCCAGGTCGGTGACAGACCACTGATGCAGGGCGGCGTAGTCCTCCGGGTCCATGCCCTGGAGCCGGGCGAAGTCCGCGATGCGACTGGCGGCCGCCTTCTCCGGATCGGGGGTGAAGAAGGGCGTGCTCATCGTGTCGTACTCCTCAACAGGCTTTTCGGGGCCATCCGTTCGGAAGGGACAGGGCTTCGGGTGGTGTGCAGCAGGGAGGCCCAGGCGGCGGTCGACGTGAAGTCGCGGCCGCCCGAGGGGACGACGTCCATCACGACACGGTCGGGCCGCAGCAGGACCGCGTCCGCGCGTCCGCCGCGCAGCCAGGCGGTGAGGGTGCCGTCGTCGCCGAGGTCGGCCACCGGTATCGCGTGCACGCCGAGACCGTGCGCGAGCGCGGTCAGGGAAGGGCCGGGCTCGGCGGCGGTCAGCACAGCGAAGGAGTCGCCGAGCGCCTCGTCGAGACGGGTATGCCGTCCGCCGACGTTCACCCACGGCTGGGGGCAGTGCGTGCCTGCCAGGCCCCGGCGGACCCCGCGCCGCACCAGGGGCCCGGCGGTGAGGGGCGGGCTGAGGTCGCGGCCGGCCAGCTCGGTCAGGCCGGGTATGCGGCAGGCCGCGGCCAGCGCCCGGCGGCGGATCGCGGCGGCGCCGTCCTGGCCGCCGGTCATGGCCCAGCCCATGGCGACCGCGAGGCGGACCACATGCCGGGCGTGCGGCCTGCGTTCGCTCTCGTAGGTGTCCAACAGCCGTTCGTCGCCGCCCTGCTGGAGGACGCGGGCGATTTTCCACGTGAGGTTGTAGGCGTCCCTCAGCCCCGAGCACAGGCCCTGTCCGATGAACGGCGGGGTGAGGTGGGCGGCGTCGCCGAGCAGGAAGACCCGTCCGCTGCGCCAGCGGTCGGCGACGCGGGCCCGGAAGGTGTACTGCGTCTCGCGGACCACCTCGAAGTCCCCGTCGTACGAGGGCGGCAGCCACGGAGCGACCAGCTCACGGACCGGCTCTTGTCCTTCCCCGAGCCGGAACTCCCAGCGGTAGCGGTTCTCGCTCACACGCATGAAGGTGGCCGGCCGGTCCGGGTCGCAGATCTGGTCGACGCCTTCCCAGCAGCGGACGGGGCCCGTCGTGTCGACGTCGATGACCTTCCAGCGTTCCTCGAAGCGCAGGTCCTCCCAGGCGCCGCCGATGGCTTCACGGGTGAGGCTGCCCGCGCCGTCGCAGCCGAGGACGGCCTCGGCCCACAGCTCGTGATCGCCGGCGTCGTCGCGGTAGGTCACGCGGACGGGGCCCGCAGTGTCCGGACCGACGCCGGTGACCTCCACACCACCGCGCAGTTCGCACTCGGGGCGCCGGGCCAGGGCGTCGCGCAGCACGCGTTCCAACTCGGGTTGGTCGAACATGCTGGACTGCGGATAACCGTGATGGCCGTGCTGGGAACGCCGGAACTCGGCCATCACCCGGTGCCGGGCATCCAGCAGCCGCAGCCCGTTGGCCGGACGGGAGATCGCGGTGAACTCCTCTCCGACGCCCGCGGCCTGGAGGATCCGGTGGATCTCGTCGTCATTGGCGACGGCGCGGGGGAGCGGGTAGACATCCCGGTGGCGTTCGAGGACGACACTGCGGACGCCGCGCCGGGCCAGGAGAAGGGCGGCGGTCACGCCCACCGGCCCGGCCCCGACGATCACGACGGGCACACGTGCGGCTTCATCGACGGTCATGTGCGGCTCACCTCGGGTATTAGTTCGCGGCCGCGACGGGCGTGCGCTGCTCGCCGAGGTCGATGCGGCCGTCCGGGGTCGCGATCGTCGCCGTGATCACGTCGCCCGGGTTCAGGTAGTGCGGGTTCTTGGCCTGGCTCTTGAAGAAGACCTTCCACTTCACCGAGGGAGGCAGCAGCGCGCCGATCTTCTCGACAGCCTTCGGCGGCGCCTTCAGGGCCGTGCCACCAGGGGTGCCGGTGAGCAGCAGGTCGCCGGCGTCCAGGGTCTGGAAGCGGGCCAGCAGGGTCAGAGCCTGGGCCGGGCGGACGATCATGTCGGCGAGGGTGCGGTCCTGGCGCAGCTCGCCGTTGACGCTCAGCTTCAGCCGCAGGTCCAGGAGATGAGCGAACTCCTCCGGCTCCAGCAGGGTGAGGTACGGACCGGTCGGGGTGAAGGTGGGGTACGACTTGCTCTCGTAGAACTGCGTCTTGGTCAGCTGCACCTCACGGGCGCTGACGTCGTTGGTGATCACCAACCCGGCGACGTACGACGGCAGGTCCCGCTCCTCGACGACGGTGCCGACGGGCAGCGGCGCGCCCATGACGAGGCCCAACTCGATCTCGTAGTCGAGGAACTTCACGTGGGAGGGGCGGACGACGGCGTCGCCGGGGCCGCTGACCGAGCCGGACGCCTTGCGGAAGAACGCGGGCGGGATGTCGCCCTTGAAGCCCGAATCGCGGGCGTGGCTGCGGTAGTTGACCATCTGGGCGACCACCCGGCAGGGCGTGGTGACCGGCGAGAGCGCCACCAGGTCGGCGATCGGAGTGCCCGGCTCGCCGGAGACGGCGGCCTCACGGACGGCTTCACGGTCGGTCAGCAGCTCGGCGGTGGTGACGGCCTTGGTGTCGACCGGGACGGCCCGGTCACCGCGGACGACCCACCAGCCGTCGGCGGTACGCAGGACATTGGTGCTCATGTCAGTGCCTTTGTCAGGGGATTGGCGGGCGGAGGTTCAGGAGTTGGCGGCCTTGAGCAGGCCGAACAGTCGTGCCGGGTCCATCTCGTTGTCGCCGCGCAGGGCCTCGATGACATCGCGGACCCGCTGCGGGGAGGGACTGGCGCCGAGGAAGTCACGAGTCGCGGGCGGGCCCCACTGGGCGAGACCGCTGGTCGACATCGGAGCCCAGCCCGGCTCGACGTCGCAGGAGAACAGGTCACCGTCGGCGAAGTGCTCCAGCATGAAGTGGTCGGGGTCGCGCCAGTAGTCGAAGAGCTGGCTGCCCTGGATGTGCCGGCCGATGCCCCAACTGCGCTTGTATCCGCGCTCCTTGAGGTACTCGCCGCCGGCGGCTATGGAGTCGAGGTCGGTGACCTGGTAGGCGGAGTGGACGTACCCCGTGCCCGGCCCCAGATGCATCGCGAGGGTGTGGTGGTCGGCCGGCACACCGCCCAGGTCACAGCGGATGAACGCCATCGTCGGGCCGCGGTCGCGCTGCCCGTCCAGGAACAGGAAGTCGGACACGATCATCCCGAGGGTGTCCAGGTACCAGTCCAGGGCCCGGCCGAACACCCGCGTCTCCAGCACCACGTGGCCGAGCCGCTGGATGCGGGACGGCTCGCGCGGCGGCCGCTGGGCGGCGTTGGTACGCCGGTGATCCGTACCGAAGTTGAGCAGCAGCGGCTGCTGTTCCGGCAGGGCGGGGAGCTGTTCGCCGCAATGCACGACCCGCACGGGGAAGCCGGAGGGGTCGAGCAGGTCGACGCCCTTGCCGCCCCCGGGAACGTCGGCGTCCCGCACGTCCCTGCCCGTCGCGCGGGCCAGCCGGTCCAGGTCGCCCCGCTCGGCGGCGCGGAACGCCGGGCCGATGAAGCGGGACGTACGACCGCGCCGGATCACCATGCAGGGCGAGCCCGCGAAGCTGCCCCGCAGCCATAGCTCGCTCTCGGTGCGGGCGGCGACGCCGAAGCCGAAGTCGCGGGCGAAGACCTCCGCGCGGTCCAGGTCGGGCTTCTCGAACTCCAGCCAGGCCAGGTCCGCCACCTTGATCACGGGGTTCCGGGAGCGGCCGGGGTGTTCGCCGCGCAGGGCGCCCTGCTCACTGTGGAGGTCCTGGTGGGCCGTGATGACGTCCCCGTTGACGCGTGTTTCAGACATGGTGCCCTCCGAGCAACATTGCCGTAATGAGGAAATCATCAACTGTGACAGTTCCGTCGTCAAGGCGTTCGCTGCAGGAAATGATGAATTTATCAGGACTGCGATCTGCATTGGGTAACCGTTAGACTCTGTGCATGTCTACGTCAGCCCCGCCCAGCAACCGGTTCGAGCGGCGTCGCGCAGAGACCCGTGGAGCCCTCGTGCGAGCGGCCCGGCAGATACTCGCCGAGGCCGGCGACACCAGCGCGAGCATCCAGGCGATCGCCGAGCGCGCGGACGTGGGCTTCGGCTCCTTCTACAACCACTTCGACTCCAAGGCGGAGTTGTTCGAGGCGGCGGTGATCGACGCCCTCGAGGAGTTCGCGCAGGAATTCGACGAGCGTCTGACGGGGGTCGACGACCCGGCGGAGCGGGTCGCGGGCGGCTTTCGGCTCAGTGCCCGCATGGCCGACTCCCACCCGGAACTGATGCAGGTCCTGCGCCGCCGCGGCCTCGCGCACATCCACTCGGGCAAGGGACTGGCCCGACGCGCCCTGCGTGATCTCCAGGTCGGCATCGCCTCCGGCCGCTTCACTGCCCTCGACCCCGTGGTCGCCCTGTCCGCACTGGGCGGAACCCTGCTGTCCCTGGTGGAGCTGCGGTTCGCCCGCCCCGAGGTGGACGGCGACGAGGCCGCGGTCAACCTCGCCGAGATGGTCCTGCGGATGCTGGGCCTGCCCGCGGACGAAGCGCACGAGGTCGCCCGACGCCCCTTGCCTGACGCCGCCTGACCTCACGCGGACGACGAGTCCGGGTGGAACGTGACCGAGTGGCCTGTGAAGCGGGCGTCGATTCCGTCCTCGCTGGTGGTGACCGACCGTAGCCGGAGCCCTTCGGGCACGTTCTGCAGCGGAATGGGCTCGTCCAGGGCCTTGTCGAGCAGCGATTTCAGCGGCGGGAGCAGTTCGCCCTGCTCCGCGCGTACGTCCGTGAAGGCGATGCGGTTGCCGCCGGCCGCCGAGACGGCCGCGCTCACGGTCACGTCGCCGACGAGCGGCAGACTCGCGGTCGCGTTGACCCGGCCGGACTCGTCCCCCTGTGACACCTGCACGCCGAGCGCCCTCGACACGTCCGCGTACGACAGGAAAGCGGTGGCTGTGACGCTGTCCGCGTGAGCCTCGTCGGCGCTCCCTGAGGTCTTGAGTCCGTCCATCCCGACTGTCAGCTTCGTCACCGGGAGCGGCCGGGTGCTGCCGCCGGCCGGAATGTCGTGGGCGGTCAGGTCGACATGGTCCAGGCTGCCCGCAGCCAGTTGGTTCAGTACGGGAAAGCCCCTGACGTGCACCGACGGCCGATCGGCGGTTCCCATGCCGTCCTGGAACGCCTTGGCCGTACGGCTCTCCGCGCGGGCCGCGGCGATCCGGTCGACCACGACGCCGCCGACCAGCAGGACCACCAGGGACGAGGCAGCGATGATCATGCGTCGTCTGGTCCGGGTCGGAGGGCTCACGTACACGGAGCCGTCGCCGTAGTAGGGCTCGCCGACGTACTCCTCGTCGCGGTGGGACTGATACATGGTTCTCCTCTTCGAGTGGTGCTTGCTCGGGAAGTGCGCCTACGCGGCGTCGCCCTCGCGCCGGACAAGCCCGTCGACGCACGCCGCAGCGCTGTCTCCGGCCACGCCCATCGCGATCAGGGCGGCGGTCGCGGTGCTGGTGCCGTCGTCGCTCCAGACCCCGCTGTTCACGCAGTCGAGAAGCCCTAGCAGATGCCCCTCCAGCGCCCGGGTCAGGACGACCGGGGGGACGCCGGTCTGGAAGGCGCCCTGCCGTTGCCCGTGGCCGATGATCGCCTCCGTCATGTCCCGAGCGGGGGCCAGGACTTCAGCGAGCCGATCGGCCCCGAGGTCCTGCGGGGCGAGGCGGAGCAGGATGCGGTATCGATCTCCGACGGGCCACACCGCGAGGACGAAGCGCGCCAACTCCGTGACGGCATCCCCCACCGGTGCGCGCGGGACCGCGAGCGCCTGCCGCAAGGCCCACGTGGCCTCCTCCACCAGCCCCTCCATCAGTGCGGCCCGGCCGCTGAAATGGCCATAGACCGTACGGCGCACCACCCCTGCCGCCTCGGCGATGTCACCGAGGCTGCTGTCGGGGTCGCGTCCGAGTTCCTGCCTGGCCGCCTCAAGGATGCGGGCGCGCGTGAGCAGGGTTCGGCTGCGTTCCGGGGCGGCTGTCAAGTGTGCGTGGATCATGTCGAACCTCCGGTAGGCGGGGAGGGCGACTCGATAGTTGCACATCCACGGGCAATAAACTAGTCTGCACATCAACGGGCAATTAGCTGCCCCTGGTGCCGGGCCCCCCTCTTGGCCCCGCGTGCACCGATCTATCGATTCCGCACCCCCGAAGCGTGCGCTTCGCCTCCTGCTGAGGAGCCTGACCATGCCGCTCTTTCCGAACACACCCGTCGAGAAGATGACGGAGCCCTACCACCGCCGCTGGTGGGCCCTGCTGGTCCTGTGCCTGAGCCTGCTGATCGTCGTCATGGCGAACACGTCACTGGTCGTGGCCGCCCCCGACATGACCAAGGACCTGGGGCTGTCCAGCAGTGACCTGCAGTGGGTCATCGACGGCTACACCGTCCCCTACGCCGCGCTGATGCTGGTGCTGGGCGCGATCGGCGACAAGTACAGCCGCCGCGGCGCCCTAGTCCTCGGCCTGCTGATCTTCGCCGGAGGTTCGGTGATGGGCGGCCTGGTCGACGAGACGAACCTCGTCATCGTCGCCCGCGCGATCATGGGCGTCGGTGCCGCCGTCGTCATGCCGGCCACCCTCTCGCTGCTGGTCGCGATCTTCCCGCGCGCCGAGCGCGCCAAGGCGATCACCGCCTGGTCCGCGACCTCCGGGCTCGCCATCGCCGCGGGCCCGATGGCCGCCGGCTGGCTGCTGGAGAACCACGCCTGGGGCTCCACCTTCCTGATGAACGTCCCCGTCGCCGTCCTCGGCGTCGTCGGAACGCTGCTGCTCGTGCCGCCGTCGAAGGCGGAGGGCATGGGCCGCATCGACTACGTCGGCGGTCTGCTGTCGATGGTGTCGGTCGGCTCCCTCGTCTACGCGACCATCGAGGGCCCGCACTTCGGCTGGGGCACCGGCCCCATCACCGCGGCCGTCATCGCAGGCGTGGGCCTGCTGGCCTTCGTCGCCTGGGAGCTGAAGCACCCCAACCCCATGCTGAACGTGCGCAAGTTCACCGAGCGTCCCTTCAGCGGCTCGATGATGGCGGTGCTGTTCTTCTTCTTCGGCACCTTCGGCTCGATCTACTACTCCACCCAGTTCCTGCAGTTCGTCCTCGGCTACGACGCCCTCGACACCGGCATCCGCCTGCTGCCGCTGGCCGGAGGTGTGTTCGTCGGCGCCGCCGTCACCGGCAAGCTGGCTCCGAAGCTCGGCGTGAAGATCATGGTCGGCACCGGCATGGTGATCGGCACCGCGGGCGTCTTCCTGCTCACCCAGATCGAGACGGGCTCGACCTACACCGACTTCCTGACGCCCCTGCTGCTCCTCGGCTTCGCCATCGGCCTGAGCCTGTCCCCGGCCACCGACACCATCATGGGCTCCTTCCCCGAGGACGAACTGGGCGTCGGCGGCGGCGCCAACGACACCGCCCTGGAACTCGGCTGCGCCCTGGGCATCGCCATCCTCGGCTCGCTGCTGGCCACGTCCTACAAGGACAAGCTCACCGACATGGTCGGCGGCCACCTCCCGGCCGAGGCCATGGACACCGCCAAGGACTCCGTCGGCGGCGGCATCGCGGTCGCCGAGCAGGTCGCCAAGAACCCCCAGGGCGGCGCCGAGCAGGCCCAGACCCTGCTGGGCGCGGTGCACGAGTCCTTCGCCCACGCCATCGCCCACACCAGCCTCATCGGCGGCATCATCATGGCCGCCGGAACCCTGATCGTCATCGCCGTCCTGCCCGGCCGCAAGCACACCGCCAAGCACGGTGAGGAAGAAGCGACGCCGGTGACCGAGGAGCAGACCGAGACCGTGGGCGCCTGAGCCCCGTACACCGGAGGCCGGAACCCCGATTCCGGCCTCCTCCACCCCCAGGACGGGCCGTGCCTTGAGCGGCGCACGGCCCCGGGACGGTGCCGGGAGGGGACACCCGGCACCGTCCCCCTTTTTTCGCTGTCCGTCCCGGGTGGCTGGGGTGGCGTTCAGCGGACCCTCATAGGTGACCCCAACCGGGACCAGTTCCGGGATGATTGTCGAAGATCAGGCGCTATGGGGTGGCTTCGGGGGCGGCTTGGTTTGGCACCACTGGCTTGACGCCGAGTTGGGCGGTGCAGCGTCGGGGAGCTGGTGATCAAGCCGTTCGGGGAGGGGCGGGGCAGGTGCGGGGGGATCTGAGAAGAGACGCCGCGCGGTTGAGTGCCGGGTGCGGCGCTGCGGATGGTTGGCATGGCGCTGCTCGGCCTGGGCTGGTGGCGAGATCACGCGGGATTCTGGGCGGACAAGGCGTTCCTCACCAATGTCTTCTCGTCCGTGACGACCGCTTCGTTCGGCGTTCCGTTGGCCCTGGTGATCCTCAACCGGGTTGCGATGGTGCAGGCCGAGGCGGTGGAAGCGTGTGCCTGGCGGCGTCTGGCCATGCGGGTGGCCGGCCAATGTGCCGCGTCCGTGCCCTTGCAGTTCCACGGGGCTGCGGCTCGTCTTGAACATGCGTCCGCCGGGCTGCTCGCGGTGGAGCGCACTGCGCAGGCACCATTCAAGGGCTGGGAGCCCGGGCGGGACGACGGCGCTCTCGCTGAGCCCCGTCAGCAGATCACGGATGGGACGTCGGAACACGCCCTGGAGGAGTTCCGAGCCGAGGTATGTCCAGGTAGTTCGGCCGTGCCGGTGGTAGTCGCCTGTGCCCGTGGACCTGATCAGGGAACGAGAATTCAACGCGCATCTGGATGACCTCAACCACGGCAAGACGGCGCTTGCCGTCCCGATTCCGCCGAATGTGTTCCAAGGCATGCAGGTCGGCCTCGACGAACTGCGCGGTCCGGCCAAGTGTTTCGCCAGGAGGTGCGCATCGTCGAAGATCTGGTCCTGCCCCTCGGGACCCGGTCCGGCGGGCGGAGTGGACCTACCCATATGACGTGGCGGCGCTGGCCCGGCACTACCGCATCGCCACGACGCTGGCGCGGGGGCGGACATGGAAAGACCCCGGCGCTTCGCATCGGGGTCACGTCGAACTGTGGGGGGCGAACTCACGCCTCGGTGGCGGCCATCTCGTCGACGACGATCTGCGCCCGCTTCTCCGGCACACCGGCCGCGATGAGCGTGGTGACGGCCACCCGGGTGCCGTCGTCCTCCAGCGCCCCGGTGTTGACCTCCTCCAGCAGGGCGACCGTCATCGCCTCCAGGCCGACGCTCAGCACCGGGGCCGGCAGGTGGGTGTGGAAGACGCCGTCCCGTTGTCCCTGCTCCACGATGGCCGTGACCCTGACCCGGGCGGGCTCCAGGATCCCGGCGACGCGGTCCATGCCGAGGTCTCTTCGGGCCAGCGCCAGGAGCATCCGGTAGCGGTCGCCCACGGGCCAGAGCGCCAACGTGAAGTGGGCGAGCGCCCGGTCGGCCGGTTCCGTCACCCCCGCGCCGACCGCGACGGCGGCCTGAAGGGCCTCGGCGGCCTCCTCGGCCAGCGCGTCCAGGAGCGCGGCCCGGCCGGGGAAGTGCCCGAACAGCGTGCGTCGTACGACACCGGAGGCGCGGGCGAGTTCCTCCAGGGTGATGTCGGGGTTCCGGCCGAGCTCCTGGCGGGCGGTGGCGAGGATGCGCGCCCGGTTGGACCGGGCGTTGCGTCGCTGGGGCACACGGCCGACGGGCTGGGACACGAAAGGAACCTCGAAGAAGACAGGGCGGAGAAGGGACTTCTCCATTCTGGCACGGGAGTCCCGACCGACCCGCGGCCGCATCCGGGGTCGGTCGGGACCTGGTCAGGCGGGCAGCTCCTTGATGTCGGACGGCTCCTGCGGCTGGATGCCGTTGTAGTGGTGGCGGAAGTCGCTGGAGGCGGGGTACGCGGCGCGGCGGGAGCGCATGATGGAGCCCAGCGGGCGGTGGGCCTCCAGGGCGTGCCAGGGGCTGAAGGAGAGGACGTCGTCGGCGTAGCGGCGGCGGGCGTCGCTGTAGGCGTCCTGGGCGGGCAGGTGCAGCACGGCCACGGTCTGGTGCGGTGACAGTTCCTCGGGCCACAGGACCGAGGCGTCCTCCACCGGCATCCGGTCGATGTCCGTGCACAGCTGGGCGCGGATGTCGTACTCGGCGCTGTTGTGCGCGAAGAAGTCGGTGACGAGGTCGCGCAGGGCCGACTCGCCGGCCTTCTTGTCGACGTGGCTGCCGGTGAGGGCCTTGACGTTCGCCGAGCGGGGCGCGGCGGACATCTTCGCCACGTGGTCGCCGTAGCGCAGGGCGGCCATGGAGTGGAAGGTCTCGCCGAGGATGTGGTCGTTGGCGGCGGCCAGGGTCTCGACGGCAGGCGGTAGCGGGCGTCCGACGCGCGTGAGGGCCTTGGCGGCCACTCGGGCGGCTGCGCCGGTGAGCTGGAGTTGCTGGTCGCTCTGGCCGGGCTGTTTCTCCAGGATGCCCTGGAGTTTGGCGTATTCGGCGATGTTGCCGAAGGGCAGGGTGGGGTGGTTGACGAGGAGGAAGTCCTGGGTGGTGAAGCCGTCGTCGAGGGCGCGGGGCCCGGGGGCGCCGATCACCTTGATCGCGAGGCCGCGCTGGACGGGCACCTGGTCGGAGCGCAGGTCGCCGGGGGCGGAGGAGAAGCGGACGATCACCGGGTAGGTGGCCGGTGCGGCGAAGAGGCCCTGGGCGAGGTGGGCGGGCAGGTCGGGCTGGATGCGCAGCTCGCCGGCGAGGACGCCGTGGCTCTTGGCGTGGGCGTCGCGCAGGCCGTGCCGGTGTTTGTCGGCGACCTGCTGGTTGGCCTTGCCCATGGCCGCGACGACCTGGCGGACGAGTTCGTCCTCGTCCGGAAAGGGCTGTTCGAGGTCGGGGCTGTAGCGGACGTACGAGGTCATGGGCAGTGCCTTCGCGCGGGGTGGGGGGTCAGTTGCTGCTGAGCCAGCGGATGGCGGACAGGCTGGGCATGAAGAAGTACTCGCCGCCGAGGAGGGTGTTGAAGGACTGGATGTTCTGCACCCGGCGGGGCGGGGTCCCGGGCACGGTGAAGTAGGCGCCCTTGTCCTGGAGCGAGATCATCGGGTCCTTCTCCTTGCCCAGGCCCATGAAGTTGCCGGAGCCGACCCATTCGCTCTGGAGGAACTCGACGTTGTCGATGGCCCGGGCGCCGAGGGCGATGAAGTCCAGGCCGCGCGGTGTGCCGTCGTCCTTGAGGCGATCCGGGGGCAGAGGGGTGCCGTAGGAGGTGCCGCGCCGGATGATGCGGCGGATGTTGACGTCGGTGAGGACCGTGAGCTTGGTGTCGCGCGGGTTCATCCGGCGGATGTGGGAGCCGAGCGGGGTGTGCAGTCCGCGTGGGTCGGCGGAGTAGTCGAAGTCGTTGATCCGGTTGGGGTCCTCGCCGATGGCGGGGGTGTCACGCTCCGGGGTCAGGGCGAGAGGTGCGCCGCTGCGCCAGCGGCCGACGAGCTTGGCGGCCAGCAGCTCGCGTTCGGCCTCGGTGGAGGCGTTGTCGTGCAGCCACTTGTTGAAGGCGGCGACATGGGAGTGGTACTTGCGGAAGACGACGTACGTGCCGTTGCGGCCCAGGACGTCCGGAGCCGGTACGGGCAGTGGTACACCGGTCTCGCTCGGGTAGCCGAGGACGAACTCCCCGGCCTTGATGGGCCGTCCGTCGCCGGGCAGGGGTTCGGCGCCACTGCCCTCGACCACCGGCTGGCTGAAGCCGTCCCGGTACCCGAAGACGTTGAACCCGTCGGCCGCGAAGTCCTGGTGCGACAGCAGCCGCACACCCGGGACCTCGCCCAACTCCTTTTCATAGGCGGCGACTTCTGACCGCCAGTCGCCCTCGCTGGCGGCGTAGACCGTGACGGCGACATGCACGCGCGGGGTGCCGAAGGGGAACTCCCAGCGCTCCGGCGCGTTCACGCCGGTGTCCCGCAGCCGTTCGGCGCGGGCGGCCATCCCGGCGCGGAAGTTGGCGGGGAAGGAGGCCAGTGACGTCTCCGGCAGGCCCAGCGCGACCAGTCCTTGGTAGCTGATCGCGAGGGCCAGCCAGGACGGCTGCGGCTCGTCCCAGCGCGCCGCCGAGGTCACCCGAGGGGCCAGCCGGCGCAGCAGCTCCCTGCCCGCGGCCGGTTCGGTGATCTCCAGGATCGCGTGGGTGCCGAAGTAGGGCTCTGGCCGGGCCCGCAGCAGCGTCGCCTGGATGTCGTCGAGGTCCAGGGTGGGCGGGCGGCGCAGCCGCCGGAACAGCGGGGAAGGCATGGAGCGCCTGCCTTCAGTTCAGGTCCGACAGGAAACGCTGCACGGCGGCCTCCTGCCGCTTGAGCCGGTGGCCCTCCGCGACGGTGAGGTTGGGGTGGGCGACGAACCACGCCTCCGCCGGGATCTGGTACTTGACGATGAAGTCCTTCACGTCCGGCGCGGTGATGCCGGGCCAGCCCTCGACGTTGCTGAACAGGTAGTCCATCATCTCGGGGATCTTGGTGGCGAAGTCGTCGATGTACGCGTCCCACTCGCCGTCGAAGGCGGTCGCGAACAGCAGCTTCGTGTCGTTGTCGAGGAACACGAACCGCATGTTGTGCAGGGTGCCGACCTGACCTGCGCCCGCCAGGTTTCCGCCGATCAGCCGGAAGAACTTCCGCAGGTGCGCCGCGCCGTTCGGCTTCAGCGGCAGGATCGTCGTCAGCTCGGACACCTCACCACTCTTGGCGCCGATCCGGCCGGCGGTGGTGACCGCGTGTTCGGCCATCTCCGCCTTGTCAACGAGGATCTCGGCGGCCTTGACCTTGAGAGCGATCTTCGCGTCCAACAGGGCGGTCTCGACCTTCTCGCGGACCGCATCGGGGAACTGCTGGAACTTGGCGTGCAGGTCTGTCTCGCTCATGGCGCCTCTCCTTGGGCGTGGGCGGCAATACTTCACGTATCGCCATAAATAGGCCACCACGGAGTGGCGGGCAAACGGGACGAGACCCACTTTCTGACTATCTCCGCATGACTGATTACATCATCAGTTCGCTGTCTCGGCTTGTCAATGCACTACTCGCGCCGCAGCGATTCCGGTTCGACCCCACTACGTCGACGGCTCGCTCCCACGGAATGGGCGGCGGTCACCATGACCGTCCTGTGCGCCGGCGGCCCCCTCGGGACAGTCGGCGCACAAGCCGTGACAGGAGGCGCGCTCCTGCTCGCGCTCGTGGCCTTCCTGGCCGACCGGGGACGAGGCGTCTGGATCGTCGACCGCGCCCACGATCCTCAGAAGCCGTATCCCAACCGAACGTGATCCCTTGATTCCTGCTGGTCAGGCATGGTTTCGCTCGGGTTGAGGGAGGCATCGCGACGTCTTGTGTCCGCTGCATGGTCGAGGGGGGCGCGGTGGCATCGGTGCTGGGAATGCTGGAGGAGCGAGAGTCGGCAGCCCGCGTTCGGGTGGAGGGCTAACGAAGTGGAGCCGGTTCTCGATGGTCCACTGCGAGCGCACGATCTTCGCGAGACGCTCGGGGGATGCCTGGTGGCTGGTGAGGTCGGTCAGCACGTAGACCGTCTCGCGGGTGCGTCTGCCCCTCTTCACGCAGGTCCGGTGGCGGACGATCTGCGCGGCGTGCGGGAAGTCGATGCCGAGGGCGGTGACGTCAGGACCTGTACCGTCCGGGTCTCCAACCGCCCGTTGCCGTGGGACCGGTCGTAGAACTTCGCCGTCGCCTTGTCCCAGGGCAGTGTCTTGAGCTGCGCATAAGGGATCGGCTGGTTCTTCTTGACGGGGAAGGCATAGTGCGCGTCCTTCTGCTCGACGAGGAAGTGGGCGTGTGCGCGCTGGGTGTGCAGGGCGTCGGCGGTCACCTCACGCCGGTCAGGCTGTAGGGCTCTAACGGGGCCGCGAAGCAGGTGATTTCGTTGGTCTTGTCCGGCACTCGCAGCTGGGTGACGGCCGTCATGGCACAGGTCACAGCGGCCGGCAGATGTGCGGCCGGGCTGTCGCCGCTGCACGAGCCGCGGGTGCTCTTGCCGTCCACGGCCGGGGTGTCGGACCCGGCCGGGTCGGCGCCGAGCAGGTCGGCCAGGCCGCCGGGACAGGTGGTGTTGATGATCCGGCGGACGGTCGCCGGGCTCGGCGCAACGCGGACGGCGAACACGCTGGTGGTGCGGGCACCGAGCCGGGCAAGAGCCTCCTGCGGAGCGTTCTTGGCCCACTGGCCGATCACGGCGAACGAGGGGCCCGACCAGTACGGCCGAGCACGCGATCAGCAGCACGCTCACGAACGGGTGACGCTTCCCGCGCGGTGCCGCGGATCAGCCAGTGTGGCCAGCCGCTGCGGCAGTCCCGACAGTGCGCGGTGCTGACGCGAGGGCGACTTGATCAGGCAGATCGCACCGACGTGCGTACGACACCGGCGCCGGCGAGGGAGCGGTCCCCGCCGACGCGCCGGTGAGGGTGCGCCGCACCGTCACCGAGCGGCTGGAGCCCCGACAGTCCGCTTGAGGAAGGCGATCTGGTCGGGAACCACCTGGTCGAAGCCCTCTCCGACGTAGGGGTCCCAATGGCCGCCGCGGTAGGCGAGCAGCTCGCCGTGCGGAGCCGCGGCCGCGAGAGCGGCAGCGGGGCCCGGCGGCGTGAGGTCGTCGTGGTCCATCACCTGGACCAGCAGGGGGCAGGTGAGCCGGGGGGCGGCCGCGACGGCGCGGAAGAAGGGCAGCGACAGGATCACGCGCGCGCTGACCTCGTTGTCGTAGGGCACTTCCGCCGGAAGGAGGCGCAGCATTCCCTCGTAGGCGTCCGCAGTGGCCAGCACGGCGCCCTGCTCACCGCGGCGGCCCACGGCCTTCACGGTGTACGGCTCACGGCCGAGGCGAGCCCCGAGGGCGTCCCGGACGCCCGCCACGCCCAGGCCCAGCACATGGGTCGCCGACCTCTTCACCATGCGCACCAGCGCGGCCCGGCCGTCGGCGAGGGGCGCCTGCGACACCACTGCGGCGATGCTCGGGTCCTCCGCGGCGACCAGCACCACGGTGCCGCCCGACATGGAGCTGCCCCACACGGCGACACGCCTGGAGTCGACCTCAGGACGGGACCTCGCCGCGGAGACGGCGGCGTGATAGTCGGCGACCAGCCGCTTGATCTCGAGCAGGTTGCGCGGACGCCCGCTGGACTCGCCGAAGGACCGGTAGTCGAAGACCAGGGCGCCGAGCCCCTCGGCGGCGAACCGCTCGGCGTAGGCCGCCAGCCGCATCTCCTTGATGCCGCCGAAACCGGCCGCCAGGACGACGCAGGGGGCGGGTCCGTCGACGCCTTCGGGGGCGTACCACCAGGCGTCCAGTTCGTCTCCGTCGATCGGAATGCGTATGGGCAGACGTTCGCCCATGGGCTTTCTCCTTACTGTGTGTCAGTTCACGGGGCTGGTAGCCGGGTTGGACATCAAGTCGAGTGCGATGTCCACGATCATGTCCTCCTGGCCTCCGACCAGGCCGCGCCGGCCGACTTCCAGCAGGAGGGTGCGGGCGTCGACGCCGTAGCGCTCGGCGGCGATCTCCGCGTGGCGCAGGAAGGAGGAGTAGACGCCGCCGTAGCCGAGGGTGAGCGTCTCGCGGTCGACCTGTACGGGGCGGTCGCGCAGGGGACGGACCAGGTCGTCGGCGGCGTCCTGGAGGTCGAACAGGTCGCAGCCGTGCTTCCAGCCCTGGATGTTCGCCACGGCGATGAACGCCTCGATGGGGCAGTTTCCGGCACCCGCTCCTTGTCCGGCCAGGGAGGCGTCGACGCGGGTGACGCCCTCCTCGACGGCGACGACACTGTTGGCGACCGACAGGGAGAGGTTCTCGTGCGCGTGGATGCCGATCTGAGTGCTCTCGTCGAGTACGTCGCGGTAGGCGCGGACCCGTTCGCGTACGCCGTCCAAGGTGAGGCGGCCGCCGGAGTCGGTGACGTAGACGCACTGGGCGCCGTAGGACTCCATGAGCTTTGCCTGCGCGGCAAGTTGGGGCGCCTCGGCCATGTGGCTCATCATCAGGAAGCCCGAGACGTCCATGCCCAGCTCGCGCGCCTTGGCGATGTGCTGGGCCGAGATGTCGGCCTCGGTGCAGTGGGTGGCGATGCGCACCGAGCGGACGCCGAGGGCGTAGGCGCGCTCCAGTTCGGCGATGGTGCCGATGCCGGGGAGAAGGAGCGTGGTGAGAACGGCGTTGTTGATCGCGTCCGCCGCGGCCTCGATCCATTCCCAGTCGGTGTGGCTGCCGGGGCCGTAGTTGAGGGAGCCGCCGGCGAGGCCGTCGCCGTGGGCGACCTCGATGGCGTCGACGCCGGCTGCGTCGAGGGCGGCCGCGATGCGGCCCACGTCGGCAGGATCGATGCGGTGCCGGATGGCGTGCATGCCGTCCCGCAGGGTCACGTCCTGGATGTAGAGCTGGTGAGTCATCGGCTGGCCTCCGCGGTGACGGTGGTGCTGTGCCGGGCGATCGACTCGGCGGTGCGCAGGGCGGCCGAGGTCATGATGTCGAGGTTTCCGGCGTAGGCGGGCAGGTAGTGGGCGGCGCCCTCGACTTCGAGGAACACCGAGACACGGGTGGTCACCGGGCCCGCGCCCTCGGGGAGCAGGGTGTGCACGGGCTCGCCTTCCACGATCGGGGTGAACTGCACCTCCTGCTTGAGGCGGTAGCCCGGCACGTACTGCGCGACCCGCGCCGCCATGTCCTTGACTGAGGCCCGGATGGCGTCGTGGTCCGCGTCCCCGATGAGGCAGAGGACGGTGTCTCGCATGATCAGCGGGGGTTCGGCGGGGTTGAGGACGATGATCGCCTTGCCGCGGGCCGCTCCGCCGACGTTCTCGATGGCGTGGGAGGTGGTCTCGGTGAACTCGTCGATGTTGGCGCGCGTGCCCGGCCCCGCCGACTTGGAGGCGATGGAGGCGACGATCTCCGCATAGTGGACGTCGGTCACCGCGGAGATGGCCGCGACCATGGGGATGGTGGCCTGGCCGCCGCAGGTGACCATGTTGAGGTTGTCCGCGCCGGCCTCCAGGTGCTCGTCGAGGTTGACGGGCGGGACGACGAACGGGCCGATCGCGGCGGGGGTGAGGTCGATGAGCCGCTTTCCGAAGGGGGCGAGCCGGTGGGCGTTGGCCAGGTGGGCCTTGGCCGAGGTCGCGTCGAAGACGATCTCGATGTCGTCGAAGTGCGGCATGGCGATCAGGCCCTCGACGCCCTCGTGGGTCGTCGGGACCTTCAGTCGGGCGGCGCGGGCGAGGCCGTCGGACTCCGGGTCGATGCCCACCATGGCGGCCACTTCGAGGGTGTCCGACAGGCGGAGGATCTTGATCATCAGGTCGGTGCCGATGTTGCCCGACCCGATGATGGCGACCTTGGTCTTTGACGTCTTGGGGGAAGTCATGCGTCCCTCTTCTCGGAGAATGCGGCGGTGACCTCGCCGAGCGAGCTGATCTCGGCGCGGATCCGGGTGCCGGGCGGGGCCGGGACCATCGGGCCCAGCGCGCCGGAGAGGACGACCTGTCCGGCCCGCAACGGGTCACCCAGGTCACGGGCCGTCCGGGCGAGCCAGGCCAGCGCGTGCAGGGGGTCGCCGAGGCAGGCGGCGCCGTTGCCCTCGGAGACGAGGACGTCGTCGGCGTACAGCCGCATCACGGTCTCGCGGGGCTCGAACTCGTCCAGCGTGAGGCGGCGTTCCGCCAGCACGAACAGTCCGCTGGAGGCGTTGTCGGCGACCGTGTCGGTGAGGGAGATGTCCCAGTCGGCGATACGGCTGTCGACGATCTCCAGCGCGGCGACCGCGTAGTCGACCGCAGCCCGCACCTGCGCCGGGTCCAGGTCGCCGTCGGCCAGGTCCTCCTTGAGGACGAAGGCGATCTCCGCCTCGGCCTTGGGCTGCAGCAGCCTGCCGGAGGGGACCTCGGCCTCGGATGAGACGTCCATGTCGGCGAAGAGCACCCCGAAGTCAGGCTGGTCGACGCCGAGTTGGCGCTGGACGGCCGGGGAGGTCAGGCCGATCTTGCGGCCGACGACGACCGCACCGCTGTCCACTCTGCTGCGGGTGAGTTCCTGCTGTACGGCGTACGCGGCGTCGACGTCCTGGGTACCGAGCAGATCGCGTACCGGGGCCACGGGCCGTCCCTCGGCGAAGGCGGCGGCGAGCCGGGCGGCCGCCAGCTCGACGGGTGTGAGTGCCATGCCGGTCACCGCCCTTCCGCCGTGGTCACAGCGAATCCGGCGATCCAGGCGGGGATGGCCTCGTAGAAGCGAGACGTCATCTCGTACTTGCCGGTGGCCGCGAGGGAGGCGTACGCCGCGATCCAGGTGCGGACCTCATGGGCGGAGCCGCCGCCCTGTGCGGCCATGTCGTCGACGGTCCAGGAGTCGAACTCCGCGAGGTCGCCGCGCTCCAGGTGGTCGAGGAGGAGGTTGTCCCAGGCGGGGTTGATCGGGATCATCTTCGACGACCCGGCGGCGTAGTCGCGGCCGGCCTGGACGACCCGCTCCTCGCCCTTCGCACGCTGCTCCGGGGTGGGCGGGTTTCCCTCGATGAGCGCGTCGGCGACCCGGGGCGGTGCGCCCTCGAGCACCGGCACCGGCGGGTCGTGGGACAGACCACCGGAGGCGACGAACAGCACCCGCTTGTCCAGGGCGGCCGCGGCCTCACCGACCGCGGTGCCGAGAGCGCGGATACGGCTGACCGGGCCGAGCGGGGTCGCCACGCCATTGACGAAGACGGGCACCACCGGCACGCGGTCGATACCGCCGAAGAGCACCTCCAGGGGCTGCGCGAAGCCGTGGTCCACGGTCATCCGGGCCGAGACAGTGAGATCGACGCCGCGGTCGAGCACCCCCTTGGCCAGAGTCCTGGCGGCGTCGGTGTCGACCGACAGCGGCCCGCCCTGGGAACCGAAGTCGCCCACCGCGTGGGCCTCGGTGGCCAGGCAGAACGGGGGCATCTCCTTGTAGAAGAAGCCGTTGTAGTGGTCGGGCGCGTAGAGGACGACGAGCTCCGGGTCGAAGCGGCGGACGAAGGCCCTGGCGCTCTCGACGGCCTCGTCGACGCGGGCCAGAACCTCGGGCTCGGGGTCGTTCCTGCCGATCAGGGGCGAGTGCGAGAGCCCGACGACAGCTGCGGTCATGGGAGAGGGTCCTTAACTCTGGGGGGCCGACGGGTGGATGACGAGCTTCCCGGTCAGACCGCCGTCGATCATGAGCTGGAAGCCCTTGTGGATGTCCGTGAGGGGCAGGGTGCGGTCGATCACGGGGCGGACTCCGGTGGCCTCCATCAGCCGGAGCAGCGCGACGAGCTCGCCACGGGTGCAGCCGGTGGAGCCGAGGACTCGTCCCTGGAGGTAGAAGATGCGGGCCAGGTCCGCGGGCGGGTTGGCGCCGCTCGTCGCTCCCGCGATCACGACCGTGCCGCCGCGCCGCAGCGACTTCAGCGAATGGGACCAGGTCGCCTCGCCGACCGTCTCGATCACTACGTCCACCCGCTCGGGCAGCCGTGCACCGGGGGCCATCGCGGCGCGCACCCCCCAGGTGAGGGCCTCGGCACGCTTGGCCTCGCTGCGGCTGGTGGCGTAGACGACGGCCCCGGCGGCCACCGCGAGCCGGATGGCGGCGGAGGCGACCCCGCCGCCCGCACCCTGTACGAGCACCCGGTCGCCGGCGGTGATCCGGGCCTGGGTGAAGAGCATGCGGTAGGCGGTGCCCCAGGCGACCGGCAGGCAGGCCGCCTCGTCGAAGGACAGCCACGCGGGCTTCGGCACCAGGTTGCGGGTGGGGACGGTCAGGTACTCGGCGAAGGCCCCGTCGTGCTGTTCGGACAGCAGCGCACGGTTCGGGTCGAGCGTCTCGTCGCCCCGGCCCGCGTCCGGGTCGCCGAGCACCGGATGCACGATGACCTCGTTGCCGTCCTCGTCGTGTCCGGCCGCGTCGCAGCCGAGCACGATGGGAAGGCGCTCCGGGGGATGGCCCACGCCACGCAGCGTCCACAGGTCGTGCATGTTCAGGGAAGAGGCCACGACCCGTACCCGGGACCAGCCGGGCTTCGGGTGAGGTACCGGTACGTCGCGCAGCACCAGCCCGGACAGCGGGTCGGCAGCGCTCTGGGAGATGGCGGTTGCTGCAAGCACGCAGCCACGTTCACCCGCACCCGGAGGCAGGACCTAGCCCGTGTGCCACGGTGCAGCACACGTCCGGGCTCCTGCCGGACGGCGGCCCGTGCCCGGCCCCCTGCACTCCCCTCGGACGCCTGGCACGCCGACCAGCGGGCGGCGTGGCCGCTCGGCTTGAAACCTGCCAGCCCCAGGGGGATCGTGAACATGGTCAGCAAGTCCGGCAACAAGGCCACTCAGGGCACGACCACAGGCCACCAAGGACACGACAATGACGTCCGACGAGCCGCCCGGCCGACTCCCTCCGGCGTCGACAGGGTCCTTCCTCGGCACGGCTGCGGCCATCGCGGTCACGGACCCGGACGGCCGGGTGACCCATTGGAGCAGCGGCGCCCAGACGCTGTGGGGCTATGCCCCCGAGGAGGTCATCGGCAAGCCTCTGGCCGATCTGTTCACCGCTGACTGGGCAGTGCTGAGGCACCGGGACGGCAGGCTGTCGGATGCTCAGGTGCGCCTCTATCCGCTGCCGTCCGACAAGCGGCCGACCGGGTGCCTGGTGATGGTCGTACCCGGGACGGACTCCCCGGACGAGTGCTCACTCAAGCGATGGATGTTCCAGGAGCAGCCCCTCGCCCTTTCGATCTTTGACCGCGAGGGACGCATACTGTTCGGCAACGAGGCCACGGAGCAGGTGACGGGCCTCTCCGAGCACGACGTCCGCGGCCGGTTCCTGGCCGAGATCCTTCAGGGCCCCGCATACGAGGAAGTCGAGCAGCGGATCCGCCGGGTTGTTCAGACCGGGAAGCCCGAATTCAGCGAGCTCTTCGTGAGGCTTCCGGGCGAGCCGAGGGCGCACCCATGGGCTCTCGACATTTTCCCGCTCACGGACGAAGCCGGCCAGGTGCATGGGGCGGGTCTGTCGGCGTACGACTACTCCCAGCAGTACGAGTCCCGGGAGCGGCTGGCCCTCGTGAGTGAGGCCCGGACCCGCATCGGCGCCAGCCTGGACGTGGTGGGCACCGCACGCGAGCTCACCGAGGTCGCCGTACCCCGCTTCGCCGACCTCGTCAGCGTGGACCTGCTCGACCCCGTCTTCCAGGGCGATGTGCCCCCACCTGTCCTGTCCGGTCCCGTCCCGCTGCGCCGGGCGGCATACAGGGTGGCGTCCGCGACGTCCGGAGAGCATCCGGCCCCGGACGAGATCAGCAACCATGTTGCTACTTCGCCGATCGCCCGGTGTCTGGCCAGCGGCCGGGCGGCACGGCACCACGTCAACGACTCCCAGGTCGTCCGCTGGTTCGCCGACGACCCTGTCCAGGCGGCGCAGGCCCGCGCGCGCGGAGTGCATTCGCTGATCGCCGTACCCATCCGCGCCCGTGGCACCACCCTCGGAGCAGCCATGTTCGTCAGATGCTCACCTCGCGAGCCGTTCGGCCCTGACGATCTGGCCGTCACCGAGGACCTGGTCGCGCGGGCCGCGGTCTGCCTGGACAACGCCCGCCGGTTCACCCGCGAACGCGGCATCTCGCTGGCGCTGCAACGCAACCTGCTGCCGCACGGCCCGACCACGGTTCCTGCCGTGGAGACGGCTTCCCGCTATCTCCCTGCGGGCGGCGGCACGCAGGCGGGCGGCGATTGGTACGACGTGATCCCGCTGCCCGGCGCCCGCGTCGGCCTGGTCGTCGGCGATGTCGTCGGCCACGGCATCAACGCCTCAGCCACCATGGGCCGCCTGCGTACGGCGGTGCGCACCCTCGCCGACATCGACCTCCCGCCCGATGAGCTCCTCACCCACCTCGACGACATCGTCACCCACACCGAGGACGACACCGTCGCCACAGGTGAGATCCCCGGCGCCATCGGAGCCAGTTGCCTGTACGCGGTCTACGACCCCCTCTCCGGCATCTGCTCCCTTGCCCGGGCCGGCCACCCCCCGCCGATCCTGGTACACCCGGACGGCACCAGCACGGTCCTCGACCTGCCCGCCGGCCCGCCTCTGGGGCTGGGCAGCCTGCCCTTCGAGGCGGCCGAGGTCACCGTGCCCGAAGGAAGTCTGCTCGCCCTGTTCACCGACGGCCTCCTCTCGGCCGGCGATCGCGACATCGACGAGGGACTCGACGCCCTACGCCACACTCTGGCCCGGCCCGCGTCCTCGCTTGCAGCGCTGTGCGACACCGTCCTGGGCACCCTGAGCCCCGAAGCACGCACCGACGACATCGCCCTGCTCCTGGTCCGCACCCGTCTCTTCGACGAGGACCGCGTCGCCTCCTGGGACGTTCCCGTCGATCCCGCGGTCGTCGCCGAGACCCGCCGCCGCGCCTGCGACCGGTTGGTCGCATGGGGCCTGGAGGAAACCGCGTTCGTCACGGAACTGGTCATCAGCGAGCTGGTGACGAACGCCATCCGGTACGCCAGCGGCCCGATCCGCCTCAGACTGATCAAGGACGAGGCACTGATCTGCGAAGTCTCCGACAGCAGCAACACCAGTCCGCACCTTCGCCGGGCCCGGGTGTTCGACGAGGGCGGCCGCGGCCTGTTCATGGTCGCCGAGCTCACCCGAAGGTGGGGTACGCGCTACACACGCACCGGCAAGACCATCTGGGCCGAGCTTGCTCCTCTCCACCACTCCACGCGGTGAGGCGGTGGTCAGTGGGGCATGTCGTCCAGGGCGGTGGACATGTCGGCGAGGTCCGGCGGTTCGGCGGCGAACAGGACCACGCTGGCGTCGGGCAGGTCGGCCTCGGTGACCCGGAGGAGTCCGCCCGCCTCAAGGGCGGTCTGGGTGACGGTGTCGCTCTCGTCCGGTGCGGCGACGATGCGGCGGCAGCGGGGGTCGGCGAGGAAGAGTGCGGGGACGAGGGCGCACAGCAGTTTCGCGGCAAGCGCCCGGCCCGACGGCCCGTGGTCGGGGAGGACCAGGCCCAGGGCAAGGTCGTGGGTGCCGTACGGATAGCAGCTGTGCAGCGGGTGGTGCGCGACACGGTGGACGCGCAGGAGCAGCGTCGGACCGCCCTGGGCCTCGGTGACGGCATACGTGCGCGCCGTCTGCGGGGTCACCGTGGCGGGCTCGTCGAGCGGGCGCAGCGTCCAGTCGGTACCCAGAACGGGTTCGGGCGGTGCCGGTACGACGGCGGTGTGGATGCTCATGGCCGGCTCACGGTGTCTCGGCGGGCCGCTGGGTCTCGACCCAGCTCCGCAGTTCGGACTTGACCAGCTTGCCGCTGGCGTTGCGGGGCAGCTGTTCGGCGATCAGCACCTGGGTGGGCAGCTTGTAGCGGGCCAGGTGCCCGCCGGTGAAGGCGCGCACCTCCTCCAGTGTGGGCGTGGTCCCGGGCTCGCAGGTCAGCACGGCGAGCACGGTCTCGCCCCACTTCGGATGCGGGACGCCGATGACGGCCGCCTCCAGGACACCCGGGTACGCGGCGAGAACGCGCTCGACCTCGGCCGGGTACACGTTCTCCCCGCCGCTGATGATCATGTCCTTGAGGCGGTCGACGATGTAGTAGAAGCCGTCCTTGTCCCGATGCGCGATGTCGCCGCTGTGGAACCAGCCCGCGTCGTCGAAGGCGGCACGGGTGGCCTCGTCGTTGTTCCAGTAGCCGGGCGTGACGTTCGGGCCGCGCACGCAGATCTCCCCGCGCGTGTCCGCGTCCTGCACGCCCGCCCCGGTGACCGGGTCGACGATGCGGATCTCCGTGTACGGCATGGGTGCGCCGGCCGATCCGGCCTTCTCCGCCGTGAGCCCCGCCGGGAGGTAGCAGGCGAAGGGCGCGGTCTCGGTCAGCCCCCACGCCTGCTGGAGCAGGATGCCACGTTCTTCGTAGTTCCTGATCAGCTGGGACGGGACGGGGGCGCCCGCGACGATCGCGGATCGCAGGGCGGAGAGGTCGGCCGCGGCGAAGCCGGGCACGCGGGTCAGGGCGCTGTACATCGCGGGGACCGCGAACAGGGTCGTCACGCGGTGCTGGACGAGGTCCTCCAGGCACTGGACGGGGTCGAAGGCGCGGCGCACCACGACGGTGCCGCCGCGCACGAGGGTGCGCAGGGTGAGGGCGTTGAGGCCGCCGATGTGGAAGAGCGGGGCGACGGCGAGGTTCACGTCGTCCGGGCGGGTGTCCACGACACCTTCGACGTTGACCGCGTTCCACCAGAGGTTGCCGTGGGTGAGCATGACACCCTTGGGTCGGCCGGTCGTGCCGGACGTGTACATGAGCGCCGCCAGGTCGTCGTCGTACAGCGCCACCGGCTCCGTGCCACGTCGGTCGGCTCCGAGCAGTTCCGAGAGCGGTGTCCAGACGGCGGCGGGCGCCGTCGCCGCGGGGCACCGCGGATCTGTGTCGACCAGCACGTGGATGCGGGCGGGTATGTCGCTCATCACCGACTCGACGAGTGCGCGATGGCCCTCCTCGACGACCAGGGTGTGCGCACCGCTGTCGCTGAGGATGTGGCGCACCTCCTCGGCCGCGAGCCGGAAGTTGACCGGCACGAAGACCGCCCCGAGGTGTGCCGCGGCCAGCAGCGTCTCGAAGAACGTCACGCTGTTGAGGCCGAGGTAGGCGACCCGGTCGCCGCGCCGCAGTCCACGTTCGGCCAGCCCGACGGCCAACTCGGCCGTCCTGCGGCTGAGTTGGGCGGCAGAGATCTCATGGCCCTCGTAGACGAGTGCGCAGGCGGTGGGGTACTGGGCTCTGCGGTGCAGTGCCGCGGCGGGGCTGATGTCGACGGCGGCCATGCGGCGGCTCCTTCGATGGCTGTCGTGCGGAAGTGAGAAGGGGAGACGGTTCAGAGGCCGGCGCCACCGGCCGGGGAACGGAATCCGCGGACGGCGATGCCGCCGTCGGCGGGGATCACGGCGCCGGTGACGGTGCCGCTGTTGGCGCGGGAGGCGAGCAGGACGTACGGGCCGGTGAAGTCCTCCGGCTCGACGCTGGAGTCGTACAGCGGGATGAGCGGTTGCTGTTCCTGTCCGGACGCCTCGTTCTTGGCGAAGGAGGCTTCGAGCGTGCGGTTCTGCAGGCCCAGGCTCTGCGGGCCGCGCAGCTTGGTGCGCATGCCGCCGACGGCGACGCCGTTGACGCGGACGCGCGGCGCCAGCTCGTAGGCGAACTGCCGGAGCAGGCCGAGGCAGGCGTGCTTGCTGGCGGTGTACAGGGGGCCGCCACCGTCGGTGTGGAAGGAGGCGTTGGACAGGGTCATCACGATGCTGCCGCGCGTGGCGACGAGTTCCCGCCAGGCCGCCTCGACGGCGAGGACGTAGCCCTTGACGTTGATGCCGAAGACCTCGTCGAACGCCTCGGACAGCTCCTTGCCGTCGAGCTTGGTGACGCTGCGGTGGTAGTCCCAGATCCCGGCGTTGGGGACGAGGATGTCCAGCTTGCCGAACCTCTCGACGGTCGCGTCCACCGCCCGGTGCAGATCGTCCGGGGAGCGTACGTCGCCGGTGAGGGGCAGCACCCGGTCGGAGCGGTCGCCCGCCGCGGCGACGACCTCCTCCAACTGCGCGGCCCCACGGCCGAGGACGGCGACGCTCGCGCCTTCGGCGAGGTAGCGCAGGGCGACGGCGCGACCGATGCCGGAGCCCCCGCCGGTGATCAGGGCGACCTCGCCCTCCAGCCATCCCATGATTCAGTGCTCCCCGAGGAAGTCGGTGACCAGGCGCTCGAACTCGGCCTGCCGCTCCAGCTGGACCCAGTGGCCGCAGCCGCCGAAGACGTGCAGCTGGACGTCGCGGATCTGCTTGAGCATGAGCTGGGCGCCGTCGAGAGTGATGGTGCGGTCGTCGCGGCCCCACAGCAGGAGGGTGGGCGCCTTGATCTTGTGAACGCGCTGCCACAGCGGGTCCATGCCGTGCCGCTTGGCGAAAGCGGCGTTGTAGGCGTGGTAGAAGGCGATGTGGGACTCGTCGAGGGACGCCTCGTAGCGGGCCTGCGCGGTGTCCGTCCAGCGCTTGGGCTCGGCGGTCATCACCCCGATGAAGTCCCGCATCTTCTTCAGGGTCGGGCCCTCGCCGTTGTAGTAGCGGAACATCGCCTTCTGGCCCTCGGTCGGGGTGGGTCCGAACGGCAGCCAGCCGCCGCCCGGCGCCATCAGCACCAGCTTCTCCACACGCTCGGGGACGGCGAGCGCGGTGGCGATGGCGGCCGCTCCACCGAGGCTGTTGCCGAGCAGGTGGAAGCGGTCGATGCCGAGGGCGTCCAGAGTCTGCAGCAGGGCGTCGACGGTGATCTCGGTGATGCTGCGGGCGTCGAGGTCGGCTTCGGTGGGGCGGTAACTGCCGCCGAAGCCGGGCTGGTCGGGCAGGATCACGCGGAAGTGCTCGGTGAGCGCGGGGAGGTTCTGGCGGTAGTTGGCCACCGCGCTCGCGCCGGGGCCGCCGCCGTGCAGCATCACCAGCACCGGGCCCTCGCCCGCCTCGCTGACCGCGACGGTGCCGAGCGTGGTCTGCACGGTGTGCTCGACGAGCTTCACCTCTGTGGTCTGTTCAGTGGTCACGAGCGGGCTCCGGTTCACAAGGGCTTACAGGAAGGTGCTGAGGTTCTTGGCGAGCAGGACGTTCTGGTCGATCAGGATGGTGCGGCGCGCGATCAGCAGCCGTCCGTCGTCCGGGTCGCGGCGCAGCTGGTCGGTGCGGCCGCCGGCGTAGATGTCGACCTCACGTTCCAGGCGGTTGCGGTAGCAGAGGAATGACGACTCGGCGACGTACTCGCCGGGCTCGTCGGCCGGCCAGACCAGGATGTTGGTGATCAGATGCCGGGTCCGCGACGGCGGGTCCTCGGCCCAGGCCATGCCCGAGTCGAACCGGCGGATGCGCCAGGCCAGGCTCGGCTTGGTCTCGTCGAAGATGGCGACCTCGCCGGGCGAGCCGTCGGCCAGGGCCTGCTGGCGCCGCAGGCGGTTGGTGCGTACCGGCGCCCAGTAGTGCAGGTCGTCGGTGAACAGCTCCAGCCAGTCGGCGTAGCGGTGCTGGTCGAGCAGCTGTGCCTCGACGGCGTACAAGCGCTGTACCTCGAAGTGGAGCCGCATGTCCTCGTCGACGGCGGGTGCGGTCGTCCGGGGGGTCTCCGGGGGGTGGATGCTCATCGGGGGTCCTCCTGCGGGCCGCGCCGGGTGGTGCCATTCCAGCGCGGAGGGGGCGGTTCGGGGAGCGCGTGTGCCACCAGGCGGCACGTGGCGGTTCAGCGCTTCAGCAGCGTGCGCAGATCCGCGCTCTCGTCGGACAGGGCGGCCGCGTCGACAGCGACACCGCGATCGACGATCCGCCGGGCGGCCTTGATGTCGCGTGGCCGGTCGATGGCGGCCGCGGCCACCAGCCGGTCGCCCAGCAGCCCGAAGACGGTGAAGGCGCCGTCGCCCGGAGCCCCGCGCAGCACGGTGCGCTCGGCGTCCGCCATGGTGCCGACCGCCTCCAGCCGGGAGCCGTGCCGGTCGGACCAGAACCAGGAAGCGCCGAAGGACGGCAGGGGGCGGCCGAGGATGCCGTGGGCGGCGGCCTCGCCGTCGCGCTGGGCGGCCTCCCAGTGCTCATGACGGACCTTGTGCCCTTCGGGGCGGGCGACGTCGCCGACGGCGAGGACATTGGGGTGGGAGGTGCGCTGACCCGGGTGGACGACCACACCGTTGTCGACGTTCAGCCCCGCGGCCTCGGCCAGTTCCGTGGCCGGACGCATGCCGATGCCGACCACCACGGTGTCGGCGAGCACGGGTGCCCCGTAGCCGGTGAGATGCAGCAGGACTCCAAGGTTGCCTGGACGGCGCTCGATGCATTCGACGCCGGCGGTCAGGACGCCGATGCCTTCGGCGGAGTGCCTCCGATGCAGTGCGTTCGCGATGTCGTCCCCGACCGCTGCGGTCAGTGGCACCGGTAGCGGGTCGATGAGGGTGACGCGGCAGCCCAGGGCGTGGGCGACGGCCGCGGTCTCCGCGCCGATCAGCCCGGCACCGATCACCGCCACCCGGGCGCCGGGTAGCAGCCGCTCCCGCAGCCGTTCGGCGTCCTCCCAGGTGCGCAGCAGGTGTACGGCCGGGTCGTCACCGCCCGGCACCGGCAGGGGGCGCGCGGTGCCGCCGGTGGCCAGCACGATCCGGTCGGCTGCGGCAAGCTCGCCGTCGGCCAGCTCAAGTCCGCCCTCGTGCGGGCGGATCGCCCGGACCGGGGCGCCGTCGCGGAGTTCGATGCCCTGCTCGTCGTACCACTGCTCGGGCCGCAGCAGGATGTTCTCGCGGCGGGACTTGCCGAGCAGGACGTCCTTGCTGAGTGGCGGGCGGTCGTAGGGCAGGCCGCGCTCGGCGGAGAACAGCACGAGCTCGCCGTCGTAGCCCTGGGCGCGCAGCGCGTCGCAGGTCGAGACGGCGGCCAGGCCCGCGCCGACGACGGCGACACGCCGTGGCGCGCTCATGCGTCGGCCTCCTCGCCGGGGTGCAGCCAGACCTCATCCTGGCGCACCTCGACCCGGTGGGTGCGCTGGGCGAGGGTGGCGGGCATGCACTGCGGTTCGCCGGACTTGAGGCAGAAGCGGGCGCTGTGCAGCGGGCACTCGACCTCGCCGTCCTCGATCCAGCCGTCGGCGAGCGATGCCTGGCCGTGGGTGCAGGTGTCGTCGAGGGCGTAGTAGGCGCCGCCCTCGTGGAAGACGGCGATGGCGTCGGTGTGGCCGGTGGTCTCGGCGGGCACCTTCAGCGCCTCGCCCTCCTCGATGTCGCCGACGGCGGCGACCCGGATGCCGGTGCCGGTGGTGCTCATGGGGTGTCCTCGGGGTTCTTCGCGGCGTTCTTCTCGTGCCAGGCGGGCGTGTTCATCAGGTCGCGCCAGCGGGCGTAGAAGCCGCGGGCGGCGCCGTCGCTGTAGAGGCGGCCGGTGGTGCCGGGGTGGACGCCGTCCTCGGACTGAAGCCCCAGTCCCATCTGGTAGTTGAGCGTCATGGAGCCGGCCACGAAGCCGTGCGCGGTGGCCTGCACCTCGCTCCAGTTCTCGCCGTCGTCCTGCTCGAAGATGCCGCTCGGCCCGAACGTGCGCAGGTTGTAGATGCGTTGGGCGTCCTTGACCTCGTCCGGCATCGATTTGTCGACGATGGTCCAGGCCCAGACCTCCATCTTGTCCGGGCCCTTGGGGTGCCACACGCGGATGGAGCCGTTGACGGGCAGGTAGGAGAAGTTCGGGAAGACGGTGCCGTGCCCGGTGGTCATCGGCCCCTCGACCCGGGCGTCACCGAGCCGTTCGCGCAGCGCCTCGTAGTCGGTCCACTCGTGTACGACACGGTCGTCGAAACGGCTCTTGGGGTGGGTCGGAAAGCCGTGCCCGTGCCCCAGCGAGTCGGTGTACTGCCGGCCCGGCGTCTGCACGATCTCCGTCTTGGGGCCCTTGCCGGTGGGCGACATGACCATCAGCGCGGAGGCGTGCGAGATGTTGACGTGGTACCAGTCGGAGGCGAACTGCTCGGCGGCGAGCTTCCAGTTGCCCTCCAGCACCCACTTGTGCACCCCGCCGACGGCCTCGGTGCCCTCCGGGTCGTGGTCGAGCATCGCGTCCAGGTACCAGGCCAGTCCGCCGAGCGCGTCCACCAGGGGCGGGGCCTCGGGGTTCCAGGTCGCGAAGACGAGTCCCTTGTACGTGTCGAGTTGCGCGACCTCGATCAGTCCCCACTGGTCCTGCTCGAAGTGGGCGGGGTAGTCCCCTCCGTTGGGGACGTTGATCAGCTTCCCGGAGGTGTCGTAGGACCAGCCGTGGTAGCTGCACGTGAACGCCTTGGTCGCCCCCGCGTCGGCGCGGCACACCCGCATGCCGCGGTGGCGGCAGGCGTTGAGGAAGGCACGCAGTTTCCGGTCCTTGCCCATGGTGACGATGACCGGGTCCTCGCCCATGTAGCTGGAGAAGAAGTCACCGGGCTTCGTGAACTGGCTCTCGTGCGCGAGGAACAGCCAGCTCGGCGCGAAGATCCGGCGCAGCTCCTGCCGGTAGACGGCCTGGTCGCTGAAGATCGTGCGGTCGACCAGACCGCGGTCGAGGTCGAAGTAAGGGCTGACGTCGACGGTCGGCTCGGGTACGCGAGCCAGGCGGTCCTCCCCCACCCTTCGGGCGGAAGGTGCCCCCAGCCGGGCGGGCGTGGTTGTCATCGCTGGGCCTCCTCGGGCCGGATCGGGCGCGCGCTGCGCCGCCCTCGTGGGCTGGTGGTTCGGCGTGCGTTCATGTGCACACCCGATGAGTCGGAGCGCTTCGGTTCACGCGGTGGCATGGCGGCTCACCCGCTTCCTTGCTGGTGGTTCATCGGACGGTGACGGTCAGTCCGGGCAGGCGGCCGGTGCCGGACCGCACGGCGAGCCGAGAGCCCGGTGTCAGTGGGACGCCGGCGTGCACAGACCCGGTGAAGCAGCAGCTCGCCCGGGTGGAGAGCGCTGCCGTGCGCGTGGAGCGTCCGGGCCGGCCGGCCACGGCCCGAAGCGGATCGCCGAGAACTTCGGCCCCCAGGCCAAACGCGACGCGCGCCGAGGAGGCGTTGTCGGCAACGGTGTCGGCCTGGGAAACGCGGCAGTCGGCGATGCGGCTGTCGATGATCTCCACGGCCAGCGCCACCTGGGTGACGGCCGCCCGGACCTCCGCGCCCGTCACGCGGGGTCCGGACAGCCGCCGGCCGAGGACCAGACCGACCTCTGCCTCGGCTCGCGGGGTGATGAGCTCCCGCGTGTCGATGGTGCCGCCGTCCGGGATCACCATCGACTGGAACAGGGTCCCGAAGCTCGCTTCGGGCAGGCCGAGTTGCTCGCGCATCGGCAAGGACGTGAGGCCCACCTTGCGTCCGGCGAGGTGCTCACCCGCCGCGAGACGGATCCGTACGTTGGCCTCCTGCACGGCGTAGGCGCCGGCCAGGTCCAGGTCCTCGTACTCCTCGGTGAGTGGTGCGACGGGAATCCTCCCCCAGCCTTCGGCCGGGAGGTGCCCCCAGGCCTCGGCACGCCGCAGCAACGCCGCCAGCTCCTCGACGAGCTGTGCGTCGGGGGAAGCCGGGGCGGCGAGGACGGCGGTCGTGGCCACTGTGGCGTGTCGCTGCATGGCCACAGCAGACGCTGCTCCCGGCCGCCGTGCCCAGCCACCGTGCCGAGATACGGCACGGGGTGACGATCGGATCCGTCACGCAGGGGCAAGCGGGGTCCCCGGTGTTTTACAACGACGAAACGATCTATTAAGCTGGACGTGCGTCCATTTTAATGGCCACCCTGGATCCCCATCGGAGCCCGCCATGCCACTCCCCTCCTCGCCTTCCGCGCAGCCCTCAGCCACGGCGACCGGCGAGCCCGACCAGCAGACCGCGGTCGACAAGGCGCTCTTCCTCCTGAAGTCCCTCGCCGAAATGGACGGGGAAATCGGCGTGAGCGAGCTGGCCCGGCGGACACGGCTGACCAAGTCGACCACCTTCCGACTGCTGGGCATCCTCCACCGCAACGACCTCGTGGAACGTGTCGGCAGCAACTACCGGCTGGGATCCCAGCTCTTCGACATCGGCGTACGGGTCTACGGCCCCAATCCCCCGCTCCTGCAGGAATGCCTGATGCCGCATCTGGCGGACCTGTACGAGATGACCCACGAGACCGTGCACCTGGCCGTACTGCACGACACCGACATCGTGTACGTCAACAAGATCCAGGGCCACCGAGCGACCCGCTCCCCCTCCCGGATCGGCGCCCGCCTGCCCGCCTACTGCACCGGCGTCGGCAAGGCCCTCCTCGCCTTCGACCACGACGCCATCGACGCCGCGATCGCCGGCGGACTCGCGGCACGCACTGAGTACACCTGCACCGATCCCGACGGTTTCCGGTCCGAGCTGCGCCGCATCCGCCGGGAGGGCGTCGCCTACGACCGCCAGGAAGCTGTTCCCGGCCTCACCTGCGTCGCCGTACCGATCATGGGTTCGGCCGGGCGACCCGTGGCCGCCTTCTCCGTCGCGAGCGCCGACCGCCGCTTCGAGCCCGCCCGGTTCGCGCCGGCTCTGCGACGCGTGGCCTACGAAGCGGCACGCGCGGTCAACGCGGCCACAGCAAGCCGGCAGGCGGCCCCCTCGAGGCTCGACAATCTGTCTGCGGCTTGACCCTCGCACGAGAGCCGACAGGCCACCCACCTGGGCGGCGACCCCGGTGTGCGCGGCACCGAGGTCGCCTCACGGACGGGCCGGGCCCAGCGGAGTGGCCTGATCCCGACCTTGTTCACCGCTGTCCTTGCCAGGAGTGGTCAGCGGTGAGGTCGCCCCCGACGTCCACCGGCGGCTGACGCCAGCATTCCGGGTCGGCGCCCACCGCGGCGAGAACACGTGCCAAAAGACGGCACAGCGCATCCGGATCAGCGCCGGACGCCGCCGTGCGTCCGCGCCACGCTGACACCGCCAGTGCCGGGCTGCACGCGAGGCACGCTCACCACGATGTGCACCAGGCTTTCGCCGTCCAGCGACTCGTAGACGTGCGGACGGTCGCCCGGATAACGCACGAAGTCCCCGGCCGACAGCTCCACCGGCTCCCCGGCGGGGCCCACGCGGACACGGCCGCTGATCACGTACAGGTGCTCCAGGGTGCCCACCGGGTGCGGCTCGGACGGCTTGACCACGCCGTGCGGGTCCTGGGCGATGCGCACCACGTAGTTCTCGATGACACCAGAGCCGTACACGTGGTCCAGCGACCGGGACTCGTATCCGCGGTGCTGCTCCCAGACGACCTCGTCGGCCCGCTGCACGGTCATCACCTGCTCCCGCTCGGCCACCAGCCGGGTGACCGGGACACCGAGCGCAGCAGCTATGGCGAACAGGGTGTCCACCGTGGGGTTGCCGGTGCCCTGCTCCAGATTCGACAGTGTCTGCTTGGCCAGCCCGGCCTGCCGGGCCAACTCGGCCAGAGACAGACCCCGCTGCTCTCTGAGAAAGCGCACGTTGCGCGCCACTACGGCGTTTCCTGTGGACACACGGCCACTTTAAGCGGTCCCAGCAGGGGGCACGCCGGGCATCCCAGCTGTGCAGCGACCACATCGGGGATCGAGACGGCGGCCTCACCGCGCAGTCGGAGCGAGCGTGGAAAAGCAGAGTCTCAACGGCTCGGATGCCGATGCTCCACCGTTCACCTGCTCGTGGCGGAAGCCGAGTTCGTGCATGAAGCGCAGAGCGATCGCCGCGAAGGCCTCGTTGATCTCCACCAGGTCGATGTCCGAAGGCTCCAGCCCGGCCTTGGCGAGGGCCTTGCGGGCGGCCGGGGCCGGGCCGGTCAGCATGATGGTCGGATCGGAGCCGGAGACCGCGGCCGAGACGATCCTGGCCCGCGGGTGCAGCCCGTACCGTTCGCCGACCTCGCGGTTGCCGATGGCGACCAGGGCGGCGCCGTCGACGATGCCGGAGGAGTTGCCCGCGTGGTGGACGTGGTCGATCTTCTCCACCCAGTGGTACTTCTGCAGGGCCAGGGCATCAAAGCCGCCGGCCTCGCCGATCCGGGCAAAGGACGGCTTGAGGGCGGCCAGAGTCTCCACGGTCGTCCCGGGGCGGATGAACTCGTCGCGGTCCAGCACCACGAGCCCGCTGCGGTCCTTGACCGGGACCACGGAACGGTCGAAGAGGCCGTCGGCCTTGGCCTTGGCGGCACGGTTCTGGGACTCGGCGGCGAAGGCGTCCACTTCCGTGCGGGAAAAGCCCCCGATGGTGGCGATGAGGTCGGCGGCGACGCCCTGCGGCACGATCCGGGCCTCGTAGGCGGTCAGCGGGTCCATGAGCCAGGCGCCGCCGTCGGAGCCCATCGGGACCCGGGACATCGACTCCACCCCGCCGGCCAGGATCAGGTCCTCCCAGCCCGAACGGACCTTTGCCGCCGCCAGATTGACGGCCTCCAAGCCGGAGGCACAGAAGCGGTTCTCCTGCACGCCCGCGACGGTGTCGGGAAGGCCGGCCGCGAGGGCGGCGGTCCGGGCGATGTCGCCGCCCTGGTCGCCGAGCGGGCTGACCACACCGAGCACAATGTCGTCGATCGCGGACGGGTCCAGACCGGGGAAGCGGGCTTGGAGCTCGTGGATCAGCCCGACGACCAGGTCGATGGGCTTGGTCCCGTGCAGGGAGCCGTTGCGCTTGCCTCGGCCGCGTGGAGTGCGGATGGCGTCGTAGACGTACGCCTCGGTGGTCACAGTGTGTGCCCTTCGCATGTCATGGGCGAAGTACATGGACGGGTCATGGCAGTGACCGGCCAGGCAAGTCCGGCAGCGGGCACCGTCCAAGGAGGCGTGCAGGGCGGCGCTCTCGGTCGCCGGCGCCCACCACCGCTTCGAGCCGTCCCGATACGCCCCGGCCCTGCGCCGCGTGGCCTTCGAGGCGGCAAGCGCCCTCACCGCAGCGAAGGGACGCCAAGCGGCAGCGCCGTACGACGTGAGCAGGCCGCCGGCGGCCTGAGCGGACCGCCGGTGCCCCCGGCATGCGCGGCACCGAGGTCACCGGGGAAGCGGATCGGACACGCCGACCCGGCCGATCCGCCTGCCATGCCGTCGCGGACTGTCCGGCCCCACCCGTTTGTGGAGGGATCCCGGTCTCCGACACGACCATCCCTGGTCTGGACGCGGAGAACGGTGGCCGGCCAGGCGTGCGCGCAAGAGCACCACGGTATTAGCCCGGACGCTCACGCCTGGCGGCCCCGGACCGCCCTGACGAGCGGCCAACGCCAGATTCCGCCCTGTCCCGGGGGTGGGCCAATCGGTTGTGCCGAGATGCGGCACACCAGGTGCGGCGAAGCTCAGCGTCTTTCGTTCCCGTGGGTCCGCGCCAGGTTCGTACCGCCGGTGCCAGGCTGGACGCGCGGCACACTCACCACGATGTGCACCAGGCTCTCGTCCGCCAGTGACTCGTACACGTGGGGCCGGTCGCCCGGATAGCGCGCGAAATCCCCCTCGGCAAGCTCCAGCGGGCTGTCGACAGGCCCCACGCGTACCTTGCCGCTGATGACGTAGAGGTGTTCCAGCGTGCCCACCGGGTGCGGTTCGGACGGCATGTCCGCACCGTCGCTGTGCCGGCCGATGCGCACCACGTAGTTCTCGATGACACCTGAGCCGTAGATGTGGTCGAGCGACCGTGACTCGTACCTTCCGTGCTGCTCCCAGACAACGTCGTCGCCCCGCTGCACGGTGATGACCTGTTCCCGCTCGGCGACCAGCCGGGTCACCGGCACGCCGAGGGCCGTGGCGATGGAGAACAGGGTGTCGACCGTGGGGTTGCCCGTGCCCTGCTCCAGATTCGACAGTGTCTGCTTGGCCAGCCCCGCCCGGCGGGCCAGCTCGGCCAGGGACAGGCCGCGCTGCTCCCTGAGAAGGCGCACATTGCGCGCGACAACGCTGTTTCCTTGTGACACACAGCCACTCTACGAGCTCCGGTCGGCGTCCTCCGCGCCGCCCGCCATTCGGAGATGGGCCAGCAACGCCGCCCCGACGGCCTGTGGCTCTTCCACGGCGAGATGACCCGTATGCACCGTCACCGACTTCGCCCCGGAAATCCCCTCGGCGAGTTCCCTGGCATGTGGCAGGGGTGTGGCGGTGTCCTGGGAGCCACCGAGCACGAGCGTGGGGGCGGTGATCCTTCTCAGGTCGCGCCGAACGTCGTAGGCGGCAAGGGCGTCGCAGCAGGCGGCGTAGCCGATCGGATCGGCGGTGGCGAGGTCCTGCAGGAACGTCTTCCCGAGGGAGGTCGCGGCTGTGCCGGGATCGGCGAACCAGCGGCCGGGCATGGCCTCGAGCAGGGCGCCGGTCCCCTCGCGTCGTACGAGATCGGCGCGCTCCTGCCAGAACTGCGGCGGGCCGAAGTACGCCGAGGAACAGACCAGCGCCAGCGAGGCGATGTGGTCCGGCTGATGCAGTGCGAGGTGCACCCCCACACCGCCGCCGAGCGAGATGCCGGCGTAGTGGAACCGGTCCCGGCCGTGGTGGGCGACGAGGTCCAGGACCATGTGGGCAAGGTCGCCGACTGTCGTACGGCCGGGATTGTGATCCCGGACGAGATCGCTCGGCGAGCCGCCGTGCCCTGGAAGGTCGTAGCACAGCACGCGGTGGCTCTCGGCAAGCACCGCCACATGGGGTTCCCATACGGTCGTCGACGTGCCGAGCGAGGGTCCCAGGACGAGCAGCGGCGCGTCGACGGGACCGAGCACCCGGTGATGCAGCAGAGGGCGATGCTTCACTGCGGCTCCTGTGGAGGTTCTCAGCGTTCGAGGAGGAGGGCGAGGCCCTGGCCTACGCCGATGCAGAGGGTTGCGATGCCGGTGCCACTGCCCCGGCGGGCGAGCTGGTGAGCGACCGTGCCGGCGAGGCGGGCGCCAGAGGCGCCGAGGGGGTGGCCGAGGGCGATGGCGCCGCCCTGGGGGTTGAGGACCGCCGGGTCGAACTCGGGCCATTCGGCGAGGCAGCCGAGGACCTGGGCGGCGTAGGCTTCGTTGAGTTCCAGGACGTCGAGGTCGGCGAGGGTCTTGCCGGCCTTGGTCAGGGCGCGGTTGACGGCCTCGACTGGGGCAAGTCCGAAGTAGTGCGGGTCAATTGCCGATGTGCCGCTGGCGCTCACGCGGGCGAGCGGCTCGCGACCGGTGGCTTTCAGGCCCTCCTCGTCGACCAGCAGTAGGGCTGCCGCGCCGTCATTGAGGGGTGAGGCGTTGCCCGCGGTGATCGTGCCTCCCCCAGCCTCCGGCCGGGGGGACCCCCATCTCGCTTCGCTCGCGGCGCGGAAGGACGGCTTGAGCTTGGCCATCGCCTCCAGCGAGGCGCCCGGCCGGACGCCCTCGTCGCGGTCGAAGGAGACCGGGTCGCCCTTGCGTTGCGGGATGGTGACGGGGACGATCTCGGCGTCGAACAGGCCCTGTCGCTGAGCTGGGGCGGCCTTGCGGTGGCTGTGCAGGGCGAACTCGTCCTGCTGCTCTCGGCTGATCTTGTGCTTGTCGGCGATGAGCTCGGCGGACTCGCCCAGAGGGATGGTCCACTGCGGGTCCATCCTCGGGTTGACCATGCGCCAGCCGAGGGTGGTGGAGTACAGCTCGGCGTGCCCGGCCGGGAAGGGCCGGTCGGACTTGGGCAGCACGTAGGGCGCGCGGGTCATGGACTCCACCCCGCCCACCACGATGACGCTCGCGTCTCCGAGCGCGATCGCCCGGTAGCCCTGGATGACGGCTTCGAGGCCGGAGGCGCACAGCCGGTTGACGGTCACCCCCGGCACGGAAGTGGGCAGTCCGGCGAGCAGGGCGGCCATGCGGGCGACATTGCGGTTCTCCTCGCCGGCGCCGTTGGCGTTGCCGAAATACACGTCACCTATGACGGCCGGGTCCAACTCGGGGGTTTGGCCCAGGAGTTGTCGGATGACGTGGGCGGCCAGGTCGTCGGGGCGGACGGCGGCGAGGGCGCCGTTGCAGCGGCCGATCGGGGTGCGCACCGCGTCCACGATGTAGACGGTCTTCATGTCAGGCGAGGCCCTCCGGGACGATCAGCTTGGCATCGGTCCGGGCGGTGATCTCCTCGACGGAGATGCGCGGCGCGGTTTCGACGAGGACCAGTCCGTCGTCGGTGACGTCGAGGACGCCGAGGTCGGTGATGATCCGGTTCACGCACGCCCTGCCGGTGAGCGGCAGGGCGCACTCGGTGAGGATCTTCGGGCTGCCGTCCTTGGCGGTGTGGGTCATCACCACGATCACTTGTCGGGCGCCGTGGACCAGGTCCATCGCCCCGCCGATCCCGGTCACCAGCTTTCCCGGAATGGCCCAGTTGGCCAGGTCACCGCGCTCGGAGACCTGCATCGCGCCCAGCACGGCGACGTCGATGTGCCCGCCGCGGATCATGGCGAAGGAGAGCGCCGAGTCGAAGAAGGAGGCGCCGGGCAGGACGGTGACCGTCTCCTTGCCGGCGTTGATCAGGTCCGGGTCGACCTGGTCCTCGGTGGGGTAGGGGCCGGTGCCCAGGATGCCGTTCTCCGACTCCAGCACCACCTCCACGTCATCGGGCAGGTAGTTGGGGATCAGTGTGGGCAGTCCGATGCCGAGGTTGACGTACTGCCCGTCCTTCAGGTCGCGGGCGGCGCGAGCGGCCATCTGTTCGCGAGTCCAGGCCATCTAGGGGCTCACCGTCCGCTGCTCGATCTTCTTGTCCTCCGCCTGCTGAGGGGTGAGCGCGACGATGCGCTGCACGAAGATGCCCGGCAGATGCACTGCATCGGGGTCGATCGCGCCGGGTTCGACCAGTTCCTCCACCTCGGCGATGGTGATGCGCCCGGCCATCGCCGCCAGCGGGTTGAAGTTGCGGGAGGACTTGTTGAACACCAGGTTTCCGTGCCGGTCTCCGCGGGCCGCGCGCACCAGGGCGTAGTCGGTGCGGATGCCGCGCTCCAGGACGTACTCCACGCCGTCGAACTCCCGCACCTCCTTCGGCGGCGAGGCCAGCGCGACGCCGCCGGAACCGTCGTAGCGCCAGGGCAGCCCACCCTCGGCGACCTGCGTGCCCACCCCGGCCGGGGTGTAGAAGGCGGGGATCCCGGCGCCCCCGGCACGCAGCCGCTCGGCCAGCGTGCCCTGGGGGATCAGTTCCACCTCCAGCTCCCCGGCCAGGTACTGGCGGGCGAACTCCTTGTTGGCGCCGATGTAGGAGCCGGTCACCCGGGCGATCCGGCCCGCGGCCAGCAGGACCGCGAGACCGGATTCCAGGGCGCCGCAGTTGTTCGACACCACGCTCAGCCCGCCGACCCCGCGCTCGTACAACGCCTGGATGAGCACGTTCGGCACACCGCTGAGCCCGAACCCGCCCACCGCCAGCGAGGCACCCTCCGGTAGGTCGGCCACCGCCTCGTGGGCGGTGGCCACCGTCTTGTCCATCAGGCCACTTCCACGCCGGCCGCGAGGTCGGACGGGTGCTGGGCCAACGGGATGACCTCGACGCTCATGTAGGGGAAGAGCGGCAGGTTCCACAGGATCCGGTGCAGCGCCTCGTTGTCGGCGACGTCGAAGACGCTGATGTTGGCGTACTGGCCGACGCACCGCCAGATGTGCACCCACTCACCGGTCTTCTGCAGTTCCTGGCAGTAGACCTTCTCCCGGGCCACCAGGTCCGCGCGTACCTCGGGGTCGAGGTCCCGCGGAATCTCCACGTCCATGCGCACCGCGAACAGCATCGCGTTTCCTCCGGTCCTTCACTGTTGCGGCGCGAGCTCGAGGTCGTAGTGGACCTCGTGCCCGTTGCCGTCCGCCGCCGGGGCGGGGTCGAGGACCAGCTCGGGCTTGACGGCGGAGGCGATGTCATCGGTGACGTGCTCGCCGCCGCGGAAGTACAGCTGGGTGGTGAGCGTCTGGTGGCCGGGTGCGCTGACCTTCAGGTGGAGGTGGGCGGGGCGCCACGCGTGCCAGCCGGCGGCGGCGATCAGCTTGCCGCAGGAGCCGTCCGTCGGAATCTGGTAGGGGGCCGGTTCGACGGTGCGGATACGGAAGGTGCCCTTCTCGTCGACCGTGACGCTGCCCCGCAGGTTCCACTCCGGGAGGTACGGCGCGAACTGCGCGTACAGGCCGTCGGCGTCGGCCTGCCAGATGTCGACCAGGGCGCCGGGCAGCGGGGTGCCGTCGGCGCTGCGCACCTGGCCCTGGAAGACGAGGGGCGTACCGCTCTCGCCCTCACGCATGGGCAGGGTGGCGTCCGCAGACAGGGCCGGGGCGCCCAGAACGTAGTACGGCCCTTCGATGGTGCCCTTGCTGCCGGGGCGGGCCTCGTTGTTGACCTCCTCGACCACGTGCTCCACCCACACGTCGAGGAAGAGCGGCCACTCGCCGTCGAGGCCGACCTGGATCAGCCAGGCCTTGAGGGCGTCGTACTCGGCGTAGGTGACCTTGTGACGGCGGATCACGTCGTGTACCGCGGCCAGGACTTCCGAGGCGAGCGTGCTGACCCGCTCCTTGCTGCTGGCGGCCTCGCTGCGCTCTTTGGCCTGGAAACGCTCGGTCGCCGAGGCTCCCGAGGCAGCGGCGGTGGCCTTCTGTTCCATGCTCTGCTGTGTGGTGACATCGGTCATGTCCGGCTCTCCTTCGAGCTGGTCGTCGAGTCAGATGTATGGGCGGTTCACATGTCCTGGCGGTAGTGCTTCAGCTTGTTGTCGTCGATCTCGATGCCGAGGCCGGCGGCCGCGCGTACGCGGACCGTGCCGTTCTCGATCCGCAGCGGCTCGGCGAGCAGGTCGTCGGTCATGTCCAGGAAGTTGGACAGTTCCGCGGGGCGCCGCGCGGTCGTCTGGAATGCGGCTCCGAACGCGGCGCTGCACAGGGAGCCGATCTGGCCGTCGATCTGGTTGCCCATCACCACGTCGACGCCCAGGCCCTCGCACTGGTGGACGATGCGCTGGGACTGGGTGAACCCCGTGCGTGCCGTCTTCACGCTCACCCCGTGCGCCGCTCCGGCGAGGAGTTCGCGGGTGACCTCGGCGGGCCGGGTGGCGCTCTCGTCGGCGTACAGCGGGATGCTGCTGTGCTCGGCGAGCCAGCGCCGGGCGAGGACGTCGTCAGCCGGGCACAGCTCCTCGGCGAAGGTGAGGCCCACGTCCTCCAGCTCGCGCAGGGCGCGGGCCGATTCAGCCGCGGTCCAGCCCCGGTTGCCGTCGATATAGAGCTCCACGTCCTCACCGAGGGCTTCCCGCAGGGCGCGGGTGGCCTCGACGTCGTCCCGGTAGGGGCGGCGCCCGACCTTCACCTTGAAGGCGGTGATGCCGTACTCGGCGCGCAGTTTCTCGGCCTCGGCCACCATCTCGGCCGCCGGGGCGAAGCCGACCATGTGGGCGACCCGCATCCGGTCGGTGAACCCGCCGAGGAGCTCGGTCACCGACACGCCCAGCGACTGGCCTATGACGTCCCAGAGGGCCATGTCGAGGGCGGCCTTGGCGGTGGGGTTGCCGACCGTCCTGGCCAGCCGGGTCCAGATCGCCTCACGGCGCAGCGCGGACTCGCCCAGGATTTGCGGGGCGAAGACGGTGTCGATCACGGCGATGATCGACGCCTGGGTCTCGCCGTAGGTGAAGGGGCGGGGTGGCGCCTCCGCCGTGCCGGTGATCCCGTCCTCGGTGTGGACGCGGACGAGTACGTGCTCGGCCGTGCCCACCTCTCCGCTCGCGAAGCGCAGCGCCTTGCGGTAGGGGATGGCGAACGGGATCGTCTCGATCCTGGTGATCTTCACGTCTGGTCCTTATCGGCGGATGAGCGGACTGCGCACGACGTGAGTGCCGGCAGCGCGGTCGGCCGCGTCGAAGAAGTCCTCCCTGTAGATGTCACGTGGGAAGAGGCGCGCCTTCATCAGAGCCTTCAGCGTGTCGGCGACCATTGCCGGACTGCCGCAGACGTAGGCCACGTGGCCGGAGGCGCGGGGATAGTCCTCGGCCAGCAGGGCGGGGACTCGCCCGCTGCGGCCCTGCCAGCTGTCGCGGGAGAGGGCGGGGCGGTAGGTGAACCAGTCGTGCTCCGCCTGAAGCGTCTCGAACCACTCCGCGTCGTAGAGGTCCTCCTGGGCGGCGACGCCGTGGTAGAGCACCACCTCGCGCTCGGTGCCGGTCTCGACCAGGTGCCGGAGCATCGACACCATCGGTGCGAGACCGGTGCCGCCGGCCAGCAGCAGAACGGGTTCCTCGCGCAGCGGCCGGAAGGAGAACTGGCCGTACGGACCGGAGAGTGCGACCCGCTCCCCCGCACTCAGAGTCTTGAAGATCCAGCCGTCGGTGCACACCCCGCCCTCGGAACGCTTGATGTGCAGTTCGATACGACCGCCGTCGGCGGGGCTGCTGGCGATGGAGTACGGCCGCTGCTCGCCGCCGGGCACGTCCAGCAGGACGTACTGTCCCGGGTTGAACGCCAGCGGCTCGTCCAGCGTGATGACGACCCGCCGCACGTCCGGGGCGATGTCCTCGACGACGGTCACCTGGCCCGCCCGGTCCCGCACCGGGTGGATGTCCACGCCCTCCTCGACGTCCACCTCGCCCTCCACGACGAGATCGCCGCGGGGGCAGGCCACGCACAGCAGTGCGCAGCCCTCCTCACGTTCGCTCTCCAACAGCGCGTACGGGGAGGCGTCACCAAGGTCGGCGTCGCCCTCGAGGATCTGTGCCTTGCAGGTGCCGCAGGTGCCGTGGGTGCACGCGTGTGGCAGCCAGATGCCCTCGCGCAGAGCGGCGTCCAGCACCGTCTGGTCCTCACGGCACTCGATCTCCGCGCCGAGCGGCTCGATGCGGACAGTGTGAGTGGTCACTGCGGTTCTCCCTTGCCGGACCCGCGGGTGCGGGGCTTCTCGGGCAGCGCCTGCACCCGCGGGTGGATTGCGGTGGCCGCTCAGGCCGCGAAGCTGAGCAGAGCCTTGTGTCCGATGCCGAGGTCGGCCAGCGACTTGTCCTGCCCGCCGGTGAGCGGTTCGTCGAACAGCCGCCAGTCGGTGACTGACGCGGGATCGAAGTCGGGGTCGGACGCGGCCCAGCCGTGCACCATCGAATCGACGAATTCCGCGAACGGCATGTTCTTCGGTACGCGGAAGCAGGCGGCCGAGCAGAACAGCGGGTTGCCCCGCCAGTGCACGTAGACCAGCTGGTCGTCGCCGAACACCTCGGCGCGGTCGGCCGACGGGAACTCGTAGTCGTACAGCGCCTTGACCGTCATCTCACACCGCCTTGCCGTCGCGGTCGCCGTCGCTGTGCCATGCGGCCCAGGCGAGTTGGTCGGGGGAACCCGTGTACTCGCCGTTGTCACCCTCCTGGATGCCGTACCAGGCGAGCACATCGGGCACGGTGGGGCCGCCACAGTTGCCCTGGTAGATCTGGTGGACGGGGAGCCAGGCCTGGACGTACTTCTCCGGCTCCCGTTCGAAGATCCACTGGCAGCCGTCGCTGCAGGTGTGGAAGGTCTCGTCGCGGAAGGTGCTGCGCCGGAAGGAGATCCGGTCCGGATTTCCGGGCTCGGTGAAGGCCATCGGCACCTGGCAGACCTGGCACAGCTGCGGCAGCCCCTGGAAGAACACCCGGCCGCCGCCGGCCTCGATCTTGCGGTGCTTCTCCCAGACCGGCCGGTAGACCTGGTCGAAGGAGTCCGGGTACTGCTCCGCCAGCCACGCCATGTGTGCCTCGTCGGGCGTCTTGGTGGTGAAGGCGGCAGCGAACGAGAAGTTGTGCAGGATCTTGTAGACCTGGTGCGAGAGGTGGTCCTTCTCGGCGATCGCGTCGTTCACGTGCCGGGGCGGCTGGATGCCGTAGTACTCCAGGTCGGGGAAGAGCCCGCCGAGCATCTGCTCCTCGAAGTACAGCTCGAATGCCTCGCGCCAGCTCATCACCGGCTTGGGCAGCATGTAGTCCATCATCCCCGCGACCAGCGCGGACATCCGGTACGCCCGCCAGAACCACTTGTCGATCCAGTCCTGGATGATCGGCACGTTGCCCTCGTCCTGCTCCAGCAGGAACTTGATGGCCTCCAGGCCCAGGGTCATGTGCCGGCTCTCGTCGGACTGGGCGGAGAAGCCGAAGGACATGGTGGGCATGTCGCCGTTGAAGCTGGCGCCGCTCATGAACGGCACGAACAGGAGGTTCGTCAGCAGGTACTCGAAGCTGAACGAGATGGAGATGAGGAACTCGAACGGCCCGGCGGTCATCGCGTCGTCGAAGAGGGACTTGGGCACCGACAGGTACCAGACCCGGTCGTGCATCTTCGACCAGCTGTGGAAGCCGCCGTAGTACTTGTTGTAGTTGCTGATGGTGTGGATCTGCGTCTGGCAGTGGCGCAGTTCGTCCACGCTCTGGCACAGCGCCGCGAATCGTGGGGCGGGTCCCTCGAGGTGGCGGGCCAGGTAGGCGAAGTGGCGGTGCGCGGCGTACTCCAGGGGCGTGACGCCCTGGATGAACAGCTTGATGGCGTTCAGATAGCTGGCGTCCGACAGCGACAGGTGACCCTGGCTCTGGGCGAAGCCGTCCAGCACGGCGTACAGCCGCTTGTCCTTCTCGGCCTGGTACTTGTAGTAGGCGTCCACGGTCAGCCGGAAGGGGTCCTGCCAGCCGTCCCAGTCGTGGATCTTGATGCCCTCGTAGCGAGTGTGCGGAAAGAGTTGCTCACGGTCGACGTATCCCGGCTCCCAGTCCAGGTCGCGGGTGAGCAGCGCGTAGCGCTCCTTGAGCGGCAGCTTGCGGGCCGGCTTCGAGGCGGCTTTCTTCGTGGGCACGCTCATGTCAGTGCTCCCAGCTCACAATGATCCGGTCGTCGTCCCACTCGGAGAAGTTGCCGGTGTAGGAGACGATGGCCAGCTGGAACTCGCCGGTCTCCCACTCCCGCCCGAGGCGGTTCTCGACGCTTTCGCGGTTGATGACGATCCGGCCCGCCGCCTGCAGCTTGACGAGGCCGGGAAGGTGACGGAGGGTCAGTTCGGGGTTGTCGTCCTTGATCGCCTCGATCAGGGCCCGGTTCTCCTCGGACTCCTGGAGGTCGATGGCGACCTGGCGCAGTGTTCCGGTGCTCATGCGGCGCCTCCGGTGGTCTTGGTCCATGCGGTGGCGTGGGCGTCGGCGAGCTCGCCGAGCGCCGCGGCACTCGCCGCCTGCGGGAGCGCCTGGTCGATCGCCTCGGTGAGGGCCGCGACCGCCTCGCGTGCCCGGTCGGACCAGGTGGCGGCGATCCGGGTCAGGACGGCGCGGTTGTCCTCGCCGCGTTCCGGGTCGTTCGCCCAGCAGGTGAGCAGCGCGTCCAGCCACTTGCGCTGGTCGGCGTACCACGTGGCCAGGTGCTGTGCGACCAGGCTGTACGCGCCGGCCCCGCCGAGCAGCGCGGTCTCGTCGAGGTGCTGGTACAGCAGCGGGAAGACGAGTGAGTCGACGAGGTCGACGGCCAGCAGGCCCTCCGCCCAGTCCTCGACGACCATGATCTCCTCGGTCAGGCGGCGCAGCGGCTGGAGGTGCTCGCCCTCAAGCCACTGCCGCTTGGCCTCCTTGAGCGCCTCGGCGGTGCCGCCACCGGCGGCGATCCCGGCCCGGGAGAGCATCTGCGCGTTGCCGATCCGGTCGAACGCGGCGAAGGTGCAGCACTGCTCCAGGGAGGTGCCGTAGGCGAAGCGGGCGCCTGAGACGCTCACCAGCTGGGCCCCGGATTCGTAGTGCCTGAGCGGGACGACCACCGAGGTCAGCACTGTGTGCCACGCCTCGGGCAGCTTCGCGAGCAGGTCGCGCGCCTCCAGGTAGCCCAGCGTCTTGCCGAACTCGTCGTGCAGCGCGGCCCGTTGAGTCACGTACGGCGTGTAGTAGTACTGGCGCGGATCGGTGTAGCTGTACGGATCCGTCAGCCGCAGGGCGGAGAACCGCTCGTCGTACAGCTCTCGGTCCTGCGCCCAGGTGGGCCGGTAGTGGAAGTTCTCCGTCGGCTCGACGTCGAGTGTCGCTTCGAGATAGCGGCTCGCCGGCTGGTCGCCGAGGCGGTCGATCACGTTCTGGTAGGTCTGGCGCCTCGGTTCGAGGACCCGGTAGCGCAGTTCGTATTGCACGAGCTTCTCCTGACGGGCTTCATCGGCATCAGGGACGGTTGCCGCGCTGTTTCAGCGGCGTACGGAGGCGGCGATCAGGCCGAGCAGGAGTGCCTGAAGCTCGTCCTCGCTGGTGAGCCGGCGCGGTACGTCGTCCGGGAGACTGGGGGCGGTGAGCCGGGCGACGGCGGTACGGCCGGACACGGCGGTCTCCACCCGGGCTTCGGCTTCGCCGCAGCCGATGGTGAATGACAGGCTTCCGGGGCCGGTCGCGTCCACCAGGGTGAAGGCGGTGCCGTGGTCCCGGAGGACGGTGTTCGCCTCGCAGATCAACTGCTCTGCGAGGGACCGGACGACGACCTGCGTGTCGGTGAGGACCGCCACCGGGCCGGCCTGGCTCGGCTCGGTCTCCGGCACGGGCGGTGGCGCCCCGTCGAGCAGGGACATCACGGAAATCATGAACGGCGTCATCGGGCGCTCCTTGGTCCGAGCCGACGTCCGCGGGGCCGCTCGGGCGGTGCGCCACTGCCGCGGCCTGCGGTTGCTCTGAGTGTTACAGCGCCGCAATGACGTGTGAAATATCGGTTACTAATGGATTGATATCCGGGGCGTCATGTTCAGAAGACGTCCTGCTCGATCTACCCGACGTCGAGCCGATCGAGCAGGGACGGGAGTGCCTGATGCCTACAGACCCATGTCCTTGGCGATGATCGTCTTCATGATCTCGCTGGTGCCACCGACGATCCGGTTGACGCGGTTGTCGGCGTACAGGCGGGCGATCGGGTACTCGTTCATGTAGCCGTAGCCGCCGTGCAGCTGGAGGCAGCGGTCGATCACGCGGTGGGCGACCTCGGTGCAGAAGAGCTTTGTGCTGGCGGCCTCGGCCGGGGTCAGCTCACCGGCGTCGAGGGCCTCCGTGGCGCGGTCGATCACGGCCTCGGCCGCGTCCACCTCGGCCTTGCAGGCGGCCAGCTCGAACTTGGTGTTCTGGAACGTGGCGACCGGCTTGCCGAAGACGACCCGATCCTGCACGTACTGCTGGGTGAACCGGATGGCGGCCTTGGCCTGCGCGTACGCGCCGTAGGCGATGCCCCAGCGCTCGGAGGCGAGGTTGTGGCCGAGGTAGTAGAAGCCCTTGTTCTCCTCACCGAGGAGGTTCTCGACGGGCACCTTGACGTCGACGAAGGCCAGCTCGGCGGTGTCGGAGGTCTTCATACCGAGCTTGTCGAGCTTGCGGCCGACCGAGTAGCCCTCGGACTTGGTGTCCACCACGAGGAGGGAGATGCCGTGGCGGCGGTCCTCGGCCGTCGGGGCGGCGGTGCGGGCGCAGACGATGACGCGGTCGGCGTGCACACCGCCGGTGATGAAGGTCTTGGCGCCGTTGAGGACGTAGTGCGTGCCGTCCTCGCTCAGCTTGGCTGTGGTCTTCATGCCGGCCAGGTCGGAGCCGGTGCCCGGCTCGGTCATCGCGATGGCCCACATCTCCTCACCGGAGACGAACTTGGGCAGGTAGCGCTTCTTCTGCTCGTCGGTGGCGAGCATCTTGATGTAGGGCAGGCAGAGGTTGACGTGGACGCCGGACCCGCCGAAGGTGACACCGGCGCGCGCCGTCTCCTCGTACTGGATGGCCTCGAACTTGGGGGTGTGCAAGCCCGCGCCGCCGTACTCCTCCGGCACGTTGATCCCGAACAGGCCCAGCTCGGCGAGCTTGTAGTAGAACTCGCGCGGCGCCTGGCCGGCGGCGAGCCATTCGTCGTGGACCGGAACGACCTCGGCTTCGATGAAGGCGCGGAGGGTCTCCCGGAACGCCTCGTGATCTTCCTTGAATACCGTACGGCGCACGGACATGCTCCTTCGTTACGGCTCGCGACCAGCGGAGACCAGCGGACCGGCGAGCACACAGAAAGCGTCTGACTAAGCGCTTGCTTTTGCGAGATTACCGGTCGGCCATCGTGTCAGTACAGAGACGCACGACACGTCAGAGCAGGTCCGAGCCGTCAGCGGGCGGCAGGTCGGCCGCCGCCCAGCAGCCACCGCAGGCGGGGCATCACCCGGGCGAGCAGCGCGGAGTCCTCGCCCGCTCGGGTCGCGACGGCCAGCTCGACCTCCTCGGTCGTGCCCGACAGGGGCCGGTATGTGGCCCCCGTGATGTGCAGGTGCCGCACCGAGGCGGGCACGAGCGCGACGCCGAGCCCGCCGGCGACAAAGGCAACGAGAGTCGAGGTCTCAGCCACCTCCTGCACTGCCGAAGGATGGAAGCCCGCTCGCTGGCAGGCATCGAAGACGGCGTCGTACACCACCGATCGATGCTGGGAGGGGTAACAGATGAACGGTTCGGTCTGCAGCTCGGCCAGCGGCACGCTCTTCCGGTCGGCGAGTTCGTGCCCCTCCGGCAGCACGGCGATGAGCGGTTCCCGACGGAACACCAGGACGTTCAGCTCGGGGTCGCGTACCGGGGGGCGCAGGAAGGCGATGTCCAGGGACCGGTCGTGCAGCGCTTCCACCTGGCGTGGTGTCAGCATCTCCCCCTTGAGCTCCAGCTCGATCCCCGGGAACTCTTCGCGCAGCGCGCGGGCCACCGTCGGCAACAGCTCGTACGTCGCCGAACCGGTGAAACCGATGGCGACTTTGCCGACCAGGCCGGAGGCGACGCGCCCTGCCTCGTCCGCGGTGGCGTCCACCGCGGCAAGGATGCCGCGCGCCCGCTCCAGGAACCGGGCACCGGCGGGTGTGAGTCCGACCCGGCGGGTCGACCGGGTCAGAAGTTGTACGCCGAGTTCCGTCTCCAGCTGTTTGATCTGCTGCGACAGCGGAGGCTGGGCGATGTGCAGACGTTCCGCGGCGCGCCCGAAGTGGCACTCCTCGGCAACGGCGACGAAGTACCGGATGTGCCGTAGCTCCATGCGGGGGAGCATAGGCCGGGCAGAGCACACACCCAGCCGCTGCCTCCTAGCTCGAGCCGTACCGGCTGTTCAGCGAGGAAGAACACGCAGGGCTTCGAGCGCCGCCCCGAGATCGGCCACGGTGCGGGGGTCTGACAGAGAGCGACCGATCAGCTCCTCGACGCGGCGCAGCCGGTAACGGACCGTGTTCGGATGCAGAAACATACGCGCTGCAGCGTCCGGTGCCCGGCCGCCCGCAGCGAACCAGTGGCCGAGAGTCTCCAGGAAGCGCGCCCGATCGTGCGGAGGCAGAGCGAGCACGGGTGCCAGAACGACGCGCACCAGGCGCGTCGCTTCCACGGGTGCGGCCGCGAGGACCATGGCCAGCGGTTGGTCGTCGAATCGGGCAACCCCCGCCGACTTGTCGGACAGCCCCGTGAGCGCCAGCTGTGCGAAGCGCAGCGCCTGGGGGGCATCGCCGAGCGAGTCGAACAGGGGGCTGATCCCGATGCGGGCGCGGTAGCGTCGCAGCGTCCCAAGGCTCACCGTCTCGGCGTCGCTGACGGCGAGTGAGAGGAGGCCGATTTGCTGGTCCGGCTGCAGTCGCCAGGCCGAGGGCATAAGGGCCTCGCGCAAAGCCGCCTCGATCCCCGGCAACGGCTCCTCCCCCGCTCCGGGAGCCGCGGCCACCACCACCGCGTACGGTCCCTCCTGCGGCAGCCCGAGGTGGCGGGCCGCGTCGTCGAGGCCGGCACCGTCCGATATGTCGCCCCTGCACAGTGCCTCGACCAGTGCTGAACGTCTCGCCTCGCGCTGCTGGCTCAACTCGGTGGAGGTCTCCCGGTATGCGGTGGCGAGCACCTCCGCGTACCGGCCGAACAGCATCCAGATCTCCGAGGATCCGGCTGCGAGCTGCGCCTGGTCCACCTCGGGGTAGCGCCGGGCCTCGTCGAGGATTTGCGCCCAGAGCGAGTCGAACGCGATCCGGTAGGCGTGCAGGGCGTCCACCAGCGGGACGCCCTGCTCGGCGCGGATCCGCCCGGTCTCGCGCGCCGGGCGGGTGTCAGGCTCGATGCCCTCGGCGAAATACGCCAGGACGACCCGGGCATTGCGGTCCAGGGAAAGCCGCAGCGATTCCCGGGGGACGACCACTTCATCGGCGTAGGAATCGACCTCGGCGCGTATGCGCAGTGCCAGCGTCTCACTGATTTCGTCGAGACGCTCCTGCAGCACCGAAGCCACACCCGAGAGGTCCATCTTCGCAGCTTATGACGTTGGCCTTGTTTCTGGGAACAAAGAGGCCACAGTGAGACTGTACGTGCTGCCATAGACGCTCCTCAATTGCCCACGGCAGCATGCCGCCAGTGTCGCTGGGACGAGCGATGCACATCGTGGTAACGAGGAGACAGTTCATGCCCAATCTCGCGGACTTCCTGGTGGCGACGGCCGCCCGACAGCCGGAGCGTCCGGCGCTGCGGCTGGGAACGACGACCATCAGCTACGCGGAGCTGGACGAGGCGAGCGCCCGAGCCGCCGCACTGCTGCGCGCCGAGGGGATCCGGCCCGGCGACCGGGTCGCCCTGATGCTGCCCAGCTCACCCGAGTTCGTCATCCTCTACTACGGCATCCTGCGCGCCGGCGGCATAGTCCTGCCGCTGAACCCGCTGCTCAAGGAGCGGGAGGTCGCCTACCACCTGGGCGACTGCGGTGCCGTGCTGCTCTTCGAGTGGCACCAGGCACCAGGTGAGGGCGACAAGGGCGCTGCCGCCGCCGGCGTGCGGCACCTGGTCGTCGAGCCCGCCGACTTCGCCGAGCGTCTCGGGCGGCACGAGCCCGATCGACAGGTCGCCGCGGTCGACGGGGACGACATCGCGGTCCTCCTCTACACCTCCGGCACCACCGGCCGCCCCAAGGGCGCCTCGCTGACCCATGCGAACCTGCGCAACAACACCGAGATCATCGTCACCGACCTGGCCAGGATGACCTCGAACGACGTGGTGGTGGGCTGCCTGCCGCTCTTCCACATCTTCGGCCAGACCGCCACCCTCAACGCCGCGGTGAAGAGCGGCGCTCTGCTCGTGCTCGTCCCCCGGTTCGACGCGGAGACCGTGCTCGACATCCTCGCTCGTGAAGCTGCCACCGTGTTCGAGGGCGTCCCCACCATGTACGCGGCGCTGCTGCAGCACCCGGCTGCCGCGAACGCGGACGTGTCCGCCCTGCGTACCTGCATCTCGGGTGGGGCCGCGCTGCCGGTGGAGATCCTGCACGGCTTCGAGCGCCGCTTCGACTGCATGGTGTTGGAGGGCTACGGCCTGTCCGAGACGAGCCCCGCCGTCTCCTTCTGCCGCCCTGACCGCCTGCGCAAGCCCGGTTCGGTGGGGACGCCCGTCCGTGACGTCGAGGTACGGCTGCTGGACGCCGGCGGACAGGAAGTGGCCACTGGCGAGGTGGGCGAGCTGGTCGTGCGCGGCCCGAACGTGATGAAGGGCTACTGGAACCGTCCCGAGGAGACGGCGGCGGCCATCTCCGACGGCTGGTTTCGCACCGGTGACATGGCCCGGCGGGACGAGGACGGCGACCTGTACATCGTCGACCGCAAGAAGGACCTGATCATCCGGGGCGGCTACAACGTCTATCCGCGCGAGATCGAGGAGGTCCTGCACGAGCACCCCGCCGTCGCCCTGGCCGCCGTCGTGGGTGTGCCGGACGACATGCTCGGTGAGGAGGTGGCCGCCGTGGTCGTCCTGCGCCCCGGCGCGCAGGCCACGCCGGAGGAACTGCAGGAGTTCGTCAAGGAGCGGGTGGCCGCGTACAAGTACCCGCGCCGGCTGTGGCTGGCCGAGTCGCTGCCGACCGGGCCCACCGGCAAGATCCTCAAGCGGGAGATCACCGCACCCAGCGTCTGAGGACAAGGGATGAGGGCCTCTGAGCAGCTGTGGCGGCTCGGGGGCCCTCACGTCTGCCTGGCGACAGCGGTCGGAGCCGGGTGCGGTCGGCGCTATCCGATCCCGCCCGTACGCCCGGCGAACTGTGCGCGTCGGCGGGCCATCCACGCGGCGATCTGGGCCCGCGAGGTGAACCCGAGCTTGGCGAGGATCCGCTCGACGTGACCGTCGGCGGTGCGCTTCGCGATCACCAGCCGATGGGCGATCTCCCGGTTGGACAAGCCGGATTCGATCAGGGCGGCGACCTCCAGCTCCCGCTTGGTGAGTGGCTCGGTGGCATCGGCGCGCCGGGCCACGGCCGTACTCCCCTCGGCGCCCAGGGCCAGATCGATCACGTCCCGCAGGCGCCACAGAGGAACGGAGGGCTCGCCGCCCCCGGAACTCGGCAGATCGGGCCGGTGGGGGCAGTGGCGTTCCGCGGACTCCGACACCTGCGGCCCGAATGCGGCGATCGACGTGCCGAGGGAACGCCACACTCGCCGTGCCGCCTCGCACAGGGCGGCCGCGCGGTCCACCTCACCACGGTCGTAGGCCACCCAGGCCAGCAGGTCGGTGCACAGCGCGACGCCGATCCCTTCGGACGGGAGCTGAACCCGCAGTGCCGCACGGGCCGATCGCTCCGCTTCCTCCAGGTGGCCCGACGTCCACTCGGCCAGGCCTTCAGCCCAGAGGGAGAAGGCGCGGGCGGACCTGTCTCGGTACGTCTCGCACAACGCCACCGTGCTGCGGCTGATCTCCACGGCCTCGGCCGCCCGGCCGGCGCAGGCGAGCGCGGTGGCGAGCATATAGCGAGCGGCGAGTTCCAACTCACGATCACCGTGGTCGCGGTGTCCGTCGACAGCGGTCCGCAAGCCCTGCACCGCGGTGTCGGTGTCTCCGGTGAAGAGCGCCCACAGCGCCCCCCAGTGGGTGACACGCAGCTTCACGCCGGGGTCGTCCAGTTCCTCGGCGAGGTCCGCAAGTGTGCTGAGCCACCGTGCGGCACTGTGGTGGTCCCCCTGGATCAACGCGATCCAGATCACCACCCACACGCCCTCGGCCCGCTCCGGCGACGGCGCGGTGACCGCGGCGAGCGCCGCCTCCATCCGCGTCCGGCCGTCGGCGAGGAACCCTCCGGACAGCCAGTGGTAACGCAGCCGTGCCATCAGGCGCAGAGCGGCTCGTTCCTCCCCCGGAGTGGAGAGGCTCCACTGCACCGCTGCGACATGGTCCGCGTGCTCCAGGCACATCCGCTCCAGCAGGGCCTCCTGCTGGGGACCGCACCACTGGTCGAGGACCCACTGGGCCCGGCGCAGCATCACGTTGCGATGTCTGCGCCGCAACTCGTCCGCTTCGCCAGCCTGTTCGGCGTTTTCGGCCGCGATCTCACGGACGGGAGCGAGCAGGCGGTACCGCATGGTGCCGACGTCGCGCTCGGCCAGCAGGATCGACTGCCCGACCAGACGCTCGATGGAATCGACGACGTCGTCGGGGTGCAGTTCGCCAAAAGCACAGACCTCTTCAGCGAGCTCAAGATCGAAGGTTGCGGGAAACACAGACAAACGGCGCCAGAGGATCTGCGCGGTCTGCGGGCAGAGCTGGTAGCTCCAATCCACCATCGCCCGCAGTGATCCGTGCCGCGACCGGGACTCGGCAACCGGCGCGGTCAACGACGCCAGTCGTCGGCCGAACCGTTCCACCACCTGCTCGACGGTCAGCGCTCGCAGCTTCGCTGCTGCCAGCTCGATAGCCAGCGGTATGCCTTCCAGCAGTCGGCACAGCTCGACCACGGCCTCAGCGTTGTCTTCGGTGACATCGAACTCGGGATCGACGGCACGCGCCCGCTCCACCAGCAGGCTCACCGACCCGTCCACGATCAGCTGCGCAGCCGGGGTGGCCGGTTCGGGCACGCTCAGTGGCAGCACCGGCCGCAGCACCTCCCCCTCGACACCGAGGGGTTCCCGGCTCGTGGCCACCACGCGCAGCTGCGGAGCCTCGCGCAGCATGACCGGCACCGCCGCCCGCACGGAATCCAGCACGTGCTCGCAGTTATCCATAACCAGCAGCAGTTTGCGGTTGCTCAAGAAGGACAGCAGCTTCTCACGCGGCTGTGTGGCGGACTGATCGTTGATGTCCAAAGCGCCGACCACCGCGGACTCCACTTCCGCGCCCCCTGCACCGATGCTCAGATCGGCCAGTCGGACCAGCCACGCACCGTCGGGGAAGCCGTTGCGAGCTCGATAGGCCAATTCCAGGGCCAGCCGCGTCTTACCCACACCGCCTGCCCCGACGAAGGTCAGCAGCCTGGATTCCGAAAGTGTCCGCTGTGCGACGTCGAGATCGCTCCTGCGCGCGATCAAGCGATTCAGAGACGGACCGACCCGGTTCCCTCCTCGTTGAGGGGCCTGGGCGCTAGTCATGCAGAGATCCTAGGCGAGTCCGACCCGAACACCACACCCTCGCGGGTCTGATCAATTCTCGCGACCACCCCCAGCAAGCACAAGCCTGCTCGCAGCATCCACCCGCGACACCCATCTTGTCCCCGGCCTCAACCCGAGAGTCGGCGGTCCGACATCGCCCGCCGACTCTGTGTGGCCAGGAGCACGGCGCACCGGCTGCTGACCATGCTGGGCAGCCGCGGCCTCGCGGAAAAGAAGCCGGCCACCCGCCAGGCGAAGCGGCGCCGGCCCACGCACTGCTCCAGCGCCGGCAAAGCGATCGCGGCCTTCGACCCTGCCCTGGCGGCGGCCCGCGGGGCCGCCGGATGTCCGCCCCGCACGGACACCACCATCTGCACCGCCTCGGACTTCGAGCAGGCGCCGGCCCAGGTGCGCCGCACCGGTTACGCCACCAACCTCGGTGAGGCGATCGTCGGCGGCGCCGCAGTGGCTGCCCGCGCGCTGGACCGGTCGGGCAGGGCCTGTGCCGCCGTCCCTCTTGTGACGTAAACGTCGGGTTCACCAGGGACGTGGGCCGCCCCGCTCCGATTGGGGATGGTCGCCGCCCGCTCGGTCGCCAAGAGCCTCGGCGCCTGACGCCGCCGGTGAGCACGGTTGCCCACCGAGTGGGTGCGCCGGCGGTGAGTGGCAGTCGGGCCCAAGGCCCGGAGGCCGGCCGTTGCGCGCGAAGGACGAGTCCGCCTTCCTCGTCCCAGACCGGCACGAGCGCCGGGAGCGGGCCGCGCTGCCTCGCTTGTTCTGGCCCTCGGGAAGTTCACCGTGGCGCCCAGGCCGACCAGCGGCCTGTACGAGTGGCACCTGGACTAATCCGAGAGAGGGAGAAATGGGCAGATTCGCCCTCTCACAGTCGCCGCACGTTCATTCCCCCGTCGATCACGGTGGCGGTGCCGTTGACGAACGAGGCCCCCTCCGAGGCCAGGTAGGTGGCCAGCGAAGCCACTTCCCCGGGTGTGCCGAGCCGTCCCTGCCCTTGGGTGATCAGATCCTTCAGCGGTGTTCCGGTGGCGGCCTCGAACTCTGTGAAGGCGCGCTCGATCATGGGGGTGTCGATGAACCCGGGACAGATGGCGTTGGCGCGGACGCCAAGGTCGCGCAGCTCAAGCGCCATCACCTCGGTCATGCGCACGACACCGGCCTTGACCGCCGCGTAGGCGCCGAGCAGGGGGAACCCGACGACGCCGGCCAGCGACGCGAGGTTGACGATCGCGCCGCCGCCGTCCGTCAGCGCGGGAACCGCGTGCTTGTAGACCAGCCATGTACCCCGCAGGTTGACCGAGTACATCCGATCGAACTCGTCCTCGGTCAGTTCGTGGAGGAGACCGAAGCACTCGACACCGGCGTTGTTGACCAGCACGTCGAGTCCGCCCAGGGCACGCGTGGCCTCGGCGACCGCCGCGGCCACGCTGTCGCCGGAGCGGACGTCGCAGGTGACGCCGACGGTGTCGTGGCCGATCTCCAGAGCTGCCTTGTCGGCCCCCTCGATGTCGGCGATCACGACGCGGGCGCCGGCGGCGACGAACGCTTCGGCGACCGCCCGGCCGATGCCCCGGTGCGCGCCGGTCAGCAGCGCACGCTTGCCCTCCAGAATTCCGGTCATGCTGATTTCCTCTCCGGTCTGCGCAATGGTGATCGTGCTGTGGTGCCCCGCCATCGCACGCCGGACGGCGGCAGGTATCCCTGGCGTGCGCTGAGCGAGCGTCAGAAGCGGTGCCCCGTGGGCATCAAGCCATCGATGCCGCGCGGGGCACAGGCCCGGCCGGGCGCCCGGCAAGCAATCGGCACCCGTCGCTCACGGCTCGTGTGCCGTGAACTCGCCGGGCCCGCTCAGACGAGGGTGGCCGCGGCCTTCTCCGTCCCGGCCTCGGCCGACAGCAGCGGCGCGAGGAAGTCGCTGATGGCGTCCTGGATCTCGGCGGCGCGAGGGATCGAGCCGGAGAGCACGAACGTGGTGTGGATCAGACCGTCGAGGCGCTTGCAGACGGTCGGCACACCGGCTTCCGTCAGCGCTCGCGCGTAGTCCTCGCCCTCGTCACGCAGCGGATCGATCTCCATGGTGACCACGAGTGCGGGCGGCAGGTTCGACAGGTCCGGCGCGTGTGCCGGCGCGGCCCAGGACGACGTCACGTGGGCAGGGTCGCCGAGATACCAGGCCGCCATGCGGGCGCCCAACTCAGTGGAGATGATCGGGCCGCGCGCGAAGGTCTTGCGGGACTCGGTGTCGGCGGTGAAATCGGTGGGCGGAGTGACGAGGACCTGGGCGGCAAGGCGCGGTCCGCCCTCGTCCCGGGCGCGCAGCGCGGCCACCGCGGCCAGGTTCGCACCGGCGCTCTCGCCGCCCACCGCGATCCGCTCCGGGTCGCCGCCGTACTCGGCGATGTTCTCCGCCGCCCAGCGCAGCGCCGCCATCGTGTCGTCGATCGCCGCCGGGAAGGGGTGCTCGGGGGCGAGCCGGTAGTCCGGGGACACGACGAGAGCGCCGAGGCGCCGGGCCAGGGACGCGCAGGGCTCGTCGTACAGGTCCAGGCTGCCGGCGACCCAGCCGCCGCCGTGGAGGAAGACGACCACGGGCAGCGGGCCCTCGACCGGCGGCCGGTACAGGCGCACCATCCGCTCACCGCCGTCCGTCGGGTACTGCGTGTCGGTGATGCCGACATCCGCGGGAACCGGCAGCTGCAGGTGCTTGAAGCTCTCGATGGCGGCTCGGATCTCCTCCAGGGAGGCCCCCTCGAGCGGCTTGGCGCCCATGTTCATCATGCCGGCGAGGAGGAAGACCGCCGCACCGTCCATTTTGATCGTGTTCGGCAGGGCTCGCTCGTCCCCGTCGAGCGAGAAGCCGGCGTACTCGGTCGCCTGGACCTCCGCGCAGATGGCGCGGTACATCGGCGCACCGGTGAACAGCGAGATCGGCCTCCGCGGCTTGCCCGGAATGTTGTCGCCCATGTACCAGGTGACCGCCTTGGGGAACAGGGTCACATCGGCGACCTCCGTGACCACCTCGTTGTACCGGTCCTCGGCCGCAGCCGTCACCTCGGCCGTCCGGTGACCGTGCGCGTCCGTATAGGCGATGAGGTCGGCGATGAAGTCGACACTGTCCTCGATGGCGATCGGGTTGTTGAAGAGAGCCGCCGCGCTCTGCGGACCGTTGACGTGGAACAGGTTCGGGAAGCCGTGGTTGGCCATTCCGATGTACGCGCGCTGCCCGTCCGCCCAGTGGTCGGTCAGTTTCCGGCCGTCGCGGCCCACCACGCCCATCCGCATCAGGGCGCCCGCGCCCACGTCGAAGCCCGTGGCGAGCACGATCACGTCGAACTCGTACTCCTCGGCCGTGGTGGCGATGCCCTTCTCGGTGATCCGCTCGATCGGGGTCGTCTTGGCGTCGACGAGACGCACGTGCGGCAGGTTGAACGTCTCGAAGTACTTCGTCTCGAACGTGGCGCGCTTGGCGCCGTACGGGTGCCCCTTCGGAGTCAGCAGTTCCGCGGTCTTCGGGTCCTTGACCCGCTCCCGGATCCGGTCCCGGATGTAGTCCGCCGCCGTCTCGTTGGCGGCCGGATTGAAGATCAGGTCGAAGTAGGTGGACGCGAGCATCCGGAAGCCGCCGCCGTTGTAGTACGTGTCGTACGTCTTGTGGCGTTCCTCGGGGCTGTCCGCCATCGCGGAGCGCGTGGCGCGCGGGTACGCGGCGCCGGCCAGGCTGTTGCGCGACTCCTCCCGCAGCCTCGGGTAATCGGCGACAGTCTGCTCGAACTCCCCATCGGTGAGCGGACGGTTCCCGAGGGGACAGGCGAAGTTCGCGGTCCGCTGGAACACGGTCAGTTCGGCGACCTGCGGGGCGATCGTCTGGATGACCTGGATACCGGTCGAGCCGGTGCCGATCACGGCGACACGCTTGCCGGCCAGATCGACGCCGTCGGCCGGCCACCGGCTGGTGTGGACGACTGTGCCTCGGAACGTCTCCTGGCCCGGGAAGTCGTTCGGCTTGTTCACCGAGAAGGCGCCGGCCGCGTTGATGAAGAACCGCGCGATGGTGACGCCGCCGTCGTCCGTGCCGACAACCCAGCGCTGAGCGGCGTCGTCCCAGACCGCAGACGTGACGCGCGTGCTGAACCGGTAGCTGCGGCGCAGGTCGAACCGGTCGGCCACATGCTCCAGGTAGGCCAGGATCTCCGGCTGCGCGGCGTACCGCTCTTTCCAGCGCCACTCCCGCTGCAGGTCCTCGTCGAAGGAGAAGGAGTAGAAGATGCTCTCGAAGTCGCAACGCGCGCCGGGGTACCGGTTCCAGTGCCAGACGCCGCCCGGCCCCGAGGCCGCCTCGAAGGACTGAACCGACAGACCCTGCTGGTTGCGGAGGCGGTGGGTGGCGTAGAGGCCGGAGAAGCCGGCACCCACGATGACTGCGTCGACATGTGTTTCGTCCATGTACCGACTCTGGGTTCAGCACGTTGCGAGGGCTACGGGTAGGGATACCTGATGGCATACCTGATCCCCTACCTGTCTTCTGCGGGACGGTCGGCTGCGGCGACCCGGTTCAGATGCGAAGCCGCTGGTGAATGGGGTGAACAGCCTGTTTCGCGAGACTTCGGCGATCTTTTGCAACTGATTGCATAAACGTTCCGGGGTCATAAAACTGCTTGCATGCCGCAGCACGACTCAGGAGCAGGAGCCCTGCCGATGTCCCCCTACCCTCACCTGCTGAGCCCCCTCGATCTGGGGTTCACCACCCTGCCGAACCGTGTCCTGATGGGCTCGATGCACCTGAGCCTGGAAGAGGCCGAGCGAGGCTTCGAGCGGATGGCCGCCTTCTACGCCGAGCGGGCCCGCGGCGGCGTCGGGCTCATCGTCACGGGCGGGATCGCCCCGGATCACCGAGGTCGGGCCTTCCCCAGAAGCGCCAAGCTCACCACCGAGGCTGAGGCCGAGCAGCACGCGCTCGTCACCGAGGCGGTGCACCGCGAGGGGGGCCGGATCGCGATGCAGATCCTGCACACCGGCCGGTACGCCTACCACCCCGATCTGGTCGCCCCCAGCGCACTCCAGGCGCCGATCAGCAGATACGTGCCGCATGCGCTGACCGATGACGAGATCGAGGAGACGATCGAGGCGTTCGTCCGTGCGGCCGCGCTCGCCAGGACAGCCGGCTACGACGGCGTCGAAATCATGGGGTCCGAGGGCTACCTGATCAACGAGTTCATCGCCCCGGCCACCAACCACCGCACCGACCGCTGGGGTGGCACCTACGAGAACCGGGTCCGGTTCCCCCTGGAGATCGTCCGTCGCGTGCGCGAACGGGTCGGCCCCGACTTCATCCTCATCTACCGCCTGTCCATGCTCGACCTCGTCCCGGACGGCAGCACCCTGGACGAGGTGGTCACGCTCGCCAAGGCGGTGGAGGCGGCCGGCGCCACGATCATCAACACCGGGATCGGCTGGCACGAGGCACGCGTCCCCACCATCGCGACCTCAGTGCCGCGCGGCGCGTTCTCATGGATCACTCAGCGCCTGAAGGGAGTCGTTTCCGTCCCCCTGGTGACCAGCAACCGCATCAACACCCCAGAGGTCGCGGAGGAACTGCTGGCGGAAGGCAGAGCGGACATGGTCTCGATGGCCCGTCCGTTCCTCGCCGACCCGGACTTCGTCGCCAAGGCACGCGCCGGACGCCCTGACACGATCAACACGTGCATCGGCTGCAACCAGGCGTGCCTGGACCACGGCTTCAGCGAGAAGACGATCTCCTGTCTGGTCAACCCGCGGGCCGGCTATGAGACGGAGCTGGTGCTGTCTCCGACGCGCCACCGCAAGCGCCTGGCCGTGGTGGGGGCAGGTCCGGCCGGGCTGGCGGTGTCGGTGACGGCCGCCCAACGCGGCCACGACGTCACGTTGTTCGACGCCAACGACAAGATCGGCGGCCAGCTCAACATCGCCCGGCAGGTCCCGGGCAAGGACGAGTTCAACGAGACCCTGCGCTACTTCCGCGTCCAGCTCGACGAGCACGGCGTGGACGTCCGCCTCGGCACGAAGGTCACCGCTGAGGCGCTGGCAGAGGGCGCCTATGACGAGGTCGTCGTCGCGACGGGCGTCGCCCCCCGCATTCCCGACATCCCGGGCAGGGATCGCCCGAATGTCGTCAGCTACCTGGACGTGCTGCGCGACCAGGTGCCGGTGGGCGAGCGGGTGGCGGTCCTCGGGGCGGGCGGTATCGGGTTCGACACCGCGCTCTACCTGACCGACCCGGGCGACGAGGCCAGCCGCCGCCCTGACGTCTACTTCCGGCGCTGGGGCGTCGACGTCGACTACCGCACGCGTGGCGGACTGGGGCGCCCTGAGCGGCCCACGGCGCGACGAACCGTTCACCTCCTCCAGCGCAAGACCAGCAAGGTCGGCGCCGGTCTGGGCGCGACCACGGGGTGGATCCACCGGGCCGAGCTGAAGCACCGCGGGGTCACCATGGTCGCGGGAGTGACGTACCGGCGCATCGACGATGAGGGTCTGCACGTCACGGTCGACGGCGAGGAGCGAGTGATCCCGGTCGACACGGTCGTCCTGTGCACGGGCCAGGAACCCAACCGAAGCCTCTACGAGGAACTGCGTGAGGCCGGGCTGTCGGCCCACCTCATCGGTGGCGCGGACCTCGCCGCAGAACTCGACGCCAAGCGGGCGATCCGCCAGGGCACGGAACTGGGGGCGACGCTCTGACGCCAAGCCGTCTCGGTGTTCCGGCAGGTCCGCGATGTACCTTCGGCGACTTCGCACCTCGACGACCGCGTCATGGGATCAGTTCGTCAACATGCCGGAGAGTGGTGCGTGGCGGTCATCGCGGCGGCACAGGCGACGGACGGCACCTGGACCTGGGCCCAGACAGCCGCGCTGATCGTCCCCTGCATCGCTCTCTTCGGCGCCTATCTCACGTACGCCCTCAACCAGCGGGCCGTACGGAGGGAACGCCGCGCCAAGACCTTCGCCGAAGCCCTGACCGCGGTCGAAGAGTACTTGGAGATGCCGTACCGCATACGGCGTCGCCCCAAATCCTCCTCCGCCGTACGACAACAGCTCACCGACGAAGTCAGCGGCTTACTCGCCCGGATGGCCTTCCACCAGGCGTGGCTCCAGATCGAGGCATCGGCCGTCGCGGGCCCCTACGCGACGCTCGTGGCCACAGCCCGAGCGGAGGCAGGCGCACAGATGAGCCTCGCCTGGGACCAGCCGCCGATCACAACCGGCAGCGGCATGAACCTCGGCGCACCGTATCCGCGCGACCGATCAAACGCTGCCCGAGCCGTGTGCATCGAGGTCATGCGCCGCCACCTCGGAGAACGGTCGTGATCTTGGTGCCAACTATCCCTCTTTTGTGCCAACTAAGAATCCTCGTCACAATTCCGCCCTGCTCGCCCTCACAACCCCACGATCGCGTTCCACCGCTTCGTGAACTCCACCCGTTCCGTGGAGGTGATGTCCCGGGCGACCGCCAGCCGACGGCGCATCGAGGCGTCGGGGAAGATCAGCGGGTTCTCGGCGAGCGCGGCGGTCTCCGCGTCGTCGGAGTCGGCGAGGACGGCCTGGGCGGCGGGCACCGGGCAGACGTAGTTGACCCAGGCCGCGAGTTCGGCGGCCACCTCGGGGTCGTAGTAGTGGTCGACGAGCCGTTCGGCGTTGGCCTTGTGCCGGGCGAGGTCGGGGATCATCAGGGAGTCCGACCACAGCTCCGCGCCCTCCTCGGGGACGACGAAGCGGATGTCGGGGTTGTCGGCCTGGAGCTGGATGACGTCACCGGAGTACGCCTGACAGGCCAGGACGTCCCCGCTGACCAGGTCCTTGGTGTAGTCGTTGCCGGTGAAGCGGCGGATCCGGCCCGCCCCGACCTGCTTCTCCACCTGGTCGCACACGGTGTGGAAGTCGTCGGCCGTCCACCGTGTGATGTCGACGCCGTTGCCCTGCATGAGCAGCGCGAACGCCTCGTCGAGGCCGGACAGCAGGGTGACGCGACCCTCCAGGTCGTTCGCCCACAGCTCCGAGACGCCGCGTATCTCGCGGCCCAGCTCGCGGCGGTTGTAGGCGATGCCGGTGATGCCGGACTGCCAGGGCACGGTGTGCCGCCGGCCCGGGTCGAAGGCGGGCGAACGCAGCAGCGGGTCCAGGTGCGCGGTGACGTTCGGCTGGGCGGACCGGTCCATCTCCTGCACCCAGCCCAGCCGTACGAACCGCGCGCACATCCAGTCGCTGACGACGATCAGATCGCGCCCGGTCTGCTGGTGGTTCATCAGCGCGGGGCTGATCTTGCCGAAGAACTCGTCGTTGTCGTTGATCTCCTCGACGTAGTCGACGGCGATGCCGGTGCGTCGCTCGAAGGCGTCGAGCGTGGGCCGCTTCGTCGTGTCGGCGTCGTCCGTGTCGATGTAGAGCGGCCAGTTCGCCCAGGTCAGCCGCTTGTCCGTGGCGGAGAGATCGGCCGCGGCCCGGTCCCCGGGCTGGACGTACGCGGACCGCACCCCGCAGCCGGCGAGGGCCCCGAGCGCGGCGGTACCGCCGAGGGCACGCACCAGGGAACGGCGGGACACGGGACGGGAGTTCGCGGGAGTCCGGGGCATCACGGCAGCATGCCGCGAGGGCCCGCACGCGGACAATCGACGCTGCGTCGAGCGCACCGAGCGGAACCCGACACCCTGTCGCCCGGCGGCCGCCCGGCACGGCAAACGGCCCCCGGTCGAGAACCGGGGGCCGAACCCGCGGAGCGCTACGCGTCCAGGGACGTCATCACGTGCTTGATGCGCGTGTAGTCCTCGAAGCCGTACCCCGAGAGGTCCTTGCCGTAGCCGGACTTCTTGAAGCCGCCGTGCGGCATCTCGGCGACCAGCGGGATGTGGGTGTTGATCCACACGCAGCCGAAGTCGAGCTTCTTGGACATCCGCATCGCGCGGCCGTGGTCCTTGGTCCACACCGAGGAGGCGAGGGCGTAGTCGACGCCGTTGGCCCACTCCACCGCCTGCTCCTCGTCCGTGAAGGACTGGACGGTGATGACCGGCCCGAAGACCTCGTTCTGGATGATCTCGTCGTCCTGCTTCAGACCGGACACGACGGTCGCGGCGTAGAAGTAGCCCTTGTCGCCGACCCGCTGTCCGCCGGCCTCGACCTTGGCGTGGGCGGGCAGCCGCTCGATGAAGCCGGACACCTGCTTGAGCTGGTTGGGGTTGTTCAGCGGCCCGTACAGCACGTCCTCGTCGTCCGGCTGACCGGTCTTCGTCTCGGCCGCGGCCTTCGCCAGCGCCGCCACGAACTCGTCGTGGATCGACTCCTGGACGAGGACGCGGGTGGCCGCCGTACAGTCCTGGCCGGCGTTGAAGTAGCCCGCGACGGAGATGTCCTCGACGGCCTTGGCGATGTCGGTGTCCTCGAAGACGACGACCGGCGCCTTGCCGCCCAGCTCCAGGTGGACGCGCTTGAGGTCCCTGGACGCCGACTCGGCGACGGACATGCCCGCGCGCACGGAACCGGTGATGGAGGCCATGGCGGGGGTCGGGTGCTCGACCATCAGCCGGCCGGTGTCGCGGTCGCCGGTGACGACGTTGAAGACGCCCTTGGGGAGGATCGAGCCCATGATGTCGGCGATCAGGACGGTGGAGGCGGGGGTGGTGTCCGAGGGCTTGAGGACGACCGTGTTGCCCGCGGCGATCGCCGGGGCGAACTTCCACACCGCCATCATCATCGGGTAGTTCCACGGCGCGACCTGCGCGCAGACGCCGACCGGCTCACGGCGGACGATCGAGGTCATCCCGTCCATGTACTCGCCGGCCGAACGCCCCTCCAGCATCCGGGCCGCGCCCGCGAAGAAGCGGATCTGGTCGACCATCGGCGGGATCTCCTCGGAGCGGGTCAGCCCGATCGGCTTGCCCGTGTTCTCCACCTCGGCCGCGATGAGTTCCTCGGCCCGCTCCTCGAACGCGTCCGCGATCTTGAGCAGGGCCTTCTGACGCTCGGCGGGCGTGGTGTCCCGCCAGCCCGGGAAGGCCGCGGCGGCGGCGGCCATCGCGGCGTCGACGTCCGCCTGGCCGGACAGCGGCGCGGTCGCGTAGGCCTCGCCCGTCGCGGGGTTGACCACCTCGGTGGTCCGTCCGTCGACGGCGTCGCGGAACTCACCGTCGATGTAGTTGCGCAGACGACGCAGCTCGGTGCTCACTGCCGGTCCTCCCAGTTCGCAGGTGTCCCACGGCCGGGTGCCCGGTGACCGGGCGCCTCGTGGTGGGTGTCCAAAGGTTGAGACACCCACCCTAATCCGCAGGCCCACGTTTTCAACACCCCCGATCCCGCCAGGGCTGCGAAATCCGCAGGCTTCAGTCACGTAAACAACGATTTTCATCGCAACAGCCTTGCGGAACTGTCGAGACGTCGTGCAGAGTGAGGTCGTGGCCAGTCGAAGCGCAGAGCAGCGGGACTCCCGCGAGTCCAGGAACGGCACCCCTCATCCGGATGCCGTCAGCCTCGCCATCATCGAACAGCTCCAGGAGGACGGCCGCCGGCCCTACGCCGCGATCGGCAAGGCCGTGGGCCTGTCCGAGGCGGCCGTGCGCCAGCGCGTCCAGAAGCTGCTCGACCAGGGCGTGATGCAGATCGTCGCCGTCACCGACCCGCTCACCGTGGGCTTCCGGCGGCAGGCGATGGTCGGGATCAACGTCGAGGGCGACGTGGAGTCCATAGCCGAGGCACTCACCGACATGGCGGAGGTCGAGTACGTGGTGATGACCGCGGGCTCGTTCGACATCCTCGCCGAGATCGTCTGCGAGGACGACGACCACCTGCTGGACGTCATCAACAAACGCATCCGGGCCCTGCCCGGCGTGCGCTCCACCGAGAGCTTCGTCTATCTGAAGCTGAAGAAGCAGACCTACATGTGGGGAACCCGATAACCGTGAGGACCCGATAACCGTGAGCACCAAGGACCTCAGCCGCACCGCGTACGACCACCTGTGGATGCACTTCACCCGCATGTCCTCGTACGAGAACTCCCCGGTCCCGACCATCGTCCGGGGCGAGGGCACCTACATCTACGACGACAAGGGCAAGCGCTACCTCGACGGTCTCGCGGGCCTGTTCGTGGTGCAGGCCGGTCACGGCCGCACGGAGCTGGCGGAGACCGCCTTCAAGCAGGCGCAGGAGCTGGCGTTCTTCCCGGTCTGGTCCTACGCCCACCCCAAGGCCGTGGAGCTGGCCGAGCGCCTCGCCCACCACGCGCCGGGCGACCTCAACAAGGTCTTCTTCACCACCGGCGGCGGTGAGGCGGTCGAGACCGCCTGGAAGCTCGCCAAGCAGTACTTCAAGCTCCAGGGCAAGCCGACCAAGTACAAGGTCATCTCCCGCGCGGTCGCCTACCACGGCACCCCGCAGGGCGCCCTGTCCATCACCGGTCTGCCGGCCCTGAAGGCCCCCTTCGAGCCGCTGGTGCCGGGCGCCCACAAGGTCCCGAACACCAACATCTACCGCGCCCCGATCCACGGCGACGACCCGGAGGCCTTCGGACGCTGGGCCGCCGACCAGATCGAGCAGCAGATCCTCTTCGAGGGCCCGGAGACCGTCGCCGCGGTCTTCCTGGAGCCCGTGCAGAACGCCGGCGGCTGCTTCCCGCCCCCGCCCGGCTACTTCCAGCGCGTACGCGAGATCTGCGACCAGTACGACGTCCTGCTCGTCTCGGACGAGGTCATCTGCGCCTTCGGCCGCCTCGGCACGATGTTCGCCTGCGACAAGTTCGGCTACGTCCCGGACATGATCACCTGCGCCAAGGGCATGACGTCGGGCTACTCCCCGATAGGCGCCTGCATCATCTCCGACAAGCTGGCGGAGCCGTTCTACAAGGGCGACAACACCTTCCTGCACGGCTACACCTTCGGCGGCCACCCCGTGTCGGCCGCGGTGGGCCTCGCCAACCTCGACCTGTTCGAGCGCGAGGGCCTCAACCAGCACGTGCTGGACAACGAGGGCGCCTTCCTCCAGACCCTGCAGAAGCTGCACGACCTGCCGATCGTCGGCGACGTCCGCGGCAACGGCTTCTTCTACGGCATCGAGCTGGTCAAGGACAAGGCGACCAAGGAGTCCTTCGACGCCGACGAGACCGAGCGCGTCCTGTACGGCTTCCTGTCCAAGGCCCTGTTCGAGAACGGCCTGTACTGCCGTGCCGACGACCGCGGCGACCCGGTCGTCCAGCTCGCCCCACCGCTGATCTCCAACCAGGAGACCTTCGACGAGATCGAGCAGATCCTGCGCGCGACGCTGACGGAGGCGTGGACCAAGCTGTGACAGCTGTGAGAGATGCGACAGCTGTGACAGCTGTGCCCCTCGCGCACTGATCTTCCTCCTGGATGATCAACACCGGCCCCGGTGCCGTCCGTTCGAGTGAGAAACGGGCGCCCGGGGCCGTGTGCTGTCCGGCCCGCCCCTCGTGCCTGCCTAGCGTGCTCGTGACCGATCGGCCCTGTCTTCGTTCCCCCGGACGGGGGATCGGCACGGGAACCACAGATCTGAACCGAGGTGTACGCCATGGAGGCCCCGCCGGACAACGACGTGCTCTGGGCACGCTCCCTGCACTTCACGCACCGGGACGGCTCACCCGCCCTCGGCGGTGTCACGCTGGGCGTGCGGGAAGGCGAGATCCTCGCCGTGAGCGGCCCACGCGGCAGCGGCAAGACGACCCTGCTGCAGTGTCTGTCCGGCCTGGTGCCCACCCAGCGCGGCGAGGTCTGGTTCAACAGTGTCCCCGTGCACACCATGGGCCCGACGGCCCGCGAACGGCTGCGCCGCGACCGCTTCGGCTGGATCGACCCGGCGCCGGTCCTCGTCCCCGAACTGAACGTCTGGGAGAACGCGGCCCTCCCCCTGATGCTGCGCGGCACCAGCCGCCGCCGGGCCAAGGCGGCCGCCTTGGAGTGGCTGGAGCGCCTCGACATCGGCGGCAAGTCCCGCAGCCGCCCGCACGAACTCACCCAGGCCGAACGCCAGCGCGTGTGCATCACCCGGGCGCTGGCCCCGGCCCCGTCGATCCTCTTCGCCGACGAACCGACGGCCCCCCTGCACCGCGCGGACCGCAACCACGTCCTGCGCACCCTGACCACGGCCGCCCGCTCCCACGGCATCACCGTCGTCCTGGCCACCCACGACACGGACACCGCGGCCCTCGCCGACCGCACGGTGCCGCTCATGGACGGGCGCCGGGTCACCACCGTCCACCTCCCCCCGGTTCCGGAGCCGGAAGGGCGGGGGGCCGCATGCTCGCTCTCCGTCTGACCCGCAGCGCCCACCCCGCCGTCCAGCTGCGCCGTCTGCTGGTAGCGGCGGCCTCGGCGGGCACCGGCTTCCTTCTGCTGTGCACCCTCGGCCACGCCCTGACCCACCCCGACGCCTCACCGGCGTCCGTGCTCCGCCTCGGCTGGTGCGCGATCCCGCTGGCCGCGACGGTCTACTTCGCGCTGGCCGTCGCCCGCACCGACCCCGGCACCCGGCCCCGTCCCGGGCTGGCGGCGATCGGCCTGGGCCCGGCCCGGCTGATGGCCGTCTCGGCGACGACGACCGCCCTGTCGACCCTCCTCGGCTCCATGCTGGCCCTGCTGCTCTTCCTCCACCTCCGCGGCGACCTCACCGGCATGCCCTTCGACGGCGCCGCCGCCGACTTCCTGGCCGCCGAGGCCCCCCTCCCGCTCCCCGCCACCCTGACCCTCCTCGCCCTGGTCCCCCTGGCGTCCTCGGTGTCGGTGGCCCTGATGCTCCGCCCCCGGGACACCCGTCTGGCGGCCCACGCGGCGGCACCGAGGATGTTCGGCAGGTTCGGGGCGTACGGCGGCCAGGGTGCGCGCGAGAGGTTCGGGGCGTACGGCAGCTTCAAGGCCCGTCAGCCCGCGGCCGGTCGCACCGCGGTCGACACCGCCGCCGGCGTCGGCACCGCAGCCGACGCCCAGCCACTCCGTCCGTCGGCGAGCGGTCGCGCCGACACCCCGGAGCCCCACGCCACCCCCGCCGACCCCACCGACCCCACCGACCCCACCGACCCTCCGGCCCCCAACGCCACCGCCCTCCCCTGGGGCGCCGCCCTCCTGGCCGCCGGCCTCGCCGTGGAGGGATACGCCAGCCGCACCACCACCGCCACCGACGTCCCCCTCCCCACCGGCCTGCCCACCGGACCCGCCGCGGTGCTCCTCGGCTGGACCCTCACCGCCGTGGGCCTCGCCCTCGCCGGCCCCGGCCTCACCCACCTCTGCGGCCGTCTCCTCCAGGCCGTCCGCCCAGGCGCCCTCCGCCTCCTCGCCGGCCGCGGCCTGATGGAGGAGTCCTCCCGCATCGGCCGCCCCCTGGGCGTCGTCTGCGCGGTCGCCTCCGGCGCGTACACGATGGCCGCCCTGTACGACCCCGCCGACCCGTCCTTCGGCCCGCTCACCGCCCTCGGCGCCCTGGTCGTCGCCGGCAGCACCATCGCCACGCTGCTCACCGCCGCCGTGGAGGCCCGCCAGGCCCGCGCCGAGACCACCGCCGCCCTGCTCCGCCTCGGCGCCCCCGCCAAGACGCTGCGCACCGCAGCCGCCCTGCGCACGGGCGCGCTCCTCGCGGTGTTCGTCCCGCTCACCCTGACCGTGGCCGAGCTGGCGGCGCTCCCCCTGGCCCAGTGAGAAAAAGATCCGCCCCGCCGATGAGTTCCGCCCGGCCCCCCGGTCTACCCACCGAACAGCACGCACGCGACACACACCGCCCGATGGGAGAGACCCCGATGACCGCCCAGGCCTACCAGCAGATGATCTTCGTGAACCTGCCCGTGAACGACCTCGCCGCCGCGAAGACGTTCTTCACGGAGCTGGGCTACACGATCAACCCGCAGTTCAGCGACGAGAACGCGGCCTCCGTGGTGATCAGCGACACCATCGTCGCGATGCTGCTCACCAAGCCGTTCTACGCGACCTTCACCAAGAAGGAGATCGCGGATGCCACGCAGACCAGCGAGGTGCTGATCGCCCTGAGCGCCGAGAGCCGCGCGAAGGTCGACGAGCTGGTCGACCGCGCGCTCGCGCTGGGCGGCACACCGAGCGGCGACACGCAGGACATGGGCTTCATGTACGGCCGCTCCTTCGACGACCTCGACGGCCACACCTGGGAGATCGTCTGGATGGACCCGGCGGCCGTCGAGGGCTGACGGGAGTTCACCGGCCCGTCGCCCGGCGGTGCCTAGCATGGGCGGGTGCATCCGACGACACCCGCCCAGCCGTACGACGGCTCCCACGACCGTGAGATCGAGTCCCTCGCCGAGTTCGACGAGGTGGTCCGCGACCACGGCACCCTCTCCCACTTCCGCGTCCAGTCCGTCGACCTGACGGACCGTACGGACGTCCTGCTCGCCCTGGACACCTCGGGCGCCGTCTTCCTCGGCTGCCCGATGGACCCCGAGGCCGCGACCAAGGTCCGCGCCTCCGGCGCCCTGGTCTTCCCGCCCGTACCCGGCCTCTCCTTCGACCCGTACCGCGGCTTCGTCCACACCCCCGACGAACTGTTCGCCGACCTGGACGAGGGCTACGAGGCGACCCCGGACGCCCGCACGTACGCGTGGTTCCAGCAGACCAAGGCCGACGGCGACATCTTCGGCTCGATGCTCCGCTCGCTCCACGACGACGCGATATCCGACGCGCTCGACGAACTCCTCGCCGCCGCCCCGGTGGTGGGCGTGATGGGCGGTCACGCGATGGCGCGCGGCACGGAGGCGTACGCCGGCGCGGCCCGGCTCGGCCGTGAACTCGCCCGCGAGGGGCTCATGGTGGCGACCGGCGGCGGCCCCGGAGCGATGGAGGCGGCCAACCTCGGCGCGTACTCCGCCCCCTTCGAGGACGGGATGCTGACCGAGGCGCTGCGGATCCTCGCCAAGGCGCCCGGGTTCACCCCGTCGATCACCGACTGGGCACGGGCCGCCTTCGAGGTGCGCGGCCGGTGGCCCGGCGGCGGCCCGTCCGTCGGCATCCCCACCTGGTTCTACGGCCATGAGCCGCCGAACCCGTTCGCCGCGCACCTCGCGAAGTACTTCTCCAACGCCACCCGCGAGGACGGCCTCTTGGCCCGCTGCACCGCCGGTGTGGTCTTCCTGCCGGGCGCCGCCGGGACCGTACAGGAGATCTTCGACAACGCGACACCCAACTACTACGGGTCGCGGGGCGAGCCGACGCCGATGGTGCTCGTGGACCGGGCGCACTGGACGGAACGGCTGCCCGCCTGGCCGCTCTTGCGGTCACTCGCCCGGGAGCGGTCGATGGAGTCCCGTATCGCCCTCGTTGACCGGATCGAGGAGGCTCCGGCGGCGTTGAAACGTCTCGGCGGTTAATAAGCGGGCAAAGCCAAGGGTTCAGAGGGGTCCACGGATTGACACTTCTTATGGAACGCTTATAGACCTGTGAGCCTGCTGGGGATGGTGACGCACTCGGCTTCACCGGGGGCGCCGCGCCATCTCCCCCTCCACCCCCCGCAGTTGCGCTTCCCGTAAGGACAAACGTGTCCCTTTCCCGCCGTACCGCCGCCCGGTCCGTGCGCGCCCTCGGCGTCACCGCCGCCTCCGCCGCCCTCGCGCTCAGCGCCGCCGGCTCCGCGCTCGCCAGCGAGATCGGTGACTTCTCGGCCACCGCAGCCTGTGACGGCGCCAAGGGCGTCATCACCGTCACGGACAAGGACGCTTCGGGTGTCCCGGCCGTGGTCACCGTCTTCCTCGAGAACAACAACGCCGACGTCCGCCAGGTCGGCACGGCGCAGACCGTCGAGGGCTCCGCCAAGGGCGAAACCATCTCCTTCGCCGAGGACTGGGAGCCGAACGCCGTCTACCGGATCCACATCAACGCCGTGAAGAAGGGCAAGGAGCTGGTCAACGCCGACATCGAGCCGTTCCTGACCGCCCCCGCGAAGGCCTGCCAGGCCGACGACACCTCCACCCCCTCGCAGCCGCCGTCCGGCACCCCGTCGACGACGACGCCGTCGCCGACCGCCTCGGAGCCGGCCGAGCCCGAGTCCCCGGCCCCGTCGGAGTCCTCGAGCGACACCGGCACCACGCCCGGCCCGGTGAGCAACGACGTCTCGCCGGCCGCCCAGGAGTCCAACCTCGCCGAGACCGGCGCCGGCAACACCGGTCTGATCGCCGGCCTCGCGGCCCTGCTCGTCGTCCTCGGCGGCGGCGCGGTGTTCTTCGGCATGCGCCGCCGGGGTTCCAGCAACCGCTGACCCCCGACCGGCTCAGCTGTGGCCCGCCCCTTTCCCGGGGGCGGGCCACAGCCGTACCGGGCCACCGACCGCTCAGCCGAACTCGCTCCCGCGGGATCCCGACCTCCCGGACATCCTCCCTAGGAGTCGGCCCCGGTGCCCCCCTGGTCGAGCACGACGGTTTCGACCGGGTCGAAGGTCACCCCGACCGTGTCACCGACCTCCGGCGCCGCCCGCAGGGCGCAGGCCGCCTCCAGGGCGGGCGCGCCCTCCGGCTGGAGGCGGACGGTGACATGGGTGCCCTTGAAGGTGCGGGCGAGGACCGTGCAGCGCAGGCCCTCGTCGGGGTCCGTCAGCAGCACGCCGGCGGGGCGGACGAGCAGCGCGCGCGGCCCCTGCGGGGAGCCCACGGGCACCGGCACCTTGCCCCACGGCGTGACCGCGGCCTCGTCGGTGACGGTCGCCGCCACCACGTTGTCGAAGCCGAGGAAACGGGCCACGAACGCGTCCGCCGGGCGCTGCCACACCTCAAGGGGCGTACCGGACTGGGCGATCCGCCCGTCCCGCATCACCACGACCCGGTCGGCGAGCGCGAACGCCTCACCCTGGTCGTGGGTGACCGCGAGCACGGTGGTCCCCAACCACCCGAACAGCTCCCGCAGTTCGACGACCAGCCGTTCCCGCAGCGAGCGGTCGAGCTGGCCGAGCGGCTCGTCGAGCATCAGCAGCCGGGGCCGGGGCGCGAGGGCGCGGGCCAGCGCCACCCGCTGCTGCTCACCACCGGAGAGCGCGGCCACGGCGCGCCGGCCGGCGCCCGGGAGCCCGACCAGCTCCAGCAACTCCGCCACGCGCTCGACCTGTCGCTGCTTCGAGGCGCCGTGCATCCGCAGCCCGAAGGCCACGTTGCCGCCGACGTCCCGCTGCGGGAACAGCTGATGGTCCTGGAACATCAGCCCCAGCTCCCGCTTGTGCGCGGGCACCCCCGCCTGGTCGCGCCCGTCGAGCAGCACCCGCCCGGAGTCCAGCGGCTGAAGTCCGGCGACGGCACGCAGCAGCGTGGACTTGCCGCTGCCGCTGGGCCCGAGCACGCACACGATCTCTTGCTCGGCGACATCGAGGCCGACGGCGTCGAGCACGGCCCGCCCGCCGAAGCGCACGGTCGCGGCCCGAAGGCTCAGCAGCATCAGAACTCCCCCGTCCGGTCGGTCCGCAGCCGCTCCAGCACCAGCAGGGCCACCGCGCACACCAGCATCAGAATCGTCGAAAGGGCCATCGCCTGGCCGTAGTTCAGCTCACCGGCGCGGCCGAGCAGCCGTGCCACGGCGACCGGCAGCGTCGGGTTGTCGGAGCGGGCGATGAACACGGTCGCCCCGAACTCCCCCAGCGACACGGCGAACGCGAACCCGGCGGCGACGAGCAGCGCCCGCCGCACCATCGGCAGGTCCACCTCCCGCCACACCCGCCACGGCGACGCCCCCAGCACCGCCGCCGCCTCCCGCAGCCGGCCGTCCACCGCCCGCAGCACGGGCAGCATGGTCCGTACGACGAAGGGGACGCCGACCAGCGCCTGGGCGAGGGGAACGAGGATCCAGGTGGAGCGCAGGTTCAGCGGGGGCTCGTCCAGCGCGATCAGGAACCCGAAGCCGACGGTCACCGCGGAGACGCCCAGCGGCAGCATCAGCAGCGCGTCGAAGCCCCGCACCAGCCGTCCGGCGTCCCGGCGGGTGAGCGCGGCCGCGGCCAGAGCACCGATCACCACCGCGATCCCGGTCGCGGCGAGGGCGTACTCCAGCGAGTTGCCGATCGCCTCGATCGGCGGGACCAGGAAGACATTGCCGTCGTCGCTGGTCAGCGCCCGGTAGTAGGCGAAGTCGGGTGCGTCGAACGACCGCTGCACCAGTACCGCCAGCGGCAGCACCAGCAGTACCGCGATGCTCGCGAGCACCCCGGCCAGCAGCGCCCACTGCCCGGCGCCGCGCGGCCGTCGCGCCGTCCCGGACGCGTCCACCAGCCGCAGCGCGGTCTCCCGCCGCCGTACGGTCCAAGCGTGCACGGCGAGGATCGCGCCGACGGCGGCGAACTGGACGACGGTGAGCACGGCGGCCGTGGACAGGTCGAAGATCTCGGAGGTCTGCCGGTAGATCTCCACCTCCAGGGTGGAGAAGGTCGGGCCGCCCAGGATCTGCACCACACCGAAGGAGGTGAAGGTGAAGAGGAAGACCATGAGCGCGGCGGCGGCGACCGCGGGCCCGAGCGCGGGCAGGGTGACCGTCCGCCAGGCCCGCAGCCGGGAGGCGCCGAGCATCCGCGCGGCCTCCTCCTGCCGCGGGTCGAGCTGCGCCCACAGCCCGCCCACGGTCCGTACGACGACCGCGTAGTTGAAGAAGACGTGCGCCAGCAGGATCGCCCACACGGTGGTGTCGAGGCGTACGCCCCACAGCTCGTCGAGGAGTCCGCCGCGCCCGACGAGCGCGAGGAACGCCGTACCGACGACGACCGTCGGCAGCACGAACGGCACGGTGACCACGGCCCGCAGCACCTGCTTGCCCGGGAAGTCCAGGCGCGCGAAGACGTACGCGCCGGGCAGCGCGACCAGCAGGGTCAGCGCGGTGGAGGCGAGCGCCTGCCAGGTGGTGAACCACAGCACGTGCCGGATGTCGGACTGGGCAAGGACCTCCCCCAGCCGTCCGAGCCGCCACACCCCGTCGACCTTCAGTCCGCGCGCGAGGATCGCGGCGACCGGCCAGGCGAAGAAGAGCCCGAAGAACGCGACGGGCAGGGCCATCAGGCCGAGCCGCGCCGCGTTGCCGCGCCGGCGGGCGGCTACTTCAGTACGAGAGAGGTCCACGACTTGACCCACTGGTCACGGTCGGCGGCGATCTTCGCCGGGTCCATCGTCTCGGGGTTCTCGGCGGCGGGACCGTACTCGGTGAACTCGGCGGGCACGGCCGCGCCCTTGAGCACCGGGTAGACGAACATGTTGAGCGGCATGTCCTCCTGGAACTTCTTGCCGATCAGGAAGTCGATCAGCGCCTTGCCGCCCTCGCTGTTGCCCGCGTTGCTCAGCAGCCCCGCGAACTCGACCTGCCGGAAGCAGGTGCCGGTCGCGACGCCGGTGGGGGCGGTCGTCGGCTTCGGGTCGCCGTAGATCACCTCGGCAGGCGGGGAGGAGGCGTACGACACGACGAGCGGCCGGTCGGCCTTGGCCTTCTTGCCGCCCGCGGAGCCGGAGAACTCCTCGTTGTACGCCTGCTCCCAGCCGTCGACGACCTTCACGCCGTTCGCCTCGAGCTTCTTCCAGTAGCCCTCCCAGCCTTCGTCGCCGTACGCGGCGGCGGTGCCCAGCAGGAAGCCGAGGCCCGGCGAGGAGGTGGAGGCGTTCTCGGTGACGAGGAGGTTCTTGTACGCCGGCTTGATCAGATCGTCGTACGACGTCGGCGGGTCCAGCTTGTGGTCGGCGAAGTACTGCTTGTCGTAGTTGACGCAGATGTCGCCGTAGTCGATCGGGGTGACCCGGTGCTTGCCGGCGTCCAGCTGGTACCGGGCGTCGACCTGGTCCAGCCCCTTGGCCTCGTACGGCTGGAACAGACCGTTGTCGAGGGCGCGGGAGAGGAGGGTGTTGTCGACGCCGAAGAAGACGTCGCCCTGCGGGTTGTCCTTGGTCAGGACGGCCTTGTTGACGGCCTGCCCGGCGTCGCCGTCCGTGAGGACCTTGACCTTGTACCCGGACTGCTTCTCGAAGGCGGCGAGCACGTCCTTCGACACGGCCCACGAGTCGTGGCTGATGAGCGTGACGGTCTTGGACCCCTCGGACCCGCTGCCCTCGTCGGCGGACGAACCGCAGGCGGACAGCGTGACGAGACCGAGGCCCACGGCGGCGGCCGCGAACGTCTTGAACTGCACTGGACTTCCTCCTGGAGTTGACCAGGAAGAGACGCGGCCCTGCCCGGACGCCGGAAAGGCTTCTGGGCAGGGCGCAACAGCTTGAGTAGTGACCGAACTTCCTACCCAGAATGACCTGGGCGAGGTTCAGAGGGTCTGCGGCCTGCTTGCCGCACTCTCAGCGCTGTGGCGCTCCCCTGTCGGAATATGAAGATGTGACGGTACCTGGCCAGATTACCTCTCGGTGGCCGCGAGCTGACCACAGGCACCGTCGATCTCCTGACCACGGGTGTCCCGGATGGTCACCGGCACCCCGTGCGCCGCGATGGCCTCGACGAACGCCTTCTCGTCCTCGGGCCGGGAGGCCGTCCACTTGGACCCGGGTGTCGGGTTCAGCGGGATGAGGTTGACATGCACCGGCTTTCCGCGCAGCAGCCGGCCGAGCCGGTCGCCCCGCCACGCCTGGTCGTTGATGTCCCGGATCAGGGCGTACTCGATGGAGAGCCGACGGCCCGACTTCTCGACGTAGTCGAACCCGGCGTCGAGCACCTCGCGCACCTTCCAGCGCGTGTTCACCGGGACGAGCGTGTCACGCAGCTCGTCGTCCGGCGCGTGCAGGGAGATCGCGAGCCGGCACTTGAACCCCTCGTCGGAGAACCGGTGGATGGCGGGCACCAGCCCGACCGTCGACACGGTGATACCGCGCTGCGACAGCCCCAGCCCGTCCGGCGCGGGGTCGGTCAGCGCGCGGATCGCCCCCACCACCCGCTTGTAGTTCGCGAGGGGCTCGCCCATCCCCATGAAGACGATGTTGGACAGCCGGGCGGGCCCGCCCGGAACATCCCCGTCCCGCAGCGCCCGCATCCCGTCCACGATCTGGTGCACGATCTCGGCGGTCGACAGATTGCGGTCCAGCCCCGCCTGCCCGGTCGCGCAGAACGGGCAGTTCATCCCGCAGCCCGCCTGCGAGCTGATGCACATCGTCACCCGGTCCGGGTAGCGCATCAGCACCGACTCGACGAGCGTGCCGTCGAACAGCCGCCACAGCGTCTTGCGGGTGGTCCCCTCGTCGGTCGACAGATGCCGTACGACCGTCATCAGATCGGGCAGCAGCGCCTCGCGCAGCCGCTCCCGCGACCCGGCGGGGATGTCGGTCCACTCCGCGGGGTCGTGCGCGTACCGCGCGAAGTAGTGCTGCGCGAGCTGCTTGGCGCGGAACGGCTTCTCACCGATCTCCGCGACGGCTTCCTTACGCTCCGCAGGCGAGAGATCAGCAAGATGCCGCGGCGGCTTCTTGGCTCCGCGGGGGGCGACGAACGTGAGTTCTCCGGGCTTAGGCATAGCCCTACCAGTGTCGCAGATCGAATGTCGTGACCTGCGCCGCGAGCCGCGCAGCGCGGTCGTTGTCGGTCGTCCCTGGTCGTCCCGGGCCCCCCTCGGACGGCCCACAGACGGCCCGGCCCTGCGTGGCCAGTGAGCGCGTCTGCGCAGGTGAAGCCGCGTCGCTCCACCCCGCACGGCCCAGTGCAGCTTCACCCGGGCCGGTGGTGCTCACCCTCACACTCGAATCTAGAATCGAACGCGTGAACGATCCCGCGCCCTCTCGCCTAGAACTGCTGCACTTCGCTCGCCGCGTCGTGGTCCAGCAGGCGACGGCCGCGCTGGCCCAGCTCGATCGGTGGATCGCCGATGAACAGCGCCGGGAGGCAGAGTGTCGACGGGGCGAGGAGAAGCGGCCGGCTCCGCCTGAGTGGATGATCGAGCGGGGGTTGGACAAGAGGAATCTGGTAGCGGTGCACACCGGGGATTGCTGGAAGGTGCACAAGAGCGGCCGGTGCGTCGGCGTCTCGCGGACACAGGCACTCGACGCACTGCGTCAGCAGGTGCCGGCATGCAGGCATTGCCGTCCTGATACCGCGCTGGGATTCCTGGAGTAGGCACCACCGACCGTGACTCTCGGCCCAGGCGACCGCCGCCATGGCGCCGTGATCCCGCCCCACGCGACCGAGGGCGTCGGTGACGCATGCTCCCCCGCGAGCGGCCCCCTCACGGAACAGATTTACAGCGGGCTGGCTCCACCGCCGGTGGCCTGCGATTCTTCCTGTGCCTGCCGCTGCTGGGGGACGCCTGGGGGAAACGGGTCCTGCTCCCCGACCACATCACGGGACACCGGCCCGCCAACCTTCGTTCGATAGGCGTACGAGATCACCGTGAGGTCATCGTCTTCCACAACCCACGGTGAGGTGCAGTGGAGGACACCCCCCGACGTCGCCGGCTCCACCCCTGTGCGGTCCAGCTCGATCGAGTGCACGACGACCAGCGCGTTGTCGGGGTAGTACTTTCGCTGCTTCTCGACTTCGGCGCGGGTGAGAATCACCTCCAGCCCTGCCGAGGTCGTGCCCTTGACCTCGACGTGCAGCCGTCGTTCGCCCCTTGTGAGCAAGAGGTCGAAGGACTCTGTGGCTCCGACGTCCTTGACCTTCCACCCCTGCGCCTCGAAGTGCTCGGTGGCCATGCGGACACTGTGCCGCTCGATGGCCCGGCGCTCGCCGGACGTGAGCAGGAAGCCCTGTCCCGCCTTGCGGGGCCGCGTGCCGCTCGGGGTGCGGCGGCCGGCGGTCTTCGCCGCGCTCTGCTCAGCCTCCAGCACCTCGGGGGTCGGGTCCCCGGGGATGTATGGGGCCAGTCGCTCCGCGGCGTACAGGATGCTGAGCAGCCCGGTCATAAAGAGGAGATCCGCCAGCAGGGTCTCCTGCGGAGGCAGCTGCTCGCGCTCGTACGCGACAGCCAGCACGTTCCCGGGACCGTAGCCCCGCCCCAGGGGGGTTCGGGCGTCCAGTTCGATGGTCTCGTGCAGATCCGGACGCCCGGCCGTCGCTTCCGCCAGCAGCGGCAGGGCCCAGTCGACACGGGCCCGGAGGTCTTTGACCCTGCGCGCCTTGAAGACGCCCCCCGTCCAGATCGTCGTCCCTTGGTTCAACGACAGGTAGACCCGCTGGCCGGATGCGCTGAACAGGTAGACCACGTACCACCCGGTGGTCGAACTGGGCGACTGCTCGCGCCCGAACACGCGAACCCACGGGATTTCCGACTTGAGTCCCGTACCGTCGCGCCCCTCGACACCCAGGTCATCGGGCGAAACCCTGAGTTTGGCCGCCAGACTGGCCTTGTCCGCCCGCAGTAGGTCGGGCAGGTGCTGTCGGATGACAGCACCGCGTTCCTGCATCTTCTCCGTGTTCGTCGCCGTCCAAGACGGCTGGAGTTCAAGGACTTTGCTCAGGAGATCATCCACGCGGCGCAGCGTAGCTCCGTGCACTGACACCACTCTCCAGAAGAGCCAGGTTCCGCGATCTATGCCCGGTCTGCCCCCGTGGTTCCCTAGCCTGTGAACATGACACTCGAAGCGAGCCCGGGGCAACCGGCGCCGACCGGTAGGTGCTGGTGCGGATGTGGGACGGCAACCGGACCCGGGGCGTACTTTCGCCAAGGTCACGACAAGATCGCCGAAGCTGCCGTGCTGGCCACACGCTACGGAACCAACGTCGTTCGACTGCTGGCGCACCACGGCTTCAGCTCAGAGATCTCAGTCGTCGACGAAGCCGAAGCGCGGGGCATCTGGACGGCGTGCCCGGAGTGCGAGTATCGCGGCGCGCCAGCAAGTGTCACCAACCACCGGAAGAAAGCGGATCACTGACCGCTAGGCGTCGTTGCCAGGACGTAGCGCGACGGATCACACAACCCTAGCCGCGGCCGTGCGTCTTGCGCTCCAGCTCGTTTAGGCGACTGAGTGCGGACTGCACGTCGATCTGTGCTGTGTGCGCCAGCTCGCACATCTGGGAAATGCGTTCCACGTCCCTAGCTTCCTGGCTGGCGGCGTCCCGCTGCTGGCGGACCTCTTCAATGCCGCCGAGAAAGCGCAGCTTGACGCGCGGTGGGGGCGCCAGTGCAAAGATCTCATTCCACGCATCAGCCAACCGGTTCAGTGACAGTCTGAGCGCCGGGTCATCCCGACGGCCAGCGGCGTCCCGCAGGGCCCGACTGGTCTCGCGCCGGTCCTCATGCATGAACCAGTCCGACCGGTGGCTGCCGGAGGCCACATCGTCCAGGAGGGCACGGAATGCAGTGAGCTGTTTGCGTAGCTCTTCCGCCTCAGGTCCCAGGGCAAGTTGATGGCGGCGGAGCCATAGCTTGCGAGCACCAGCACCCAGGGTCCACACGAACGCGAGCCAGCCAGGAACGAACTTGGGCCAGTCGGCCCACCACGGATCAGCAGCGGCAGCAACCATGACCAGAGTGTGCCGATCATTCAACCTGCCGGTGAGCTGTTTCATCTACTTCTGGCCCCTGAACACGGGCACCGCGATCCCGATCGACGACTGGCGGTCGCGGATGTGGCTGGGCACGTGGGTCTAGCTGGTCCGATACAGCAAGGGGGCACAGAAGACGACTGCCCCCCCCTTGGCCGTTGTTGGCCGTTGGCGGTTGTCGTTGATCACCCCCGGACGGCCCCAGGGCCGCCCGGCACCGACAACCGCCAGGACATCCACAGTCCCCTCATGTACCGCTAATTGATCCCGCCGGCTCAGGCAGAGGCGACGATGCGCCGCCGTGAGCAGTCAGAGGCACGATGAGACGTCCAGCCAAACCTCCACGGACTAAACCCCCGCGAGTCTTGATCAATTGATGCAAGTTGACCATGCCCTGGCTTCCTGGGACATACCGTGGCTTCCAGCACAGCGCTGCAAGAGGTGGGGAGGCGGACTTGCAAACACTCTCCTAGGTCCGGGGAAAATCTCCAGCTTGGCGGGAATGGTCTCCCTCTCGGCAAACGCATTGCGACGACCCAAACCGTTCGATGTAGGCCGTCGCAATGTTTGAGAATTGGTTGATGGGCGGGCTGTAACGCATCCAACCGGGGCCAGATGGTGCATGGTGAAGCGGCGCAACGCGACCGTGGCGTCTACTCCCACTCGGTCCGTCCGTCCTACGCGGGGCAAGGCTGGCAGCGTTCAAACCCATACGCCAGCCCTGCGCGTGGATCGGAGTAGGCGACGCCGGACGGGGTAATTATGACGGAAGCTAAGACGTTCTGGACGTGAACGCCGCACCGTACCTGTTAGGAATCGTTCCCGATTCCCCAAGAATGAGTCGACTAGTAAAGCCGTGGCCCGCAAGCCGTTCGTAGGCGCAGATCACATCATCAGGTACATCCTGAGAAATCATGAAGCCTTGCGCGGGATAGACCAGCAAGCGTTGCAGCGAGCCGACGAGCATATCAATGACGAGATGCGGGTTCTGGATGGAATCGACGTAGTCGGGGAGCGTCATGAGGATGGACGCGCTAACGAACCCCACTGCTGGCCAGAGTTTCTGGGCTGTGGCGTAGGCCCGCCGTTCCTCGTACGGCTTGCTGACGAGCAGCACGGACTCAACAGCAATCCCCCGCTCTGCCAGAAGCGCGCGGGACAGAGTGATGTTCTCGCCGGTGTTGCGCGCGTAAGGCTCAATGAGGATGGCATCCGCCGGCACGCCCAGCTCCACAGCGCGATCCCGGTAGTGCTCGGCTTCTCCCCGGGGCATGCGGTCCTGCGTGGTCCGGCTGGTGGCGCCCGTGAAGACGATCAGCGGCATCATGCCGCGCCGGTATAGGTCAACGGTGGCGTCGGCGACGCCGAGATCGTGACTGCCCAGACCGATGGCCACCGAGCAAGGGCGCGGCTGGTGGTGCATCTGCTGGTAGTCCCACAAGAGCTGGGCGTCCTGCCAGTCCTGTTCGGAGATCACGCTGAATCCTCCGCGCCGCTGTCGTTGGCGGAGTCGGGAACCTTGAACTCGTACTCCCACGCGAAACGGGAGGCCGAGTGGATGCCGACGGCGAACTCGACGACCGTACCGTCCCCGGTGTACGTGGTCCGGTGCAACTCGACGACCGGCTCCCCGGCCGGGAGTTGGAGGAGCTGCACCTCCTCCGCCGTCGGGACGCGGGCGAACAGCGCTTCCTTCATGTGGTCGATCTCGTAACCAGCGTCATAGAGCACCCGGTACCCGCCGCCACGGCCGGCCGGGCCCGGGGTGGGGTCCACGATGCGCGTCCCCTCGACATGCTCGGGCCGGTAGTAGCTGGTCAGAGTGTGGGTCGGCTGCGCCCCTTCCTTCACGAGACGAGCGCGAGCGTAGACGTCAGAGCCGACCGGGACGCCTAGGCCCTCCGCCACGAGACTGCTGGCAATCTCGCGGCTCACCGTCTGCGTCTGCTCGTTGCGCTTGTACGCACGGCCGGACGCCACACGGTCTGCGATGAACGCGACTTCGTCCCCGTCACGCCACTTGGTCTTGTCGTACCGGGCGATCCCGAGCCGCTTGAGGGGAGTACGAGGCCGCACAACGGTCCCGTGACCGCGCGTCGAGGTCACCAGCCCCTCAGCCTCCAGGGCCTTGTACGCCTGGTGAACTGTGGCCTTCGAGCCCTCGCCAGCCTCGACCAGCTCCCTGATCTGGGGCAACTGGGCGCCCGGCTCGTACTCACCGTTTCTGATCTGCTCCGCGAGCCTGTCCGCCAGCTCGCGCCACTTGGGTGCCACGCCGAACTCCTCTCGATGCGACCCAGTGAAGCACAGTCCTAGGACTGTTGACAGTCCTAGGACTACGTGCCATCTTCATCTCAGGCCGCTCGCAGTCCTAGGACAGCGGGTTGGAAGGGGCTGTTTTGGCCTGCCTCCAGGCCGCTCCGGTTCGGGATAGCTCGTGCAGTTGGGGCCCCACGTCGGCCGCTCTTTGACAACTGAATGGGGATCACGCCGCCTCTCCTTGGCCAAGTAGGCGGCCACGCGGGGTCTCCCGCGTGAAGTACAGAGCGACTCAATCCCGCAAGCAACGCTGCGGCCGGTTGCCTCCGTTGCGCGTCTTGTACGTGCAGCGCAGAGGGGAGCCGGATCTTCCGACTTCAACGGCGCGCGGCCCCGGTGCTGGAACACCGGGGCCGCTGTTCGGGCCGTTCCTGTGTGAGAGGAACACAGACCCATGAAGCACATCGGTGCTGTTCAGGTGGTTGTTACCGCCGACGATTTCGACCGTGAGCCGACGCTCGCGGAGCTGGACGCGATCGAGCAGGAGTCCCCGCTGATCCTCGCGGAGGTCGACCTGCTCGACGCGCAGATCAAGGCCATGGACCACCCCGAGAACGACATCGACACCCGCCGGATCCGCCGCGCCCGGAACCGGGTGCTCACCGCCCGCCGGGACCTGGCCAACCGCGCGGCCGGCGCGAGCACGGCGGGCGGTGCGGCATGAAGACCAGGGCCGCGCTGGCCGCCGCAGGGCGGACCAAGACCGTACTGCCCGCTGTCGCCATGACGGCCGTGTCCATGGTGCTCACCCTGGCCGTGGTGGTGATGTGGCTGGGCACGGCGATGCCGTGGCCGGTCGCGCTGGTCGTCGGTCTGGGCATCGACGGGGGATGGCTCGCCACCCTCGCCTACGAACGCCGCCTGGCCGCGCAGGGCGACCACAGCCACGCCGTGATGGCGGTCGGCTGGTTCTTCGGCCTGATCGCCACTGGCGTGCTGGTCGCTCACGCGCTGCTGGCGGAGCAGTCGGCCGGCGCGTGGCTCGCCGTGGCGTGGCTGCCGGTCGCCGCCAAGGCACTGTGGCTGGTGCACGGCCTGTGGGAGCGCACCGCCCTCACGCCCGGTGCCCTCGGGGCGATCCGGGGGATCCAGCAGGAAGCGCGCGACGAGGCGGCCGTGGCGCGTGCGCAGCTGCGAGCGGAGGCGGGCACGGAGGAGACGCGGCTGACGGCCGTGACGCAGGCCGGGGCCCGCGTCGCACGCGTCCAGGCCAAGACCGCCGCCACCCTCGCCGAAGCCTGGTCGACGCTGGAGACGGCACGGCAGGGCGAGGACACCGGCAGGGCGCTGACCAGCGTGACGGCCCGCGTCACACCCGACGTCACACCCACGTGGGAGCTGCCCGTGTGGGGCCCGACGGAACCGGTCCTGGCGCTCGCGGCTGGCCCGGCGCTGACGGACGCGGAGCTTGACGCCCTGGTCGACGAGATCCGTCACAGCGAGACCCCGGCCCTGTCCTACCGCGAGATGGCCGTGCGCTTCCGCGCGGCTGGCCACTCCGCCTCTGAGGTCCGGCTGCGGCAGGCATGGAAGCGCGTGGCGTGACCGCACGAGCCCTGCGACCTCACCCACCCGCCGCCCGACGCGCGGCCCCCACACGTTCCCAAGGGAGTTCCTGACCATGGGCAAGCCCGACACCCGCAGCATCGACCGCGAGATCAGCAAGACCACCCGCAAGCTGGAGGCCGTCCGCCGGGGCGAGACCTGGCCCCTGAACAGCAGCGAACGCCGTGCCGTGATCGGCGCGCTCGCTGGCGGCTCGTACCGGGTCCTGCGCGGCAAGAGCGCCACCCGTCAAGAGAACCGGCTGGAGTCGCTCTCGGAGCAGGCGGTCACCCGGCTGACGGCCGAACTGACCGCGCTGCACATGGAGCGGGCGCGGATCGTGCGCGAGTACGCCGCCGCCAAGGCCGCCAAGAAGTCCTCCGGCTGGTCGTGACACCCGCCCGCACCGCGTGAACCACCGCCGGGACGGTCGCCCTGCCCGTCCCGGCCCCAACCCTTCCCGCATGCCCTTCCTGTCCTGCCCCCGTCGTGGGGTGCTGAGGAGACTTCCGCATGTCCGAGAACGTCGTTCACCTGCACAAAGACACCACCCCCACCGACTCCTCCGCCGTGACCACGCTGACCGTGGTCCCCGACCCCGCCCCGCCGGCGCCCGTCCCGCTGTGGGTGCGCTCCGGCCGCGCCGTGAAGACGGCCATCACGCACGACCGCACGAAGACGACCGCCCGCGCCGTCGCCCGCCACAGCCTCTACGTCGTCGGCGGCGCCCGGATCGTCGGCCGGCGCGCGTGGGACGGCCGGACCGCCGCCCGCTACGAGCGCTACATGCGCACGGCGGAGGCCGCGGGGAACATGGAGCTGGCCGCCGAGTGGGAGGAGCGCGGGCAGCGCTACCGCGAGGCACGTCACCGCCGCCGGATGGACCTGCTCCACTCCCCGCTCGACGCGGCCAAGGGCCTGGCCGTCGGCACCGGGACCGGCATAGGCGGTCTGGTCGCCCTCGGCATCGTCATGGCCGTCGCCACGAAGGACGTGACGGACGTCGTCACGCCGCTGATGGCCACGGTGGACTTCATCAACCTGCTGATCTGGATCGTGCAGGTGGTCTGGGGCCCGCTGGTCACCCTGGGCCCGTTCCTGGCCCTGCTCGCACTGTGGGCGGTCGGCAGCAAGCAGCAGGCCGCCCCGCAGTGGGCTCTTCCCGCCACCGTCCGCAGCGGCGCGGGTGAGCCGATCACCCCGTCCATCGTGGTCAAGGCCCTGCGCGACCTGGGTATCGCGCCCCTGCGCAACGCCATCAAGGAGATGGGCGACGCCGGCGCCTCCATGCTCGGCCCCATCCGGATCGCCGGATGCGGCGTCGAGGTCGACGTCACCCTCCCGTCCGGGGTGGCCACGAACGAGGTGCAGAAGCGCCGCAAGAAGCTCGCGGAGAACCTCACCCGGCACGAGCACGAAGTGTTCATCACGATTCCGGAGGCCGCCCGCACGGTGCGGCTGTGGATCGCCGACTCCGGCGCGCTGGACGAGCCGATCGGCCCGTCCCCGCTGGTCACCGACGAGACCATCACCGCCAACTACAAGACCGGCAAGGCCCCGTGGGGGCAGGACCTGCGCGGCGACGCCGCCACGATCAGCCTGTATCAGCGGCACCTGCTCATCACGGGCCTGTCCAACCAGGGCAAGACCGCCGCCCTGCGCTCGCTCGCGCTGTGGCTCGCGCTGGACAAGTCGGTGGAGTTCTGGCTGGGTGACCTCAAGGGCGCCGGCGACTGGAAGATGTTCGACGGCATCGCCACCCGGCTGATCCAGGGCCCGACCGACGATCACGTCATCCAGGTCACCGAGATGGCGGAGGACGCGGTGGAGGAGATGAACCGCCGTCTCCAGGCCCCGCCCGGGACGGAGTTCCCGCCGCTGATCGTGATCGTGGACGAGGCGCAGGTCGCGTTCATGTGCCCGGTCAAGGACGAGGACAAGCGCCCCTACGGCGGGTCGTCCTCCACCTCCCGCTACTTCATGGCCGCCCGCAAGATTCACAACCAGGGGCGGGCCGTGAACGTGCTGCTGTGGCAGGGCACGCAGGACCCCACCGACCAGAACCTCCCCAAGCTGGTCCGCGAGGGCGCCCACACCCGCGCCTCGCTCGCGCTGGGCACCGAATCGCAGGCCGTCATGGCGCTCGGGGAAAAGGCCGTCAACGGCGGCGCCGCCCCGCACCTGCTGCGGCAGGGCCTGGACAAGGGAACCCTGGTCGTCGCCTCCGACGGCATCGAGATCCCCAAGGGACAGACGTCCATCACCGTGCGTACGCACTACATCAGCACCGACGAAGCGCAGGTGATCGCCGACCGCGCCAAGGCGCTGCGGGACGGCGTCACCACCCTGCACGTCATCGAGCGCGGCGAGGACCGCGACCCGCTCGCCGACATCGCCGCCGTGGTCGGCACGGCGGCGCGGGTGCGCACCCAGGACGTCATCAAGCGGCTCTCCGCGCTGAACGAGGACGCCTACGGCCGCTGGTCGTTCACCGACCTCACCCGCGTCCTGGACGGCACCGGGGCCGAGCCGTACAAGTCCGACGGCGTCAAGGTCATCGGCCGCGACCGCCTCGCCCGCGCCCTCGCCAACCGCGACGGAGGCGGTTCCGCTTCCGCCTCGAAGTAGAGGGAGGCGGACCCTCCCCGGGCCAGGGAGGCAGGGAGAACTCCCTAACCCCCTCCCTCGCCCGCCTCCCTGGCTCCCACCTGCGCAAATGATCCTTCAGGGAGGCAGGGAGGCGTGCAGGTCAGCGCCCCTGAAACCCCCTCCACAGCTACCCGGCAAGGGTGTGCCTCCGCCTCCCTGCCCGACCACCGGAAGGGATTCCACATGTACCCCGAACAGCCCGACCACGTGCCCGCCGTACGGGCCCCGGAAGTCCACCACCCCACCCCCATCACGCCCGCCGTGGCGCCTCTCGTGCCGGTGCAGCCCGGCACGGTGCCGACGGTCGCGAGCGTCGTCCTGCCGGACGGCCGGGTCGTCACCGGGTACGCCGTCAGCCCCGTGCAGCCCGAGCCGGTCGCCACCCGGCCGGCCGTCTCGCGGACGGCGGTGAACGTCGCCGTCGGAGGCGTGGGGTTCCTCGCCGTGTGCGGCGGCCTGCTGATGCTCACCGCGTTCATCACCGCGCTGGCCGCGCTGGTCACCCAGCTCATCGCCCTCGCCGCCGTGATCTTCGGTGGCTGGATCGCCGTGCAGATCTTCAGCGGCAACCGGCACGGCGCCGGGACCACGGTCAACATCCGCAAGGCCGTCATCAAGCGCAACAAGTTCTACGGCTGACAGGAGCCCTCGTGTTCGAGATCCGGATCATCTGCGAGCCCGCCGACACCGACCGGGTCGTTGTCGCCCTGGACGGGGCCTTCGACGCCGGGACCATCACCGTCCACCCCGGCGACGGCGGCGAGCGCACCCGCCTCTACCTCTACGCCGATCACCGTCCCGACCCCGCGTCGTGGCCGACCCCCGAGCAGGCCTACGCCGACGCCCCCGGCATCGCCGACGAGATCTGCTGGACGGCCGACACTCTCGCCGCCACCCCGTGCTTCACCGAGCTGGGCCGCGAGTTCTACCTGCGCAAGGCCGCGCTGCTGGACCGCATCGCGCTCCTGAACGAGCCGGACCCGACCGGCGACAACGCCCAGACCGCCTACGCGGCGGCCGTCGCCCTGCTCGACATCGACGAGCCCGGCATCATCTGCGACCCGCGCGCCTACGTCCGCCAGCAGTACGCCCGCACGACGGCCGACGACCAGTAGCTACGCCAAGGGCGGCCCCCTCGTCTCGCCAAAGTCGCGGGGCCGCCCTTGTCCAGCCAGTCACCATCAAGGAACTGGAGACATCCAGCATGACCGAACCGACCGACTTCCGGCGAGCACCGGTCGTGTCCCGGCCCTTCAGGGTTGTGGACGCGTTCTCGACCAAGAGCGTCCCCGACGGCATCGTTGAACTGTTCCGTGGCCCTGGTGGCTGGGCAGAGGGCCTGCGCATGCTCGGCCTGGCCGACATCGGCCTGGAGTGGGACACGGCGGCGTGCAGGACCGCGTGCGCCGCCGGCCACACGACCATTCAGACCGACGTGGCCGCCTACCCAACCGATCCGTTCAAGCACCGCGTAACCGGGCTCATCGCGTCGCCGCCGTGCCAGGCCTGGTCCCGCGCGGGCAAGCGCGGCGGGCTCGCCGATCAGGCGCTCGTGCACCAGGCCGTTCACGACCTCGCCCATGGCCGCGACACCCGCGCCGAACTCATCTCTCAGTGCAAGGACGCGCGGTCCCTGCTCGCCGCAGAGCCGATGCGCTGGCTGTACGACCTGCGCCCCGAGTGGGTGTGCCTGGAAGAAGTCCCCGACGTCCTGCCGCTGTTCCAGCAGTACGCCGGGATCCTGCGCGGCTGGGGCTACAGCGTGTGGGTCGGCATCCTCAACGCCGCCGACTACGGCGTGCCGCAGACCCGAAAGCGGGCGATCCTCCTGGCCTCCCGCGTCCGCCCGGTGACCGCGCCCGTTCCGACGCACGCCAAAAGCCCGGCGACCGATCTGTTCGGCGGGTGCCCGGCTCCCTGGGTGTCCATGGCCGACGCGTTGCGCCTGCCGTCGGGTGTCACGGTCAACACGCGCGGCGACCGCCCCAGGGATGGGCGTGGGCGGGCGGCCGGCGGCAACGAGTTCACGGCCGACGGCCCGAGCAACGCACTGACCGGCCGGGCGCGCTCCTGGAAGCTGCGCAGCGGGCAGGGCTGGAAGCTGCCCTCCGGCGACGTCGAACGGTACGAGCGGGCGCTGAGCGAACCCTCTTTCACCATCACCAGCACCGCGAACCGCTGCAAGTGGGTGGGGGACGGCGTCGAGGAGCGCAACCTGACGCTCGCGGAAGCCGCGATTCTCCAATCGTTCCCGGTCGATCACCCGTTCCACGGGACCCGAACCAAGCAGTTCGAGCAGGTCGGCAACGCCGTCCCCCCGCTGCTCGCCGCACACATCGTCTCCGTGCCCACCGGCATCCCGGTCCGCTCGGCCTTGGGGGCGGCCGCATGAGCGAGCATCTGCGCACGGCCCGGTGTCTCGCAGCCCGCGGCCTGCCCGTGCTGCCCCTGCGGGCGGGCAAGGTGCCGTTCGGCAACTGCCCTGCCTGCTCGGGCAACGCGTGTGGCGGACGGCCGAACATGAAGACCCCCGGCCCCTGCCGCTGCCCCGGTGTCTGCCACGGCTGGGCCGCCGCCACCACCGAGACCCACACCCTTACCTCCCCGCTGTGGGTGGCCACGTGGCGTCGGGCCGCCGCCGTCGCGTACCACCCCGGTGGCGCCGGCGTGACCGTCGTCGACCTGGACGACGCGGCGGCCGTCGACTGGGCCCGTGAAAACCTGCCCCCGACCCGGACCGTGCAGACGACACGGGGCGAGCACTGGATCTACCGGGGAGTGATGCGCTCCGCGAACCACGTGCGCCCCGGGGTCGACGTCAAGTCGTCCATGGCCTATGCCCGGTGGCTCGGTCCCGGCACCGGCCGCATGCTCGAACTCCCGGCGGCCGTCCGGGCGCTGGTCGTGAAGGAAGACACCACCCCCGCCCGCGGGGGGGTGGTGTCTTCCCTCCGCGCCCCGTGGGACCGGCACGCGGCCACCGGGTGCCGGCACACCGAGCGCTTCATTCGCACCGGCCTCGCCCGCGGCCTCGCCCGCGTGAGAGCCCGGACCGAATCGGGTGCCGGATCACAGGCGTTCGGCGTCGCCCGGTTCCTCGCCGCCCAGCACACCGCCTGCCCCGGCCCCTGCGCCCTGGAAGCCCTCGGGGAGGAGATCGTGGCCGCCGCCGTCTCCGTGGGCGTCCCCGAGCCCTACGCCCGCCGCGCCGTCCTCAACGGCCTTGAGACGCGCTCCGGGCAGGTGGCATGAACAAAGCAACGCGAACCCCCGTAAACGGCCCTCAGGGCGCCGCACAGGGCCCGCCACGGCCCACCGTGGGCGTGCCGAAGGTCGTCGCCCGTCAGGGCGTCCTCTCTGTCCTTCGTCCGGACCCGCAGCCGGACACCACCCCGCTCCACCACCCAGACGACCCCACACCGGAACGGCCCGGCATCCGCATCTACGCCCCGCCGGTCTACCGCCACCCCAAGGACGGGGCCCGCTGGTCCAAACGCCTCGCCGACACCCCCACCGCCGCATACGCCTGTGCGTGCGGCCACACCGCCACCGCCACCGGCCTGCGGGCCGTGGCCGCGCTGGTCGACGACTACGACTTCCACCGCAGCCTCTGCCCGATCCACAGCCCCCAGGAAGGGAGGGAAGCCGCGTGACCGGCAACCGCCCGGCCCCCGAGAACGAGGAACTCCCCGCGCCCTCGCACCCCATGGCCGTCGCGCGCCGTCTGCTGCCGGACTGGCAGGCCGAGGACGGACAACTCGTCTACCGGCGCTGGCGTGCTTCCTGGATGCGCTGGAACGGCACCTGCTGGCGGGAGATCGACGAAGCCCAGGTCCGCAAGGCCATGTACGAGCGTCTGGAGCACGCTGTTTACCGGGCGCCCGGCAAGGACGGCGAGACCGAGGAGCGCGACTGGGCCCCGACGAAACCGAAGATCAGCAACCTGCTCGACGCCCTCGGCTCCATCACCCTGCTCCCGACCGACACCGACGCCCCGTCGTGGCTCGACGGCGCCGGCGAGGGCCGGCCGGACGGCGGTCCGATCGTGGCGTGCGAGAACGGCCTGCTCCGCATCCGCGACCGGGCCCTGCTGCCGCACGGTCCCGGCTTCTTCAACCTCGTGTCCGTCCCGTTCGCCTACGACCCCGCCGCGACCGCACCGGCGTGGGAACGGTTCCTGGCGCAGATCTGGCCCGACGACCCCGCCGCCATCGCAGCCCTCCAGGAGTGGTTCGGCTACGTCCTGTCCGGCCGGACCGACCAGCAGAAGATCCTGCTCATCGTCGGCCCGTCCCGGTCCGGCAAGGGCACCATCGCGCGGGTGCTGAAGGAGCTGGTCGGCAAGGAGAACCTTGCCGGGCCCACCCTGGCTGGTCTGGGCACGAACTTCGGTCTGGCCACCCTGGTCGGCAAGCCGCTCGCGGTCATCTCCGACGCCCGCCTGTCCGGCAACGACAACAGCCAAGTCGTCGAACGCCTGCTCACGATCTCCGGTGAGGACACCATCGACGTCGACCGCAAATACCGCCAGCAGTGGACTGGCAGACTGCCCACCCGGCTGATGCTGCTGTCCAACGAGCTGCCGCACTTCGGCGACTCCTCCGGCGTCATCGCCAAACGATTCGTGCTGCTCAACATGCGGGTGTCGTGGCTTGGCAAGGAAGACACCACCCTCACCGACCGCCTCGCCGCCGAGATGCCCGGCATCCTCAACTGGGCCCTGGACGGACTCGCCCGGCTCCAGCGCACCGGCCGGATCACCGAACCCGCATCCAGCCGCGAAGCCGTCACCACCATGCAGGACACCGCCTCACCCACCAGCGCGTTCATCCGCGAACGCTGCGCCACCGGACCCACGTGCAGCGTGCCCGTGGACACCCTGTGGAACATCTGGCGCGAGTGGGCCGAGGACAACGGCGTACGCCCCGGAACCAAGCAGGTCTTCGGCCGCAACCTCCTGTCCGTCGTCCCCCAGCTCAGCCGCTCCCGGCCCCGGGACGCCTACGGCCGGCAGGTCGTCACCTACACCGGAATCACGGTGAACGTGTCCGAACCACATTTGCCTGAGTCGCGACTCATCGCGTCTCAAGACCCCTCTGAGCGCCGCTGAGTGCCGATGAGTCGCGACTCACAGGAATGTGAATCCAACTACGGGAGGACGCAGTGACGCCCCCGCTCCTCAACGAGACCGGCCCCCGATCCGCCCTCCGCGACGGTCTCCCCGATCGCTACCTCAACCCCGACGACGTCGCCACGATCTTCGGCGTCCCCGTAGAGACCGTCTACCAGTGGCGCAAGAAGCGCACCGGCCCGCCCGGCTTCCGCATCGGCAAACACCTGCGCTACGACCCCGCCGACGTCCGCGCCTACGTCGACCAGCGCAAGCACGCCGAAGACACCGCCGCCTGACCGAACGCACACCACACGGCAGGGAGAGCCGCCCACGCTGCTCTCCCTGCCGCATGTCGAGAGGACTTCTGCCTGATGGCAGGCCACATCCAAGACCGCTGGTTCAAGACCCAGACCGACGACAACGGCAAGACCACCCGCGCGAAGACCGACCGCCATGGCACGGGGATGCGCTACCGGGCCCGATACATCGGGCCCGACGGCACCGAGAAATCCAAGAGCTTTCCCGACGGACAGAAGCGGCTCGCCGAGAAGTGGCTCACCAACACGGCGTCTGACATGTCGCGCGGCCAGTACATCGATCCGCGCGCGGCTCGCATCACCTTCAAGACCTACGCCGAGAAGTGGCTCGGTGCCCACACCGCAGACCTGTCGAGTCAGATCGTGGCCGAACAGCGGCTGCGCCTGCATGCTTTCCCGGTGCTGGGCTCGCGTCCGCTCGACTCGTTCCGCCCCGAGCACCTCCGCGAACTGACGAGCGCACTGGAGGCAAACCCGGGCGTCAGCGGCGCGTACGCGCGCAACATCTACGGCGACGTTCGAGCCGTCCTCGGCGCGGCCGTGGACGACGGCCTCTTGCTCCGCAACCCGTGCTCCGCGCGATCCGTCCGTCCGCCGACGGTCGAACGGCGCCGCGTCGTGCCGTGGCTGCCCACCCAGGTGCAGGCCGTTCGCGCGGCGCTCCCGGAGCGATACCGGGCCATGGTGGACACGGGCGCAGGGTGTGGACTCCGACAGGGCGAGATCGTGGGACTCGCTGAGGACGCAGTCGACTTGGAGGGCGGCATCCTACGGGTGGTTCGACAGGTAAAGCTCATCCGTGGCAAGGCTGTGTTCGCCCCGCCGAAGTGCAACAAGGAGCGAGACGTCCCGCTGCCGTCGTCGGTGGCTGTGGCCCTGCGCGCCCACATGGACGCCTGCAAGCCGGTTGAGGTCACCCTGCCGTGGCGGAAGCCTGACGGCCCGAAGGTGTCAGCCCGCCTGCTGTTCACGAACACCGCGAGCGGGGTCGTGTGGCGCAGTAACTTCAACGTCCAGGAGTGGAAGCCCGCGCTCGCCGTCGCTGGCCTCATCGCGGTCGCCGGGGACGACGGCAAGTACGGGTCGGCACGCGAGCACGGTATGCACGCTCTGAGGCACTTCTACGCCTCCGTATTACTGGACGCCGGCGAGAACATCAAGGCCGTCAGCCAGTACCTGGGGCACACCGACCCGGCACTGACGCTGCGGGTGTACGCGCATCTAATGCCGTCGAGTAGCGAGCGCACGCGGCGGGCCATCGACGCCACCCTTCCGTCACTCAAGATCTAACTGCCTTGCCGGGCTGCTGTTTGACGAATGGGCAACGACCCGTCACGGGTCGTTGCCCATTCGTCAAACAGCAGCCCAAATGTGCCTGAGGGTGCAGTAACTGCCAGCTACACGATGTGCACACGCTCGGTCTCTCCGTCAGGGCTTCGAAGGAGTAGGTCGCTTCCCTTCCTCTTACGGTCTTCAAGGAAGGCGTAGATCTGAACCGCCCGGTTGATCACATCAGCCTTGTTAAGCCCCGTCGTCTCCATCAGCTCCCTGACAGCCTGCACCGCTGGGGGCACGAAGGTAACTGAGAATCGCTCGCTTGCGGGCTGCTCGCCCGATGCCGACGCCATACGCGTACCTCTCTGTCTCTGAACTCTCTCTGATCTTAGTTCCTGCACCCTCACCGCACCGGGAGGGAGGCGCTACGCATCCATGATGCCACAGTCTGGTGCAAAAACGCACCTGCATCGTGCTAGGGTGTACCTCGCCAGCCCAACTTGGGGCCGACGTCAGGGAATTGGAAGGAGAGAAACCGTTGAAAGGGTTACTTACCCGGGGGTCTGGTAGGACCCCCGCCTAGCGACAGTCAACGTCCGCTCCACTGACGGAGCGTGACAGTCGCGCTGCAGCCACGAGAACAGAGTGAGGGAGGTGCAGCCATGACCAGGCGCTGGTTGAGGCCCGTTCCGATCTAGGCAAGGTGCTTAGACGAAGAGAACAGGCCGGGAAGGGGCCCATATGGGTACCCACAACGATGGCAAGGGCTCGGTTCCAGAACAGACATCAGCGGCCTTCGTTAAGATCACGACTGCTCTGGACGGCCCTTCCGTCGTAGCTTCCGTACCGGGGAAGCAGGCGGGTCGGATGCTGGAGACCGTAGAGTTCGCTGGCGCCATCGGTGGAACCGGGATCGGCCCGTGCGCGATGGCCAAGTCGCTGGAGTTCGTCCACGCCGGAATGCCATGGCAGGTACAGACAGCATTGCTCGCTCTCGCAGCTCTGCTGCCGACCGTGTGCTACTGGATGCTGCGGCACCGCCGCCGCATCTGAGTCATCGCCTTGAAGGCCCTCTTCGGGAGTTCTCGTGGAACTCCTGGAGGAGGGCCTTCGACCTGTACTCACGGCCCCACGACGGCCCAAAGCTTTCGAGATAGCCGCCAAGAGCTGCAAAACGCCTGGTCACCGCTCCACGCGCCCTTGAGGAACACTGTTCTCCGGGCTTAGGCATAGCCCTACCAGTGTCGCAGATCGAATCGGGTGACCCGGGCCGCCGACGCCCACCCCCGTCTCCGAGCCCCATCCGCGAGCCCCCGTCCCGCTGCCCGGTCTCCGACAGCCCGGTCTCCGCCTGCACGTCGCCGGTGTGCGCGGCCCGCTCAGAAGAGCCCGGCGACCATCGCGACAACAACGGCGGCGTACTGCTTGGTCCGGTGCCAGGGGCCGCAGTACAGGCGTGCCCTGCGGCGCCCGTTCTGGTTGAGCAGCGCGCCGCAGTAGCGGCACGGGAGGTCGCCCTCGTATCTGCCGTCGTCCCCCATGCGCGCCTGCCCCATGGTCGGACCCTATCGGCCCGCCCACCAGCCGGTCTACGTCGTCCGCTGCTCCAGTCGGTCCTTCAGCAGTCGTTCGTTGAGCGGCAGCTCCTTGCGGACCTGGGGACGGACGATCAGGGGGAGCAGGACCTTGCCGATGCCCTTGCCCTCGAAGTCCAGCTCCAGGGTCACGCGGGAGCGGCGGCCGTCGTCGAGCGGGGCGATCTCGCCGTGGACATGGCCACGGATGGGTCCGTCGACGCCCTGCATGCCCCAGGCGTGCGGAGGGTCGTACTCGGTGTACTCCATGGTCATCGGGATCTCCCGGCTGCCGACGTGCCGGGTGACCCGCAGCCGGGAGCCGATGTGGACGGGCCCGTCGTCGAGCGGCTCGGCCGCGACCGCACTGGCCTGCCACTCCGGCAGCCGGGCCGGATCCATGACGTACGCCCAGACATCCTCGGGGCTGCGGTCGACGTCGATCGTTTCGCGGAAGTCGGACATGGCGCCCGCCCCCTTTCAGGGCGATTCCCCGTGAGGCCTCTACGAGCCATGGTCCCACCGGGCCGCGGCCGGGGCCACGACGGCAGCGGGCCCCCGTCCCTGACATCAGGACGGGGGCCCGCAGAAGCCGCGTAGGCGCCGGTCAGCCGGACCCGACGAACAACACCAGCAGCAGCCAGACGACCGGAGCCGTGGGCAGCAGCGAGTCCAGGCGGTCCATGATGCCGCCGTGACCCGGGAGCAGCGTGCCCATGTCCTTGATGCCCAGATCCCGCTTGATCATGGACTCGCCGAGGTCGCCCAGCGTGGCGCTGGCCGCGACCGCGAGGCCCAGCAGCAGCCCCTGCCACCAGGTGCCGTCGTCGATCAGGAACTGCATGCACAGCGCGCCCGCGACCATCGCGAACGACACCGCGCCCAGCAGGCCCTCGCGGGTCTTGCCGGGGCTGATGCGCGGAGCGAGCTTGTGCTTGCCGAAGCGCCAGCCGACGGCGTACGCGCCCGTGTCGCTGACGACCGTCAGCAGCAGGAACGTCATCACGCGGAACGCGCCGTCGTCGGCCGTGAGCATCAGGGCGACGAAGGTGGCCAGGAACGGGACGTAGAAGGCCGCGAAGACTCCGGCCGTCACGTCCTTCAGATAGCCCTCGGGCGGTTCGGTCATCCGCCAGACCAGGACCGCCAGCGCGGTCAGGGCCATGGCGACCCAGGCACCCTCGGTTCCCCGGACGTATCCGGCGACGACCATCGCCGCACCGCCGACCGCGAGTGGCACGAGCGGCGCCCTGATGCCCTTGCGCTCCTGAAGCCTGCTGGTCAGCTCCCACAGGCCGACCACGACGGCGACCGCTATCACGCCGACGAACACGGCCTTGACGACGAACAGCGAGGCGACGATCACCGCGCCGAGTCCGACCCCGACCCCTATGGCCGCGCCCAGGTCTCGGCCCGCGCTCTTCTTCTGCGGTGCGGGCGTCGGCTGTGGCGCGTCGGGCATGGGCTCCGGATTCTGCGGCACCGCCGCAGAGGGCTGTGCCGACGGGGTCTCGTGGCGGAACGTCCCGTCGCGGAACGCCTGGTCGGGCGCGCCGGGGCGGAACGTCTCGTCTCGGAACAAGGGGCCGCCCAGCCGAGCGGCCCCCCGGTCGTCATCCTGGTTTCCGCCGTGTGCGGGTACGTCGGGGACGATGGGCATGGGGCGAGTCTGCTGCGCCTCAGGCGCATCGTACGCGGGACCCGCCGGGGCAGCCCCCTGGACAGGCCCGTGGTCGACGGGCCCCCAGTACCCCGGCTGTGCCCCGGGGTGCGACGCGGTGTGTGGCGGAGAGCCCCAGGAAGAGTCGTTCATCAGACCTCGAGGAGTTCCGACTCCTTGTGCTTCAGGAGCTCGTCCACCTGGGCGACGTACTTCGCCGTGGTGTCGTCGAGCTCCTTCTCCGCACGACGGCCCTCGTCCTCGCCGACCTCGCCGTCCTTGACGAGCTTGTCGATCGCGTCCTTGGCCTTGCGGCGCACCGAGCGGATGGACACCTTGGCGTCCTCGCCCTTGCCCTTGGCGACCTTGATGTACTCGCGGCGGCGCTCCTCGGTCAGCTCGGGGAACACCACACGGATGATGTTGCCGTCGTTGCTCGGGTTGACGCCGAGGTCGGAGTCGCGGATGGCCTGCTCGATGTTGCGCAGCGCCGTCTTGTCGAACGGGGTCACGACCGCCATGCGCGGCTCCGGCACGGAGAACGAAGCCAGCTGGTTGATCGGCGTCGGCGCGCCGTAGTAGTCGGCCACGATCTTGTTGAACATCGCCGGGTGCGCACGGCCGGTGCGGATCGCGGCGAAGTCCTCCTTGGCGACCACGACGGCCTTCTCCATCTTCTCCTCGGCCTCGAGGAGGGTCTCTTCGATCACCACTTGCTCCTGCGTGTCTTGAGTAGGCCCGGCTGCGGTTCCCTGTCGGTGGCGGCGGCCGGCTGCGTCGCGTCTTCTTCCTGCACGGTTCCCGACCGGCAGGACATTGTCCATCCCCCGACCAGGGTCCGTCCCCCGGTCAGGTGTTGTCGTGCGGACCGGGGTTTAACCGGTCAGGCCCGGCTGTCCTGCTCACCCACAAGCGTGCCGATCTTCTCACCCTTGACGGCGCGAGCGATATTGCCCTCCGCCAGAAGCTCGAAGACGAGAATCGGAAGCTTGTTGTCGCGGCACAGCGTGATGGCGGTGGCGTCGGCGACCTTCAGGTCACGGGTGATGACCTCGCCGTAGCCGAGGGCGTCGAACTTGACGGCCTCGGGGTTGGTCTTGGGATCGGAGTCGTAGACGCCGTCCACCCCGTTCTTGCCCATCAGCAGGGCCTCGGCGTCGATCTCCAGGGCGCGCTGGGCGGCGGTGGTGTCGGTGGAGAAGTACGGCATGCCCATACCGGCGCCGAAGATCACGACGCGGCCCTTCTCCAGGTGGCGCACGGCGCGCAGCGGGATGTACGGCTCGGCGACCTGGCCCATGGTGATGGCGGTCTGGACCCGGCTGTCGATGCCCTCCTTCTCCAGGAAGTCCTGGAGGGCGAGGCAGTTCATGACCGTGCCGAGCATGCCCATGTAGTCGGAGCGCGCCCGGTCCATGCCGCGCTGCTGGAGTTCGGCGCCGCGGAAGAAGTTGCCGCCGCCGATGACGACGGCGACCTGCGCGCCGTCCCGGACGACGGCCGCGATCTCCCGGGCGATCTTGTGCACCACGTCGGGGTCCACTCCCAGGCCCCCGCCGCCGGAGAATGCCTCGCCGGACAGCTTCAGCATAAACCGGCCGCGTACTTTGCCGTCGTCGCTCTTCTGGGCCTTGGTGGTCATGGGAGTTCCCGCCTCTTTCACGTGGTGCACATGCGAAGAAGGCCATTGCCGGTGGGGTGTCGTTCGCATCCCATGCTCGGCAATGGCCTCCTCGTCAGATCTGCTGTCGTCCGTCGCGCACGCACGTGCGCGACGGCGTACCGGGACGACTGCCTACGACCCTATCGGGGCCGGGCGTCCGTCGCGGTACGGACTCAGATGCCGACCTTGATGCGCGAGAAGCGCTTCAGGGTGACACCGGCCTCGTCCAGGACCTTCTGGACGGACTTCTTGTTGTCGAGCGCGTAGGGCTGACCGAGCAGCGTCGCGTCCTTGAAGAAGCCGTTGAGGCGACCCTCGACGATCTTGGCGATCGCGGCCTCGGGCTTGCCCTCGGCGCGGGTGGTCTCCTCGGCGATACGGCGCTCGGACTCGACGACCTCGGCCGGCACGTCCTCCTTGGCGAGGTACTTCGGCGCGAAGGCGGCGATGTGCTGGGCGATGCCCTTGGCGACCTCGGCGTTCGGCTTGTCCAGCTCGACGAGGACACCGATCTGCGGCGGCAGGTCGGGCATCGTGCGGTGCAGGTACGCGGAGACGAAGCCGTCGGCGAACTGCGCGAAGCGGTCCAGGACGATCTTCTCGCCGAGGTTGGCGTTGGCCTCGTCCACGAACGCCTGGACGGTCTTGCCGGCCTCGATCTCGGAGGCGAGCAGCGCCTCGAGGTCGGCCGGAGCGGTCTTGGCGACGTGCTCGGCGATGGCGTTGGCCACGGCCTGGAACTTCTCGCCCTTGGCGACGAAGTCCGTCTCGCACTTCAGCTCGACCAGGACACCGGAGGCGTTGTCGTCGGCGATGATCGCGACCACGGCGCCGTTCTCGGCAGAGCGGCCCTCGCGCTTGGCGACGCCCTTCTGGCCCTTGATGCGGAGCGCCTCGACGGCCTTCTCGACGTTGCCCTCGGCCTCGTCCAGCGCCTTCTTGCAGTCCATCATGCCGGCGCCGGTGAGCTCGCGGAGCTTCTTGACGTCGGCGGCGGTGTAGTTCGCCATGAGTCTGTAAGTCTTTCTCGAAGTCTGGAAGATCGGAGATCTGCACGGTCTGCGATCCACGTGTAGACGCAGATCTCCGACTCGTGCCGACCTACGGGTGAACGGCGGGGGCGGACTTCATGTCACTGCCCCCGCCGTCAACGCTGACGGGACGGTCAGGCCTGCTCGGCGTCCGCGGCCGGAGCCTCGACAGCCTCGGTGGCCTCGGCGGCCGGAGCCTCGGCGGCGGGGGCCTCGGCAGCCTCAGCGGCCGGAGCCTCGACGGCCTCGGCGGCCGGGGCCTCGGCAGCCGGAGCCTCGTCGGCCTTCTTCTCACCCTCGAGCAGGTCGCGCTCCCACTCGGCGAGCGGCTCGCCCGCGGCCTTCTCACCCTTGTCGCCGGTGGCGACGCCGGAGCGGGAGATGAGCCCCTCGGCGACGGCGTCGGCGATCACGCGGGTGAGCAGGGTGACGGAGCGGATCGCGTCGTCGTTGCCCGGGATCTTGTAGTCGACCTCGTCGGGGTCGCAGTTGGTGTCGAGGATGGCGACGACCGGGATGTTCAGCTTCCGGGCCTCGCCGACCGCGATGTGCTCCTTCTTGGTGTCCACGATCCAGACGGCGCTGGGGACCTTGGACATCTCGCGGATACCACCGAGGGTCTTCTCCAGCTTGGCCTTCTCGCGCGAGAGCACGAGAAGCTCCTTCTTGGTCAGACCGGACGCGGCGACGTCCTCGAAGTCGATCTGCTCGAGTTCCTTCAGGCGCTGGAGGCGCTTGTAGACGGTCGAGAAGTTGGTGAGCATGCCGCCCAGCCAGCGCTGGTTGACGTAGGGCATGCCGACGCGGGTGGCCTGCTCGGCGATGGCCTCCTGCGCCTGCTTCTTCGTGCCGACGAACATGACCGTGCCGCCGTGGGCGACGGTCTCCTTGACGAACTCGTAGGCGCGGTCGATGTACGACAGCGACTGGAGCAGGTCGATGATGTAGATGCCGTTGCGCTCGGTGAAGATGAAGCGCTTCATCTTCGGGTTCCAGCGACGGGTCTGGTGACCGAAGTGGACGCCGCTCTCCAGCAGCTCCCGCATCGTGACGACGGCCATGGCCGTTCTCCTTGAGTTTCTCGGTTGTGCCGCGGATGCCGGACGGCTCCCGCGCCTGACGCCCGCGGTGCGCCGAGCCACAAAGGACCGAGGGGCGCGGATACCGGGAGACCGACCGTGGCCGGCCCCCGATACCGGGGCGTGCGAAGTCGACCCGGTGACCCGGATCGCCAGAAGAAGTGTACGGGACCCGCGGGGTACCGGGTGACGCCGCTCTCCACAACCGGAGGGTTGTCCACAGCTCCCGGCCATGATCAGAGCCTTCGCGGGACGGTTGCCCCATGGACTCGAAGCGATGTCTCGGCGGCCTGGTGCTGTTCCTGTTGCTCACGGTGCTCGCGTCGGCGGCCCGGGCGGACCCGGCCCCGCCGGCGCCGGCCACCGCGCCTCCGGCCGCGACCAAAGCTCCGGCTCCGCCTCCCGGGGTCCCGGCGATCGGCCGGACCTGGCCGGTGGGGGCGCGCCCGGCGGTGGTGCGCGCCTGGGAGCCCCCACCGACGGCGTACGCCCGAGGCCACCGGGGCGTGGACCTGGCGGCGCTCCCCGGCGCACCGGTCCGCGCGGTGGCGGCGGGCCGCGTGTCGTACGCGGGGCGGGTGGCGGGGAGGGGGGTGATCTCCGTGGAGCTGACCGGCACGGACCTCAGAACGACCTACGAGCCGGTACGGCCCTCGGTCACGAAGGGCACCGAGGTGACCGAGGGCCAGGTGCTCGGCACGGTGGAGCCGACGGGCTCGCACTGCACGGTGCCGTGCGTGCACTGGGGGCTACGGAGGGGCGGGACCTATCTGGACCCCCTGACGCTGCTCCCTCCGTGGCTGCTGCGCGGGGGCCCGTCGAGGCTCCTGCCGGTACTCGGCGTGCCGCTCCCCGCGTAGGGGGTGTCCGGCAGTCCGTAGCCGCCGATGCCGAGCGGACGGGGCTCAGCCCCGCACACCCCGCAGGACCATGGCCACAGCGGCTTCGGTGATCACCGAGGGCTCCTCGGCGGCACCCAGCTCGATCCGCCGCACCGCCGCGTCCACCACTCCTTGGAGCAGCATCGCCGCCATCCGGGGCTCCTCGTGCCCCATCTCCCCCAGCACCTCGACGATCATCGCGACGAGCCCGCCGTGCGCCGCCCGGATCTTCTCCCGGGCCCCCGCGTCCAGCTCGCTCGCCGAGATCGCCACGACGGCCCGGTGCCGGCGGTCCCCGACCAGCCCCAGCTGCCGGCGCACATACGCCTCGAGCTTGGCCTCCGGCCCGTCCGCCGCGGCCATCGCCGCCTCGATCTCCGCCGCCCACACGGGGAAGTCGACCTCGCACAGCTCCTCGACCACGGCGGCCCGCGACCGGAAGTACTCGTACACGGACGAACGCGCGAGCCCCGTCCGCTCGGCGAGTGCGGGGAAGGTCAGCGCCTCCGTCCCGCCCTCGGACAGCAGGGAGCGTGCCGCGTCCAGCAGGGCGGCACGCTGCATCGACCGGTGCTCGGCCACGGAGGCCGCTCGAATCCTTGGCACGCCCCCACTTTACGGACGCCGCCTCCCGAGCGGGAGGGACTCACGTCGAAGCGACCCCGCCGGCACCGGACGTCAGCGTCCGAAGCCGGCCAGTTTCGCGCGCAGCTGGAGCACGGACTTGGTGTGGATCTGGCTGACCCGGCTCTCCGTGACGCCCAGCACGTTCCCGATCTCGGCGAGGGTCAGCCCCTCGTAGTAGTAGAGCGTGACGACGGTCTTCTCCCGGTCGGGCAGTGTGTTGATCGCCCGGGCCAGGAACCGCCGCAGCTCCCGGTCCTCGGCCACCTCCACGGGGTTGTCGGCGGCCGTGTCCTCCAGCGTGTCCATCAGGCTCAGCCGGTCGCCGCCCTCACCGCCGACGTGCAGCAGCTCCTCCAGGGCCACCACGTTGGCCAGCGACAACTGGCTGAACACGGCGTGGAGTTCGTCGACGGCGATACCCATCTCGGCGGCCACCTCGCACTCCGACGGCGTCCGCCGCAGCCGCGCCTCCAGCGTCGCGTACGCCCGCTCCACGTTGCGCGCCTTCTGCCGCACCGACCGCGGGATCCAGTCCAGCGCGCGCAGCTCGTCGATCATCGCGCCCCGGATCCTGGTGATCGCGTACGTCTCGAACTTGATCTCCCGGTCGATGTCGAACTTCTCGATCGCGTCGATCAGCCCGAAGACCCCGGAGGAGACGAAGTCGGCCTGCTCGACATTGGGCGGCAGCCCGACGCTGACGCGCCCCGCCACGTACTTCACCAGCGGCGAGTAGTGCAGGATCAGCTGCTCCCGCAGCCGCTCGTCCCCCGTCGCCTTGTACGACCGCCACAGCTCGTCGAGCGTCGAGGGAGCGGGCGGCCGCACGCTGCCACCGTCGCGGGCGGCTGGGGGTAGCGCCGCCCGGTCGGACCCGGAGGTGTGCTGGGGCATACGTCGCCTTGTGCCGTTCTGCCGTGAAGTACGTGGAGTCGGGGTGAGTCGGGAGGAGTCGAGGGTGCCTGGGTGATCTGCTGGTCGGAAGTCGCGCTGCTGCCGTTCTGTACCGGAATCCTCGTGAGCGTAGCGTGACTGGAGTGTCGCGGTGCGCGAAGGACGTGGCCCGACCTGTGCGCAGATACGTTCCGCTGGACGCCGCACCGGGGCACGGCGGTCGCCCCGCGATTCCCGGGAGAGCGTCAACTGGGGTATTCCGCAAGGGGTTCGGCGTTCCCCCGGACGGCCGAACACCCTCGGTCAACGGAGGCGTCCATCCCCTCGGACGGAGACCATCGCCTGGCGTGTCAACTTCCAGCCGTCGCCGAGTCGTTCGACGTATCCGAGTGCCCTGAGTTCGTACAGTCTCGCGATCGCGTCGTCCGCAGTGGTCCCCGCCTCGCGGGCCACCTCCTCGGCCCGCGCGGACCGGCGGCCGGGGAGCGCGGCGAGGACGCGCCGGGCGCCCGGCTCCAGCAGATCGCGCGGGAGCACCGGCCCGCGCCGGTCCGGGGCCAGCTCCCCCATGTCCCCGACGAGTTCGACGACCTCCGCGGCGTCGGTGACCAGCACGGCCCCCTCCTGGCGCAGCAGCTCGTGCACCCCGGCGGAGAGCCCGCTGGTGGCGGGCCCCGGCACGCCCATGGTGTGTCGGCCCAACCGCTGGGCCGCCCGGGCGGTGACCAGCGAGCCGCTGCGGTAGGCGGCCTCGACGACCACCGTGCCCCGGGTGAGCGCGGCGATCACCCGGTTGCGCAGGATGAACCGGTTCTGCGTGGGATGGTCACCGGGCGGCAACTCCCCGACCACCAGCCCCTGTTCCGCGATCCTGTTGATCAACTCGGTGTGGCCGCGCGGGTAGGGCCGGTCGACCCCGCAGGCGAGGACGGCGACGGTGGCGCCGCCGGCCCCGAGAGCCCCCCGGTGGGCGGCGCCGTCGACCCCGTAGGCACCGCCGGACACGACCACCCACCCCCGCTCGGCGAGGCCGGCCGCGAGCGTGGCGGCCATATGGGCGCCGTACGCGGTGCAGGCACGGGCGCCGACGACGGCGACGGAGCGCAGCGCCCACATCCGCAGACTGGGCCGGCCCCGCACCCACAGTCCGAGCGGCCGGGCGTCCCCGAGGTCGTCCAGCGTGCCGGGCCACTCGGTGTCCCCGGGGCACAGGAACCGCACCCCGGCCTCCGCCGCGACCGCGAGATCCCGTTCGGGCTCGGCCCGCCCGGCCCGGGCGGTCAGCCCGCCCCACCGCCGCTCCGACACCCCGGTCAGCATGTCCGCGCCCTCCCGCAGCCGTCGCGCCACCTCGACCGCCCCTCGCTCCCGCACCCACCGCCCGCCGACCTCGTCCCCGGGCTCGATGACCCGGGAGAGGAAGACCCGGGCGAGCCGGTCGTCACCCGGCTCGCCAAAGCCGCTCATGCGAGGGCCCCGAGGGCCATCGGCACACCGCGCGGGACCCCCGTGCGCAGTTGCAGGGCGAGGGCGACATCGGAGGCGTCGGGCCGGTCGTGGCCGACGAGGTCGGCGACGGTCCAGGCGACCCGAAGCACCCGGTCGAGCCCCCGTGCGGTCAGCACGCCCCGCTCCAGATTGCGCTCGGCGTCGTCCATCGCGCCGGTCGCCGCATGCCAGCGGGTGCGCAGTTCCCGTCCCGGCACCTCGCTGTTGGTCCGCCACGGGGTGTCCGCCAGCCGGGCCGCCGCGCGTTCCCGGGCGGCCCGGACCCGGTCGGCGACCGTCGCGGTGGACTCTCCGCCCGGGCCGCGGTGGGCGAGTTCCGTCCGGCTGACCGGGTCCACCTCGACCCGCAGGTCGACCCGGTCGAGCAGGGGTCCGGAGAGCCGGGCCTGGTAGCGGCGGATCGCCGACGGCGGGCACTCGCACAGACTGTCCCGCAGCGAGAAGCGACCGCACGGGCAGGGGTTGGCCGCCAGCACCATCAGGAACCGCGCCGGGAACCGCACCACGCCCGCGCTGCGCGCGATGACCACATGGCCCGCCTCCAGGGGCTGCCGCAGGGCGTCGAGGGTCTGGCCGCTGAACTCGGGAGTCTCGTCCAGGAACAGCACACCGCGATGAGCCAGCGAGACCGCGCCGGGCCGTGCGACCCCCGGGCCGCCCCCGACCAGCGACTGCATGGTCGCCGAGTGGTGCGGGGCGCAGTAGGGGGCGACGTCGATCAGGGGCTTGCCCGGTGGCAGCAGCCCGGCCACCGAGTGCACCGCCGTGACCTCCAGCGACTCCTGCCTGGTCAGCCGGGGCAGAACGGCCGGCAGCCGCTCCGCGAGCATGGTCTTGCCCGCGCCGGGCGGCCCTTCCAGGAAGAGGTGGTGTCCGCCCGCCGCCGCCACTTCCACCGCGGTGCGCGCCGAGCGCTGCCCGACCACGTCCGCCAGGTCGTGCCCCTGGTCGTGCTGGGCGGCGCCGAGGCTGTGCATTCCGGTGGCCGCGCCGGTGCCGGGCATCCGCAGACCGGCGAGGAGCGGGTCGGGGCGGCCCGCGTCGTCCTGCTCCTCCTCGGGCACGGGCTCGTCCGCGAGGAGCGCGATCAGCTGCCGCAGGCTGCGCACCCCGAGCACGGAGACGCCCGGGACCAGCGAGGCCTCGGCGGCGGCGCATTCCGGCACGACCACCTGCTCGTAGCCCGCGTCGGCCGCGGCGATCACCGCGGGCAGGATGCCCCGGACCGGCCGTACCCGTCCGTCCAGTCCCAGTTCGCCGATCATCACGATGTCGGCGAGCACCCGCGGGTCGATCCGTTCCGCGGCACCCAGCACCGCACAGGCGACGGCGAGATCGAAGCCGCTGCCGGCCTTCGGCACCGACGCCGGGCTGAGTCCGACGGTGAGCTTCTTCTGCGGCCATTCGCCGCCCGAGTTCACCACCGCCGCCCGCACCCGGTCCCGGCTCTCCGTCAGGCTCTTGTCCGGCAGCCCCACCAGTGTGAACGCGGCCACCCCGGGCTCCAGGTCCGCCTGGACCTCGACCACGACGCCTTCGACGCCCACCAGCGCCACCGAGCACGTACGCGCGAAGCCCATCTCAGGCCACCCCCCGCACATGCTCCACGACGGGCGCGCCGCGGTCGGGAAGCAGGACGGCCACCAGGTCGATGCGGACGCCGCCCGGCGGGGCTCCTCCGTGTTCCTGGACCCACCGCTGCGCGAGGCCGCGCAACCGCTCGGCCTTCTCCGGTGTCACCCCCGCCGCCGGCTGCTGGAAGCCGCCGTTCCGGCGGGTCTTGACCTCACAGACGACCAGCACGTCCCGGTCGCGGGCGACGATGTCGATCTCCCCGGTCCTGCCGCAGCGCCAATTGCGCTCCAGGACCGTCATGCCGGCCTCGGCCAGCCGCCGCGCGGCCAGCCCTTCTCCGTACCTGCCGAGTGCGTTGCGTGCCTGATGCGTGTTCATGTGGGCACCACCTCCGGCACCCACGCTCACGCATCCGCCGCCAAGAAATGGATCTTGGTGGACAAGTCAGAGGCTGTGGACAACTCCGTCACCCACACGAGCCCACGCGAGCCCTCACGAGCCCCCACGAGCCCCACGACCAGGGAACTCAGCTGCCCGGCAGCTCCAGATCGCTCTTGTTCAGCTCCTCGATGTTCACGTCCTTGAACGTGAGCACCCGCACCTGCTTCACGAACCGGGCCGGCCGGTACATGTCCCACACCCAGGCATCGGCCATCGACACCTCGAAGAACACCTCACCCTGGACCGAGTGCACCTGCATCTCGTAGTCGTTGGTCAGGTAGAAACGCCGCTCGGTCTCGATCACGTATTTGAACAGACCGACGACATCGCGGTACTCCCGGTAGAGCTTCAGCTCCATCTCGGTCTCGTACTTCTCGAGGTCCTCGGCGCTCATGGCATGTTCCCCTTCAGCCGTGCGATCCCCCCATTGTGCGCCAGTCCCGTGAGCCCCTAGACGATTTCCGTGTCAAGGGTTACGGGCCGGGCCGGGGGACCGTCGTCGAGCAGCCTGCGCAGCAGCTCGGCGAGTCTGGTCGGATACACCGTCTCATGCGACCGGGTCAGTTCCTGACACGTCCACCAGCGCGCTCCGGCGACGCTGCGCCGCTCCAGCTCCGTCAGGGCTGTGGCCTGCGTCGTCGTCACGGTCGTACGGGCCAGGTAGTACCACTCGTCCTGGTCCCAGCGGCGGCCGGCGAACGGGAAGGAGCAGGTCCGCCGCCACAGCACCGGCCCCAGGTCGACCTCGGTGATGCCGGTCTCCTCGGCGAGTTCGCGCAGGGCCGCCTGTTCACGGGTCTCGTCGCCCTCCACACCGCCGCCTGGCGTGAACCACCAGTCGTCGGCCCGGTCATCCGGTTCATGGCCGTGCAGCAGCAGGATGCGGTCCTGCGGGTCGAGCAGCACCACCCGGGCGACCTTGCGCAGGCCGCCCTCGTAGGTGTCGGCGCCCGCGTCCGCGGCCTCAGCCGACACCGGCGGGCTCCGGCCGGGTGCGGGCGCGGCGGCGGGCCGCCCGCTGGGCGATCGGGCCGTAGGCGCCGCCGCCGAGGACCAGCACCGCGCCGACGCCGACCAGCCAGAGGATCGTCCGCAGCGGGCCCGGCTCGGAGAGCGCCCCGAGTTCCGTGAAGCCGGTGGGGCGTTTGAGCAGGCCGTCCCACGGCCAGACGACGGCGTCCACCCGGGCCGTGACAGCGCTGCGCGCCACCGTGCCGCTGGCCGCGTCCGTGAGGTGGGCGGTGGAGTCCAGCGAGCCCTGCCGCTCGTCGCCGAGCAGGAACAGCCGGCCCTCGGGAACGGTCACGGTCGGGAAGCCCTTGATCTCGGCGAGGCTGCCCTCGGGCAGATACGGCTCGTCGATCTCCTTGCCGTTGACCGTCAGCTTGCCCTCCGTGCAGCAGGCCACCGTGTCACCGCCGACCGCGACCACCCGCTTGACCACGGCCGAGCCGCTCACCCAGGCCTCGTCCTTGAACACGACGACATCACCGCGGCGCACCTCGTCGCCGTCCACCCGCTCGGCCAGCACGCGCGCGCCTGCGCCGATCGTCGGCGCCATGGAACTGGTGGGCACGGTGTACGGCCGGTAGACCAGGGCCGCCCAGACGAATCCGCCCAGGAACAGCACGAGGCCCAGCGCGACGGCCAGTCCGGACAGACGCTGTCCGGTCCGGCTGCCCACCGGGCCACTGCTGGTGCCACCGCCGCTGTGCGGGGCCGTACGTATCGTGCTCTCGCCACCCATGGGTCCGCACCCTACCCGGCGGTACCGAACGGGGTCAGCCCTTCCTTCCCGGCCTGGGCCACAAGCTTGGGAAAGGGTTTACGGGCCCGGGGCGGCGAGGTCGTCAGCGCGTCCGGGACGGCTGCCGGCGCCCGCGGCGCCACAGGACCACCGGGACGACCCCGGCGACGGCGAGCCCCTGCGGGGCGACCGTCAGGGCCGAAGCGGCCGACGACTGGCTGTTCAGGCCCTCCTGGTCGAAGGTGTCCGGAACCGGCAGGGTGCCCCAGCGGTTGATCGGCCAGGCCTTGACGATGGCGCGGCCGACGACCTTCTCGACGGGGACCATCCCGTGGTGCTTGTCCGCCTGGTTGTAGCGCGAGTCCCGCGAGTTCTGGCGGTGGTCGCCCATGACCCAGATGTAGCCCTTGGGGACCTTCACCGAGAACTGGCCGCCCTGGTCGTCCTGGCTGCACGGGGTGTTGCCCGGGTACACGTACGGCTCGTTGAGCGCCTTGCCGTTGACCGTCAGCGGGCCGGTGCCCTTGCAGGTGACGGTGTCGCCGCCGACGCCGACGACCCGCTTGATCAGGTCCTTCTCCTCGGCGGACGGCATCAGGCCGATCCAGCTGAGGAAGGTCTGGAGGGCGTTCGGGTCGGCGACGGCCTCGCCGGCCAGCCAGTTGTCCGGGTCGTGGAAGACGACGACCTCGCCGCGCTCGGGCTCGGAACCGAACCATGGCGTCAGCTTGTCGACCAGGACCCGGTCACCCTCCTTGAGGGTGTTCTCCATCGACGCGGACGGGATCGAGAACGCCTGCACCAGGAACGTCTTGATCAGCAGCGCGAGCACCAGCGCGATACCGATCAGGATCGGCAGCTCCTTCCAGAAGGAGCGCGGCTTCTTCGGCTTCGGGGCCGCACCGCCCGATCCCTCGCCACCGGTCCGCGGGGGCTCGTCCGAGGGCGGACCGTCGCCGCCCACCGCCGGGTCACTCCCGGAGGTCACGGCGCCGTCCGCGGCCGGGTCGGCTGCCACGGGACGTCCGCGGTGCTCTTCGCCGTCGTGCCCCGACCGTGCGCCAACCGCCACATCCCCCACGCCAACTCCTCACTCCGTGCCGCCGCCTGCTCCACGTACGGCGCAGGCCCACCACTCCCATAACGAGCGGGAGTTCCGCAGGGCTCGGGAGTTGTCGGATCGTTCCGTTCGGATCGTCCGGGGCAACCCTATGCGACGGCTGGACGGACGCGGTCGCCGTGGCGGTCGAGCCGGTCACCGAGGAGAAAGTTTGCGGTTCCTTGAGACGGTTCCAGTGCCCCAGGGGCCAGGCGATGACCATGGCGCGTCCGACGACCTCGTCCTCGGAGACGGTGCCGCCGTAGTCGGTGTCCTGGTGGGCGCGGGAGTCCGCGGAGTTGGCCCGGTGATCGCCCATCACCCACAGCCGGCCCTGCGGGACGGTGATGTCGAAGGCGGAGTCGGAGGGCGCGTTCCCGGGGTACAGGTAGGTTCCCTCTTCCAGGGGAACGCCGTTGACGGTGACCCGCCCTTGCGTGTCACAGCACTGGACCCGGTCGCCGCCCACTCCGACGACCCGTTTGATCAGGTCCTTCTCGTCGTCGGACGGCAGCAGACCGATGAAGGTGAGCCCTTCCTTGATCTGCTTGACGACCACGGGGTCGTCCTTCTTCGTGGTGGTCTGCTCGTCCGCGAGCCAGCCGCCGGGGTCCTTGAAGACGACGACGTCCCCGCGCTGCGGCTTGGAGCCGAACCACGGGGTGAACTTGTCGACCAGGACCCGGTCGCCGATCTGGATCGTCTGCTCCATGGAGCCGGACGGGATCACGAAGGCCTGCACGAGGAAGGTCTTCAGGACCAGGGCGATCAGCACGGCGACACCGACCAGCAGCGGTATCTCCCGGACCGCCGAGCGCCTCCGCTTGCGCTTGACCTTGCGCTGGAGCTTGCGCCGGTCCGCGCGCGAACGGCCGCCGGACGAGCCGGCGGCGCGCCGGGCGCCGGTGGGCAGGAGCTGGTCCGCGGGAGAGCTGGGGACGCCGCGCGGCTTGCCGCGGTTACCCATGGGCGCCCTCCGCGCCGGGCACGTGCGCGTACGCGCTCGGGCGGGCCGGCCGGCCGCTGTGCCCGGCGGGCCAGACGATCCAGTCGGCGCGGCCGATCACGTCGTCGACCGGGATCATGCCGCCGCCCGGGGAGCCCAGATGGTCGCGGGAGTCGCTGGAGGCGCTGCGATGGTCACCGAGGACGAACAGGGTGCCCTCGGGCACGACCACGTCGAAGTCCACCGAGGACGGGCTGTCGCCCGGATACAGGAACGCGGACTCGTCGACCGACCGGCCGTTCACGCTGATCCTCCCCTCCTTGTCGCAGCAGACCACGTGGTCTCCCCCTACACCCACGACGCGTTTGATGTAGTCGGCGTTCCCGAAGTACCCGGTTCCGTCGAACACGACGACGTCGCCGCGCCGGGGCCCGGAACCGAAACGGTACGCCAACTTATTTACGAGAACGCGGTCACCGATCCTCAATCCGTTTTCCATGGATCCGCTGGGAATCTGGAAAGGTTGCGCCACGAACGTGTTGAGGACCAGCAAAAACAGCAGGCAGACGAGCAGAGTGAGGCTGATCCTGCCGCCGGGGAGCCACTGCGTGATCCGCGCCACCAACGCGAAACGCGACCGTCCCTCCGGTCCCTCCGTGTGCGGGGCCTCGTTCGGGGAGGCCGCCGCGGGAACGGAAGGGCGGGAGGAGCGGTCGCGCTCCGTCGTCTGCTGAGCTTCGGTGTCCATCGGGGCCAGATGCTATCCGGCCCCTCTGTGGATCTCCGAGTGCGCTCAGTTGTCGCGCTTCTCCTTGATCTTCGCGGCCTTGCCGCGCAGCTCACGGAGGTAGTACAGCTTGGCGCGACGCACGTCACCGCGGGTGACGAGCTCGATCTTCTCGACGATCGGAGTGTGCACCGGGAAGGTGCGCTCGACGCCGACGGAGAAGGAGACCTTGCGGACCGTGAAGGTCTCGCGGACACCGGCGCCCTGGCGGCGGATCACAACGCCCTTGAACTGCTGCACACGGGAGCGGTTGCCCTCGATGACGCGGACGTGGACGTTGACGGTGTCACCCGGGCGGAAGGCCGGGACGTCGCTGCGCAGCGACGCGGCGTCGACGGAGTCGAGCAGGTGAGACATTTCGTCTGCTTTCTTCGCCAATGCCACAGGTCATCAGCGGAACTAGGTTTTCAGGGGGTCTGTCGTGCTCGTCGGGGCGGACGTCGTGTCCCCCTGTGGCAGGGGCGCACGCCGGACGGCGCACAACAGCGGCCTATTCTTCCACGCCGTCGGTCCTGCGCCAAAATCGACCGTACGGCTCACCCTCCGGGTCGGGCGCCCAGCCCAGTATGGAGAGCATCTCGCGGTCCTTCTTGTCGAAGGCCTTGGGGTCGCAGCGCTCGATGAGGTCGGGCCGGTTGGCCGTCGTACGACGCAGTGCCTCGTCGCGGCGCCAGCGGGCGATCTTCCCGTGGTGGCCGCTGAGCAGCACCTCGGGGATGTCGCGGCCGCGCCACTCGGGCGGCTTGGTGTAGACGGGCCCCTCCAGGAGGCTCGCCATGGCGCCGGGCGCGAAGGAGTCGTCGCGGTGGGATTCGGCGTTCCCGAGCACGCCGGGCAGCAGCCGTGCCACGGCCTCCGTGACGACGAGTACGGCCGCCTCGCCGCCGGCGAGGACGTAGTCGCCGATGGAGACCTCGTAGACCGGGATCCGGGTGGCGTACTCGTCGACGACCCGCCGGTCGATGCCCTCGTAGCGGGCCGGGGTGAAGATCAGCCAGGGGCGCTCGGAGAGCTCGACGGCGAGTTCCTGGGTGAAGGGGCGGCCGCTGGGGGTCGGGACGATCAGCGCGGGCCCGCGCGCCCCGGTCTCGTAGCCGTCGGCGAGGACGGAGTCCAGGGCGTCGCCCCAGGGCTCGGTCTTCATGACCATGCCGGGCCCGCCGCCGTAGGGCGTGTCGTCGACCGTGTTGTGGCGGTCGTAGGTCCACTCCCGCAGGTCGTGCACATGCACGTTCAGCTGCCCACGCGCGCGTGCCTTGCCGACGAGGGAGACGTTCAGCGGGTCGAGGTACTCGGGGAAGATCGTGACGACGTCGAGGCGCATCAGGACTCGCCCTCACCCGAGTCCCGGGCGGACACGATCTCCGCGCGGTCGTCGATCAGCCCCGGCGGCGGGGTGATGACGGCCTTCTGCTCCGCCAGGTCGATCTCGCCGACGATCTCCGAGACGAACGGGATCATCACCTCGGTGCCGTCCGGGCGCTCGACGATGAAGAGGTCCTGGGAGGGCAGGTGCGAGATCTCGGTGATCCGGCCCACCTCGACGCCGTCCGCGGTCACCACGTCGAGGTCGATGAGCTGGTGGTCGTAGTACTCGTCCTCCTCCTCGGGCAGCTCCTCCGGGTCGACCTCGGCGATCAGGAGGGTGTTGCGCAGGGCCTCGGCGCCGTTGCGGTCGGCGACGCCCGCGAAGCGCAGGAGGAGGCGGCCGCTGTGGACGCGGCCGGCTTCGATGGTGAGCGGTCCCGCGGTGGCGGGATCGGTGGCGAGTACGGCGCCGGGCGCGAGCCTCAGCTCCGGCTCGTCGGTACGTACCTCGACGGTGACCTCGCCCTTGATGCCGTGGGCACGGCCGATCCGTCCGACTACCAGCTGCACTGTCCTTGATCTCCTGTCATACGACTGCGGGCCGGGGACGGCCCAGAGGCCCTCCCCGGCCCGAGCCGGTTTGCAACAAGCGTCAGCGGACGTGGTCCACGTCGACGAGGTCGACACGGATGCCCCGGCCGCCGATGGCGCCCACGACGGTCCGCAGAGCGCGTGCGGTGCGGCCGTTGCGGCCGATCACCTTACCGAGATCGTCCGGGTGGACCCGGACCTCGAGCACCTGCCCACGGCGCAGGTTGCGCGAGGCGACCTGCACATCGTCGGGGTTGTCGACGATGCCCTTCACGAGGTGCTCGAGAGCCTCCTCGAGCATGCTCAGGCCTCGGTCGACTCGGACTCGGCCGCGGCCTCGTCCTTCTTCTCAGCCTTCTTCTTCTGGGTGATCGCCTCACCCTTGCCCGAGTCGTCGCCACCGAGGGCCTCGAACGACGGGCGCGCCTTCTTCGGCTCGGCGACGAGCAGCGGAGCCGGGGCGGGCTCGCCCTTGAACTTCTGCCAGTCGCCGGTCTTCTTCAGAATGGCGAGAACGGGCTCGGTCGGCTGCGCGCCGACACCCAGCCAGTACGCCACACGGTCGGCGTCCACCTCGATGACCGACGGGTTGTAGGTCGGGTGGTACTTGCCGATCTCCTCGATCGCACGGCCGTCACGGCGGGTGCGGGAGTCGGCGATGACGATGCGGTAGTGAGGCGAACGGATCTTGCCCAGACGCTTCAGCTTGATCTTGACTGCCACGGGAGTGGACTCTCCTGGTTTTGACGTGGTTGGGCACGCGAAACGGCCGCGTGGGGTTGCGGTACCCGAGTGCCCGATGGACGCGTCAGCCGGAGGAGAGAGGGGTCCTATGCGACTGTCGAGTACAGCTAGCCATTGTGCCACATCCCGCGGGTCCCCCCGAGCCGAGGGGCGGGACGGGCGCTCGGGCACGCCTGAGGGGCACCCGGCGCCGGGATGACCGTACATCGGGTGCATCGGGTGCGCAGCCCGGCGCCGCGGGGTGCCGGCCGTCGTCGGGACGGGTGCCGCCCGGCGGCACGACCGCCCGGGGAGGGGCGGAGACACGGCACCCCGCGAGGTCGCCGACCTGAACCGACAGCCACGAGATGCCGGTGCAGGACCGTCCGCGGTTACGCCACGCCCGCGATCTCCGGGATGCGGAACGGTTTGCCGCAGCCGCCGCAGACGATCGGGGCCTGGGCCAGGACCGAAGGGACCACCCGGACGTTGCGACCGCAGTCGCAGACGGCCTTGACCCGTACGCCGCCGCCGGAGGAGCCGTGGCGGGCGGCCGGGCCGCGGAAGGTGCGGGCGGTGCTGTCGGCGGAGGTGGCCGCCGTGTGGGCCTTGAGGGCCCGCTGGAGACGCTCGATCGTCGGGCGGTAGCGGCGTTTGGCCTCGGGGTTGAGCGTGACCAGGGAGAAGCCGCTGCTCGGGTGCGGTTCCTCGGGGTGGTCCAGGCCCAGCTCCTCGGCGATCGCGAGGAATCTGCGGTTGTGGTAGCGGCCGGCGCGGGAGGTGTCGCGGACGCCACGGGCGGCGGCGATGCCATGGACTGCCTCATGGAGCAGTCGCTCGAAGGAGAGCTCGTGACCGCAGGCGGACGACGACTCCCCGATCAGGGACTCTGGCGCGGCAAGGTCCGGCAGCTCGGGGTGGTACCGCTGAATGTCGGCCCACGCCTGTGCCAGCTCTGCGGCGAGAACAGGTGGTGTCTGTGTCGTGCTCACGTAATGACAACGAGCGGGGGTGCCCCTGTGTTCCTATTCCGGGGCATCTCAAATAATTTGCACGTACCCGTCAGTTGCCGCTGATGCGTGGAGACGAGGGCGGGTGCGCTGATCTGCGGAGAAGGCTCACAGCTCACCCCAAGCTGGTGCGTAGTCTGACGTACGCCCCGGCGCGTAGACGAGGTCCGCGCGCCGGGGTACGAATGTTCGGCAGGGGCGCAAGAGGTGTTTCGGTCGCTCTCCCGGCGGAGGGCCCCGTCTCAGTAAGCGCGTGCGACGATCGCGACGTTACCGGGCGCGTCCCCGTCGTCCGGCACCGACCCGTCCTCGGCGACCAGACACCGTACGGTCACCGAGTGCTCGGCCAGCCCGGCCTCGCCCTCCTCGCCGAGGGTCGCCCATGGGATGCGCGCCCAGCCGCCGGCCACGGCCGCCTCGACGGCCTCCTCGACCGTGGACACGTCCGTCGTACGGGAGACCCGGCGCTCGCGGGACTGGCGCAGCAGCAGCGCCTGGTCCTCCTCGAGGATCCCCGGGAGCAGGTCCACGAGCGTGTCGATCGCCACCGGCTCCTTGCCTCCCGGGATCCGGCGGGCCAGCATCGCCGTACCGTTCTCCAGGTCCCGGGGCCCGATCTCGACGCGCACGGGCACGCCCTTCAGCTCCCAGTCGACCGCGCGCCGCCCGAAGGGCACGTCGGTGCGGTCGTCGACGTGGACGCGCACCCCCGCCGCCTTCAGCCGGTCGCCCACCTCGCGGACCTTGGCCAGAACCGCCTCGTCGCCCTTGATCGCGAGGACCACGGCCTGGATCTGCGCCAGCCTCGGCGGCACCCGCAGACCGTCGTCGTCGCCGTGCATCATCACCAGGGCGCCGATCATGCGGGTCGTCGAGCCCCAGGACGTCTGCCAGACCAGCTCCTGTGTGCCGTCCTTGGACAGGTACGTGGTGTTGAACGCCTTGGCGAAGTTCTGGCCCAGCTCATGGCTGGTGGCCATCTGGAGGGCCTTGCCGTCGCCCATCATCCCTTCGAGGGTGAGGGTGTTGACGGCTCCGGCGAACCGCTCCTTGACGGTCTTGCGGCCGGGGACGACATCCATCGCGAGGACGTTCAGCATGAAGTCCTCGTAGACCCGGCGGTGGATGTGCGCGGCGAAGTCGCGGGCGTCCTCGTACGTGGCGTGCGCGGTGTGCCCCTCCTGCCAGAGGAACTCGGACGTGCGCAGGAACAGCCGGGGGCGCAGTTCCCACCGGACCACGTTGGCCCACTGGTTGATGAGCAGGGGAAGGTCGCGGTAGCTCTGCACCCACTTCGAGAAGTAGTCGTTGATGATCATCTCGGAGGTGGGGCGGACGACGGCGGGCTCCTCCAGCTCCTTGCCGCCGCCGTGCGTGACCACGGCCAGCTCGGGCGCGAAGCCCTCCACGTGCTCGGCCTCACGGGTGAGGTACGACTGCGGGATCAGCAGCGGGAAGTACGCGTTCTGGGTGCCCGTCTCCTTGATGCGGGCGTCCATCTCCGCCTGCATCCGCTCCCACAGCCCGTAGCCGTACGGTCGGATCACCATCGTGCCGCGCACCGGCCCGTTGTCGGCCAGTTCGGCCTTGCTGATCAGATCCTGGTACCAGCGCGGGAAGTCCTCCGCGCGCGGGGTGAGTACGGGAGCCTTGGCCATGGCGAGATGGTACGGGTCCACGTTGCCGGAATGTGAATTCTCGCCACAGGCACATGCCGTCCACAAGCGGGGCTCCGCAACCCCTGGACGCGGCCGCAGACGGGGAGTTACCTGGCATACGGGGGCGGTGCGAGGGCACTGCACGGGGGCCACCCGATCGGGTACGTCTGCACACTCTCTGCGGATTGGGGCGCTTTTTCATGACACCTGTGCTCGTGCGGCAGCACCTGCCTCACGCGGGGCCGGTGCCCCGCGCGGATCTGGGTGCACGCGCGCGTGACTGGTCCGAGATCCAGGAACGGATGCTGGTTCCGCTCTACGAGGCGGTCCACGAGCGACTGGACGTGGGGCCGGGCACCCGGCTCCTCTCCCTCGGCTGCGGCTCCGGGCTCGCCCTGGTGATGGCGGCCTCCAGAGGCGCGGCCCTCACCGGTGTCGAGTCCTCCTCCCCCGCGCGGCTGGCCCTCGCCCGCGAGCGGCTGCTGAGGGAGACCTGGGGGGCACACGCGCGGGCGGACATCCGGCTCACCGACCGGCTCCCCACGGACCGGCCCGGCGCGCAGCCGTCCGCGTACACCCTGGTGACCGCCTTCGAACCGATCGGACGCGTGGCGGGCGACGCGGAGGAACTGGCCGGGCTGCTGACGGCCGCGACCCCACTCGCCCGGCGCGGCGCGCCCGTGGTGCTCGTCGGCTGGGGCCCGCCCGAGCGGTGCGCCACCTCGTCGGTGCTGCGGGTCGCGGCCCGGCTGGCGGATCAGGAGCGCGGCACGGTCCGGCTGCGCCCGGCACTCCGCGACGACCTGGAGGACGTCGCCCAGCGGGCCCGGCTGCGGCCGGACGGATCGGGGCGGGTGGCCTGCCCGTTCGGGTACGCGAACGTGGACAGCGCGCTCAAGGGTCTGCTCTCCACGGGCCTGTTCGACGCGGCGGTCGCGGCGACGGACCAGGCGCAGGTCGCGAAGGAGATGACGGAAGCGCTCCACGCGTACCGGCGCCCGGACGGCACGGTGTGGATGCCGAACGTGTTCCGGTACCTGATCGCCCGGACCCCGTGAGCACGGACCCCGTGAGCACGGACCCCGTGAGCACGGACCCGGTGAGCACGGACCCGGTGAGCACGGACCCCGTGAGCACGGACCCCGTGAGCACGGATCCGCTGAGCACGGGCTTCCCGACGCGACGCTAGGCCTCCCCCTTGGACAGCCGGGCGATCCCCGCGATGCGGTACGCGTCCGCCTCCTCCAGCGTCTCGTTCTCCAGCAGCGCCTCGGCGAGGGCTTCCAGCTGCCCTTGGTGCTCGCGGAGTTTGAGGCACGCCTCCTCGTAGCACTCGTCGACGATCCGGCGCATCTCGTGGTCGATGGCGTCGAGGGTGGCCGGCGCCGCGGCGAGGCCGTAGGCCTGCTGGGCGTCGCTCGGAAGGGCGGAGAGACGGCCGACCCGCGGGCTCATGCCCCACCGCGCGACCATCCCGCGCGCGATGTTGCTGACCTGTTCGAGGTCGTTCTCCGCACCCGTCGTGATGACGCCGTAGACCACGTGCTCGGCGGCCATCCCGCCGAGGGCGCCGATGATGCGGCCGCGCAGGTACTCCTCGGAGTGCGCGTACCGCTCCACCTCCGGGGTGGACAGCGTCACGCCGAGCGCCCGGCCGCGCGGCACGATGGTGATCTTGCGGACGGGGTCGGCGCCGGGCTGGAGCATGCCGAGCAGGGCGTGGCCGCTCTCGTGGTAGGCGGTGCGCCGGCGGTCCTCCTCGGGCATCACGAGGGTGCGTTCGGCCCCGAGCTGCACCTTCTCCAGGGCCTCCGAGAGATCGGAGGCGGTCACCTGCTTCTGCTTGCGCTTGACGGCGAGCAGTGCGGCCTCGTTGGCGAGGTTGGCCAGATCCGCACCGGTCATGCCCGGGGTGGTCCGGGCCACCTGGGTCAGGTCCACATCGGCGGCGAGCGGGATCTCGCGGGTGTGGATGCGCAGGATCGCCTCGCGTCCGCCGCGGTCCGGCGGGGAGACGTTGACCACCCGGTCGAAGCGGCCGGGCCGGGTGAGCGCCGGGTCGAGGATGTCGGCGCGGTTCGTGGCCGCTATGACGATGACGCCCTCCGAGCCGGAGAAGCCGTCCATCTCGGTGAGGATCTGGTTCAGCGTCTGCTCGCGCTCGTCGTGACCGCTGACCGAGGCGCCCGCGCCGCGGACGCGTCCGATGGTGTCGATCTCGTCGATGAAGATGATCGACGGCGCCACCTTGCGCGCCTCGGCGAACAGCTCGCGGACCCGGGAGGCGCCGACGCCGACGATCATCTCGATGAACTCGGAGGCGGAGGCGGAGAAGAACGGCACGCCCGCCTCGCCCGCGACCGCCCGCGCCAGCAGGGTCTTGCCGGTGCCCGGCGAGCCGGCCAGCAGCACCCCGCGCGGCATCTTGGCGCCCATCCTGCGGTAGACGTCCGGATGCTCCAGGAAGTCGACGACGTCGTCCAGCTCGCCCTTGACCTCGTCGATGCCGGCCACGTCGGCGAAGGTGGTGCGCTGGGTGCCGGGCAGCAGCTCGACCGGTTTGGGCGGCGCCTTGCGGCCGAGCATCCCGCCCGCGCCGCCCATGCCCCCGCCCATCCGCCGCGCGAAGAAGATCCACACCGCGACCAGGAACACGATCGGCACCAGCGAGAGCAGCAGGTTGGACAGCAGACCGCGCTGCTGCACGACCGGCTGCGCGGTCACCGTGACGTCGCGGCGGTCCAGGCTCTGCCAGAGATCGTCGTCCGCGAAGGCCGGACGCTGTGTCTTGAACTTGGTGTAGTCGCCGTCGCCCTCGGGATCGTCCCGGGCCTCCTTGAGCTGGCCCTGGATCGCGTCGCCCTTGGAGTAGATCTTCTCGACGTTGCCCTCGTCGACCTGCCGGCTGAACTCGGTGTACGAGATCGTCGGCTCATTGCCCTGGTCGAGGTAGTTCAGCCCGATGTAGACCAGCAGAAAGACGATCACCGCGGTGACGGCGAGGCCCCACCACCGGCCGCGCATTCTCCGGCCGCCGGGCCGCCGCGGCGGCTCCTCGGGGGTGCCTTCCGTGCGCCACGGCTGGTCCGGTGCCCTGCGGGGTGGCGCGGCATTGCTCATATTTGGACGTTACGGCACACACCGGACCTCGGCATGCGCTGAGGGCGCCCTCCCGCGCGGGGAGAGCGCCCTCAGGGACGTACGCGGGCCGTCAGCCCATGAACTTCTTGAACTCGTCCGGCAGCTCGAAGTCCTGGCCGCCCTGCTGCGGCAGCCCGAAGGCGTTGCCGCCCTGGGCCTGGGCCTCGCGTCGCTGGGCCTCCTCCAGCTCCTGCTGCTTGCGCTTCATCGGGTTGCCCGAGCGCTGCTTGCCCTTGGCCTGCTTCGGCTGCTTCTTCTGCCGGCCGGGGCCGCCGCCCATGCCCGGGATCCCCGGCATGCCGGGCATGCCGCCGCCCTGGGCCATGCGGGACATCATCTTGCGGGCCTCGAAGAACCGCTCGACCAGGCCCTTCACGGCGCTGACCTCGACGCCGGAACCCTTGGCGATACGGGCGCGGCGGGAGCCGTTGATGATCGTCGGGTCCTGGCGCTCGGCCGGGGTCATCGACTTGATGATCGCGGCGGTGCGGTCGACGTCACGCTCGTCGAGGTTGTTGATCTGGTCCTTGATCTGCCCCATACCGGGCAGCATGCCGAGCAGCTTGCTGATGCTGCCCATCTTCCTGACCTGCTCCATCTGGGCCAGGAAGTCGTCCAGGGTGAAGTCCTGGCCCTTCTTGGACGCCAGCTTGGAGGCCATCTTCTCGGCCTCTTCCTGGCTGAACGTCTTCTCCGCCTGCTCGATCAGGGTGAGCAGGTCACCCATGTCGAGGATGCGGGAAGCCATCCGGTCCGGGTGGAAGGCGTCGAAGTCGTCGAGCTTCTCGCCGTTCGAGGCGAACATGATCGGCTTGCCGGTGATCTGCCGGATCGACAGGGCCGCACCACCGCGGGCGTCACCGTCGAGCTTGGAGAGCACCACGCCGTCGAAGCCCACGCCGTCGCGGAAGGACTCGGCGGTGTTGACGGCGTCCTGACCGATCATCGCGTCGACGACGAAGAGGATCTCGTCGGGCGAGACGGCGTCGCGGATGTCCGCGGCCTGCTGCATCAGCTCCTGGTCGATGCCGAGGCGGCCGGCGGTGTCGACGATCACGATGTCGTGGACCCGGGTCTTGGCGAACTCGATGGAGTCCTTGGCGACCTGGACCGGGTCACCGACGCCGTTGCCCGGCTGCGGGGCGTAGACGGCCACGCCGGCGCGCTCGGCGACCACGCTGAGCTGGTTGACGGCGTTGGGGCGCTGGAGGTCGCAGGCGACGAGCAGCGGCGAGTGGCCCTGCTCCTTCAGCCAGCGGCCGAGCTTGCCCGCGAGGGTGGTCTTACCAGCACCCTGGAGACCGGCGAGCATGATCACGGTGGGCGGCTGCTTGGCGAACCGCAGCCGGCGGGTCTCGCCGCCGAGGATCGTGACCAGTTCGTCGTTGACGATCTTCAGGACCTGCTGGGCGGGGTTCAGCGCCTTGGAGACCTCGGAGCCGAGGGCACGCTCCTTGACGTTCTTGATGAACGTCCGGACGACCGGCAGGGCCACGTCGGCCTCGAGGAGGGCGATGCGGATCTCGCGCGCGGTGGCGTCGATGTCCGCCTCGGATAGCCGTCCCTTGCCGCGCAGGTTCTTGAAGGTCGCTGAGAGGCGATCGGAGAGAGTATCGAACACGGCGGCGTCGGTCCTCGGGGTCGGGGGCGGTACGAGCGTCTTCCAGAGTATCCCGGGTGGACAGGAGCGGGTCACGGTCGGTCCACAATGACCCGGTCCCACCCCACGCGGTCGCTCAGCCGCGCAGGGTCACCTCGGGCCGGCGAGAGACATCGTCGGAGCGGCACAGAACGACCGCGAGGTCACCCCCGCAGGGTCTCCTCCAGCTTGCGGGACACGGTCGCCGCCTCGTCGGCCGGCAGGGGCAGGCCCTCCGCGCCGGTGACGTAGAACGCGTCGACGGCGTTGGCGCCCAGCGTCGAGACGTGCATGCTGCGCACCCGCACCCCCGCGTCGTCCAGCGCGGCGCCGATCCGGAAGAGCAGGCCCGGTGCGTCCTGGGCGCGGACCTCGATGACCGTGGCGTGCCGGGAGGCCGCCGGGGCGACCGTCACGCGCGCGGCCGGTGCGATCACGCCGCGCCGCCGGGGATAGGCCGCGTCCCGCTCGGCGAGCCGGCCGGCGATGTCCAGGGTGCCGTCCAGCGCGCGGACGAGGTCGGCGCGCAGCCGGGCGGCCTGGGGCAGCGAGCCGTACTCGGCGGCGACCCGCCAGTTCAGCAGCAGCACCGAGCCCTCGACGCCGTCCGGCAGGTCCAGGGCGCGCAGCTCGGCGGTGCGGACGGTCAGCCGGTGCACGGCGAGCACGCCGGCCACCGCGGGCAGCACGCCCTCCTGGTCGGGTACGGCGATGAGCAGCTCCACACCGAGCGGTTCGGGGTCGGCGGACGGCTGCTCCCCCGCGGGATCGGCGGGCGGCTCGGTCTGCGCGCGCAGCGCCAGGACCGGGCTGCCGGTGGCGACCGCCTCGATGGCGAGCCGTTCCTGCTCGGCGGTGGGTGCCGCGGCGGCGGGCTCGTCGGGTTCGTCCCCGGCGAGGACCGCCGCGACCCGCTTGACCAGGTCCGCCACGAGCGAACCCCGCCAGGAGGACCAGGCGGCGGGCCCGGTGGCCAGCGCGTCCGCCTCGGTGAGCGCGTGCAGCAGTTCCAGGGTGCTCTGGGTGCCGACCGCCTCGGCGACCGAGCGGACCGTGGCCGGGTCCTCCAGGTCGCGCCGGGTGGCCGTCTCGACGAGCAGCAGGTGGTGCCGTACGAGGGTGGAGAGGACGGCCACGTCCGCGCGGTCGAAGCCGATGCGGGCGGCGACGTCCTTGGCGATGATCTCGCCGGCCACCGAGTGGTCGCCCGGCCAGCCCTTGCCGATGTCGTGCAGCAGCGCGGAGACCAGCAGGAGGTCGGGGCGGCTGACCCGGCGGGTGAACTCGGAGGCGCGGACGGCGGTCTCGATCAGGTGCCGGTCGACGGTCCAGATGTGCACGGCGTTGCGCTGCGGCCGGCAGCGCACCCGCTCCCAGTCGGGCAGCAGACGGGTGACCAGGCCCTCGGCCTCCAGGGCCTCCCAGACCTCGACGGTGGGCCGGCCGGAGCCGAGCAGCGTGACCAGCTGTTCACGGGCCTCGGCGGGCCAGGGGGCGGGCAGTGGGCGCACGGTGGCGGCGAGGCGCCGTACGGCGTGCAGGGAGAGCGGGAGGCCGGCCTGGGCGGCGGCGGCCGCGGCGCGCAGCGGCAGCACCGGGTCGCGTTCGGGGCGGGCGGCACGGGCGAGCACGACCTCGCCGTCCTGCTCCACGACCCCTTCGGCCAGCGGGGAGCGCTCGGTGACGGGCTTGCCGCCCCCGAGCATGGCGCGCAGCCGGGGCCGCACGGCGCGCGACCGCAGCACGCGCCCCACTTCGCGCCAGGTGACATCGCTCGCGTACGAGATGACGCGCGCCGCCTCGTACACCTGCCGCAGCAGGGTGTCGGCGTCGAGCAGGCCCAGCTCGGCGGCGACCTGGTCCTGTTCCTGGAGGGCGAGCCGGTCGGTGGCGCGCCCGGTGGCGAGGTGCAGGGCGTCGCGGACGTCGAGGAGGCGGCGGCGGGCGTCGTCGAGGCCCTCGCGCGGGGCGTCGGCCAGCCAGGAGGCGGCGACGGCGCGCAGGGCGGTCGCGTCGCGGAGGCCGCCGCGGGCCTCCTTGAGGTCCGGTTCCAGCAGGTACTGGAGTTCGCCCTGACGCTCGGCGCGCTCCGTGCACAGCTCCTGGAGTTCGGGGAGGCGCTTGGGCGCCTGGTTGCGCCAGTCGGCGAGGACGGAGGTGCGCAGCGCGGTGGTCAGGCCGAGGTCGCCGGCGAGGTGGCGGGCGTCCAGCAGTCCGAGCTGGACCTTCAGGTCCTCCCCGGCGGTCTTGCGGGCCTCCGCCGGGGTGCGCACCGAGTGGTCCAGGGCCAGGCCCAGGTCCCAGACGGGGTACCAGAGGCGGTCGGCGAGGGCGGCGACGGCCTTGTTGTCACTGCCGTCGTGCAGGAGCAGCAGGTCGAGGTCGCTGCGCGGGGACAGCTCGCCCCGGCCGTAGCCGCCGACGGCCACGAGGGAGACGCCCCGCAGCTCCTCCGCGCCGGCGGTGAAGAGGCCCGTCAGCCATTCGTCGGTCAGCTCGGAGAGGGCGGCACGGCGCGGCGGCCCGGACCGCGCCTCCTCGGTGAGGAGGCGCAGCCGGGCCGCCGCGTAGCCGCTGGGTCCCGAGTCCTCTGCATCCTTGCGCACGTCCGTACTCGTCACCCAGCGACTCCTGTTCTGTTCTGCGGTCAGAGCGCGTCCGGGCCGCGCTCGCCCGTGCGGACCCGTACGGCTGTCTCGACCGGGAGGGACCAGACCTTGCCGTCACCGATCTTGCCGGTTCTGGCCGCCTTGACGATGACGTCGATCAACTGCTCGGCGTCGTCGTCCTCGGCCAGCACCTCGATGCGGATCTTGGGGACCAGGTCGACCGTGTACTCGGCGCCGCGGTAGACCTCGGTGTGTCCCCGCTGACGACCGTAACCGCTGGCCTCGGTGACCGTCAGACCGTGGACGCCGAAGGCCTGCAGGGCCTCCTTGATCTCGTCGAGCCGGTGGGGCTTCACGACGGCGGTGATGAGCTTCATGCGTCCACCTTCTTGCTCTCGGCGCCCGCGACTCCGGCCGGGACCGCGGTCCGGGCGGCGCCGCCACCGGCGCCGCTGAAGTCGTATGCGGTCTCGGCGTGCTCGGCCTGGTCGATGCCGGCCACCTCGTCGTCCTCGGGGACGCGCATCCCGATCGTCTTGTCGAGGAGGAAGGCGAGGATCGCGGAGACCACCAGCGAGTAGCCGAGGACCGCGAAGACACCGGCGCACTGCTTCCAGAACTGGGTCATGCCGCCGCCGTAGAAGAGGCCCTCGACGGTGGACTGGCCCTTGCCGCTGGCGAAGAGGCCGATCAGCAGGGAGCCGACGACACCGCCGACCAGGTGGACGCCGACGACGTCGAGCGAGTCGTCGTAGCCGAACTTGTACTTCAGACCGACGGCCATGGCGCACAGGACACCGGCGATGACGCCGACGGCGATCGCGCCGAGCGGGGAGACGGCACCACCGGACGGGGTGATGGCGACCAGACCGGCGACCGCGCCGGAGGCGGCGCCCAGCGTGGTGAACGCGCCGTGGCGGATCTTCTCGTAGACGAGCCAGGCGAGCATGGCGGCGGCGGTGGCGACCTGCGTGTTGACGAACATCAGCGCGCCGACGCCGTCGTCGTTGCCGAGCCACGATCCGGCGTTGAAGCCGAACCAGCCGAACCACAGCAGACCGGCGCCGAGCATGACCAGCGGGAGGCTGTGCGGGCGCATCGGGTCCTTCTTGAAGCCGATGCGCTTGCCGATGACCAGGATCACACCGAGGGCCGCGGCACCGGCGTTGATGTGGACCGCCGTACCGCCGGCGAAGTCGATGACACCCAGCTCGAAGGCCCAGCCGCCGGTGCCCCAGACCCAGTGCGCGACCGGGAAGTAGACGACCGTGGCCCACAGGGCGATGAACAGCGCCCAGGCGGAGAACTTGACGCGGTCGGCCAGCGCACCGCTTATCAGGGCGGGCGTGATGATCGCGAACATCAGCTGGAAGACCAGGAACACGAAGATCGGGACGGTGTAACCGTCCCACAGCTCCGTGAGGCCGATGTTGCTCAGGCCCACCCAGTCGGAGTTCCAGCCGATGAGGCTGCCGGAGTCGGTACCGAACGCGAGGGAGAACCCGTACAGCACCCACAGGATCGTGACGATGCCCAAGCTGATGAAACTCATCATCAGCATGTTGAGAGTGCTCTTGACGCGGACCATGCCTCCGTAGAAGAAGGCCAGGCCCGGTGTCATGAGCATCACCAGGGCGGAACAGATGAGCATGAAGCCTGTGTTGGCGGACGACAGCGTGGGTGCGTCCGCCGCAAGCGTGATGGCTGCTGCCATCGGCGTCTCCTCGTCGTAGGTGCGGCCCCGTGCGGGCATAGCCAGAGCGGGTTTGTGAGGGGGTGGGCCGGTTATGCGCCATGAGATTGACGCAGCGCGGTTTCGGCGGAAGCCCCTCGTTGTTTCGCCGCCGTGACGAAGGTGCCTGGTGCGTTACGCGTCGATGAACTGCCTGATGTCCGCCGATCGGATCGTTATCGTGGCGCAACCTTCCGAGAGGGAAGGAAACCGGCCGCGGGCGGCCTTCCGATGACCTGGCATGGGGGAGCCGAGTCGGGCAGTTCGGGAGGGCCGGCCGCGGCCGGGGTTCTAGGGTTTTCCTCGGTGGGGCGGGGCCTCAGACGGCCTCGGCCGTCTCCGGCAGCTCCATGGCGAGCCGCTCGGTGAGGTCCTCGACCTCGGGCAGCCCACCGAACTCGCGGACGGCGGTGTCGACCGTCTTTCGAATACGAGTGTTGACGCGCTCGGAGCGGACCTTCTTCGCCTCCTTCATGGCCTGCGCGGCCAGCGTGGCGCTCCGCCCCGGCTCGCGCTGCAGCAGATGGACCGTGGCCATCCCGATCAGGTTCAGCACGTACGACCGCTGGTGGTCGCGGTCGCCCTCGAACAGCTGCACGGCCTTGTGCATGAGGGGCTCGGCCAGCGAGGCGTAGGTGGGACTGCGGCCCGCCACATAGGCGAGATCGCGGAAGGAGTGGCTGTTCTCGCCGTACAGCTCGGCCTCGGAGAAGAAGCGGATCCAGTCGGGGTCCGGCTCGTCCCACTCCACCGCGTCGGCGAAGGTGTCCTCGGCCATCCGCACCGCCCGTTTGCAGCGCCCCGGCTGCCCCATGTTGGCGTAGGCGCGGGCCTCCATCGCATACAGCATCGACTGGGTGCGCGGGCTCGCGCAGTCCCGGCTGCCGTACTGCGCGAGGTGGATCAGCTCCAGCGCGTCCTCGGGCCGCCCGAGGTGGATCATCTGGCGGCTCATGCTGGAGAGGATGTACGAGCCGAGCGGCCGGTCACCGGCCTCCTTCGCGGCGTGCAGCGCGAGGACGAAGTACTTCTGCGCGGTCGGCTGGAGCCCGACGTCGTAGCTCATCCAGCCGGCCAGCTCGGCCAGTTCGGCGGCGACCTTGAAGAGCCTGCGCGAGGTCGCCTCGGGCTGGGGCTCCTGGAGGAGGTCCGTCACCTCGTGCAGCTGGCCGACGACCGCCTTGCGGCGCAGGCCGCCACCACACTGGGCGTCCCACTGGCGGAACATCACCGTGGTGGACTCCAGCAGGTCCAGCTCGGGCCGGGAGAGCCGGCCGCGGGCCCGGCTGGTGGGGACGGACTCCGGCTCCTCCGGCGGAGCGGGCGGCGAGGGCACCAGCCAGCGCTGCATGGGCTCGATGAGGGACGGGCCCGCGGACAGGGCCAGCGAGGTCCCGAGGAAGCCGCGCCGCGCCAGCATCAGGTCGCTGCGCGAGAACTCGCTGAGCAGGGCCACTGTCTGCGGACCCGTCCAGGGCAGGTCGACACCGGTCGCCGAGGGCATCTGGCGCGCGGCGCGCAGCCCGAGGTCCTCGACGGAGACGACACAGCCGAACCGCTCGGAGAACAGCTCCGACAGGATCCTGGGGATGGGCTCGCGGGGGTTCTCGCCGTCCAGCCAGCGGCGCACGCGCGAGGTGTCCGTGGAGATGTGGTTGGCGCCCAACTGGCGCGCCCGGCGGTTGACCTGACGGGCGAGTTCGCCCTTCGACCAGCCGCTGCGCACGAACCACGACGTGAGCAGCTCGTTCGGGCGCCTGTCCGCGCTCGCAGCGTTGTTCCCGCTACCGCCGTTGCCGCTCACTGGAACGCCCCCATCCCTGAGACCACTTGTCACTGAGTGCGCCAAGCCTTATCAGAATGCCGGTAAATACGGCCTGTCGTCCGGTACTTGTCACCCATCGAACGGAAAGCCGACTTGCCTCCGGCATACCCACACGTGCATGTGCCCCCAGGACCCGCACACTCAAAGTAATCCTACGATCACGGCTCCAGCCATGGCGATCCCGGAAACGCCACCATTCGCCACCCCTTCGAATGAACTCGCGATGGCCCGCAGGCGATTCACTTGACGATGGACGGCCGAGAGCGAGCGGAGCGAAGCACTCGGGGGCGCACACGGCCGACCACACCACCCGGGACGCTTCCGGACGCCGCCTGCACACTACGGCCGAAGGGAAGCGGGAACACGCAGAGTTACTACATGCGTCCGTTACGTAACCAGAAGCGCGTCGGACCCGTTGGAGGGGGCATGGGCTTCACGATCGGCGGCATTCGCGAGATCCGCTCCGGCGCGCGCAGGCGCGGTCGCTCGTCCGAGTGCACCGCCGTCGCCGAGTTCACGGGGCTGTGGGGCTGGGACGTGGTGCCGGGTGCCCGGGCCGCGGCGGGTGTCTGCTCGTGCGGCCGCCCCAGCTGTCGCGAGCCCGGCGCGCATCCCCTGATCTTCGCCCCGCAGGTGCCGGCCGGCGCCACGCTCGACGACGTCACCCGGGCCTGGGGGGAGTACCCGGGCGCCGCGGTGATGCTGCCGGTCGGGCAGGCGTTCGACGTGATCGAGGTGGCGGATCCCGCCGGGCGCCGCGCCCTGGTCCGGCTGGAGCGCATGGGCCTGCCCCTCGGCCCGGTCACCGCCACCCCCGAGGGCCGCACCCAGTTCTTCGTCGCCCCCGGCGCCGCCGCCGAGCTGCCCGACCTCCTCTACCGCATGGGCTGGGACGACCCGGCCTCCCTCGATCTGCGCGGCCTCGGCCCCGGTACGTACGTCACGGCGCCACCCTCCGACCGCGGCGGCCTCGGCCCGGTCCGCTGGCTGCGCCCGCCCGCCCTGGACTCGGCGACCCGGCCCCCTCAGGCCCGGCTGCTGCTGGGCACGCTGGCGTACGTGGCGCACCGGTCACGGGCGTAGGGGGCCCCGGCCGCACACAGCGAAGCGCCCGCTCCCACTGCACCGGGGGCGGGCGCTTCTCGCGTTGTCCGAGGGATCCTGGAGATCACTCCTTGACGGGTCCGGGAGATCACTCCCTGGTAAGTCCGGGAGGTCACTCCCCGATGAGGGCGTCAACGAACGCCTCCGGCTCGAACGGCGCCAGGTCGTCCGCGCCCTCGCCGAGCCCGACGAGCTTGACCGGGACGCCCAGCTCGCGCTGGACGGCGACCACGATGCCGCCCTTGGCCGTGCCGTCGAGCTTGGTCAGCACGATGCCGGTGATGTCGACGACCTCGGCGAAGACACGGGCCTGGACCAGGCCGTTCTGCCCGGTGGTCGCGTCCAGGACCAGCAGCACCTCGTCGAGCGGGGCGTGCTTCTCGACGACCCGCTTGACCTTGCCCAGCTCGTCCATGAGTCCGGTCTTGGTGTGGAGTCGGCCGGCGGTGTCGATGAGGACCACGTCGACCCCCATCTCCTTGCCCTCCTTCACCGCGTCGAAGGCGACGGAGGCGGGGTCACCGGCCTCCGGGCCGCGCACGGTGTGGGCGCCGACCCGTTCGCCCCAGGTCTGGAGCTGGTCGGCGGCGGCGGCCCGGAAGGTGTCGGCGGCGCCGAGGACGACGGTCCGGCCGTCGGCCACGAGCACGCGCGCGAGCTTGCCGGTGGTGGTGGTCTTGCCGGTGCCGTTGACGCCGACGACCATCACGATGCCCGGCTTGCGGTCCTCGGGCTCGGTCTTCACCGTGCGGTCGACCTCGGTGCCGACCAGGTTGAGCAGCTCGTCGCGCAGCAGGGCTCGCAGCTCCACGGGGGTGCGGGTACCGAGCACCCTGACGCGCTCGCGCAGACGTTCGACCAGTTCCTGGGTGGGCATGACGCCGACGTCGGCGGTCAGGAGGGTGTCCTCGATCTCCTCCCAGGTGTCGTCGTCGAGGTGCTCGCGCGAGAGCAGCGTGAGCAGGCCCTTGCCGAGGGCGTTCTGGGAGCGGGAGAGACGGGCGCGCAGGCGTACGAGACGCCCCGCGGTGGGCTCCGGGATCTCGATCTCCGGGGCCTCGACAACAGGGGGTTCCTCGACCGCGACTCCGGTCGAGCCGCCGTCGGGAAGATCCACCTCCTCGATCGTGCGGCGCGGTTCGTCGCGCGGCGTCTCGGCCTCGTCGCCGACGTGCGGCTCGGCCGGAGGTGCCGTGATGTCGGGGGCTGCGGGGGGCGGCGGGGGCAGCGGCTTCTTGCGCCGGCTGCCGACGACGAGCCCGCCGAGCACCGCGAGCACGACCACGGCGATGACTACAGCAAGGATGACGGTTTCCATAACGCGTCCAGTATCCATCTCTCCCCGGCCGGGGGCCCGGCTCCCCGGGGCGGGTGTCTCCGCACCCCTGGTTACCTGACGGCTCGTCAGCTACGGTCCCTCCACATCCGCCGAAGGGGGTCCCCATGCCCGTCACCGTCGTCCGTTTCAACCTCGTCGCCCCCGGCGCCTCCCCCGCCGAGCTGGGTGTCCGCTACCGGGCCGCCCTGGAGATGGCCGCGTACGCCGACGAGCACGGGATCACGACCGTGCAGACCGAGGAGCACCACGGGGTCGAGAACAACTGGCTGCCGTCGCCGTTCGCCTTCGCGGGCGCGGTGCTGGGCGCGACCCGGCGCCTCGCGGTCACCGTCTCGGCGGTGATCGGCCCGCTGCACGACCCGCTGCGGCTGGCCGAGGACATCGCCGTACTGGATCTGCTGAGCGGCGGCCGGCTGGTCACGGTCGCCGGGATCGGCTACCGGCCCGAGGAGTACGAGCGGGCCGGCGTGGACTGGAAGCGGCGCGGCCGGCTCCAGGACGAGCTGCTGGAGACCGTGCTGAAGGCGTGGACGGGCGAGGAGTTCACGTACCGGGGCCGTACGGTACGGGTCACCCCGCGCCCGTCCTCCGACCCGCACCCCCTGCTGCTGGTCGGGGGCTCGTCGAGGGCCGCCGCCCGCCGGGCCGCGCGGCTCGGTCTGCCGTTCTTCCCCAGCGCGCATCTGCCGGAGCTGGAGGCGTACTACAAGGAGCGACTGGTGGAGTACGGGACGGAGGGCTGGACGATGATGCCGGCGGCCGAGACCCCGCTGCTGCACGTGGCCGAGGATCCGGACCGGGCGTGGGCCGTGTACGGGCGCCATTTCCTGCACGAGGCCCGGACGTACGCCTCCTGGCAGTCCGGGGAGATCCGCTCGGCGGTGCGGTCGGCGGCGACGACCGTGGACGAGCTGCGCGGGGAGGGCGTCTACCGGATCCTCACGCCGGACGCGTGCGTGGCGCAGGGGCTCGACAACCTCGTCCTGCATCCGCTGGCGGGCGGGATGCCGGTGGAGGAGGGGTGGCGCAGCCTGCGGCTGTTCGCGGAGCGGGTGCTTCCGGCATTGGGCGGCTGAGCCGGGCGGACGGCCGGTCGCAGCCCGGACCGGGAGCGAGGAGACCGCCGCCCCCGGTCCGGGCTGTGACCGGGCCGGGGGCGGCGGTGGGGTACGAGGAGAGGGGCAGCGGGGACTTGGCCCTTCTCCCCGAGTGCGGGGGGAAAGGGCTGGTCAGCCCATCTCCTCCAAGGACTTGCCCTTCGTCTCCTTGACGTACTTCAGGACGAACGGGACGGAGAGCGCGGCGAAGGCCGCGTAGATCACGTAGGTGACCGAGAGGTTCCAGTCGGCCAGCGACGGGAAGCTCGCGGTGATGGCCCAGTTGGCGATCCACTGCGCGGAGGCGGCGACGCCCAGGGCGGCGGCACGGATCCGGTTGGGGAACATCTCGCCGAGCATGACCCAGACGACCACACCCCACGAGAGGGCGAAGAAGAGGACGAACACATGGGCGGCGACCAGGGCGATCCAGCCCTGGGTGGCCGGGAGCTTGCCGTCGACCAGGTCGAAGGAGAACGCCCAGGCCTCCAGCGCGAGGCCGACCACCATGCCGACCGAGCCGATGATGGCGAGCGGACGGCGGCCGACCCGGTCCACGAAGATCATCGCGATCACGGTGCCGACGATGTTGATGATCGACGTCGTGAACGAGTAGAAGAAGGACTCCGCCGGGTCGACGCCGACCGACTGCCACAGCGTCGAGGAGTAGTAGAACGCGACGTTGATGCCGACGAACTGCTGGAAGACCGACAGGCCGATACCGATCCAGACGATCGGCTTGAAGAAGAAGCCGCCGCCGAGCAGGTCCTTGAAAGTGGACTTGTGCTCGCTGTTCATGGCGTGCTCGATCTCGGCGACGCGGGCGTCCAGGTCGTGGCTCTCGCCCTCGACCTCGGCGAGGATCTCGCGGGCCCGCTCACGCTTGCCGACGGAGATCAGGAAGCGCGGGGACTCGGGGATCGCGAAGGAGAGCAGACCGTAGAGGACGGCCGGGACCACCATCACGCCGAGCATGACCTGCCAGGCCTCCAGGCCCATGAGCTGACCTCGCTGGTCGCCGTCGGCGGCGTTGAGGAGCCCCCAGTTCACCAGCTGCGAGACGGCGATGCCGATGACGATCGCGGCCTGCTGGAAGGAGCCGAGCCGGCCGCGGTAGGCGGGCGGGGCGACCTCGGCGATGTAGGCGGGGCCGATGACCGAGGCCATGCCGATGGCGAAGCCGCCGACGACGCGCCAGAGGGCGAAGTCCCAGAGCGAGAAGGGGAGCGCCGATCCGACGGCACTGACCGTGAACAGCACGGCGGCGATCTGCATGACCCGGATACGGCCGATGCGGTCGGCGATCCGGCCGGCGGTGGCGGCGCCGATCGCACAGCCGATCAGGGCGATGGCGATGACCTGCGCCAGGGCCGCGGAGCCGATGTCGTAGCGGTCCCGGATGGCCTCGACGGCGCCGTTGATCACGGAGCTGTCGTAGCCGAAGAGGAATCCGCCCATCGCGGCCGCCGCCGCGATGAAGATGACATGCCCGAGGTGCTCGGGAGGAGCCGTCCGGGCTCCCGACTTGGCTGTCTGCGCTGTGCTGGTCACGTTCAACTCCTCGGGCCGCCGGCAGCGCTGCCGACGTGGGGGGCCTCCAGATACGTGCTACCTGAAGGCAAATCCAACGTCGACGAGAGTATGCCTTCAAGACTCGAAATCAAACAGGGGGAATTGTGAGATCACAGACACAGCAACCTCACATGTATTCACTTCTTGAAGTCAGAGCGGATCAGCTCTCGCCGTCGGCGCGGGTCAGCGCAGCCGCTGGCTGATCACCTTGGACACCCCGTCGCCCTGCATGGACACGCCGTACAGCGCGTCGGCGACCTCCATGGTCCGCTTCTGGTGCGTGATCACGATCAGCTGCGAGGCCTCCTGGAGCTCCTGCATGATCCGGATCAGTCGCTGGAGGTTGGTGTCGTCGAGGGCCGCCTCGACCTCGTCCATGACGTAGAACGGACTGGGCCGGGCCTTGAAGATCGACACCAGCATGGCCACGGCGGTCAGTGAGCGCTCGCCGCCGGAGAGCAGGCTGAGCCGCTTGACCTTCTTGCCCGGCGGCCGGGCCTCCACGTCCACCCCCGTGGTGAGCATGTTGTCGGGGTCGGTCAGGATCAGCCGCCCCTCCCCACCCGGGAACAGCCGGCTGAACACACCCTCGAACTCCCGTGCCGTGTCCCGGAACGCCTCGGTGAAGACCTGCTCGACGCGCTCGTCGACCTCCTTCACGACTTGGAGCAGGTCGGCACGGGTCTTCTTCAGGTCCTCCAGCTGCTCACTGAGGAACTTGTGGCGTTCCTCCAGCGCGGCGAACTCCTCCAGCGCGAGGGGGTTGACCTTGCCGAGCTGCTGGTAGGCCCGCTCGGCGGCCTTCAGCCGCTTCTCCTGCTCGGCGCGCACGAAGGGCACGGGCTGGTTGCGCGGATGCTCGGGATCCTCCGGCAGCACCTCGCCCTCGGCGGGCGGCGAGGGGGGTACGAGCTGATGGGGGCCGTACTCGGAGACGAGCCCGGCGGGCTCCACGCCCATCTCCTCCAGCGCCTTCGTCTCCAACTGCTCGATCCGCAGCCGCTTCTCGGCTCCGAGGACCTCACCCCGGTGGACCGAGTCCGTCAGCTTGTCCAGCTCGGCCTTGAGATCGCGCCCGGCGGTGCGGGCGGCGGCCAGTTCCTGCTCGCGGCGGGCCTTGGCGGCCTCGGCGGCGACGCGTTCCTCGTCGGCCCGGCCGAGGGACACCTCGACATGGGCGAGCAACTGCCGGGCACCGGAGGCGACGGCCTCGGCGACAGCCGCCTCGTGGCGCAGCCGCGCCCGCCGCTGCTCGGCACGCGCGCGTGCCTCGCGTTCCGCCCGCGCGGCCCGGTCCAGCGAGTCGGCCCGCCCGGCGAGCCCCTTCACCCGCTCCTCGTGGGTACGGACCTGGAGCCGGGCCTCCATCTCGGTCTGGCGCGCGTTGGCCCCGTCGGCGGCGAGCCGGTCCCGTACCGAGGTGTCGGGCTCCTCCTCGACCGGCATCTCCTCGGCGACGGCCAGCCGTTCGGCCAGCACCTCGGCCTCCTCGACGGCCTTGTCGAGCGCGTCCTGCGCCCGTGCCGCGGCGGCGGTGGACCGCTCGGCCTCACCTGCGGCACCGCGCGCCTGCCCGGCGAGCCGTCCGAGCTGCTGGGCGACGGCCGACTTCTCCCGGTCGGCGGCCCGCCGCCGCTCCCCCAGTTCCTCGACCAGCGCGGCACACTCGCCGCGGCGCTCACCGGCCGCGTGCTGCGCCCCCGTCAGCTCCTCGCACCGCACGGCCAGTTCCTCCAGCTCGGCGGCGGCCTCGTCGACGGACGCCTGCACTTCGAGCAGGCTGGGCGCCCCGGCCGATCCACCGTGCGCGAAGTGCGCGCCGAGCAGGTCGCCCTCGGCGGTGACGGCGGTGAGATCGGGCCGTGCGTCGACGAGTTCCTCGGCGTCCTCCAGGGTGCCGACGACGACGATCCCCCGCAGCAGCCGCCGTACGGCACCCATCAACTCGGCGGGCCCGCGGACGAGATCGGCGGCGTACGGCGGCCCGTCCGGCCACGGCTCCTGCTCCGCCGCGTCGGGGGCGCCACTCAGCAGCAGCGCCGCGCGCCCCGCGTCCTGCTTGCGCAGCAGGCGGATGGCCTCGGCGGCCGACGCGGGGGTGGTGACGGCGATCGCGTCGGCCGCCGCGCCGAAGGCGGCGGCCAGCGGGACCTCGTGTCCAGGAGTGACCGTCAGCAGTCGCGCCGCCGGACCGAGCAGTCCGCCCAGCCGGTCCCGCGCGGCGAGCAGCGCGCCGGTGCCGTCCTTGCGGCGCAGGCCGAGGGCCAGGGCCTCGTGGCGGGCCTGGGTCGCGGCGCGTCGGCGTTCGGCAGCGGTGGTCGCCTCGCGGGCGGCGGACAGGGCGGCCTCCGCCTCCCCGAGCTGCCGCTTCGCATCCTCGTGCCGCTCGGCCAGCTCCGCGTCACCCGCGTCGAGGCCGTCGACCTCCGCCTTCAGGGCCTCGTACTCCTCCTGCGCGGCGACGGCCCGTTCCTGGGCCTCGTCCCGGGCGGCGGCCAGCCGGTCGATCTCGGCCTGGGCGGAGGCGGCGCGCGAGCGGGCCGCGTTGACCTGGCCGTTCAGCCGGGCCAGGCCCTCGCGGCGGTCGGCGATGGCGCGGGCGACGTCCTTCAGCCGCCGTTCCTCGACGGCGAGTTCACGCTCCAGGTCGGCGCGGTGGGAGACGGTGTCGTCGAGGGCGTGCTGGGCCGCTTCCAGGGCGGCCTCCAGCTCGGCCTCCTGCTCGCGGACCCGGGCGGCCTCGCGCTCCATGTCCTCGGGGTCGCGGCCGCGCCGCTCCTCGGGGGGCGCGGAGGTGGCGCTCTTCACCCGGGCGTCGGCGAGGGAGATCGTGCCGCGGACGCGCTCGGCGAGCTGGGACAGCTCGTACCAGGTCTGCTGGGCGCGCTGGAGGCGCGGTGCGAGCCGGCGCACCTCGTCCTCCAGCAGCGCCTCGCGCTGGAGGGCCTTCCTCAGCTCCTGCTCGGCGGCTTCCTTGCGTTCCTTGAGCGCGGCCTCGTCGGCCACCTCGGCCGTGAGCGCCTCCCGGAGCCGTACGAGATCGTCGGCGAGGAGCCGGAGGCGGGCGTCGCGCAGGTCGGCCTGGATGACGGCGGCTCTTCTGGCCACCGCCGCCTGGCGGCCCAGCGGCTTGAGCTGGCGCCGCAGCTCGTCCGTCAGGTCCTGCACGCGCGCGAGGTTGGCCTGCATCGCGTCCAGTTTCCGCAGCGCCTTCTCCTTGCGCTTGCGGTGCTTGAGCACACCCGCGGCCTCCTCGATGAAGGCGCGCCGGCCCATCGGATCGGCGTGCAGGACGGAGTCGAGCTGGCCCTGGCCGACGATGACGTGCATCTCGCGGCCGATGCCGGAGTCGGAGAGGAGGTCCTGGATGTCGAGGAGCCGGCAGGTGTCGCCGTTGATCTGGTACTCGCTGCCCCCGTTGCGGAACATGATCCGCGTGATGGTGACCTCGGCGTACTCGATGGGCAGGGCGCCGTCGGAGTTGTCGATGGTGAGGGACACCTCGGCGCGGCCCAGCGGCGGGCGGCCGGTGGTGCCGGCGAAGATGACGTCCTCCATCTTGCCGCCGCGCAGCGACTTGGCGCCCTGCTCGCCCATGACCCAGCTGAGCGCGTCCACGACATTGGACTTGCCCGAGCCGTTGGGCCCGACGACACACGTGATCCCCGGCTCGAACCGGAGTGTGGTCGCCGACGCGAACGACTTGAACCCTCGGAGGGTCAGGGCCTTGAGGTGCACGGCGCTGGACTCTACCTTCCGGGGAACTCCCACACGATGAACGCCGAGCGACCTCGCGGTTTCACCCATGAACGCGCAGGGCACACCACACGTTAAAGAGACTGAGAGGGCGGGCGGGGGAAAGAAAGACGACGGGAAGCAAAACCGCAGGTGGAAAGACGACGGAAAGAAAGACGACGGAAAGAGAGAAGGGACGCCGAAGCGTCCCTTGCAACTTCTGACAACTTAGCGGTCCGACGCGGTTGATATGTGTCGCCCAACCACTGCGTGTGCTGTTGTGGAGCGGTGCAGCGATCAGGTGAGCGCAGGCTCCGCCTGGTGTGCGTCGATGCTCTCCATGAACCTGTCGTGAGAAGCGGCAGCCGTGAGCGCGTCGTTCTCGGCCTGGATCCGTACCAGCTCGGATTCGAGGTCCTGGACGCGCTGCTGGAGCCGTCGCATCTCGGCGAGGAGTCGCGGGTCGGAGCCGCCGACGTAACCGAGAAGCGCCTTTGCCATGATGGATGGTCCTCCACACTGAGTGACCGACCGAAGCGGTGTGGGTCGTGAGGGATTCGCACCCGCGGTGCCTGGCAGGATCTTGTTCGTACTGCCGTTCATCCATGCCAAACAGCTAAGGTGCGCGGGGCTTTCAGCGTCTCACCAAAAAGTTTGACGGTCAACACGATCACGCCCCGTATTGGCGGGCAACCCGGTACCGCGCGGCCGAAACGGCGGCGCTGCGGCGCCCTCGGGACCCGTGGGGCGTGGCGATCATCCTTGCGTGCGGAGCATGCCATCGCAAGCGATTCTTGGCAACCACCTGCTCCTTTCCGCTGTGGGCAAGTGCCGGTGGCATGTCCCTCCGCTTCGACGGGGTCGCGTCGCACGCGAACGTCAGCGGATCGCGAAGCCGTCGTAGCCGCCCCGCGGTGTGTCCCATATCTCTGTGACTCCGTCCACGCGCCCGGGCGTGTCGTCACCCGTGAGCCAGTGGAGCAGGCCCTCACAGCCCTCCCGGGCACCCTCCGCCACCACCTGGACCCGGCCATCGGCCAGATTGAGAGCAAAACCACTCAGGCCGCCGATCTCCAGCGCCTTGGCCCGGGTGAACCAGCGGAAACCCACACCCTGGACCTGTCCGCGTACCCAGGCGACCAGCCGTACATCCTCGCTCATGGGTGCAACCTAACCGGGCAATGTCCCTCGGGGCACTTCCGCCCCCAGCGCCATGCGGTACCGTCCCCACCCAATGATTCTCATATGAAACTCACTCGATCGGGTGAGTCAGGTCGACCAGAGGGCGCATAAGGGGTCAACCGCCCCAACCCATGCCAACCCGGCCGGCCGGTGGGAATGCCGCATTGGACGAGGAAGGCAAGGACATGGGACGCCACCGACGCTCCGCCGCCGGCCGCGCCGCCACGGGCCGCGCCACGGGGGTCGCACAGACGAACGGCTCGTACACGGGGAGCCGCGACCCTCGGGACTCGTACCCGGGCGGACCGGACACGCTCGGCATCGCGCCGTACCTGAACCCGGAGGCCTACGCCGACTCCGTCGCGCGGAGCCAGGAGTACCTCTTCGCGACGGACGCGACGGACACGGCGTACGCGACGGACTCGGTGTACGCGACGAACGAGGCGTACACCTACGCCGGCTCCGGCGCCGGAGCCGGGGACGGAGACGGGTACACCGAGTACACCTTCGCCGACACCACCATGTTCGGGACCGAGGGCTTCGCATCCGACGGCTTCGCGTACGACGGCTTCGCGCCCGACGGCGGCCCCGTGCGGCCGGGCTCCGGCAGAGGCGGTACGGGCCGGCGCCGTCGCAAGAAGCAGACCGTGACGCCGGTCAAGACGGGCCTGCTCGGTGTGTCCGCGGCCGTCGCGCTCGGCACGGTCGCGGTGGCCACCGGTGTGGTGCCCGGCCTGGACAGCTACCGCCTCGGGGGCGGCAGCGGTGCAGGCGACAACGTGCAGGCTGCCGACACCCCGAACAACTCGGCCTCCGAGTTCGGCGGCGCCTCGGGCTCCGCCGACGCCGGCCGCGACGGCACGTCGACCAGCCGGGACGCGGGCCGCTCCACCTCGCCGTCCGCCTCGACCTCCCCGTCGGCGTCGAAGGCGTCGCCGAGCGAGAGCGAGAGTGAGAGCGAGAAGGCGACCGGCAAGGACGGCAAGGACGCCAAGGCCACGCCCACCAAGAAGCCGGAGAAGACCCCGCCCTCCGCGGCCGGTGCCCCGAAGGCCCCGGAGAAGTCCGAGGCGCCCGGGAAGTCGGAGTCCCCGGTGACGGTCTCCGCCGAGGCGCAGGCCGCGGCCGCGGTCCTCAAGCTGGTCAACGAGGAGCGGGCCAAGGTCGGGTGCAGCGCCCTCTCCGCGAACAGCTCGCTGGCGGAGCTGGCCGAGGAGTTCAGCGACGACATGGCCTCCCGGGGCTTCTTCGACCACACCGACCCGGACGGGCTGACCCCGTGGGACCGCGCCGAGAAGGCCGGCGTGTCCGGGCTCGGCGGCGAGAACATAGCCCGGGGCCAGGCCGACGCGGCCGCCGTCATGGAGGCCTGGATGAACAGCCCCGGTCACAAGGCGAACATCCTGAACTGCGACTTCAAGACGCTGGGTGTCGGTGTCCACATCGGGGCCGGCGGGCCCTGGTGGACCCAGGACTTCGGCTACTAGGCCTCACCAGGGGCTTCGCGGAGATTCCGCAGAAACGATCATGCAGCCTGGGCCCGGCCGGCCAGGAAGATCCTCGCCGTCTCGGCGACCCGTCGGCCCAGGTGCTCCGCCGTCGCCGTGTCGGCCTTGTGGACGGCCTCCACGCCCTCGTCGACATTGGTCTGCGCGGCCGCGCCCAGGAACACGCCGAGCCGGTTGAGGTCGGCCTCGGAAGCGGTGCTGCTGTTCCAGCCCGGCAGCAGACCCAGGTTGACCCAGTTCATGCCGAGCTGCGCGGCCAGGATCTGGAAGAACTGGAGCGTGTGCAGCTTGTCGCCGCTCTTGGAGCCGGAGTTGGTGAAGCCCGCCGCGAGCTTGTCCTTCCACGCCTGGGTGGCCCAGCGCGCGGAAGTCGCCTCGGCGAAGGCGTGGAAGGCGCCGGACGCCGTGCCCATGTAGGTCGGCGAACCGAACACGATCGCGTCCGAGCCGTCGAGCACCGCCCACTGCTCCTCGGTGATCTCGTCGACCTTGATCAGGTGCACCTCGGCCCCGGCGTCGACGGCACCGGCACGCACGGCCTCGGCGAGCACGACGGTGTGGCCGTAGCCGGAATGGTAGGCGATGGAAACAACGGGCTGAAGTGACGCGGACATATGAACTCCTCGAAGGGGCAGCTCAGAAACAGTAACCACAGGAAAGCACTAACTTACGGTTAGTGCAACCTGTTGGTTAGCGCTTGCTTCGCGTAGGCTGGGCATATGACCAGCACCCAGGAGCGCACGGAGGGCCAGGACCAGGACCTCCCGTACAACGTGTTCGCCAAGGCCTGCCCCTCGCGCGGCACGCTGGAGCACGTCACGGGCCGCTGGGGCGGGCTCACGCTCGGAGCGTTGTACGAGGGTTCCCTGCGCTTCAACGAGCTGCGCCGCCGGGTCGACGGCGTGAGCGAGAAGATGCTCTCCCAGACACTGCATGCGCTGGAGCGCGACGGACTGGTGCACCGCGACGCCCAGCCGACCAACCCGCCCCGCGTCGATTACCAGCTGACCCCGCTGGGCCGCGAGGTCGCCGAGCGGCTGCTGTCCCTCATCCACTGCGTGGAGGGGCGGATGGACGACGTCCTGGCCGCCCGCGAGCGCTACGACGGAACGCGCGGCGCCCTCTGACACTTCGGGCAGAAGTAGCTGGAGCGGTTCATCCAGGGGCGGCGGCGCATCGGCGTACCGCACCGCTTGCAGGGCAGGCCCTCACGGCCGTACGCGTCCAGGGACCGGTCGAAGTAGCCCGACTCGCCGTTGACGTTGACGTACAGGCTGTCGAAGCTGGTGCCGCCGACGGCGAGGGCCGCGTTCATCACGTCCCGGACGTGCCCCAGCAGTTCGAGGGAGCGCGGGCGGGTGAAGGTGCCGGTCGGGCGTTCGTAGTGGAGGCGGGAGCGCCACAGCGCCTCGTCCGCGTAGATGTTGCCGACGCCGCTGATCAGCGACTGGTCGAGCAGGGCCCGCTTGATGGTGGTGCGCTTGCGGCGCAGCGCCTGGTGGAACGCCTCGTCGTCGAAGAGCGGGTCCAGCGGGTCGCGGGCGATGTGCCCGATGACGTCGGGCAGGCCGTCGTCGGTCGTGTCGTGGAGTGACAGCCCGCCGAAGGTGCGCTGGTCGACGAAGCGCAGCTCGGTGTCCACGTCGTCGGCGAACCGCACGCGGATACGCAGGTGCTTCTCGTCCGGTGCCGCGTGCGGCTGGACCAGGAGCTGGCCGCTCATCCCGAGGTGGGCCAGGACCGCCTGGCCGGAGTCCTCCAGCGGCAGCCACAGGTACTTGCCCCGGCGGCTGGGGATGCCGACGCGATGGCCCTTGAGGCGGTGCGCGAAGTCTTCGGCACCGGCGAGATGACGGCGTACGGCACGCGGGTGCAGCACCTCGGCGTCGGCGACCGTGCGATGGGCGACCCACCGCTCCAGGCCGCGCCGGACGACCTCGACCTCGGGCAACTCGGGCATGGGATCCCCCGTACGGAACGCCCGCCTCCCAGTGGGGGCGGGCGTTCGTCTCGTACCGTTCTTCGTCCTGCTGGTCGTGCTGTTGTTCCTGCTGTTGTTCGTCAGGCGGAGGCGGCGGACTCGGGGTCCACAGCGGCGTCGGCGGCCGCGGCGGCCTTGGCCGCCTTCGCCGCCTTGGCACGCTCGTCCGCCTCGGCCCGGATGGACCGCCACGCGGACTCGGCGGCCTGCTGCTCCGCCTCCTTCTTGCTGCGGCCGGTGCCGGTGCCGTACGAGACGCCTCCGACGCGGGCGGCAGCAGTGAAGGTCTTCTCGTGGTCGGGGCCGGTCTCCGTGACCAGGTACTCGGGCACGCCGAGTCCTTCGGTCGCGGTCAGCTCCTGGAGACTGGTCTTCCAGTCCAGGCCGGCTCCGAGGTTCGAGGACTTCTCGATCAGCGGGTCGAACAGGCGGTGCACCAGTTCGGAGGCCGCGTCGAGGCCCTGGTCGAGATAGACCGCGCCGATCACCGCTTCGAGGGTGTCGGCGAGAATGGACGCCTTGTCCCGGCCGCCCGTGCCCTCTTCACCCCGGCCGAGCCGGATGAAGGAGCCCAGGTCGAGGCCACGACCGACCTCCGCCAGCGCACGCGAGTTGACCACCGCGGCCCGCAACTTGGCCAGCTGGCCTTCGGGCAGGTCGGGGTGGGTGCGGTACAGCGTGTCCGTGACGACGAGGCCGAGCACGGAGTCCCCGAGGAACTCCAGCCGCTCGTTCGTCGGCAGACCGCCGTTCTCGTATGCGTAGGAGCGGTGGGTCAGCGCACGCACCAGAAGGGCGGACTCGAGCTGGTAGCCGAGCCGCCCTTCCAGAAGCGTGTGGGACGAGGCTGCGTTGTCCGCCTTTTTCTTGGCGGCAGATTCCGCCTTGGCGTCAGACATGGAGCCTCTCACCAGCCGCTCAGACCTCGAGGACCTGGCGCTTGTTGTAGGTGCCGCAAGACGGGCACGCGATGTGCTGCAGCTTGGGCTCGTGGCAGCGCTCGCACGCAACCAGGGTGGGGACCGCAGCCTTCCACTGCGACCGGCGGTGGCGCGTGTTGCTGCGCGACATCTTCCGCTTCGGAACAGCCACGGCTACTTCTCCTGCTTCTCGTCGACGCCCGCTTCGGCGCCGCTCATCTCGTCCTTCTCGCCGTCTTCGAGTGAACCGGCGAGTCCCTGCAATGCCGCCCAACGGATGTCGGAGGCGTCGTGGTGGTGGTCCGGGTCGTCCGCCAGCCGGGCTCCGCACTCGGAGCACAGGCCGGGGCAGTCGTCCTGGCACACCGGCTGCATGGGCAGTGCGAGCACCACCGCATCGCGCAGCACGGCTTCGAGGTCGAACAGGCCGTCCTCGATGAAGAGCCTGTCCTCGTCTTCCTCGGCGTCGTCGGCCGGTTCCGCCTTGGGGCGGCCCCGGTCGTCGGCGTCAGGGTACGAGAACATCTCCTGGAAGTCCGCTTCGAGAGCAAGCTCGAGCGGCTCCAGACACCTTACGCACTCCCCCTCGGCCTGTGCACGGGCGGTGCCTGTGACGAGCACACCTTCCATGACCGACTCGAGTCGGAGTTCGAGCTCCACCGGGGCGCCTTCCGGCACTCCGACGACCCCCTGGATCCCGAGATCCCGGGGCGCGTCGATCGTGCGGGTCAGGCGCTGGAGCGCGCCAGGACGCCGACCCAGCTCGTGCGTGTCGAACACGAGGGGGTTGCGGTGGTCTAGGCGGGCGTTAGGAGCCATTCCTGCTTTCGATCTTCCAAGCTCTGAGGGCCGATGCCCTTCGGTGTTCCGGGCAGCGGAGATCGCGGGCGTATACGAAAAACGACGAACGCACACGCGACCGAAGAGCCAGGATACTGGAGCTTGCGCCCACAGCCCAATCCGGGGCCCGCGCTCCGGGGTCGCCCCCCGCTTCTACAGTCCGCGTTCCTGCTCGTAGGCCCGCAGCTGCTCGGCACTGATCATGCTGGTGTCGAAGAGACTGGTCTCGTCGAGGGCGTACCCCGCCTGCGGTTGCTGCTGGACCTGATGGGCCTCATGGAGCTGATGGGGCTGATGGGCCTGCTGCGGGTCGTAGGCGGCCTGCTGGGTGTCGTAGCCCTGGTACGCATAGGGGTCGGCCTGCTGGTAGCCGTACGGGTCCGGCTGCTGACCGTAGTCCTGCTGCCGGCCGTAGCCGCCGGAGTACGGATCGGGCTGCTGGAAGGCGTACGCCTCCTGCGGCTGCTGCTGTTCGTACGGGCTCGGGGCGGGCTGTCCGGCCCGGGTGTCCTGCTCGGCGAGGGCGGCCAGGTCGGCGAGGTAGTCGGCGTCCGAGGAGTGCTGGAAGGTCGTGTCGTCGTCGGCGAGGGCGCCGAGGTCGTCGGTGGCGATCCGGCCGTGCAGCTTCTGCCGGCCCTTGCCCACCGCCTCCAGGGTCTTGCCGAGGACCGCCTCGAAGGCGCCCAGCTTGACGTCCACGTAGGCGTCGGCGTCGCGGCGCAGGGTCTCGGGGTCGTGGCTGCGCTCGGGGGCGTCCTCGTCCTCGTAGCCCTGGTCGTCCAGGCCCGGGCCGGTGCCGAGGAGCTTCTCGCGGCCGCGGCCGACGGAGCCGATGGTCTTGGTGAGGACGACCTCGAAGTTGGCGAGCTTGGAGTCGACGTAGTCGTCGGCCTCCGCGCGGATCTCCTCGGCCTCCTTGCGGGCCTCGGCGAGGATGCGGTCCGCCTCGGCCTGCGAGCGGCGGGCGATCTCGGTGTCGGAGATCAGGGAGCCGCGCTCGGCGTGCGCGCCGGAGATGATCCGCTCGGCCTCCTGGCGGGCCTGCTCCACCATCTGCTCCCGGCCGCCGATCAGCTCCCGGGCCTCGGCGAGTGAGTCGGGCAGGGCCGCGCGCACCTCTTCGAGCAGGGCGAGCAGGTCGGCGCGGTTGACCACGCACGAGGCCGACATGGGCATCGACCGGGCACTGGAGACCGCCGTGACGATCTCGTCGAGCTTCTTCTGCACGTCCACCGGTTGCTCGCCACTCTCTACAGCTGTGTTGGAGACGGACGGGACGACTGTAGCCCCATCAGTCCTGGCGCAGGCGAGTGTTGAGGGCGTCGAGAACCACCGGGGGGACCAGGTGGGAAACGTCGCCGCCCCAGGTCGCGACCTCCTTGACCAGCGAGGAGGAGAGGAAGCTGTAGGTGGGGTTGGTGGGGACGAAGAGCGTCTCGACACCGGAGAGGCCGTTGTTCATCTGGGCCATCTGCAGCTCGTAGTCGAAGTCGCTGACCGCGCGCAGGCCCTTCACGATGGCCGGGATGTCGCGCTGCTTGCAGAAGTCGACGAGAAGGCCGTGGAAGGCCTCCACCCGTACGTTGCCGTACTCGGCGGTGACCTGGCTGATCAGGTCGATCCGTTCGTCGATCTCGAACAGGCCCTTCTTGGACTTGTTGATCATGACCGCGACATAGACCTCGTCGTACAGACGGGAGGCGCGGGAAATGATGTCGAGATGTCCGTTGGTGATCGGGTCGAACGACCCGGGACAGACGGCGCGGCGCACTTGAGATCCCTCGCTCTCCGGTCCGGTCATCGTGCGTCTTCGCACGTAGAGGCGGCGCGACCGTACCAAAACGTTCCCTCGCCGTAGCGACGGGCCCGGAGCGCTGCGAAGCCGTCCGGCCAGTGGAACTCTCCGCCTCTGGTGCTGCGCTCCACGGTGACGAGCGCTTCCGCCGCGAGCCAGCCCCCCGAGCGGAGTGTGAGCAGAATCTCGCGAAGATCGTCGTCGGAGACGGCGTAGGGCGGATCGAGGAAGACGAGATCGTACGGCGCCGTGGGCGGCGTCTGGATGATCTGCTGGGCCTTGCCCGCCCGGACCTCGGCGCCGGGGAGGGCGAGGTTTCTCACGTTCTCCCGGATGGTGCGGGCCGCGCGGGCGTCGGCCTCGACGAGGAGGGTGTGGCCCGCCCCCCGGGAGAGGGCCTCCAGGCCGACGGCGCCGGATCCCGCGTAGAGGTCGAGGACGCGTTCGCCGCCGAGGGGGCCGCCGAGCAGGGACTGCCAGGTGGAGAAGAGACCCTCGCGTGCGCGGTCGGAGGTGGGTCGGGTGCCGGTCCCTGGCGGGACGGCCAGGCGACGTCCGCCGGCCGCGCCGGCGATCACGCGGGTCATCTTGGGTCCTTGGTCGTGGGGAGCTTCGGGTCAAGTGTGGCTGATCGCGCCCGCGCGGCGTTAGCCGTGCGTCCGCCGCGGCCGGGCGTGCGGTGTCGGCCGAGGTCCGCCGGGGCCGGGTGCGCCCGGGAGGGCGGGTGCCGTTCAGCCCTTCTCCAGGTACTGCTCCCTCTCCTCGTCCAGGAGGGCGTCGAGGGCCGTTCTCAGGCCCGGGTAGGCCGTCAGCTCGGGGTCCGCGGCGACCACCGCGACCGCCTCCTCCCGGGCCTCCGCGATGACCTCCTCGTCCTCGATGACGGCCAGCACGCGCAGCGAGGTGCGGGCGCCGGACTGGGCCTGGCCGAGGACGTCGCCCTCGCGGCGCTGTTCGAGGTCGATGCGGGAGAGTTCGAAGCCGTCCAGGGTGGCGGCGACCGAGTTCAGCCGCTGGCGGGCCGCGCTGGCCTCGGGCATCTCGCTGACCAGGAGGCACAGGCCGGCGGCCGCCCCACGCCCCACCCGGCCCCGCAGCTGGTGGAGCTGGGAGACGCCGAAGCGGTCGGCGTCCATGATCACCATCGCGGTGGCGTTCGGGACGTTGACGCCGACCTCGATGACGGTCGTGGCGACCAGGACGTCGGTGTCCCCGGCGGCGAAGCGCCGCATGACGGCGTCCTTGTCGTCGGGGGGCATTCGGCCGTGGAGCACTTCGACCGTGAGCCCCCGCAGCGGGCCCTTCGCCAGCTGGTCGGCCACGTCGAGGACGGCGAGCGGCGGGCGCTTCTCCGCCTCGTCCTCGGGGGACTTCTTCTTGGCGGCCTTCTTGGGGTCGTCCTCCTCGTCTCCGATGCGGGGGCAGACGACGTACGCCTGATGGCCCTTCGCCACCTCCTCGCGGACCCGCTCCCAGGCGCGGGCCAGGAAGTGGGGCTTGTCGGCGGCCGGGACGACATGGCTGGCGATGGGTGAGCGGCCGGCCGGGAGCTGGTCGAGGACCGAGGTCTCCAGGTCGCCGAAGACGGTCATGGCGACCGTGCGCGGGATGGGCGTGGCGGTCATGACGAGCAGGTGCGGGGGCTGCTTGCCCTTGCCTCGCAGGGCGTCGCGCTGCTCGACGCCGAAGCGGTGCTGTTCGTCGACCACGACCAGGCCCAGGTCGTGGAACTGCACCTTGTCCTCGATCAGCGCGTGCGTGCCGATCACGATCCCTGCCTCCCCGGTGACGAGATCGAGCAGGGCCTGCCGCCGCGCCGCCACCCCCATGGACCCGGTCAGCAGCACGACCTTCGTCGCCTGCTCGGCCCCGCCCAGCATCCCGCCCTCGGCCAGCTCCCCCATCATCTCCACGACGGACCGGTGGTGCTGCTGCGCGAGCACCTCGGTCGGCGCCAGCATGGCGGCCTGCCCGCCCGCGTCCACGACGGCGAGCATGGCGCGCAGGGCCACCATGGTGTTGTGGGTCACCGTGAAGTTGTCGGTGATGTAGGCATGGCTCGGGTGGGCGACGCTGATGCACTGCACCGGCTTACGCCCGACGGGTTCGATCGCGCGGATCCCGCGGCGGAAGGTGTCGTACTTCGGCCGGGGGCGCACACGGATGGCTTTGCGGGACAGCCGGAACGGCGCGTATTCGTCAGGAAGTGAGATCTGGACGTTGTGAGCGGCTCGTTCGGGCAGAACCCGCGCGCGGCCTCCCAGCGAGCGCACCAGCCAGGCCACGTCGTCGGCGAGGCTGCGTGAGGCGGAACAGAGTGAGGTGCTCATGCCGTCCGCCTGGATGGTGCCACCCGTGTCAAGGAGCCCCTGCAGCAGAGCGAGGCGGTTCTTGATCGAGGTGTTCTTGAATTCTGCGGGAATGAACTTGTCGTGCGAGGTCAGGCCCCAGAGCTCCAGATCACGGAGGATCTGGATGATCGGATTGCGTACGCCACCCGACCGGCGGGTGAGCTGGATCGTGTAGTCACAGCGGGAGCCCGTCACCGGAACAAGGCGGCAATCAGGCGCCACGGCCGACGCCACAGCGTCACGGATCTCGGCGTCGACGGTGGACAGCCTCAGGTTGTGCCGGAACGAGCCGTCGCCCAGAAGCAGACCGAGCAGATAGGGGTCGAGCGGAAGCCCTGAGTCGCCTCCCAGGTCTACCGGCGTCGCCGCCGGGAGATACCACTTCGATGACCCGTTGGCTTTGAACATGTCCAGCCGGATCTCCCGGGTCGTGATGACCTTGGGAGCCTGGCCGCGGTGCCATCCACAGCTCGTACCGACGATCCAGAGGTGTTCGTCGTCGCACTCCACCGAACTTCCGTCGGAAAGAACCAGGCGCCATACCTCGCGCTCTCCTTGCGGGTACACGCCGTCGACCACCGCGACCTCTCCGTCCGGAACGACGACTTCGTCTCCCACCGCCATGTCCCCCATGCGACGGAATCCGGTGGGGGTGAGCACGAGCGAGTCCAGGGGTTGGGCCTTGCCGGAGCCGACCTCTCCTTGAAGCAGCCGGTGCATCGGGTGGTCCGTCGCCAGGTCGTCGAAGATCTCCTTGGAGACCTTCTGCTGGCCCTGCGTGAGGGTGAAGGGGAGGCGGTCGTCGAAGGCGGAGAGGAGGCCCTCGGGGGAGGGTCTGCGGGGGACGGCCGGGAGCTGGGCGTCGGCGTGCCGGCGGCGGGCGAGGGCCACCTGGAGGACGAAGGCCTCGTCCCACTTGAGGCGGGTGCGGGCGTCGGCGATGTCGGCCTTGGTGTGGGGCCGGTGGATCTTGAGGAGGGCCTCGGGGAGCGAGACCAGGCCGCGGCCGCCCCGGAGGGTGTCCGGAAGGGGGTCGACGGCTTCCTGGGCGCTGGGCAGGACGGTCTGGATCGCCTTGCCGATCTTCCAGGACTCCAGTTTGGCGGTGGCGGGGTAGATCGGGATCAGGGCGCCCGCCCAGGTCTCGACCGTCTCCTCCGCGTCGCCGCGCAGCAACTCGTACGCCGGATGTGCCAGTTGGAGGCGGCGGTTGAAGACGGAGACCTTGCCGGCGAACATCGCGCGCGTGCCCGGCAGCAGTTCCTTGTGGGGCTTGTGGACGCCGCTGCCGAAGAAGACCAGCTGGAGCCGGCCGCTGCCGTCGGTGATGGTGACTTCCAGCCGCTGGCCCTTGCCGCGCGGGGCCTTGGCCGAGGCGAAGGAGTGCAGCCGGGCGTCGGCGACCATGGCGACCACCGTGACGTGTTCGTCCATGGGGAGGTCGGCCAGGTGCGTGAGCTGTCCGCGCTCCTCGTACCTGCGGGGATAGTGGTGCAGCAGATCACCGACGGTGTGCAGGCCGAGGTGCTCGGCCATCACCTTCGCGGTCGGTGGGCCAAGCACCTTTTTCAGCGGTTCTTCGAGTGCGGGCACGAGATCCATTGCACACCACGCCACTGACATTGCCGTATACGTGTCCTGAAACCCCTGGTCAGACGGCTCGTTCGGGCTCTAGGATGGCCCGCCTCCGGCCATCATCCGCGGTCACCGCCCCACCGGGACCGCCCGACCCCGCGCCGTGCCCGACCCCAACCCGCGGCGCCGTAGCGATGGACTCCCAGACCTCACAGTCATCCCAGGCATCTCCGTCCCCTCATACCTTCCAGGTCGACCTGCGTGGTCTCGTGGACCTGCTGTCCCATCACCTCTACTCCAGTCCCAAGGTCTACCTGCGCGAGCTGCTCCAGAACGCCGTGGACGCGATCACGGCGCGCCGGGCCGAGGAGCCCGACGCCCCGGCGCGGGTGCGGCTGTTCGCCGCGGACGGGTCGCTGCGGGTGGAGGACTCCGGCGTCGGGCTCACCGAGACCGATGTGCACACCCTGCTGGCGACCATCGGGCGCAGTTCCAAGCGGGCGGACGACCTGCGGGAGGCCCGGTCCGACTTCCTCGGGCAGTTCGGCATCGGACTGCTGGCCTGTTTCGTGGTCGCCGAGCGGATCCGGGTGGTCAGCCGCAGCTCCCGTACGCCGGACGCGCCGCCCGTGGAGTGGACGGCCCGCGACGACGGTTCGTACACCGTGCGGACGCTGCCGCACGACGAGCGTCCCGAGCCGGGCACCACCGTGCACCTGGTGGCGCGGGCCGGGGCCGCGGAGTGGCTCGCCGAGGCGCGGGTGCTCCAGCTGGCACGGGACTTCGGTTCGCTGCTGCCGTACGACGTCCGGGTGGGCGACGAGGCGGTCACGGATCTGCCGGCGCCCTGGGACCGGCCGTACGCCTCCCCCGCCAACCGGCGGGTGGCGCTGGCCCGGCACTGTCACCAGATGTTCGGGTTCACGCCGCTGGACACGATCGAGCTGGACGTCCGGGCGGCGGGCATCCGCGGGGTGGCGTACGTGCTGCCGGCGGCGGTCAGCCCGGCGCAGCGGGCCACGCACCGGGTGCACCTCAAGGGCATGCTGCTGACCGAGCGGGCCGAACAGCTGCTGCCCGACTGGGCGTTCTTCGTGCGCTGTGTGCTCGACACCGACAGTCTGCGGCCCACGGCCTCGCGCGAGTCGCTGTACGAGGACGAGACGCTGGCCGCCGTACGGGAGGCGCTGGGCGAGCGGATCCGGGCGTGGCTGACGGGTCTGGCGGCCGGTGATCCGGAGCGGCTCGCGGCCTTCCTGGCGGTGCACCACCTGGGTGTGAAGTCGCTGGCGCGGCACGACACGGAGATGCTGCGGACGATGCTGCCGTGGCTGCCGTTCGAGACGACCGACGGGCGGCTGTCGCTGGAGGAGTTCGCGCAGCGCCACCCGGTGGTGCACTTCACGCGGACGGTGGAGGAGTACCGGCAGGTCGCGCCGATCGCGTCCGCGCAGGGCGTCGGGGTGATCAACGGCGGTTACACGTACGACAGCGAGCTGGTGGAGGCGCTGCCGTCGGTGCGGCCGGGGACGGTGGTCGCCGAGCTGGACGCGGACACCGTGACGGCGCATCTGGACGCCGTGGACCCGGCCGAGGAGCTGGCGCTGGCGGGCTTCCTGGCGGTCGCGCGGGCGAAACTGGACCCCCTGGGCTGTGACGTCGTCCTGCGGGCCTTCCATCCGCTGTCGGTGCCGGCGCTGCACCTGGACGACCGGGCGGCGCGGCACGAGCAGGCGCGGGCGGAGGCCGAGGCGCAGGCCGACGACCTGTGGGCGGGCATCCTGGGCTCGCTGCGCGGCAGCGCCCCGCGCGCGCGTCTGGTGCTGAACCATCTCAACCCGCTGATCCGGCGGATCAGTTCGCTCGGGACACCCGAGCTGATCGGCACGGCCACCGAGTCGCTGTACGGGCAGGCGCTGCTGATGGCGCAGCGGCCGCTGCGTCCGGCGGACTCGGCGCTGCTGAACCGGGCGTTCATCGGGCTGCTGGAGTGGGCCACGCACGGGGAGGCCGCACACGGGGAGGACGACCACTGATGAGTGAGATCACGGACTTCGACGCCCTCCGCCGGGCGATGGCGGAGAACGGCGAGCGGCCGGAGGGCCCGGCGCGCAACGCGCGCGCGGAGCAGCTGCTGGTGGCGGCCGAGCGGCTGAACATCCCGCTCGCCGTGATCGAGGCGCTCGGGCACCAGCTGAAGGTCTACAACTACAGCTCCGAGAAGGACAAGATGTTCGTCCCGTTCGCGCGGCTGCTGCGCATGTGGGACGAGCGGCCCGGGGACTTCGACGAGTACGAGACGCATTCGCTGCACTGGGTCTTCAAGTGGATGTCGGCCGGCATGCTGGACCAGCCGCACGTGCCGCTGGCCTCGGTGGAGAAGTGGCTCGGCGAGATGGAGCACCGCTACCGGCTGGCCGGGCATTCGGAGCGGGCGGTGCGCAGCGCCGAGTTCAGCGTGGCCACGCACGTCGGGGACGCGGCGCGGGCCGAGCGGGCGTTCGACGCCTGGCTGGCCGCGGACCGGGACGCGATGGCCGACTGTCACGCGTGCGAGCTGCACGGGCAGGGCTGGTGGCGGGCGGAGTGCGGCCGCGACGCGGAGGCGCTGGAGCTGTGGGCGCCGGTCCTGGAGGGCGCGTACACGTGCGCGCACGAGCCGCACACCGTGCTGGCGTCGTCCCTGGTGCCACTGCTGCGGCTGGGCCGCGCGGACGAGGCGCGCGCCAACCATCTGCGGGGCTTCCGGCTGGTGCGGCCGATGGAGAGCATGCGGGGCGCGTACGCCGACCACGTGGAGTTCTGCGCGCTGACCGGCAACGCTGCGCGGGGGCTGGAGCTGCTGGCGGAGCGGCCGGCGTACTTCACCGACGACGGGCATCCGCGCAGCAGGCTGGAGTTCCTGAGCGTGGTGGTGCTGCTCATGGAGCGGCTGGCGGAGCTGGGCCTGGAGGGCCAGCGGGTGCCGGGGCCGGCCGGGCGGGAGTGGACGGCGGCCGAACTCGCCGCCCACGCGCGCGAGGAGGCCCTCGCGCTGGCCGCGCGGTTCGACGAGCGCAACGGCACCGATCACGTCGGTGAGCGGGCACGCGCGCGTATGGGGCAGCGTCCGCTGGTGGAGCGGCTGCCGCTGGGGGTGCGGGCGGTTCGTCCGGCCCCGGCCGCGGCGAGCGCGCCGCCCCAGGTCCCGGCGGAGGCCCGGGAGCCGGAGAAGTCCGGCACGGACAGCCCGGACGGCCCGGCCGGTCTGGACGGGCTGCTCGCCGAGGCCCGGCGGCTGTCGGACACGCTCCGGCCGAACGCCGTGGAGGCGTGGGCGGCGGTGGCTCGGGCCGCCGAGGGCACCGAGGGCGTCGTGCTGGACGCCCGTGACCGTGCGGAGATCGCCGACCACGCGGCGATCGCGCTCGGCCCGGAGGGCGCGGAAACGTTCGCGCAGGCGGCGGAGCTGTACGCCGAGGCGGGCGACCCCGGGGAGGCCCTGGCGGCACGCGCGCGTGCGGCGTACGTCCACGCGCTCGCCGAGGACGACGTCGCGGGCGCGCTCGCGGCGGTCACCGGCCCGTACGACGAGGTCCTCGCGCTGTACGCCGAGGGCGGCACGGAGGTGCGGCAGGCGGCGGGCGTGCTGATGGCCCGGGCGCGGATCCTGATGCGGAGCGTCCACGCGGCCGAGGGGCCGGTGGCGGAGCCGGTCCTGACGGACGCGGAGTGCGCCGTACGGGAGGTGCTGGCGCTCGTCGACGGCCGGACCGGCGACGACGTACGGCTGGCGGCGCGGGTCGCCGAGGGGCACGCGATGCTCGCGGAGCTGGCGGCACGCGCGGGGGACGCGGAGGCGGGCGCGGAGCTGTTCGCGCGGGCGGCGGCGGAGTTCACCGAGGCGGGGCTGCCGTGGTTCGCCGTGGAGTACGAGGCCCGGCTGGCCGGTCTCGCGCACCATCTGGGCGACATGGTGGAGGCGGAGCGGGCGCTGCGGGCGGCCTTGGAGCACGGCGGGCCGTATCTGGAGCCGGTCGGGCGGGCCCAGCTGCACCTTCAGCTGGCCGAGGTCGTCGGGGGCCGGGGGCAGGCGGACGAGGCCGCGGAGCACGCCCTGGAGGCGGCGCACTGGGCCGACGAGGCGGGTGAGGGCCCGGCGTTCGGCGCGTGGGCCCGCCACCAGCTCGGCGGGTACCTGGTCCGCCAGGGCCGCTGGGCGGAGGCGGCGGAGGTGCTGGAGTCGGCGCTGGCCGACCTGAGCGCCGAGACGCACGGCGACGGGACGGTCGTCCAGACGATGTGGTGGCTGGGCGACTGCCTGGGCGAACTCGGGGAGCACCGGGACGCGGCCGAGCGACGTCTGCAGGCCGCGGAGATCGCCCGGCACTGGCCCGAGCAGCACGACCACGCGACCCTCGCGCACCTGGCCGCCGAGTCCCTCGGGCAGGCCGGGCTGCACGCCGACGCGGACCAGGCGTACGCGCGCGCGGGCGAGCTGTGGCGGGTCCTGGGCAACGTCCACGGCCTGGTCCGCTCGCTGCGGGCCCGTGCCTGGCTCGCGCTGCGCACCGACGACGGCACGGACAGCGCGCGCGAGCTGATGACGAGCGCCGTGGCGGAGTGCGCGGACGCGCTCGGCGCGACGGGCGACGAGGAGGCGCGGCTGCGGCTGGTCTCCGAGCTGGGTCACACCTACCGCCAGTTCGGGGACCTGCTCGCCCGTTCGGCGGCCGAGGACGCCGACGACGATTCGATCCGGGCCACCCTGGAGGAGGCGTTGTCGCAGGTGGCGGAGGCGGTCGCGGTGTTCGTCGCGCTCGGTGCGGACGGCCTGCACGCCCGTACCGGTGCCGAGCTGGCGGCGGGCTGGCTGGAGAGCGACCTGGGCCGGCCGACGGACGCGGCGGCACGCGCGCGTGCGGTGCTGCGGGCCTACCCGGAGACCGAGGCCGAGGCGAAGGCCGCCGCCGACGGTGAGGACGACGAGCCGGGCCGGGCGCGGCGCGCGGAGGCGGAGCAGCTCTTGCAGGTCGTGGCGGAACAGACGGCGGACTGAGCGACCCGCTCCCCCTGCAAGTCGGCAGACAGCCGGCCGGCAGACAGGCGGGCGGGCGGCTACTCGACGCCGATGAGCAGCAGCGCGCCCTGCCGGCCGCCCCGGTACACCACCGTGTCGACGGCGAGGTACGCCTCCCGTACGCGTGCCTCCAGGTGCTCGGCGATCCCCTCGGGGGCCTCGTCGCCGAGCACCAGGGTGACCAGCTCGCCGCCCGCCGAGAGCATGCGGTTCAGGACGGTCTCGGCGGTCGCGGTGACGTCGGCGCCGATGACGGCCACGTCCCCGTCGACGAGCCCGAGGATGTCGCCGGCCTGGCAGATGCCGGCCATGGTCCACGACTGGCGTTCGGCGACGACGACCTCGGCGTACCGGGTCGCACCGGCCGCCGAGGTCATCGAGACGACGTCCTCGTCGAAGCGGCGGTCCGGCTCGTGCACGGCGAGTGCGGCGATCCCCTGGACCGCGGAACGGGTCGGGATCAGGGCCACCCGGATGCCCTCGGTGCGGGCCTGTTCGGCGGCCGCGGCCGCCGTGTGCCGCAGGTCGGCGTCGTTGGGCAGCAACACGACCTCCCGCGCGTGGGCGCGCCGTACGGCCTCGACCAGCTCGCCGCTGGCGGGCGGCTCCCCGGGGCGCGCGAGGACGGTGGTCGCGCCGGCCTCGCCGTAGAGCCCGGCCAGGCCCTCGCCGGGCACGACGGCGACGACCGCCCGCTGGGCGCGCTCGCGGGGCGGACGCTCGCCCCCGCGCGTGTGCGCGTCGCCGACGCCGAAGTGCGTGATGCGGATCCGGTACGGCCGCCCCGCCTCCACGCCCGCCTCCACGGCGGCGCCCGCGTCGTCCACGTGCACATGGACGTTCCACAGGCCGTCGCCGCCGACGACGACCAGCGAGTCGCCGAGGGCGTCCAGGCGGCGGCGCAGGCGGGCGACGGCCGCGTCCTCGGCCTCCAGGAGGTAGATCACCTCGAAGGCGGGGCCGCCGTCCTCGCCGTCCGGCCCGTCGGCGCAGCTCTCCGCCGGGTCGGCCGGCACGCGCGCGTGTGCCTCGGACCGGGCGGCCTCGCGCGCGTGCGCGCGCGAGCGCGCAAGTGACCAGGTCGCCGTGGCGGCGGGGAGCGTCGGCGCCTCCCCGGTGAACGTCTCCACCAGCGCCGCGAGGACCGCGACCAGTCCCCGGCCGCCCGCGTCGACCACTCCGGCCCGCTCCAGGACGGCCAGCTGGGCCGGGGTCACGGCGAGCGCCGCGCAGGCACCCTGGTAGGCGGCCCGGGCGACCGCCGCGCAGTCGCCCTCGGCCCCGTCGGCCGCGTCCGCGGCGCCCGAGGCGACGGACAGGACCGTGCCCTCGACGGGGTGGGCGACCGCCTGGCGGGCGGAGTCGGACGCCTGCCGCAGCGCCAGCCGCAGCCCGTCCCCGTCCGTGTGAGCCGCCTCGCCCTCGGCGGACAGCACCTGGGCCATGCCGCGCAGCAGTTGGGCGAGGATCGTGCCCGAGTTCCCGCGCGCCCCTATGAGCGCGCCGTGCGCCATCGCGCGCGCGGCGTCGGCGAGGGAAGGACCGCCGGCGGAAGGGTCACCGCTGAAAGGACCGCTGCTGGAAGGACCACCCGTGGAGGCCCCCGCCTCGTACCCCGCGAACACCGCCTCGACGGCGGTCGCCGCGGACTCGACGGTCAGGTAGAGGTTGGTGCCGGTGTCCCCGTCCGCGACGGGGTACACGTTGATCGCGTCGATCTCCTCACGCGCGCGGCCCAGCGCAGTGAGCGCGAGGCCGCACCAGGTGCGCACCGCGAGAGCATCGAAGAATGTCTGCGGCACGTGCGCCACCTGCGCCTCCCTGAGCTGCTGGACTGGACGCAGCGTAGACCCCGGGCCCGTGCCGACGGGACACAGGTGAGGACCGGGGCCGGGAGCAGGTCCCTGAGCAGGCATGGTAGTTTCGTTCTACTGGCGCAGTCGTTGTATGCTGCTCCGGTTGCCCGATGCAGATCGGGCTTTTTCCCCTGGCACCGCCACTCAGATCCCTGATCCTGATCCCGGCATGCCGGGATCAACCGTAAGTGCATCTGAAGTCTTTGGAGTGACCCGTGGCTGCCAACTGCGACGTCTGCGGCAAGGGGCCGGGCTTCGGCAACAACATCTCGCACTCGCACCGCCGTACGCCCCGTCGCTGGAACCCCAACATCCAGCGTGTGCGTACCGTGGTCGGCGGGACGCCGAAGCGCGTGAACGCTTGCACCTCGTGCATCAAGGCCGGCAAGGTCTCGCGCTGACGCACAGCTAAGCGCGCGGCCATGCAGGTTCGCCGCATTTAGCCGGTCCACCTAGGTGGGCCGGCTTTTTGCCGTGCCCGAAAGCGCGCCGCACGAAGCCCGCCGCACGAAGCCCGCCGTACGCAGCGCACCTCACGCAGCCCGCCGTACGGCGGGGCACACGGCGACGACCGGCATCAGATGCCGGCCGTCCCCCGCCTCAGCTCCCACCCGTGATCCACCGGCCCGATCCCGCCTCCCAGCGCGAAGCCGGCCGCGATCGCTCCGGTGACGTACGCCTTGGCCGCCGTCACCGCCTCCGGTACGGACTCCCCCTTCGCGAGGTGTGCCGCGATCGCGGACGCGAGGGTGCAGCCCGTGCCGTGCGTGTGCCGGTTGTCGTGACGGGGCGCGCGCAGCCAGTGTTCCTCGGTGCCGTCCGTGAGCAGGTCCACGGCGTCGCCGGAGAGATGGCCGCCCTTGATCAGCGCCCACCGCGGCCCGTACGCCAGGACCGCCGCCGCGGCCCGCCGCAGGTCGTCCTCCGTCCTGACGTGGACGCCGGTGAGCTGGGCGACCTCGTCGAGGTTCGGCGTGGCCACGGTCGCCACCGGAAGCAGCCTGGCGCGCACGGAGTCGAGCGCCGAGGCCGCCAGCAGCGAGTCGCCGTGCTTGGAGACGCCCACCGGGTCCACGACGGCCGGCGCGTCCGTCCCGGCGATCAATTCCGCGACCGCCTCGACGAGTTCGGCGGAGGCGAGCATGCCCGTCTTCACGGCCTGGACGCCGATGTCGTCCACCACACTGCGGTACTGGGCCCGGACCGCCTCCACGGGCAGCGTCCAGGCTCCCTGCACCCCGAGGGAGTTCTGCGCGGTGACCGCCGTCACGACACTCATCCCGTGGGTACCGAGCGCGAGCATCGTCTTCAGGTCGGCCTGGATGCCCGCGCCGCCGCCGGAGTCGGAGCCGGCCACCGTCACCACCCTGGGCTTCACGGCGCTACGCCCCCTCTATGTCCCCGAAGTGGTCCCAGCCGCCCTGCCGGGTCCAGGGCGCCCCGTCGACCGTCACCTGGGGCAGCGCGGAGGGGTTGAGGACCTCGCCGATCACCTTCCAGCGGGCGGGCAGCTTCACGTCCGGCGGGAAGGTCGCGACGATCGCGTGGTCCTCGCCCCCGGTCAGCACCCACTGGATGGGATCGACGCCGACGGCCTGCCCGATGTCGTTCATCTGGGTGGGGATGTCGATGGCGCCGGAGCGGATGTCGATCCGGACCTTGCTGGCCTCGGCGATGTGCCCGAGGTCGGCGATCAGCCCGTCGCTGACGTCGCACATCGCGGTCGCGCCGAGCCCGGCGGCCGCCGGACCGGCGTGGTAGGGCGGCTCGGGGCGGCGGTGCGCCTCGACGAAGGCGCGGGGCGAGCGGAAGCCGCGGGAGAGCACCGCGTACCCGGCGGCGGACCAGCCGAGCCAGCCGGTCACCGCGACCAGGTCGCCGGGCTGGGCGCCGGCCCGGGTGACGGGCTCCTGGTTGCGCAGATCGCCGAGCGCGGTGATCGACACCATGATCGTGTCGCCGCGGACCACGTCCCCGCCGACCACGGACGCCCCGGCGACCTGGCACTCGTCGCGCAGGCCGTCCATCAGCTCGCTCGGCCAGGTGACCGGCAGCTCGGCCGGCACGACGAGGCCGAGCAGCAGAGCGGTCGGCACCGCGCCCATGGCCGCGATGTCGGCGAGGTTCTGGGCGGCGGCCTTGCGGCCGACGTCGTAGGCGGTGGACCAGTCACGGCGGAAGTGCCGGCCCTCCAGCAGGATGTCGGTGCTGGCCACGACCCGGCGGTCGGGCGCGGCGACCACCGCGGCGTCGTCGCCGGGGCCGACGCGCACCGCCGAGGTGGTGGTGAGACGGGAGGTGAGCTCCCTGATGAGCCCGAACTCCCCTAGCTCACCAACAGTGCCCTTCATTGCCGTTTCGCCCCTTCTGTACCTGTCCGTGCCCGGTCGCGCAGGACCAGTGTCCTCGATACGGTCGATGTGACCGTCAACCTCTGTAGAGCCCGCACCCCGGCACGCGCGTGCCATGCTCTCCGCGGGTCTCCCCGCGACGCGCGGCGACGCGATACCGTGGCGTTCCTTTTCCCCACATGATCCTCGTGGCCGCCCTGGAGGTTCCGTGGTACAGGCGTACATCCTGATCCAGACGGAGGTCGGCAAAGCGTCGACCGTCGCCGAGGAGATCAGCAAGATCCCTGGCGTGGTCCAGGCCGAGGACGTGACGGGACCGTACGACGTGATCGTGCGAGCCCAGGCCGACACGGTGGACGACCTCGGCCGGATGGTGGTCGCCAAGGTCCAGCAGGTGGACGGGATCACCCGTACCCTTACCTGCCCGGTCGTGCATCTGTAGCCCCCGTCTACCCTTGGCCGGTGAATCTTTTCCGTCACCGGCTCAGTGGTCTGCCCGCCCTCGTACTGCTGTGCGCCGCCGCGGGCTGCTCATCGGCAGACGACACCACGGCGACGCCGGTTCCCAGTCCCGCGGCGAAGGTCGCGAAATCGTGCCGGAACCTGGACGAGGCGCTGCCGTCGAAGGTGGACGGTCAGGGCCGCCGGGATCCCGAGCCCGCCTCCGCGCTGACCGCGGGCTGGGGGGACCCGGCGATCATACTGCGCTGCGGGGTCGAACGGCCCGAGAAGATGAGCGATACGAACGCCGACGGGGTCGAGGTGGACGGGGTGGGATGGCTGCTGGAGGAGCAGCAGAACGGTTCGTTCCGCTTCACCAGCACGCTGCGCACGGCGTATGTCGAGGTGACGATCCCCAAGGCCCGTACGGGCAACGGGCTGGCCCCGCTCGTCGACCTGGCCCCCGCCGTCGAGAAGGCGATCCCCGAAGGGATCGCCGACTGAGGCCTGCCGAGGCCTCCCGAGGCCTGCCGAGGACTACCGAAGTCCCGTGGACCTGCGCAGGGCCGCCTGGATGAGCCGGTCCACCAGTTCCTCGTAGCTGATCCCGCTGGCCTGCCACATCGCCGGGTACATCGAGATCGGCGTGAAGCCCGGCATGGTGTTGATCTCGTTGATGACGAAGTCGCCGTCCTCGGTGAGGAAGAAGTCCGCGCGGACCAGTCCCTCGCAGGAGGCCGCCTCGAAGGCGTCCACGGCGAGCCGCTGGACCTCGGCCGTCTCCTCGGGGGTCAGCGGGGCCGGGACGATGCCCGGGGTCGAGTCGATGTACTTCGCCTCGAAGTCGTAGTATGCGTGCGCGTCCGGCGGCGGGATCTCGGCCGGGACGGAGGCCCGCGGGCCGTCCTCGAACTCCAGGACGCCGCACTCGATCTCGCGGCCCCGCAGCGCCGCCTCGACCAGGATCTTGGGGTCGTGGCGCTGGGCCTCGGCGATCGCCTCGTCCAGGCCCGCGAGATCGTCGACCTTGGTGATGCCGATCGACGAACCCGCGCGCGCGGGCTTCACGAACAGCGGCCAGCCGTGCTCGCCCGCGAAGTCGACGATCTTCTTGCGGGCGGCGGACTCGTCCCGCTCCCACTCGCGCGGCCGGATCACCACGTACGGGCCGACCTTGAGCCCGAACGAGGTGAACACCCGCTTCATGTACTCCTTGTCCTGGCCGACGGCCGAGGCGAGCACGCCCGAGCCGACGTACGGCACACCGGACAGCTCCAGAAGGCCCTGGAGGGTGCCGTCCTCGCCGTAGGGGCCGTGCAGGACGGGGAAGACGACGTCGACCTCACCGAGCGCCTTGGGCACCGATCCCGGCTCGCTGTAGACGACTTCGCGGTTCGCGGGGTCGACGGGGAGCACCACACCGCCCTCCGGCGACTCGGCCAGCTCCTCGATGTCGGGGGTACGGCGGTCGGAGATCGCCATCCGGTCCGGCTCGTCGGCGATGAGCGCCCAACGCCCGTCCCGCGTGATGCCGATCGGCAGGACCTCGTACTTGGTCCGGTCGATGGCCTTCAGGACGGCGCCGCCGGTGACCACGGAGATCCCGTGTTCGGAGCTGCGGCCGCCGGACACGACGGCCACACGCGGCTTGCGAGACGGCTGCTCAGGGCTCTGGGGGAGGTTCTCGGTGCTCATATCGGCATGAGAGTACCCGGTGGTAGAGCCCCGAGACAGCGTCGGATCCGTTGCCACCGCGTGGCGTCCCCGCGGCGGCCGTACGGCCTCGCACGGCGTCGCTCAGCGTCGCTCGGCCTTCGCGCTGCGCGACATCAGCTCCTTGAGTGCGACCACGGGCGGCTTGCCCTCGTGGACGATGTCCACGACCGTCTCGGTGATCGGCATGTCGACACCGTGGCGGCGGGCCAGATCCGCCACGGACTCGCAGGACTTGACGCCCTCGGCGGTCTGCCGGGTGACCGCGATGGTCTCCTGGAGGGTCATGCCCTTGCCGAGGTTGGTGCCGAAGGTGTGGTTGCGGGAGAGCGGCGAGGAGCAGGTCGCCACCAGGTCGCCCAGGCCCGCGAGTCCGGAGAAGGTGAGCGGGTCGGCGCCCATCGCGAGGCCGAGGCGGGTGGTCTCGGCGAGGCCGCGCGTGATGAGCGAGCCCTTGGCGTTGTCGCCGAGCCCCATGCCGTCCGCGATGCCGACGGCCAGGCCGATCACGTTCTTCACCGCGCCGCCCAGCTCGCAGCCGACCACGTCGGTGTTGGTGTACGGGCGGAAGTACGGGGTGTGGCAGGCGGTCTGGAGCCGCTGGGCGACGGCCTCGTCGGTGCAGGCGACCACGGAGGCGGCCGGCATACGGGAGGCGATCTCACGCGCGAGGTTGGGTCCGGTGACCACGGCGACGCGGTCCCGGCCCACCTTGGCGACGTCCTCGATCACCTCGCTCATCCGCATGGTCGTACCGAGTTCGACGCCCTTCATCAGCGAGACGAGGACGGTTCCCGGGGCGAGCAGTGGGGTCCACTCGGCGAGATTGGCGCGCAGGGTCTGCGAGGGGATGGCGAGGACGGTGAAGTCGGCACCCCGGGCGGCCTCGGCCGGGTCGGCGGTGGCCCGGAGGTTCCCGGGGAGTTCGACGCCGGGCAGGTAGTCGGGGTTGGTCCGCGTGGAGTTGACCGCGTCGGCCAGCTCGGGGCGGCGCGCCCAGAGCGTCACCTCGCAGCCCGCGTCGGCGAGGACCATGCCGAAGGCGGTCCCCCAGGATCCGGTGCCGAAGACGGCCGCCTTGACGGGCTTGCTCACTTGGTGCTCTCCCCCTCGTGACTGTTCTGCGCCTCGTCCCGGCCCGGCGGCTGAGTCTGCGCCTGGGTCCGGCGCCGCTGCTCGATCCGCTCCCGACGCGGGTCGTAGGGCGTCTCGGGCGCCTTCGCGCCGCGGATGTCCTCCAGCTGGCGGGTGATGGCGGCCATGATGACCTCGGTGGCCTCCTTGAGGACCTCCGCGGTCATCTCCCGGCCGTAGAAGCGCGAGAGGTCCACGGGCGGACCCGCGAGCACCCGGTGCGTCTTGCGCGGGAAGAAGTGGGGCTTCGTGCTGTAGGGCGGCAGCAGTTCGTTGGCGCCCCACTGGGCGACCGGGATCACCGGGCACTGGGTCTGCAGGGCGACCCGCGCGGCGCCGGTCTTGGCCGTCATGGGCCAGCCGTCCGGATCGCGGGTGATGGTGCCCTCGGGGTAGAACGCGACGCACTCGCCGCGTTCCACGGCCTCGATCGCGGCCCGGAAGGCGCTGAGCGCGTCGGTGGACTCGCGGTAGACGGGGATCTGCCCGGTGCCGCGCATCGCGGCGCCGACGAACCCCGTCCTGAAAAGGCCGCTCTTCGCCAGGAATCGGGGCACGCGTCCGGTGTTGTACTGGAAGTGCCCGTAGGCGAAGGGGTCGATGTGCGAATTGTGGTTCACCGCGGTGATAAAACCGCCGTCGGCCGGAATGTGTTCCATTCCGCGCCAGTCCCGCTTGATCAGAACCACCAGCCAGGGTTTGCACAGGACCGCTGCGAAGCGGTACCAGAAGCCGATTCTGCGGCGGGGCACGCGGACACCTTCCCTCTAGGACTTCTCTCCGGAACCTGTGAGCCGCACAAGTGTCGCTCCGAGCCGCCGGTCTGTCGAGAACACCGTACGCCCGCCCGCCCGACCGGCGGATGGGCCGGGTGACAATGGCCGCGAGAAGAGAGGGACGGTACGCCGGTGCAGTGGACCTTGGTCATACCCCTGAAGCCCTTGGCGCTCGCCAAGAGCAGGCTCGCGGACACCGCCGGTGACGGCCTGCGCCCGGGTCTCGCCCTCGCCTTCGCCGAGGACACCGTGGCGGCGGCGCTGGCCTGCGCGGCCGTAGGGGATGTGGCGGTCGTCACGGACGACACGTTGGCCGGGCACACCCTGGCCGCGCTGGGTGCCCGCATCGTCCCCGACGAACCCCGGGCGGGCCTGAACGCCGCTCTGGCGCACGCGGCGGCCGTCGTCCGCGGATCACACCCCGATTCCGCTCTCGCGGCGCTGAACGCCGATCTGCCGGCCCTGCGTCCGCCGGAATTGGCCCGGGTCCTGGACGCGGCCGCGGAATTCCCGCGCGCTTTTCTCCCGGACGCGGCCGCAATCGGCACCACGCTTCTCGCCGTGGCTCCGGGCCGTGAATTGCTTCCCGCATTCGGTACGGATTCCCGGTCCCGGCACCGAGCCTCGGGCGCCGAGGAACTCCGGCTCACCGCCGTGGATTCCGTACGGCAGGACGTGGACACCGGCGACGACCTGCGGGCGGCGCTCGCCCTGGGGGTCGGTCCCCGGACGGCCGCTGCGGCCGCGCGGCTGCTGGGGATCGGGCAGTAGGCTGCCGACATGCAGGCCACCGCGTACACGTACGACCCCGAGAGCCGCAGCGGACAGGTGTTGCTGGACGACGGCACGCCGGTGCCCTTCGACGGGCCGGCGTTCGACGCGGGCGGGCTGCGGCTGCTGCGGCCGGGCCAGCGGGTGCGGATCGAGACCGAGGGCGAAGGGGACGCCCGGCGGGTCGTCCTCGTGACGCTGCACACCTTCTCGTGACGCCGCACAGCTGCTGAAGCGCCCGCACAAGCCCCTGGACACGCCGCGGGCCGGACTCCGAGAGGGAGTCCGGCCCGGCGCGTGGGTGCCCTTGCCCGCCTGGTGCCCGGTGGGCGGTGTGCCTAGCGGGAGGTGGCCTTCTTGGCGGTGGTCTTGCGGGCGGTCGACTTCTTGGCGGGGGCCTTCTTGGCCGTCGCCTTCTTCGCCGGGGCCTTCTTGGCCGTCGTCTTCTTCGCGGCGGCCGTTGTGGCGGTGGTGGCCTTCTTCGCGGCCGGCGTGGCCTTCTTCGCGGTGGTCTTCTTCGCGGCCGCGGCGGTCTTCTTCGCGGCGGCCGTGGTCTTCTTCGCCGCCGCGGTGGTCTTCTTGGCGGCGGCCGTGGTCTTCTTCGCGGCGGCGGTGGTCTTCTTCGCGGCGGCCTTCTTGACCGTGGCGGAGGCACCGCCGGTCAGGCTGCCCTTGGGGGCCTTCTTGACGGCGACCTCGCCACCGCGCGGGAGCTTCTTCGAGCCGCTCACCAGGTCCTTGAAGCCCTGGCCTGCGCGGAAGCGCGGCACGGACGTCTTCTTGACCCGAACCCGCTCGCCCGTCTGGGGGTTGCGAGCGTAGCGGGCCGGCCGGTCGACCTTCTCGAACGAACCGAAGCCGGTGACCGAGACCCGGTCCCCTGCGACGGTCGCGCGGACGATGGCGTCCAGGACCGCGTCGACAGCGTCGGCGGCCTGCTGGCGGCCGCCCAGCTTGTCGGCAATCGCTTCTACGAGCTGCGCCTTGTTCACGTCTTCCCCTTCGGAGACCTCGCCAGAACGAAAGTGTTCAAGCTTTTTCGCACGTTAGGCAGATATATACCGCAAATCAAACACGAAACGGGCTAATCACCCTTGTGCCGCAACGAACTCGGCTGCTTTGGAGGCGATCAACGCTCCTCTTCGGGCAGACGCCCCTCGTCGAGGTCCGCCATGAACCGCTCCAGCCGCCTTGTCGCGTCGGCGAGATCGTGCTTGGCCGCGGCCGTAATGACCAGCAGCTTCCGGGTCAGCGCCATCCGTACGCCCTCCGGGACTTGCAGTGCGCGCACTCTTGTGTGCGCTTCCTTGAGCTGGTTCGCGACCGCCGTATAGAGCTCGAGTTGGCCGTCGTGTTCCATGCACAGATTGTGCCATCTGGGGCGAGTTGTCGCCCGCCCAGGGGGCAACTGCCGCCCCGAACGGCCCTCAAGGAGCCTTCGGACGACACCTGCGCACAGGGCGCGTACCCCGGCAACCACCCTCCTAACGTGGGAAGTTGGGAGAAACGGCGAAGACTTCGGGGGCTGGAGGGGGCCAGACACAGCCGTACCCCCGATCGGACCGATCGGGGGTACGGAGGGGGTCTCGCGGTGGCCGAAAGTCGACCAGCCGGGCGCTGGGTCAGACCTGGAGCGTCCTCGGCTTGTACGACGGGCGCTTGGCCTCGTAGGCAGCGATGTCGCCCTCGTTCTGGAGGGTGATGGAGATGTCGTCCAGCCCGTTCAGCAGCCGCCAGCGGGAGTTCTCGTCCAGCTCGAAGGAGGCGGTGATGCCCTCGGCGCGCACCTCGCGGTCCTGGAGGTCGACCGTGATCTCGGCCTGCGGGTCCCGCTCGGTGAGTTCCTGGAGCGCGTCCACGATCTTCTGCTCCAGAACCACGGTGAGCAGGCCGTTCTTCAGCGAGTTGCCCCGGAAGATGTCGGCGAACCGGGAGGAGATGACCGCCTTGAAGCCGTAGTTCTGCAGCGCCCAGACGGCGTGCTCACGGGAGGAGCCGGTGCCGAAGTCGGGGCCGGCGACCAGCACGGTGGCCCCCTGTCGCTCGGGCTGGTTGAGGATGAAGGCCGAGTCCTTGCGCCAGGCCTCGAACAGCCCGTCCTCGAACCCGTCCCGCGTGACCTTCTTGAGCCAGTGAGCAGGGATGATCTGGTCGGTGTCGACGTTGGAGCGGCGCAGCGGGACGGCCCGGCCGGTGTGCGTGGTGAATGCTTCCATGACTGATCAGACTCCAGCGGGCGCGGGGGTGTCGGCGGACAGGTCGGCGGGGGACGCGAGGTGGCCCAGGACGGCCGTGGCGGCCGCGACCTGCGGTGACACCAGATGCGTACGACCGCCCTTGCCCTGCCGGCCCTCGAAGTTGCGGTTGGAGGTGGACGCTGAGCGCTCACCCGGTGCCAGCTGGTCGGGGTTCATGCCCAGACACATCGAGCAGCCCGCGTGCCGCCATTCGGCGCCGGCCTCCTTGAAGACGACGTCCAGACCCTCGGAGACGGCCTGGAGACCGACCCGCGCGGAGCCGGGGACGACCAGCATCCGTACGCCGTCGGCGACTTTGCGGCCCTTGAGCAGCTCGGCGGCGGCGCGCAGGTCCTCGATGCGGCCGTTGGTGCACGAACCTACGAAGACGGTGTCCACGTTGATGGACGTCAGCGGCTGTCCGGCCTCCAACCCCATGTACTCCAGGGCCTTTTCGGCGGCGAGGCGCTCCGAAGCGTCTTCGTACGAAGCGGGGTCGGGGACCGCGCTCGAAAGCGGCGCGCCCTGGCCGGGGTTGGTGCCCCAGGTGACGAACGGCGACAGCTCCTCGGCCTTGATGACGACCTCGGCGTCGAACTCGGCGTCCTCGTCCGTCCTCAGCGTCTTCCAGTACGCGACGGCGGCGTCCCAGTCCTCGCCCTGCGGGGCGTGCGGGCGGCCCTTGAGGTACGCGAAGGTCGTCTCGTCGGGGGCGATCATGCCCGCGCGGGCGCCGGCCTCGATCGACATGTTGCAGATGGTCATCCGGGCCTCCATCGAGAGCTTCTCGATGGCGGAGCCGCGGTACTCCAGGACGTAGCCCTGGCCGCCGCCGGTGCCGATCCGCGCGATGATCGCGAGGATCAGGTCCTTGGCGGTGACGCCGTCGGGCAGCTCGCCGTCAACGGTGATCGCCATGGTCTTGGGGCGGGCCATCGGCAGCGTCTGGGTGGCCAGCACGTGCTCCACCTGGGAGGTGCCGATGCCGAACGCCAGACCGCCGAAGGCGCCGTGCGTGGAGGTGTGGGAGTCGCCGCAGACGACGGTCATGCCCGGCTGGGTCAGACCCAGCTGCGGGCCGACGACGTGGACGACACCCTGCTCGACGTCACCCAGCGGGTGCAGCCGGACACCGAACTCGGCGGCGTTCTTGCGCAGCGTCTCCAGCTGGACGCGCGAGACCGGGTCCGCGATGGGCTTGTCGATGTCGAGGGTCGGGGTGTTGTGGTCCTCGGTGGCGATGGTGAGGTCGAGACGGCGCACCGGGCGGCCGCTCTTGCGCAGTCCGTCGAAGGCCTGCGGGCTGGTCACCTCGTGCAGGAGGTGCAGATCGATGAAGAGAAGGTCGGGCTCGCCCTCGGCGCGCCGGACGACGTGGTCGTCCCAGACCTTCTCCGCGAGTGTCCTACCCATCGCTTTCCCTCCGGCCGGCAATGACGCACCGGCCCAACTAGAGATCTTGTGGAGGCGACGCCCCAGGCCCCTGTTCATGGGCACCCGCCGCCAGGCCCGCTTCACTCCGGGCCGCCATGTCTCCAAGGGTTGCGCGTCTCACGGAAAAATGAACTTGCGTTTCACAGAGTGAGACGGGAATATCGTTTCATGGACAACAGTAGCGGCGTGGGCGTTCTGGACAAGGCGGCCCTTGTCCTGAGCGCCCTGGAGTCCGGCCCGGCCACCCTCGCGGGTCTGGTCGCGGCCACCGGACTCGCACGACCAACGGCCCACAGACTGGCCGTGGCCCTGGAGCACCACCGCATGGTGGCACGTGACATGCAGGGCCGTTTCATTCTCGGCCCCCGGCTGGCCGAACTGGCCGCGGCCGCCGGCGAGGACCGCCTCCTCGCGACCGCGGGCCCGGTGCTGACCCACCTGCGTGACGTGACGGGCGAGAGCGCGCAGCTCTACCGCCGCCAGGGCGACATGCGGATCTGCGTGGCCGCGGCGGAGCGCCTGTCCGGCCTTCGGGACACGGTCCCGGTCGGCTCCACGCTCACGATGAAGGCCGGCTCCTCCGCGCAGATCCTGATGGCCTGGGAGGAGCCGGAGCGCCTGCACCGCGGCCTCCAGGGCGCCCGCTTCACCGCGACCGCCCTGTCGGGCGTACGACGCCGTGGCTGGGCCCAGTCGATCGGTGAGCGCGAGCCGGGCGTCGCGTCGGTCTCCGCGCCCGTCCGCGGCCCGTCCAACCGTGTGGTGGCCGCCGTGTCCGTCTCCGGCCCCATCGAGCGCCTGACCCGCCACCCGGGCCGGATGCACGCCCAGGCGGTCATCGACGCCGCCGGCCGCCTGTCGGAGGCCCTGCGCCGGACGGGCTGACCCCTACGGGAGAAGGGCCCGCCTCAACGCCGCGGCAGGCCCCTCACCCCACGGGCTCAGATCGTCTCCCGCGACCGGTACGCGTACCGGTCCTTCGCGTACCGCCCCCGCCGCTCCAACGGCACCTGCCCGTGCGCGGCCGCGAGGCCGAACGCCGGCATGTCCCCGTAGATCGCCTCGTAGGACCCCTCCGGTACGACGTACGCCTCGTGCCAGATCCCCACGTGCCCGCGCACCTTGCCGCCCTTCTCCAGACGGTTGATCCTCGCCCAGGCACGGTGGTGGAACGCGTCGGGCGCTCCCGCGTACGCGTACAGCTTCTCCTTGGACTCCCAGTACTGGACGACGTAGTACGTCCGCGGCGAGGCCGTCAGCAGCACGCGGGAGAGCGGCCCGCGGCCCGGATCCCTCTTCAGCTCGGCCAGCATGCGGAACATCGCCAGCATGACCGGCAGCCACTGGTGCACGGCCCAGAAGTGGTTCACGCGCATTCCGATCAGCAGCACCACGACATCACCGTGGGCGTCCGCGGTGGTACGGCTCGCGGTGGCAGGACTCGCTGTGTCAGACATGCTTGGACAGTGCCGCTAACCAAGGAGGGCCGCAAGGGATGCGACTGGCCGAACTCAGCGAACGCAGCGGGGTCTCCACGGCGACGATCAAGTACTACCTGCGCGAGGGCCTGTTGCCGCCGGGACGCCAGGTCAACGCGACGACCGCCGAGTACGACGAGGAGCATCTGCGCCGGCTGCGGCTGGTGCGGGCGATGATCCAGGTGGGCCGGATTCCGGTGGCGACGGTCCGCGAGGTGCTCGGGCACGTCGACGACGACTCCCTGGGCCGTACGATCCGCCTCGGCGCGGCCCTGTGGGCACTGCCACAGGTTCCGGAGCCGGACGCGGAGGACGAGCACGTCCGGGCCGCGCAGACCGAGGCCGACGACCTGCTGCGGACCCTGGGCTGGACGAACGCCCGCCTGCTGACCAGCATCTCCCCCGCCTACCGCTCCCTGGTGGTGGCGGTGGCCGCGCTGCGCCGCCTCGGCTACGACTGGGACGCCGAACTCCTCGCCTCCTACGCCCGGTTGATGCACCGGGCCGCCGTCTTGGACCTGGACTTCGTGGAGACGCGGGAGTCGGAGCCGGAACGCATCGAGACCGCCGTACTGGGCGCGATCCTGATCGAGCCGATGCTCCGGTCCCTGCACCGCCTGGCCCAGGAGGAGGAGTCGGCCCGGCGGTACGGCTTCGAGTGAGCGGGGAAAGCCCGAAGGGGCCGGGAATGCCGAAGGGCCCCCACCGAAGTGGAGGCCCTGTCGGACTGTGTACCCCCGACCGGATTCGAACCGGCGCTACCGCCTTGAGAGGGCGGCGTGCTAGGCCGCTACACAACGGGGGCGTGGACACTGCGTTTCCGCAGGCCCGAGCTGGTCTACCTGGACTCGAACCAAGACTAACTGAACCAGAATCAGTCGTGCTGCCAATTACACCATAGACCAATGTGGTTTAGACCAGTCGTACCCCCGACCGGATTCGAACCGGCGCTACCGCCTTGAGAGGGCGGCGTGCTAGGCCGCTACACAACGGGGGCCCTAGCGATCCCGAGTTGATCGAGATCAGTACCCCCGACCGGATTCGAACCGGCGCTACTGCCTTGAGAGGGCAGCGTGCTAGGCCGCTACACAACGGGGGCTTTGTGGATGTTCTCCACGGCGCGGATAAGCTCCGCGAGCTGGCCTACCTGGACTCGAACCAAGACTAACTGAACCAGAATCAGTCGTGCTGCCAATTACACCATAGGCCACTGGAACGCAAACCCTGGAGGGGATCTTGTTCTAGTTCGCTCCCCCGGTTTCCGGCCTTTCGGCCCGCTCCCCGGCGGCGCAGGAAGAACATTACCCGAAGGTGGACTGGGCTCCAAAACGGGTATCCGGGCCGAGGATCGCGGGCAGTTCGGCGAGGGTCGCGATCCGGTGCCGCCCGGGCGTCACCTCGACGGTCGCCGTACCGCCGTAGCGATCGATCCACACCGAGAGCAGGCCTGCGTCGGCGGCGCCCCGGCCGTCGATCTCCGGGTGATCGCCGACGTACGCCACTTGGTGCGGGAACAGCTCCAGGGCGTCGCAGGCCGCGAGGAAGGCGGCGGCCTCCGGCTTGGACACCCCCAGCTCCGCCGCGCACAGGATGGTCTCGAAGCGGTCGTGCACCCCGAGGACGCGCAGCTTGTGGTCCTGGACGGTCAGGCTGGAGTTGGAGAGCACCGCGTGCCGGTGGCTGGCGGCGAGGGCGTCGAGCACGGGCAGGACGTCCGGGAACAGCGCCCAGGCCGCCTCGTAGTGCGCGAGGTAGCGCCGGAACCAGTTCTCGGCCTCGTCGTCGGTCATCTCCGCGCCCAGGAAGACCCGCACCCGGTCCCGCCGCTGCTCCTCGAAGGAGACCTCCCCGGCGGCGAAGCGCGCCCACTGCTGGTCGGTGACCTCCCGCCAGCGGTCGAGGGCCTGTTCCGGAGTGCCGTACCCGCCCAGCAGCCCCTCGGCGGTGAGATGCGACCGCATGCCCTCGCGGTCCGCGGTCGTGTAGTCGAAGAGGGTGTCGTCCACGTCCCAGACCACGGCGCGAATGCTCATGTCTCCGACGGTATCGCGGGCTGGCACACTGAAGGGCATGAGCGAGTACCGAGTTCAGTTCACCCTTGAGGCACGGGCGGCATATGACACCCTGCCCGGCTCGCGCCAGGTTCAGCTGGACAGGGCCGTGCGGATACTGGCTCGTGACCCGTTCCGCAAGGCCTCGACCGCACCGCTGGGCCCGGACGAAAACCTGCGCAAGGCATATGTGGCCCCTGGCGTGATGCTGGAGTACGTGGTCGCGGGTGCGATCATGGTCGTCGTCGTGGTCTGGATCTTCGACGAGACCCACTACTTGATCGACGAGGACGACGCCGTCTGAGGCGGACGGCGTGAGGGGCGGCACCCGGAGTCCGGGTGCCGCCCCTCACGCGTGTGCGGGCTAGGCCGACAATGTCGCCAGTGCCGCGTCGATCCGCGTCAGCGTCCGCTCCTTGCCCAGGATCTCCAGGGACTCGAAGAGGGGGAGGCCGACGGTGCGGCCGGTGACGGCCACGCGGACCGGGGCCTGGGCCTTGCCGAGCTTGAGGCCGTGGGCCTCGCCGGCGGCCAGGACGGCCTCCTTCAGGGACTCCGCCGAGGTCCAGTCGGCGGACTCCAGCTTCTCGCGGGCCGTGCGGAGCAGGTCGGCTGCGCCCTCCTTCATCGCCTTCGTCCACGACGCCTCGTCGGAGACCGGCTCCGGGAGGAAGAGGAAGTCGACGTTGTCGGTGATCTCCGAGAGGACCTTGAGGCGGGTCTGGGCGTGCGGGGCGATCGCCTGCCACTTCGTCTCGTCGAAGTCCTCCGGCGCCCAGGGGGCGACCGGGGCCTTCAGCCAGGGGGCGCAGCGCTCGGTGAAGTCCTTCACGTCCAGCATGCGGATGTGGTCGGCGTTGATCGCCTCGCACTTCTTCAGGTCGAAGCGCGCCGGGTTGGGGTTGACGTCCCCGATCTCGAAGGCCGCGACCATCTCGGCCGTCGTGAAGATGTCCCGGTCGGCGGAGAGCGACCAGCCGAGCAGCGAGAGGTAGTTGAGCAGGCCCTCGGGGAGGAAGCCGCGCTCCCGGTAGAGGTTGAGGGAGGACTCCGGGTCGCGCTTGGACAGCTTCTTGTTGCCCTCGCCCATGACGTACGGGAGGTGACCGAAGGCGGGGGTCCCCTTGGCGATGCCCAGTTCGATCAGTGCCTTGTACAGCGCGATCTGCCGCGGCGTCGACGACAGCAGGTCCTCGCCGCGCAGGACGTGGGTGATCTCCATCAGGGCGTCGTCGACCGGGTTGACCAGGGTGTAGAGGGGCGCCCCGTTGGCGCGGACGATCCCGTAGTCCGGGACGTTCTCCGGGGTGAACGTCAGCTCGCCGCGGACCAGGTCCGTGAAGGTGATCGTCTCGTCGGGCATGCGGAAGCGGACGATCGGGGCGCGGCCCTGGGCCCGGTACTCCTCGACCTGCGCCTCGGTCAGGTCGCGGCAGTGGCCGTCGTAGCCGGACGGCTTGCCGGCGGCGCGGGCGGCCTCGCGGCGGGTGTCCAGCTCCTCCTGGGAGCAGTAGCAGTGGTAGGCGTGGCCGGCGTCCAGGAGCTTCGCGGCGACGTCCTTGTAGAGGTCCATCCGCTGCGACTGGCGGTACGGCGCGTGCGGGCCGCCGATCTCGGGGCCCTCGTCCCAGTCGAAGCCGAGCCAGCGCATCGCGTCCAGCAGCTGGTTGTACGAGTCCTCGGAGTCGCGGGCCGCGTCGGTGTCCTCGATGCGGAAGACCAGGGTGCCCTGGTGGTGCTTGGCGAACGCCCAGTTGAACAGGGCGGTGCGGACCAGGCCCACGTGCGGGTTACCGGTGGGCGAGGGGCAGAAACGGACACGGACTGCTGGGGCGGATGCGCTAGCCACGCTTGACAACCTTGTTGGTGAGAGTGCCGATGCCTTCGATGGTGACGGCGACCTCGTCGCCGACAGCCAGGGGGCCGACCCCTGCCGGGGTGCCCGTGAGGATGACGTCGCCGGGGAGCAGCGTCATGGCCTCGGTGATGTTGACGATCAGATCCTCGATCGAGTGGATCATGTCGCTGGTGCGGCCGAGCTGGCGTTGTTCGCCGTTGACCGTGAGCTGGATCGTGAGATCGGACGCCGTCGCGAGGTCGAGGTCCGTCTCCACCCAGGGGCCGAGCGGGCAGGAGCTGTCGAAGCCCTTGGCCCGCGCCCACTGCTTCTCGCGCTTCTGGACGTCGCGGGCGGTGACGTCGTTGGCGCAGGTGAAGCCGAAGACGACGTCCGCCACGCGCTCGCGCGGGACCTCGCGGCACATCCGGCCGATGACCACGGCGAGTTCCGCCTCGTGGTGCAGTTCCTGCGAGAAGGGCGGGTACTGGATCTCGTCGCCGGGGCCGATCACGGAGGTGGACGGCTTGAAGAAGGCGAACGGGGCGTCCGGCACCTCGTTGCCCAGCTCCTTCGCGTGCTCGGCGTAGTTGCGGCCGAAGGCCACGACCTTGCTGGGCAGCACGGGCGGGAGCAGCCGGACCTTGCTCAGCGGCACCTTAGTGCCGGAGAGCTGGAATTCCGCGAAGGGGATGCCCTTGATGATGTCGAGGACGAGTTCGTCCGGCTTGTCGCCCTCGACCGCGCCGAAGGCGACGTTCCCGTCGATGGAGAACCTGGCGATGCGCACGGGTTGGTTGGCCCCTTGACTGAGCTGGCTGGAGTGTGACGCTCCAGGCTAACGCGGAAGGGCGCCCCCGGCCGGGGACGCCCTTGACATCCGTGGGCGGCCGCCTTGAGCAATCGGCGACCTTCACCCGTATCTCCACGTGAAGATCTCGTGGAACCCCGTGGAACCTTGGTGGATCCGTGGGGATCTTCTCGGCAGATCTACTCCGCGAGGGCCGCCGCGACCGGGGCCTCCATGAGGATGGTGCGCTTGGGGTTGGCAGTCTGGGCCGGCAGGTCGACGGAGTGCTCCGGCTGCTCCGGGAGCCGCAGGTCGTCGGCGTCCTTGAGGTGCGCCAGCGTGGTGCGCCGCGGGTTGGCGATCTTGTGGAACATCGTCGTCGTCTTCACTGTTGTACGTGACCCTGTCGTGTCCGGGCGCCGGGAGGACCGGGGAAGGGCTCTCACACAGGCGCGGCTTGTCGGATTTGCCAATTCTGTAAAGCGTCAGGCTAAGCACGCGATTCCCCGGGAACGCGTGAAGGTCTCATGATCAGCGTGTGAGTTTGCTCACGAATCAACGGCCAAAGCGGTCAATTCCGACCCTGGGGTGACCGTAATGAAACGGACATTCGCCCCCTGAAGCCCTCATTCCGCTCCTGATCATGGCGACTGGGACACGTGCCACCTCTCGGCGCTTCGCACCCTTATGCCTGCTTTATACGGGATCACTTTCTACGTCCCGTAACGTGGCCCTCACATGCTGTCACGCATGTCACAGCCCGGCCAACACACCTTGTTGGAGATCCGGCACTGTGCTGGAATCTCACGGACCGCCGCAGGATCGAGCCGGCGCACAGGGGGCGCACACGCGCCTAGTGGCGGCGAGATAGGGGGATCCGGCGCCGGTATTTCACGACCACCCGAGGGACGTAATTCAGGGCGTCCCTCAACACGCCGACACCGTCCTTCCGTTCACCCGGAAGGGCGCCTGGTCCAGAGGTTGCGACGCTAGTGCAGGGACGATTCAAGAGGGATGGCAGTGCTTCGGCGGAGCCGGAGCCGCACGGCGGGACCGACCGCGGTTCCTCGCCCCAGCACGCCCAGAACCCGGGCCCGGCCCCGTCCGGCGACGGCGGTGAGCGCCCAGGGCGCCCCGGCGCGGCCGTGTCACCGAGCCTCCCCCCGACTCCGACGGTGAAGCCTTCGGCCGGCCCCCCCGGCCCCGGCTCGCGTGTGGCGCTGCGCAACTGGCGCATCTCCACCCGCCTGGTGGCGCTGCTGACGCTCCCGGTGGTCGCGGCCACCTCGCTGGGCGCCCTGCGCATCAACCAGTCCATGGACGACATCCAGCAGCTCGACAACATGAAGCTGCTGACGGACATGACCAAGCAGGCCACCGAGCTCGCCGTCGCCCTCCAGGAGGAGCGCGACCGCTCGGCCGGCCCGCTGGCGCACGGCGCGAAGGCGACCGACTTCGGTGTCAAGGGCTACCGAGTCAAGACCGACCGCGCGCTGAGCGCCTTCCAGGACGCCTCCGAGGAGATCAACGACGCCTCCACGGACGGCAACCTCCAGGGCGTCCGCGACAGCCTCGTGGGTCTGCTCAGCGAGCTGGCCAACATCCAGAAGGTCCGCTCCAACGCCTACGCGGAGAAGCGCAACGCGATGCAGACGGTGGACGCCTACCACCGCCTCATCACCAACCTGCTCGACCTCTCGCAGGACATGGCGCAGGCCACCTCCAACCCGGAGATGATCCAGCGCACCCGTGCGCTGGCCGCGTTCTCCACCGCCAAGGAGTGGGCCTCCGTCGAGCGCGCCGTGCTCGCCTCGGCGCTGCCCGCGAACAACAACACCTACGGCGACCTCTCCGAGAACGACCGCCAGTACGGCGCCTCCGCGCTGGAGAACGAGGCGTCCGAGCTCGCGAGCTTCCGCAGCATCTACGGCGACGACGGCGCCGAGGAACTGCTGAAGCCCATCCAGCAGGGCAACCCGGTCATCGAGGAGTCCGACACCTACGCCACCCGCGCGCTCACCTCCTCCTCGGGTCTGACCTCGCTGGACCAGCGCTCCTACCAGGACTGGGTCGACGACAGCACGACCAAGATCCGGCAGATGAACAACATCGAGCACACGCTGCTCGAGGACATGGAGCAGAAGGCGCGTGAGCTGCGCGCCGAGTCGGAGCGCGAAGCGATCATCTCCGGTGCGCTCATCCTGCTCGTGCTCGGTGTGTCGCTGGTCGGCGCGTTCGTCGTCGCCCGGTCCATGATCCGCTCGCTGCGCCGCCTCCAGGAGACCGCCACCAAGGTCGCCCAGGACCGCCTGCCCGAGCTGGTCAAGCAGCTCTCCGAGTCCGACCCGCAGGACGTCGACACGTCCGTGGAGTCGGTCGGTGTGCACTCCAAGGACGAGATCGGCCAGGTGGCCGCGGCCTTCGACGACGTGCACCGCGAGGCGGTCCGCCTCGCCGCCGAGCAGGCCCTCCTGCGGGGCAACGTCAACGCGATGTTCACCAACCTCTCGCGCCGCTCCCAGGGTCTGATCCAGCGCCAGCTGTCGCTGATCTCCGAGCTGGAGTCCCGCGAGGCCGACCCGGACCAGCTGTCCTCGCTGTTCAAGCTCGACCACCTCGCCACCCGTATGCGCCGTAACGGTGAGAACCTCCTCGTCCTCGCGGGTGAAGAGCCCGGCCGCCGCTGGACCCGCCCGGTCCCGCTGGTCGACGTGCTCCGCGCCGCCGCGTCCGAGGTGGAGCAGTACGAGCGCATCGAGCTGGCCTCCGTGCCGACCACCGAAGTGGCCGGCCGGGTCGTCAACGACCTCGTGCACCTCCTCGCCGAGCTGCTGGAGAACGCCACGTCGTTCTCCTCGCCGCAGACCAAGGTCAAGGTCACCGGTCACGCGCTGCCCGACGGCCGCGTCCTGATCGAGATCCACGACACCGGTATCGGCCTCTCCCCCGAGGACCTCGCCGCGATCAACGAGCGGCTCGCCTCGCCGCCCACCGTGGACGTGTCGGTCTCCCGACGCATGGGCCTCTTCGTGGTCGGTCGTCTGTCGCAGCGCCACGGCATCCGCATCCAGCTGCGCCCGTCCGACTCCGGTGGTACGACCGCGCTGGTCATGCTGCCCGTGGACGTCGCCCAGGGCGGCAAGAAGCCCCAGCCCAAGCCCGGTCAGGGCGGCGGTGCGGGCGGTCCAGCCGCCGCGCAGGCCGCCGCGGGCGCGGCCGCCGCGCGTCGCCAGAACGGTTCGCAGAACGGTGCGCAGGGCGGTGCCCTCGGCGCCGGTGCGCCGACCGGTGGCGGTGCCCTGGGCGCCGGTTCCGGCAACGGTGGCCGGCTCGCCGCCGGTCAGGGTCCCCGGGCCGCGCTGCCCGGCCGGGACGGCGGTGGCCGCCCCGGCGGCAACCCGCCGCGCGGCCAGCAGCCGCCGGCCGCTCCGCAGCAGGGCCGTCCGGCTCCGGCCGGCGCGGGCGCCGGGTTCGGCGGCCAGGCCCAAGGCTCGACGCAGGGTCTCCAGTCGGCCGGTTCCGGTGCGCAGGGCATGGACATGTTCGGCGGCGGGCGTCCGCCGCAGCGCGGCAACAAGCCCGAGCAGGGCGGCCGCGGCCGTCAGCCGCAGCTGCCGCCGCGCGGTGGTCCGCGCGCCGAGCTGCCCGGCGGCAACCCACAGCCGCGCGTGACCAGCTGGGGCGACGAGAACGCCCAGCCGCCGGTGCCGCGCACCCCGCTGGACGCCCCGCGCGGCCACGAGGAGCCGGACGTCCAGCAGACCTCGCGCATGCCGCGGATCGACGACCGCCAGGGTCCCGGTGCCACCTCGGAGATGCCGGCGATCCCCCGGATCGACGAGCGCCAGGGTCCGGCCGGTCCCGCCGACTTCGCCCGTCCCGACCTGACCGGTCCGCAGAACACGGGCCAGTTCCAGCGTCCGGGCACGAACGGCCAGCATGCCTCCAACGGCTTCACCCGCTCCGACGTCTTCGGCTCCGCGAACGGCCAGAACGGTCAGCACGGCCAGAACGGCCAGAACGGTCACCACGCCCAGGCGAACCCGAACCAGTTCGCGGCTCCCCAGGCATACGACAACGGCTCCACCGGACAGTTCGCCGCGCCCGGCTACGACGGCTCCTCCACCGGACAGCACGCGCTGCCCGGCCACCAGGACCCGTCCTCCACCGGTCAGTTCGAGCGTCCGCAGCTCAACGGGTCGGGTGGCTACGGTCTGCCGCAGCCGCCGGTCCCGCCGCGTCCCGCCGGGCGCCCCGAGCCGGAGGCACTGCCGCCGGCCGCGGGTCCGGGCGACGGACGCACCCCGCTGTACGACACGCTGGAGACCAACTGGTTCCACGGCGGTCCGCAGGCGGGTGGTCAGGCTCCGGCGCCGCAGGCTCCGCAGCAACACCAGCAGCCGCAGGCTCCGGCTGCTCCGCAGCGGCCCGCAGCGGCCACCGGCGCCTCCTGGCGCACGTCACCCAACGACGAGCTGGTCCGGCAGGCCGAGCGCGTCCGGCAGCCCGCCGCGGGCGGCGTCACCACCTCAGGCCTGCCGCGCCGGGTACCCCGGGCGAACCTCGTCCCGGGCACGGCTCAGCAGCAACAGCACCAAACCGGTCCGCAGGTCTCGCGTGCGCCTGACGACGTACGTGGCCGGCTGACCAATCTCCGTCGGGGCATCGCACAGGGTCGACAGGCCGGCAACGGCCCGCAGACCGGCAGTTTCCCGAGCCCCACTCACCCGCAGGAGCGTTAGTTGAGCCAGATGAGCCAGGCGGCCCAGAACCTGAACTGGTTGATCACCAACTTTGTGGACAACACCCCTGGGGTGTCCCACACCGTCGTCGTGTCCGCCGACGGGCTTCTGCTCGCGATGTCCGAGGGCTTCCCGCGCGACCGTGCCGACCAACTGGCGGCCGTCGCGTCCGGGCTCACCTCACTCACGGCCGGTGCCTCCCGGATCTTCGAGGGAGGCAACGTGGCCCAGACCGTGGTCGAGATGGAACGAGGATTCCTCTTCCTCATGTCCGTCTCGGACGGTTCGTCTCTCGCCGTGCTGGCGCACCCCGAGTGCGACATCGGTCTGGTGGGTTACGAGATGGCGCTCCTTGTCGACCGTGCCGGCGCGGTGCTCACGCCCGACCTGCGCGCCGAGCTCCAGGGCAGTCTGCTCCACTGACCCGCCCCAGTACCACCCGCCTCACGAAATCACCGTCCGGCCGACACAAACCCCCCACCGGCCTCGACGGACGGCACGACCGACCGAGAAATGCTGTCCCGCCCGGAGGATTCATGACCCCGCCCACCGCCCATCATGATCCGTACGCGGAGCCGTACGGGGATGAGGGCGACCAGCCGCTGGTGCGTCCGTACGCGATGACCGGTGGCCGGACCCGGCCGCGCTATCAGCTCGCCATCGAGGCGCTGATCAGCACCACGGCCGACCCGGCAGCGCTCATGGGGCTGCTCCCGGAGCACCAGCGCATCTGTCATCTGTGCCGTGAGGTGAAGTCGGTCGCCGAGGTCTCGGCGCTGCTGGCCATGCCGCTCGGTGTGGCGCGGATCCTGGTGGCGGACCTCGCCGAGGCCGGCCTGGTGGCCATTCACCAGCCGGGCGGCGACGAGAACAACGGTGGCGCTCCTGACGTGACGCTGCTCGAAAGGGTGCTCAGTGGACTTCGCAAGCTCTGACGGAGGCCGGGCGACCACCTCCGCGAAGATCGTGGTGGCGGGTGGCTTCGGCGTGGGCAAGACCACGTTCGTGGGCGCCGTCTCCGAGATCAACCCGCTGCGCACGGAGGCCGTGATGACGTCCGCGAGCGCGGGCATCGACGACCTCACCCACACCGGGGACAAGACCACCACCACGGTGGCGATGGACTTCGGCCGTATCACGCTGGACCAGGACCTGATCCTGTACCTGTTCGGTACGCCGGGCCAGGACCGCTTCTGGTTCATGTGGGACGACCTGGTGCGCGGCGCCATCGGCGCGATCGTGCTGGTGGACACCCGCCGGCTCGCCGACTGCTTCCCCGCCGTCGACTACTTCGAGAACAGCGGTCTGCCGTTCGTCGTGGCCCTCAACGGCTTCGACGGCTCGCAGCCCTACCAGCCGGAAGAAGTGCGCGAGGCGCTCCAGATCGGGCCGGACACCCCGATCATCACCACGGACGCCCGGCACCGCTCCGACGCCAAGAGTGCGCTGATCACTCTGGTGGAACATGCGTTGATGGCACGGTTGCGGTAACTTTCAAACAGCCTGTGCCGTACGGCAGTTGTCGTAGACACCTCGGAGCCGACTGTGGCCTTTGACACGGTCGGCTCCGGTGTTCATAACGTTTCGGCAGAGGAATCCGGTGGTACCGCCACGCGTCGCGGTCACTTGGTCTCGCTGTGCGCACGAAAGCCCCGTCTTTTGGCGGGGCTCGTTCTTTTTGACCGTTTTATCTAGGGCTTACATCACAGCGAACCGGCACTTCTCACTGTTTGGAAGAGCGCAGGTCGTCATGCTGGAATGCCTGAACTGCCCAATAGTCAATGACGTACTCATGGTCGATGGCTGACCGGGCTCTGAGACACTGCGGCACGACGAAGGTGCCGACCGCCGAGAGGTTGTTGGTCGAGTGAGGCGAAGCAAGAAAAGTCCCGAGCCTACGGCCCGGGGCAACTTCACCCCGCCGCCGCGCGGAGCGGCGACCGCCCCTGTACCGGGATCGGAGCCGACGGCCGCACCGGCCAAGAGCGGTGGCCGTCTCTCCCCCCGCAACTGGCGGGTGCCCACCAGGCTGAACGCGATCCTGCTCATACCCGTGCTGGTCGGCCTTGTCATGGGCGGCTTCCAGGTGAAGAGCTCGATCGACACCTGGCAGGAGGCCGAGGACGCGCAGAACACCGCCCGCGTGGTGCAGGCCGCCCTGGCCTACGGCGACGCGCTGTACAAGGAGCGCGACGTCAGCGCCGCGCCGCTCCTCGCGGGCAAGACCGAAGACGACACCGTCGCCGCGGCCCGCAAGGACACCGACGCCGCTGCCACCGCCTTCGACGAGGCCGCCCAGAACATGCCGGCCAAGGCCGGTCTGGAGCGCCGTCTGGATCTGTTCCGCGAGGCGGAGAAGAAGCTCTCGGCGATCCGCGCCGCCGCGTACACCTCGAAGCTCCCCGGTGTGCAGACCGAGGAGGGCTACACCGCGGTCGCCCACCCGCTCATGGAGTTCTCCAACGAGCTGGGCCTGGGCACCGGAAACATCACCTCCTACGGCCGTACGGTCTACGCGATCTCGCTGACCAAGGCGGCGATGTCGCTGGAGCGCTCGATCGGCATGCACCTGCTGATCTCGCCCGGTCCGAAGGACACCGACTTCGCCAAGCAGCGGGTCGCCCTCTCCTCGTACGCCTACCTCGAGGGCATCGCCATCGAGGAGTACAAGGGCGGCGGCACCGAGGCCGACGCGCAGAAGCTGGTCGACGCCGAGACCGACATCAAGACCCAGGCCACCGCCTACGCCGCCGAGCAGAAGCAGAAGGACGACGACTACGTACCGCCGCCGTCCAACCCGAGCGTCATGGTCGCCGCCATCTCCACGATGAAGAGCACCTCGGGCGTCGAGCGGGCCGGTCTGGAGCAGGTCGGCATCAGCAAGGAGAACTGGTGGGCGGTCACCACGCTGAAGTACGACGCGTACCGCCAGATCGAGTCGGACATGGCCGACAAGGCGGTGACGGAGGCCTCTGACATCGCCTCCGACGCCAAGACCTCCGCGATCGTCACCGGTGCCGCCGTCGTGGTCGCCCTGCTGCTGGCGTTCATCCTCGCCGGTGCGGTGGCCCGTCAGATGTCCCGCGCGATGCGCCAGCTGCGCAACGCCGCCTTCGGCATCGCCGAGCAGCGCCTGCCGATGCTGGTCGACCAGCTCTCCCGCACCGACCCCGGCCGGGTCGACACCCGGGTGGCCCCGATCCCGATCACCACCACGGACGAGATCGGCGAGGTCGCCCGCGCCTTCGACCAGGTCCACCGCGAGGCGGTCCGACTGGCCGCCGAGCAGGCCCTGCTGCGGGGCAACATCAACGCGATCTTCACCAACCTCTCGCGCCGCAACCAGTCCCTGATCGAGGGCCAGCTGACCCTGATCACCGACCTGGAGAACAACGAGGCCGACCCGGACCAGCTGGAGAACCTCTTCCGTCTGGACCACCTCGCGACCCGTATGCGCCGCAACGGCGAGAACCTCCTGGTCCTCGCCGGCGAGGAGCCCGGCCGCCGCTGGGACCAGCCGGTCCCGCTGGTCGACGTGCTGCGCGCCGCCTCCTCCGAGGTGGAGCAGTACGAGCGCATCGAGCTGTCGGGCGTCCCGGAGGCCGAGATCCACGGCCGCGCCGTGACCGACCTCGTGCACCTGCTCGCCGAGCTGCTGGAGAACGCCACGACGTTCTCCTCCCCGCAGACCAAGGTTCGAGTGACCGCCACCCGTCTCCCCGACGGTCGGGTCATGATCGAGATCCACGACAAGGGCATCGGCCTCACCGCCGAGGACTTCGCGGACATCAACCACAAGCTGGCCAACCCGCCGACCGTGGACGCCGCGATCTCCCAGCGCATGGGCCTCTTCGTGGTCGGCCGGCTGTCCGACCGGCACGGCATCCGCGTCCAGCTGCGCCCCTCGGGCGAGCAGGCCGGCACCACCTCGCTGGTCATGCTCCCGGACGCCATCACCCACGGTGGCGGCGGCGAGCACCAGCCCGACCGCGACGAGTTCACCGTCTCGCAGATCATCCCGGAGCAGCAGGTCCCCGGCGAGGACTTCAACAACGGCCTGCCGATGCGCACCGCCGCCGAGCTGGGCTTCGACGACAGCCAGTACGAGGTTCCGGACGACCTGCGCGACCTGGACCCGGTCGGCCGCTCCCTGATGCGCGAGGAGCGCCGGGCGTCCCTGGACCCCCAGGGCGGCCAGCCGCAGCAGGGCCACGAGACCCCGTCGTACGGCGAGGGCTTCGACGCCCCCCGCGGGCAGCAGGCGTTCGAGCCCGGACAGCCCACGCAGAACGGCTACGAGGCGGCCCGCAACGGCTACGCCGAGGCGCCCGCCGCGTTCGACGGGTCCAACGGCCGTACGGCGTACGAGGAGCAGCAGCAGGCTCCGTACGAGGAGCAGCAGCGCCCGGCGTACGACGACCAGTACTTCGCGCCGAACGGCGGCCACCCGCAGAACGACACGTTCGCGGCCAACGGCGGCTACCCGGACCCCGCGTATACGGAGCCGGCCCAGGAGGAGCGCGCCCCGGCGCACACCGCCGCGGGCGAGGGCTACCCGTCGTACGAGGAGCAGTCCTACCAGGACGACTGGCCGCAGCAGAACGGTTTCCAGAACGGCTACCCGGACCAGTACGCTCCGGAAGCGGAATCGACGAAGGCCGCTGACGCGAGTGAGCAGGACCGCGTAGGCTTCGACCGTCCGGGACCGGCTCCCTCCGCCGCCCACGCGCTGACCGACGCCGGACTGCCCCGCCGCGGGTCCGCCGCGGCGAGCGGTTCGAACGGCGCCGCACGGCCCGCGAACCGCGAGACCGCGCCGGCCCCCACCTCGCAAGCGAGCAACGGCGACAGCGGCTGGCAGTCGGCCAACGACGCGCGCTGGCAGCAGGCCTCCTCGCTGAGGAAGCCGAAGGCGGGCGGGGTCACCTCCTCCGGTCTGCCGCGGCGGGTACCCAAGGCCAACCTGGTCGAGGGTGCCGCCGAGACCACCCCTCAGGGAGGCCCCCAGGTCTCCCGCGCCCCGGAGGACGTCCGAGGCAGGTTGAGCAACCTGCGTCGGGGTGTCCAGCGCGGACGCAACGCAGGCAGCAGTGAAACGAACGGCCAGGGCTTCGGTCCTGACAGCACCTACAACCAGGAGCGTTAGTGTGAGCCCGATGAGCCAGGCGGCACAGAACCTGAACTGGTTGATCACCAACTTCGTGGACAACACCCCGGGGGTGTCCCACACGGTGGTGGTCTCCGCCGACGGACTCCTTCTGGCGATGTCCGAAGGCTTCCCCCGCGACCGCGCCGACCAGCTCGCGGCCGTCGCCTCCGGCCTGACGTCACTGACGGCAGGCGCCTCCCGGATCTTCGAGGGAGGGGCCGTGAACCAGACGGTTGTGGAGATGGAGCGGGGATTCCTGTTCATCATGTCCGTATCCGACGGTTCCTCGCTCGCGGTACTGGCACACCCGGAGGCGGACATCGGCCTCATTGGGTACGAGATGGCCCTCCTGGTGGACCGAGCCGGCTCGGTCCTGACGCCCGATCTTCGTGCGGAGCTCCAAGGGAGCCTTCTCAACTAACAGACGGACGGTGCGTTTTGGCGTCCCGAGGCCGTAGGGTTTCGGGACGCGGCTCCACGTGATGGGTGCCAGGCACAGTCGGAGGAGGAGAGAAAGTGGCAACACCCCCAGGCGGTTCGAATTCGGGCAACTGGTCGTACGGCCCTGCCCAGGGCCAGGGCGACGGTTCCCAGAACCCGAACCGTTACAACTTCCCCTCCGCTCCCAGCCAGCAGCGGCCGTACATGCCCCAGGGGCCGCAGGGCCCGGGGCCGTCCCCGTACGACCAGCCGTCGGCTCCGCGTATCCAGCCCGTGCAGCCGCAGCGCCGCACCCCCGAGCCGGCGCCTGCCGGGGCGTCGAACAACCCCCTGGTGCGTCCGTACGCCATGACCGGCGGACGGACCCGCCCGCGCTACCAGCTCGCCATCGAGGCGCTGGTGCACACCACTGCGCAGCCGCACCAGATGCAGGGCCAACTGCCCGAGCATCAGCGGATCTGCAATCTGTGCCGTGAGATCAAGTCGGTGGCCGAGATCTCGGCCCTCCTGACCATCCCTCTCGGCGTGGCCAGGATCCTCGTCGCCGACTTGGCGGAGGCGGGACTGGTCGCCATCCATCAGCCCGGCGGCGACGAGAACGCCGGCGGCCAGCCAGACGTGACACTGCTCGAAAGGGTGCTCAGTGGACTTCGCAAGCTCTAGCGGCGGTCCTTCCCGCTCCACCACCTCAGCAAAGATCGTGGTGGCGGGTGGCTTCGGCGTGGGCAAGACCACGTTCGTCGGGGCCGTCTCGGAGATCAACCCGCTGCGTACCGAGGCTGTGATGACGTCCGCGTCAGCGGGCATCGACGACCTCACCCACACCGGAGACAAGACCACCACCACGGTCGCCATGGACTTCGGCCGTATCACCCTGGACCAGGACCTGATCCTGTACCTCTTCGGTACGCCCGGCCAGGACCGCTTCTGGTTCATGTGGGACGACCTGGTGCGCGGCGCCATCGGCGCGATCGTGCTGGTGGACACCCGCCGGCTCGCCGACTGCTTCCCCGCCGTCGACTACTTCGAGAACAGCGGTCTCCCCTTCGTGATCGCCCTCAACGGCTTCGACGGCAACCAGCCCTACCAGCCGGACGAGGTCCGCGAGGCGCTCCAGATCGGCCCCGACACGCCGATCATCACCACGGACGCCCGCCACCGCGCGGACGCGAAGTCGGCGCTGATCACCCTCGTGGAGCACGCCCTGATGGCGCGCCTGCGGTAGCCGGACCCGCGGCCACCGAGCTGCCCCGAACGGCCGTAGGCCGTCCGCGGGCAGTCGGTGGCCTCTCGCGCGGCTCCCCGCGCTCCCTTTGCCTCTTTGTCCTTTGTCCCTCGGGACACGAAGAAGGGCCCCTCTTCCCAGAGGGGCCCTTCTTCGTCGTACAGGCTCAGCGCCAGCTGTGGGGGGCGCGGAAGCCACCCTCGCGCTCGAGGCGGCGCCAGCCCGCCTTGACGCGCCCACGGTGGGCGGAGGTCGGCTCGGAGGTGCGGGCGGCCGCGCGCGCCACGAGGATCGCCGTGATGGCGGCGACTTCCTCGGGCTCGGCGTGGCCCTTCTCGACGCGGATGTCGGGAGTGTTCATGGGTGTCAGTCTCCGTGGATGAGGTTTCCGCAGGGGTACCGCGAAGGATCCGCCGGGTTACTGCGGGGGATTGCCGTGCTTGCGCGACGGCAGGTCGGCGTGCTTGGACTGGAGCATCGCCAGGGAGCGGACGAGGACCTCGCGGGTCTCGGCAGGGTCGATGACGTCGTCGACCAGGCCGCGCTCGGCCGCGTAGTAGGGGTGCATCAGCTCGGACTTGTACTCCTTGACCATGCGGGCCCGCATGGCCTCGGGGTCCTCCGCCTCTGCGATCTGACGCCGGAAGATGACGTTGGCGGCACCTTCGGCGCCCATCACGGCGATCTCGTTCGTCGGCCAGGCGTAGGTGAGGTCGGCGCCGATGGACTGGCTGTCCATGACGATGTAGGCACCGCCGTAGGCCTTCCGCAGGATCAGTGAGATCCGGGGCACGGTCGCGTTGCAGTAGGCGTAGAGGAGCTTCGCGCCGTGGCGGATGATTCCACCGTGCTCCTGATCGACGCCGGGCAGGAAGCCGGGTACGTCCAAAAGGGTGATGATCGGGATGTTGAAGGCGTCGCACATCTGGACGAAGCGCGCGGCCTTCTCCGACGCCTCGATGTCCAGCACGCCGGCCAGCGACTGGGGCTGGTTGGCGACGATGCCGACGGCCCGGCCGTCCAGGCGGGCGAGCGCGCAGATGATGTTGCGCGCCCAGCGCTCGTGGACCTCCACGTACTCGCCGTCGTCGACGATCTCCTCGATGACCTTGGTCATGTCGTACGGCCGGTTGCCGTCCGCCGGGACCAGGTCGAGCAGGACGTCGCCGCGGCGGTCGGCCGGGTCGCTCGACTCGACGCGCGGGGGGTTCTCGCGGTTGTTCTGCGGGAGCAGCGACAGGAGGTAGCGCACCTCCGCGATGCAGGTCTCCTCGTCGTCGTACGCGAAGTGGCAGACGCCGGAGGTCTCGGCGTGCACGTCGGCGCCACCGAGGCCGTTCTGGGTGATCTCCTCGCCGGTGACCGCCTTGACGACGTCGGGGCCGGTGATGAACATCTGCGAGGTCTCGCGGACCATGAAGACGAAGTCGGTGAGGGCGGGGCTGTAGGCCGCGCCGCCCGCACACGGGCCGAGCATCACGGAGATCTGCGGGATCACACCGGACGCCCGGGTGTTGCGCTGGAAGATGCCGCCGTAGCCGGCGAGGGCGGAGACGCCCTCCTGGATCCGGGCACCGGCGCCGTCGTTCAGCGACACCAGCGGGGCCCCGGCCGCGATGGCCATGTCCATGATCTTGTGGATCTTGGTGGCGTGGGCCTCGCCCAGCGCGCCGCCGAAGATCCGGAAGTCGTGGGCGTAGACGAAGACCGTGCGGCCCTCCACCGTGCCCCAGCCGGTGATGACACCGTCGGTGAACGGCTTCTTGGCCTCCAGGCCGAAGCCGGTCGCGCGGTGCCGGCGCAGCTGCTCGACCTCCTGGAAGGAACCCGGGTCCAGGAGCAGCTCGATGCGCTCCCGGGCGGTGAGCTTGCCCTTGGCGTGCTGCGCCTGGGTGGCCTTCTCGCTCGGACCGGCCAGAGCCTGAGCACGGATCTCGTGCAGCTCGGCCACGCGGCCTCGCGCGTCCGTGGGCTCGGTCGGCTCGCCCGTCGTCTCTTCCAAAACGGTCATGTAGCGACCTTACGAAGCGCACCAAGGAAAGCGAGACGTCGACTCCGTACAGTCTCCGGCGCGTTTTCCTGGTACCCCTGAACAGAACCGGGGCGGCATGCAGCCGTTCCGACTGCTCAGAGGGCCTGGCCGTTGTGGAGGTCCGACAAAGGGCGGGGGTGAGATCCGCTTCACATCCGGACGGGCGGCGGATCGGCCGACGGAGTGACGGGGGCGAGCCTAGCCCCGTCGCCCCGGGACCTGACAGAGTCCCGGCCCTCTCGCGACACACCCTCGGATAAATGTTGAACGTTGAACGGAATAGGTCTAGGGTCGTCATCGTTGGAGGTCGTTGAGTGTTAAACATTCTGGACCTTCACTCGTCCGCCCCGTCCCCCGAGGAGCACACCATGGGTATCTTCAGCCGCAAGAGCGACACCGAGACCGCCACCGCCACCGCCGCCGTGAACCCGGAGCTGGCCGCGCTGACCGGCGACTACACGATCGACCCGTCCCACTCCACCCTCGGCTTCGTCGCGCGTCACGCCATGGTCACCAACGTCAAGGGCAAGTTCCTCGACTTCACCGGCTCGCTGCACCTGGACGGCACGGACCCGTCCCGCTCCACGGCCACCCTCGACGTCACGATGGAGAGCATCGACACGGGCTCCGCGGACCGCGACGGCCACCTCAAGAGCGCGGACTTCTTCAAGACCGACGAGTTCCCGACGATGACGTTCCGCTCCACCGGCGCGGAGGCCCTCGGCGGCGACGACTACCGCATCACCGGCGACCTGTCGATCCTCGGCGTCACCCGGCCGCTCACCATCGACCTCGAGTTCAACGGTTCCGCCAAGGACCCGTTCGGCAACGAGCGCGTCGGCTTCGAGGGCAAGGCGGAGATCCTCCGCTCGGAGTGGGGCCTGACCTGGAACGCGGCGCTGGAGACGGGCGGCGTTCTCGTCTCGGACAAGATCAAGCTGAACTTCGACATCTCGGCGATCAAGAACGCGTGACGATACGCCCATACAGGGCAGAGTCGCGATACATACGACATGAAGGGGCCGGAAGTGATCAACTTCCGGCCCCTCGTTGTGATCTGTGCCACAGTCGCTGACATGAGCACCAGGACAGGGCCCCAGCACTACCCGGGGGCGAACCGGGACCATTGGCACCAGGAGAAGTTCGGCGGTGACCGGATGGAGGTCAACGTCGTCGTCCTGCACACCACGGAGGGGCGGTCGCTGCCCGACTACCAGGGCGGCGCGAGCGCGCCGAACCTCACGGCCGTGCCGGACCTCGCCGCCCGGAAGCTGAAGTGGTTCCAGCACTTCGACATCGACATCTCCTCGCGCGCGCTCGCCAACCTGCGCGGCGGCGTCGAGACGAACACCCTCAACGTCTGCCAGGTGGAACTCGTCGGCACCTGTGACCCCAAGACGCACACCAAGTGGGAGACGGCCGGCAAGGGTCACATCTACTGGCCGAAGGCCCCCGAGTGGGCGCTGCGCGGTGTCGCCCAGTTCCTGGCGTGGGCCCATCTCCACCACGACGTACCGCTGCGCGGGCCGGAGCTGTGGCCGGCCTACCCCAAGTCCGCGAACAACGGGGGCGGGCAGCGGATGAGCCATGCGAGCTGGAACGCATTCAAGGGCGTGTGCGGGCACATGCACGTCCCGGAGAACGACCACGGCGATCCCGGCGCGATCGACTTCGAGGAACTGCTCGGCTTCGCCAAGTCGGCGGCGCAGGACTGACCACAGCTCTACCGACCACAGCTCGACCGACCACGGATCGACCGAACACGGCTCACGGGTTCCCGGCGGCCGCCTCCAGCTTCACCACGGCGGCCGCCGCCCGGGCCCGCCTGCCGCGCGGGGTCCGGGCCTTCAGCAGCCCGAGCATGACGAGGTACCGATCCGTCCGGCCCAGCGCGTCGAACACCGCCTTGGCGCGCGGGTGGGCCTCCAGCGCGGCCACCAGCTCCTCGGGTACGGCCGCCTCCTTCTGCGAGGCGTACGCCGCCGCCCATCGCCCGTCGGCCCGGGCGGCCGCCACCTCGGCGAGACCGGCCGGCCGCATCCGTCCCTCGGCGGTCAGCTCCTCGACCCGCCGCACGTTCACCGCCGACCAGAGGCTGCCCGGCCGCCGCGGGGTGATCCGCTGGAGGTAGTGGGTGCCGTCGAGCCCCTTGCGGTGGCCGGTGATCCAGCCGTGGCAGAGGGCCGTGTCGTTGACCTCACGCGCGCCGACCGAGACCAGCCCCGAGTCCTTCTTGGCGACCTTCACCCAGAGGCCCGGGTGCGGGGCCGGGTGCTCGGTGAGCCAGGCGTCGAGGGCGTCGGCGGAGGCGAAGGGGAGCGGCGTGCCGGGATCGGTCGTCGGGGTCATGGGACCACCGTAGGAGCGGAATAGGTCAGGTACCGTCCTAGTGACCGTCTTTTCGGCACCGGATCCCCTGGAGCGGCTTCCTTGAACGCCTCGCCCGCCGAACCCGTCGACTGGGTGCTCGTCGCCTCGTACCGGAACCTGCCGGGGCGGCCGACTCCCCTGGCCGCCGTGCACGGTTGACTGCGGGAGCGGGGGATCGACTGGATGCCGTTCGTCGTGGACGAGATGCGGTGGGACCTGCTGTGCGGGCGCGGGGAGGACGGGCACTGGTGGGGGTCGTTCTCCGTGTTCGTCGACGCGCGGGCACTCGCGCTGCTCGGGCTGCATCCCGAGCAGGCCTCGGCCGTCGTCGCGGGCGCGTCGCCGCCGGCCTGGTGGCATGCCGCGGGTGAGCGGTACGCGGCCTCGCGGTGGCCGCTCGTACGGCTCGGCGAGGCGTCGGCACAGGCATAGGCGGCGAGGGGTAGGCGCGGGTGGGCGGTGGCGCCGCGCGGGGTGTGGCCGAATCGGCCCCCTTGTGCACCGGCTCACAGGGTTCACATAATCCAGCAACAGATTTGACCTGACCATGCCAGAGCATGGCTCCTCTCGCTTTGCGTGCCGTGTTGTCTGACATGCGCATGTCATTAGGCGCTCCACCCCCCACACGGAGGCAGCACCTTGAAGAAGCTCCTCACCGCGCTCAAGAGACTCGCGGCGGTCGGCGCCGCCGCGCTCGCCATCGCCAGCCTTCAGCCCGTCTCGGCCGCGCAGGCCGCTCCCTCGCCCGTCGTCGGCGGAACCCGCGCCACGCAGGGCGAGTTCCCGTTCATGGTCCGGCTTTCGATGGGCTGCGGCGGCGCGCTCTACACCCAGCAGATCGTGCTCACCGCCGCGCACTGCGTGGGCAGCACCGGCGCGAACACCAGCATCACCGCCACCGCCGGCGTCGTCGACCTGCAGTCCACCAGCGGCCGGGTCCGGGTCCGCTCCACGTACGTGTACCGGGCCCCCGGCTACAACGGCAACGGCAAGGACTGGGCGCTGATCAAGCTCGCGCAGCCCATCAACCTGCCGACGCTGAAGATCGCCACCACCACGCAGTACAACACCGGCACGTTCACCGTCGCCGGATGGGGCTCGGCCACCGAGGGCGGCGCCCAGCAGCGCTACCTGCTGAAGGCCACCGTGCCGTTCGTCAGTGACGCGACCTGTCGCACGTACAGCGGCTACAGCGGGCTCGTCGCGAGCGACGAGATCTGCGCCGGCTACGCGGCCGGCGGCGTCGACACCTGCCAGGGCGACTCGGGCGGCCCGATGTTCCGCCGGGACTCCGCCAACGCCTGGATCCAGGTCGGCATCGTGAGCTGGGGCATCGGCTGCGCCCGGCCCAACGCCCCGGGCGTCTACTCCGAGGTGTCCACCTTCGCCTCGGCGATCGCCTCCGCGGCGGCCTCGCTCTGACACCCCCCACCAGCACGCCGTAGGCCCTCTCGGCCGTACGGGATCCACGGGTCCGGCGCCGCACCGCGCCGGGCCCGTTCCGGTGTGCGGGGCCCGCACACCCGAGCTCTAGAAGCCCCCGCCGAAGTCCCCGCCCCCACCGAAGTCCCCGCCCCCGAAGCCCCCGCCGTCGCCGAAGCCGCCGAAGTCGCCCTGGTCGAAGTCGGCGCCGGAGACGTCGCCGCCCTCGTAGCCGCCGAAGTCGCCGTAGCCACTGCCGTAGTCGGCCGCGTAGGACGGGGAGGCCATCATGCCGCCGAGCATGGTGCCGATGAGCAGGCCGGGCAGGAGGCCGCCGCCGAAGTAGCCGCCGGCCCAGGGGCCGTAGGCCGGGCCCGCCTCCCAGTACGGGCGGCGGCCGTAGTCGCTGTCGACCTCGCGGATCACCGGGTCGCGGCCGTCGGCCAGCCGGGTGGCGTCCGCCGCGCAGACCGGGACGTCGCGCGGGGATCCGCCGGGTGGTGTCCAGGCGGCGTCGCGGACGGAGGGGCCGTGGCGCGGGTCGAAGAAGCAGGGCGGACGGCGTTCGGGAAGGGCGCGGCGCTCACGGCGGGCGGCCAGCTGGGCCAGGGAGAAGCGGCCGTCCTCCAGCGCCTCGGTGACCGGACGGACGTCCTCCGGCCGGTTCGCCGCCGCCATCCCCGACTTGGCCCGGTCGTAGGCGTCCAGGGCGCGCTCGTAGTCGCCGCGCATGGCGTCGTCGGCGCCGGGCTCGGCGGGGTGGAAGTCCAGCCGGTCGAGTTCCTCGCCGAAGGCGGTGATGTCCTCGTCGACGACCACCCGCAGCCGTTCGAGGGCGGCGCGCTGCTCCTCCGCGTGCCGCCGGCGCCTGCGCCGCACCACCGTGTAGGCGCCCGCGCCGCCGGCCACCAGGACCACGCCCGCGGTGACCAGCGCGGCCGTCGACACCCCGCCGCCCTCACCGGAGGAGCCCCAGCTCGCGGGCGCCGAGCCGTTCATGTTCGCCAGGGCGCGGTCGGTGAAGTCGTCCAGCTGGGTGGCGGCGTCGCTCTCGTCCTCGACGCTGGTGACGAGGTTGCGGACGGCCTGGCGCGGCATGACCGAGGCGTCGGCGCGGGCGTCGAAGCGCTCGCCCAGGCGGATCGCGTACAGGCCGGTGACGCCGGTGGCGGTGCGCAGGTCGGTGAAGAGGTCCGCGGTGGGGTGGCCGGCCGGGAGGACCGCGATGAAGAGGGGTTTGTCGGCGTTCTCGATCTGGTTCCGGAGGGCCTGCGCGTCCGCCCGGGAGAGCTGGTCGGACGCGGCCGGGTCGACGTAGACCGGGCTCTCGCGCAGGGCCTGGGCGATCGTCGAGACGCTGGTCGCCGCGTCGGCGCGCGGGGCGCCCGCCACCAGCAGGGCCAGGACGGCGAGCGCTACCGCGGCCACCAGGGCGAGAGTGCTCCGGGCCGATGACACGACCTTCATATATAGAAACTACCCGAAATCACTCAAATCGGTCACCAGTCCGGCCGGGGACGGCGGGCTCGGTCCGCCGTCCCCGGCCGCGGACTCAGCCCGCCCGGTACGCCTCCGTCAGCTTCTCCACGGCCGCCCCGTACCGGCCGGTGAGCAGCAGATGGTCCGCGTCGGCGAACGGTTTCGCGACCCGTGCCGTGAGGCCGCCTCCGACCTTCTGCTGGACGATCAGCCGGGCCTTGGTGACCAGGGCGCGGCCGGCCGTGCCGGAGCCGGTGCGCTCGGCGGCCGCGGCCGCGAGACGGAGCGCCTTCAGGGTGGCCGTGCCCCCCTGCGGCACCTTGGTCAGGGTCGTCAGACCCCAGCCGTACGGGTACTGCGGGTCGTAGGCCGTGTCGCCGACGTTGATCGGCAGCTGGGCCTCGGAGCGGGGCCAGGTGACGGGAAGCTGCCCGGTGAAGGCCCGCCGGCCGTAGAGCACGTCGGCCACGCCGTCGCCCTCGGTGCCCGGCAGCCAGCTCGCGACCAGGGCGTCGATCTCCCCGAGCCGGTCGCCGATCAGCTGCGGACGTCCGGAGACGACCAGCACCGCGCACTTCATCGCCGCGCACACCCTGTCCACGGCCGCCCGGTCGGCGGCGCTCAGCTCCAGGTCGTGACCGTTGCCGACGTCTCCGACGCCCTCGGCGTACGGGGTCTCGCCGACCACGACCACGCCGACGTCATGGCCGGTCAGGGGCGCGGAGGCGTCCTTGGACCAGGTGACCGCGCCGCCCGCCTTCCGTAGGCCCTCCAGGATCGTGGTGCCGGGGGTGATGTCGCCGGACGCGCCCTGCCAGGTGACCGTCCAGCCGCCGGTCTGGTTGCCGATGTCGTCGGCGTTGGAACCGGCCACGTAGACCTTCTGGGACTTCTTCAGCGGCAGCAGGGCGCCGTCGTTCTTCAGCAGCACCTGCGAGGCGGCGGCCGCCTCACGGGCGACGTCCCGGTGGGCGGCGGAGCCGATGCGGGAGGCGCCGCCGGTGTCGGCGTACGGCTGCTCGAAGAGGCCGAGGCGGAACTTCTGGGTGAGGATGCGGGAGACCGCGTCGTCCAGCCGCCGCCGGCTGACGCCCCCGGCCTTCACCTCGGAGATCAGGGTCGAGCTGAACTCCTTGTAGCTGTAGGGCACCATCATCATGTCCACGCCGGCGTTGACGGCGGTGCGGACGTGGGAGGCGTAGTCGCCCGGCAGCTGGTCGATGGCGTTCCAGTCGCTGATCACGAAGCCGTCGAAGCCCATCCGGTTCTTCAGGACGCCGTTGATCATGTCGGCGCGGGCGTGCATCTTCACCGGGCCCCGGCCGTCGCCCACGACGTCGAGGGAGGAGTAGGACGGCATGACCGTGCCGACGCCCCGGTCGACCGCCTCCTGGTACGGCGCCAGGTGGACGGCCTCCAGCTGCCGCCGGGTGACCTCGGTGACGCCCTGGTCGATGGTGTACGTGCCGGTGGTGGAGGAGCCGTAGGTGGTGCCGCCGTCGCCGACGAAGTGCTTGGCGGTGGCCAGGACCTTGTCGCCGTCCTTCAGGTCGCTGCCGTCACGGGCGCCCTGGAGGCCCTGGATCACCGTCTCCATGGACTCCACGAGCGCCGGGTCCTCGCCGAAGGCCTCGTAGGAGCGGCCCCAGCGTTCGTCGCGGGTGACGCAGAGGCAGGGCGCGAAGTCCCAGGGGACGCCGGTGGCGCGGACCTCGGCGGCGGTCACCGCGCCCGTCCGGTAGGCGAGTCGCGGGTCCCGGGTCGCGCCGATGCCGATGTTGTGCGGCATGACCGTGGCGCCGACCAGGTTGTTGTGGCCGTGGACCGCGTCGACGCCGTAGATCAGCGGGATCTGGAGGCGGGTCGCCTGCGTCCGGAGCTGGAAGGCGTCGATCATCTTCGCCCAGGCTTCCGGGGTGTTGGGCGTCGGCGTCGAGCCGCCGCCGGACAGGAGCGAGCCGAGGTCGTGGGCGGCGATGTCACCGGGCGCGGTGAGCGCGCCGCGCTCGGCCTGGGTCATCTGGCCGGCCTTCTCCTCCAGGGACATCCGGGAGACCAGGTCGCGGACCCGCTTGCGCACGGGCAACTCGGCGTTCAGATACGGCAGTCCGTGCGCCTCGACGACGACCTGCGGGGTCTCGGCGGGCGGCTTGGCGCCGGTGACGGTCAGCTTCAGGGGGATCGTCTCGGCGACCTCGCCGGTCCGGTCCCTGACGGTCGGGACCTCGATCGTGCGGGAGGTGCCGGAGGCGGTGCCCGCCGGGAAGGTGACGGTGCCGGAGACGGGGGTGTAGTCGGCGCCGGCGGACGCGGAGCCGCCGGCGGTCTCGTAGGCCACGGTCACCGGCTGGTCGGCGGGGGCCGCGCCGGTGGTGGCGAGGGTGACACGGACGGCGGCGGTGGCGCCCTCCGCGACCGGGTACACGGCGGCGTCGGTGGTGACGGACGCGCGCAGCGCCTGGTCCGCGCGGCCGTACAGCTCCACGCCGTCCATCGCGAACTCGCCGCCCGCGCCGGTGGGGAGCGTGACGGCGTACCCCCACATCCGCGTGAGCCCGAGGACCTGGTCGATGCCGCCGACGGGCTGGTAGTCGGTGCGGTAGGCGAAGTCGGAGAAGGGGATCTCGATCCGCTTCCAGCCGGTGAAGTCGTCGGTGAAGGAGGTCGTCCACAGCTCGGACGCCTCGCCGTGGGCGCCGCCGTCCTTGATCTCGAAGTTGATCTTCCGGCCGTCGCCCCGGCCGTCCCACCAGAACCGGATCCCGCGGTGGGCGGACCAGTCGTGGGCGGGTTCGGCCGCGGCGTAGTCGTGGGTGAAGCCGCCCCAGCCGCTGATGGCGTAGGTGCCGGCGAGGACCTTCTCGCCCTCCGGGGCGTCGGGCCGCTCGGCCAGCCGCAGGGTGGGCGGATCGTCGGCGTCCCCGCCCCAGGTGAAGAGGCCTTCGGCGGGCTGGGCGGCGAAGGGCACCTCGCCCTCGAAACGGTCGACGGGGGTCGGGGCGGGCTCGTCGGCGGCGCGGGAGGCGGCCGGCGTCAGCAGTGCGGCGAACAGGGCGGTGGAGACGAGCAGGGCCGTTCTCGGTACGGACCGATCCCTTGGCATAGACCTTCCCTCGGCTCTCGGGTCTCTGGTTCACTCAGGGCTCGCGCGGTTCACTCATGACTTAGATCATGCCGTGAGTTAACTGGCGCCACGCAGACCCGTCAAGACGTCCCGTCAAGAAGGGCGACGCACCATGAGACGCACCATACGGAGAACCCCCCACGCGGTCCGGCTGCTGCTGGCCGGACTGCTCTCCACGGCCGGTCTCCTCTCGGCCGCACCCCCCGCACAGGCCGCCGGCGAGCAGGTCACCGCCTGGCTGACCACCACCGACGACGCCGGCGGCCGGCACGTGGTCCGCGGCCTCCAGCAACAGGCCCCGTTCGCCTTCCAGGCGGGCGCCGGCGGTGACGGCGAGAACATCACCGTCGACGAGAACACCCGCTACCAGACCTTCACCGGCGGTGGGGCGTCCTTCACCGACACCGCGGCCTGGCTGATGAACGGCAGCGAGGCGCTCACGCAGGCCACCCGGGACGCGACCATGCGCAAGCTGTTCTCGCCGACCGAGGGCATCGGGCTGTCCTTCCTGCGCAACCCGATGGGCGCCTCGGACCTGGCGCGGTTCGGGTACACCTACGACGACCTGCCGGCCGGGCAGACGGACGCCTCGCTGTCCCGGTTCTCGATCGCGCACGACCTCGCGGACGTCGTGCCCCTGACCCGGCAGGCGCTCCAGCTGAACCCGTCCCTGACCGTGATGGCCTCGCCCTGGACGGCACCGGCGTGGATGAAGGACAGCGGGCAGCTCAACGGGGGCTGGCTGAAGTCCGAGTACTACGGGGCGTACGCCTCGTACTTCGTGAAGTACCTCCAGGCGTACCGCGACCAGGGGATCCCGGTGGCGTACGTGACCGCGCAGAACGAGCCGACCTGCTGCTCGGGCTACCCGTCGATGAGCTGGAACGCGAGCGGGCTGGCGTACTTCACCAAGAGCGAGCTGCTGCCGAAGCTCCAGGCGGCGGGGCTGTCCACGAAGGTCCTCGCACACGACTGGAACTGGGACGTGTACGACGCGTACGCCGCCCGGACGGTGGACGACGCGGCGGTCCGCAGCCATCCGAACTTCGGCGGGATCGCCTGGCACGGCTACGGCGGTGACGTCACCGAGCAGACCGCCGTCCACAACCAGTACCCGCAGCTGGACGCCTTCGGCACCGAGCACTCGGGCGGCACCTGGATCGCCGACCAGCAGCGCGAGGACATGCTCAACATCGTGGACTACACCCGCAACTGGGCGAAGTCGGTGACCAAGTGGTCGCTGGCCGTCGACCAGAACCGGGGGCCGCACAACGGAGGCTGTGGGACGTGCGGCGGGCTGATCACCGTGCACAACGGGGACGGCGCGAGCGGGACCGTCGACTACACGGTCGAGTACTACACGATGGGCCATCTGACGAAGTTCGTCCGCCCCGGCGCCCAGCGGATCGCCTCCACCGCCTCCTCCACCGTGCCGAACGTGGCCTGGCGCAACCCCGACGGCTCGAAGGCGCTGATCGCCTACAACGACGCGGCCACGGCCCGGACGGTGACCGTCAACTGGGGTTCCCAGCACGCCACCTACTCACTGCCCGGCAAGACCTCGGCGACCTTCACCTGGTCCGGCACCCAGTCCGGCGACGCCGAGCGGTCGGGCTCCCTCACCGGGCTCGCGGGCAAGTGCCTCGACGTGGCGGGCGGTTCGAGCGCCGACGGGACGGCGGTCCAGCTCTACGACTGCAACGGCACGGCGGCCCAGACCTGGACCGTGCGGCCCGACGGGTCGGTGCGGGCGCTCGGCAAGTGCCTGGACGTGACGTCGGGTTCGACCGCCGACGGCGCGAAGACGCAGTTGTACACGTGCAACGGCTCGGGCGCGCAGCAGTGGTCGTACAGCACCTCGACGGGTGACGTGGTGAACCTGACCGCGAACAAGTGCCTCGACGTGACGGGCAACTCGTCGGCGAACGGGGCACGGGCCCAGATCTGGTCGTGCACGGGCGCGGCGAACCAGAAGTGGACCTTGCGGTAGAACGTGCTTCGGGCCGGTGCCTGGTGGACGATGGGGGAAACCGACCTGGAGTCCGACATGACCACTGCACGGGACCTGTTGTTCGTCTCCCTGGACGTACCGGCCGACCGGCCCGTGGAACAGGGAGATCTGTCGCTGGCCCTGGCGGGGGCCGAGCTGGCCGATCTGCTGGCCGCCGGCGCGGTGACGCTGGACGACGACCGCGTCCTGCCCGGCACGGTGCCGGCCATGGGCGACCGGCTGCTGGACGAGGCCGGGGCGGCCCTCGCCCGGCAGCCGCCGCACGAGTCCGTGGAGGACTGGCTGTGGCGCCGGGGGGACGGTCTGGCCGCCACCTACGCCGCGGCGCTGGAGGCCGAGGAGCGGGCCGGCCGGCCCCGCCGCCCCTGGCCGGCGCGCTCCGGCAGGCGGGGCGCTCCGGCCGAGTCGCCGGCCCGGCGGGAGGCGGCCGGCCACTGGGCCTCCCGCGAGCCCGTGCTCGTCGGGCTCGCGGCCGCCCTGGGCATCCCCGAGGAAGGGGCGGCCGAGCCCTCGGGCCTCCCCGACGACACGGTGGCCGTCCTGGCGGCCGTGGGCGGCGCGCTGACCGAACTGGAGGCCGTACGGCAGCGCCGCCGGATCGAGGACTCCGCCTTCGACAACGTCTGGCGGGCTCCCTGATCCGCCGTGCTCACTCCGCCGGCGTCACACCCGCCCGCAGCAGGCCGTACGTGTACGCGTCCTCCAGGGCCTGCCAGGAGGCGGCGATGACGTTCTCCGCGACGCCCACCGTGGACCACTCCCCCGCCCCGTCCGTCGTGGAGATCAGGACGCGGGTGGTGGACTGGGTGCCGTGGACGCCCTCGAGGATGCGGACCTTGTAGTCGACCAGGTCGAGCTTGGCCAGCTGGGGGTAGATCTTCTCCAGGGCCACGCGCAGGGCACGGTCGAGGGCGTTGACCGGGCCGTTGCCCTCGGCCGTGGCGACGATGCGCTCGCCCTTGGCCCAGAGTTTGACGGTGGCCTCGTTGGCGTGGGTGCCGTCGGGGCGGTCCTCGACGATGGCCCGCCAGGACTCCACCTCGAAGTAGCGCAGCGGCTTGCCGCCCTGGACCTCGGTGCGCAGCAGGAGTTCGAAGCTGGCGTCGGCCGCCTCGAACGTGTAGCCCCTCAGCTCGCGTTCCTTGACCCGGTCGACGACCCGGCCGACCAGTTCGCGGTCGCCGCCGAGGTCGATGCCGAGTTCCTTGCCCTTCAGCTCGACCGAGGCGCGGCCCGCCATGTCGGAGACCAGCATGCGCATGGTGTTGCCGACCTGCTCGGGGTCGATGTGCTGGTAGAGGTCCGGGTCGACCTTGATGGCGGAGGCGTGCAGGCCGGCCTTGTGGGCGAAGGCGGAGACGCCGACGTACGGCTGGTGGGTGGAGGGGGTGAGGTTGACGACCTCGGCGATCGCGTGCGAGATACGGGTCATCTCGCGCAGCCGGCCCTCGGGCAGCACCTTCTTGCCGTACTTCAGCTCCAGCGCCGCGACGACCGGGAAGAGGTTGGCGTTGCCGACGCGCTCGCCGTAGCCGTTCGCGGTGCATTGCACGTGGGTCGCGCCCGCGTCCACCGCGGCCAGGGTGTTGGCCACCGCGCAGCCGGTGTCGTCCTGGGCGTGGATGCCGAGCCGGGCGCCGGTGTCGGCGAGGACCGTGGAGACGACCGCCTGCACCTGGGCGGGCAGCATGCCGCCGTTGGTGTCGCAGAGGATCACCACGTCCGCGCCGGCCTCGGACGCGGCGCGGACCACGGCCTTGGCGTACTCGGGGTTGGCGCGGTAGCCGTCGAAGAAGTGCTCGCAGTCGACGAAGACCCGGCGGCCCTGCGCACGGAGGTGGGAGACCGTGTCCCGGACCATCTCCAGGTTCTCGTCCAGCGTGGTGCGCAGGGCGAGTTCCACATGGCGGTCGTGGGACTTGGCGACGAGGGTGATGACCGGGGCGCCCGAGTCCAGGAGCGCCTTGACCTGCGGGTCCTCGGACGCCTTGGCGCCGGCCCGGCGGGTGGCGCCGAAGGCGACCAGCTGGGCGTTCCTGAACTCGATCTCCTGCTGGGCGCGGGCGAAGAACTCGGTGTCGCGCGGGTTGGCGCCGGGCCAGCCGCCCTCGATGAAGCCGACGCCGAAGTCGTCCAGGTGCCGTGCGATCGCGAGCTTGTCGGCGACGGTGAGGTTGATGCCCTCCCGCTGGGCGCCGTCGCGCAGGGTGGTGTCGAAGACGTGGAACGAGTCGTCGAGCTCGCTGGTTGCCGTCTCGGTCATGGTCTCAAGGCTCCTGTTGTGGATCTTCGGTCTTACCGGAATGACCGGCTCCACCGTCCCCATGGTCCCTCGTGCGCTCGCTCCCGGCTGCGGGTGGGCCAGAAAAGCGAAAAACCTCTCGCGGGTGCGAGAGGTCTGCGCGCGGGTCGAGGACGACGGTGGCCACCCGTACCTGGTCGTACGTGGTGGTCACTGCGGACCGGCGCGCCTGCTGCCAATAATCGTGGCGAACGAGAACACGGGGGCAGTTTGGCACAAGCCGCCCGGATGCCCACGGGGTGTCTCAGAATGCGAGCAGCGCCGTATCGAGGAACTCACGGACGTGGGCGAGCACCTGCTCCCGGTCGGTGCCGCGCAGACCGATCGCCACATGGATGGAGAAACCGTCCAGCAGGGCGCGCAGCCGGGCGGCGAAGCGGTCGGGGTCGACGGGACGGAACTCGCCGCGCGACACCCCCTCGGCGAGCAGGGCGACCAGGTCGCGGTGCCAGGCGCCCTCGATGGCGGCCTGCCGGTCGCGGGCCGCGTCGTCGGCGTTCTGCGAGCGGTTCCAGACCTCCAGCCAGAGCGTCCAGTGCGGGTCGCGGTGGCCGGCCGGGACGTACAGGTCGACGTACGCGTCCAGCCGCTCGCCGACGGGGGCGGGCCGGGTGAGCAGCCGGGCGCGCTCGACGCCGAGGCGGCCCTCGCTCCACTCCAGGGTCCGCAGCAGCAGTTCGTCCTTGGAGTGGAAGTAGTAGAGGAGGTGCCCGCTGCTCATGCCGACCTCGCGGCCGAGCGCCGCCATCGTCAGCTTCTCCAGACCGCGCTCGGCGATCATGGCCATGGCGACGGCGAGGACGTCCTCACGGGGAGGGGCGGTCTTGCGCGCACCGGCCATCCGCTGCTGCTCCTAGATCCTCGGCTGCTGTTGCGTGACGCAGTGGATGCCACCGCCGCCGGAGAAGATCGTACGGGCGTCGACCAGCGTGACCGTCCGCTCGGGGAACAGCCGGCGGAAGATGCCCGCCGCGATCTCGTCCCGGGGGTCGCCGAAGCCGCAGAGCACGACCGCGCCGTTGCACAGGTAGTGGTTGATGTAGGAGTAGTCGGCCCAGTGCCCGTCGGCCTCCAGGACGGTGGGCGCCGGGACCTCGACGACCTCCAGGCGGCGGCCCCGCGCGTCCGTCCGGGCCTTCAGCGCCCCGATGACCTCCTTCGTCACCTCGTGGTCGGGGTGCGCCGGATCCGGCTGGGAATGCGCGACGACGACCCCGGGGCGGGCGAACGCGGCCACGATGTCGACGTGCCCCAGGGTGCCGAAGCCGTGCGGGGGATAGTCGCCGGTGAGGCCGCGCGGCAGCCAGATCGCCGTACGGGTGCCGAGCATGGCGTGGATCTCGGCCTCGACCTCCTCGCGCGTCCAGCCGGGGTTGCGTTCCGGGCCGAGCTGGACCGTCTCCGTCAGCAGGACCGTGCCCTCGCCGTCGACATGGACCGCGCCGCCCTCGTTCACCAGCTTCGAGGCGTACGTCCGTGCCCCCGCGAGCTCGGCGACGTACCCGGCGATCCGCGCGTCGTGCTCCCAGCGGGCCCAGGGCTGGGCGCCCCAGCCGTTGAACGTCCAGTCGACGGCGGCGAGTTCGCGGCCGTTCGTCAGGAAGGTGGGCCCGATGTCGCGCATCCAGGCGTCGTCGAGGTCGCGTTCGACGGTGTCGACTCCCGGGCCGAGCAACGCCTGCGCGTCCGCCGACTGACCCCGGCCGCACACGACCGTCACCGGCTCGAAGCGGAGGACGGCACGGGCCACCGAAGCCCAAGCCATCCGGGCGGTGATGAGCTCGTCCCGGTCGGCGAAGGTGGGGTTGGGGCCCGGCCACGCCATCCAGGTGCGTTCGTGCGGGGTCCACTCGGCGGGCATGCGGAAGCCGTCGGCGGCGGGTGTGGTCATGTCCGATGTCCTTGAAAAGAGGGGTCTCAGAGGAAGTACAGGCGGTTGAGGGAGACGGACTCGGCCGGCTCGGAGCGCAGCGGTTCACCGTCGAGGGTGACCAGCCCCGTGCGCTGGTCGACGTCGACCGCTCCGGTACGGGAATTGAGGCGCAGGTCGGCCGGGCCGATCCCGCGGGTGCCGCGTACGGCGACCCGGCGGCGGCGGGTCGGCATCCGGTCGTCTCCCTGGTCGAGGGCGGCGCGGGCGACGAAGGCCACGGAGAGATCGGCGGGCGTGGCGCCGTACGCCCCGAACTGCGGGCCCAGGACGAGCGGTTCACAGGTGTCCGTGGCGGCGTTGGGGTCGCCGACCACGCCGTACGCCGGGAAGCCCGACTTCAGGACCAGCTGCGGCTTGGCGCCGAAGTACTCGGGCCGCCACAGCACGATGTCGGCCAGCTTGCCGGTCTCGATCGACCCGACCTCGTGCGAAAGGCCGTGGGCGATGGCCGGGTTGATGGTCAGTTTGGCCAGGTAGCGCAGGACGCGCTCGTTGTCGTGGCCGTCGTCCGGCGCGCCGAACTCGGCCTTCATCTTCCCGGCCATGGCGAACGTACGGCGGACCGTCTCGCCCGCCCGGCCCATGCCCTGCGCGTCGGACGAGGTGATGCCGATCGCGCCCAGGTCGTGCAGCACGTCCTCGGCGCCCATGGTGCCGGCCCGGATGCGGTCGCGGGCCATGGCGGCGTCGCCGGGCAGGTCGGTCTTCAGGCCGTGGACGGAGACGATCATGCCGTAGTGCTCGGCGACGGCGTCCCGGCCGAAGGGCAGGGTGGGGTTGGTGGAGGAACCGATGACATTCGGGACACCGGCCATCTTCAGGACGTTGGGCACGTGTCCGCCGCCGCAGCCCTCGATGTGGAAGGCGTGGACGGTCCGCCCTTCCAGCACCCGCAGGGTGTCCTCGACGGACAGGCATTCGTTCAGCCCGTCGCTGTGCAGGGCCACCTGGACGTCGTGCTCCTCGGCGACCCGCAGCGCCGTGTCCAGCGCCCGGGTGTGGGCGCCCATGTCCTCGTGCACCTTGAACCCGCACGCGCCGCCCTCGGCGAGCGCCTCGACGAGCGGCGCCGGGTGGGACGACGAACCCCGGCCCAGGAAGCCGATGTTGACCGGCCAGGCGTCGAAGGCGTTGAACGCGTGCCGCAGCGCCCAGGGCGAGTTGACGCCGACGCCCCACACCGGCCCGAACTCCTGCCCGATGATCGTCGTCACCCCGGAGGCCAGCGAGGCCTCCATGATCCGCGGCGACAGCAGGTGGACATGGGTGTCGACGGCCCCGGCGGTGGCGATCAGCCCCTCACCGGACACGATGGACGTCCCGGTGCCCACGACGACGTCGACCCCGTCGAGGGTGTCGGGGTTCCCGGCCCGTCCGATCGCGTGGATCCGGCCCTCGCGGATGCCGATGGAGACCTTCCGGATCCCTTGCACCGCGTCGATCACGACCACGTTGCTGATCACGACGTCACAGGTCGCGCGGACCGCGGCGGCCTTGAGGTGCAGTCCGTCGCGGGCGGTCTTGCCGAACCCGGCGAGGAACTCGTCGCCGTAGCGCTGGGAGTCGGACTCGACGCGGATCGTCAGCCCCGAGTCGCCGAGCCGGATGCGGTCTCCGGCGCGCGGGCCGTGGGTGGCGGCGTACTCGTACGGATTCACCGCTCCGCTCCCAGATATCCGCAGGCGGCGGCCCGGCGAAGGGCCTCCCGCTTGGCGCCCGGCGCGTCCAGCGGGCCGTCGACCAGCCCGGCGAAGCCGATCGCGATCCGCTCGCCGCCGATCGGCACCAGCCCGACCTCGGCGCTCTCCCCCGGCCCGAAGCGCACGGAGGACCCGGCGGGGACGGCGAGCCGCATCCCGTAGGCCCTTTCCCGTACGAAGTCCAGGCGCGGGTTGGCCTCGAAGAAGTGGAAGTGGGAGGTGACGGAGACCGGCACGGCGGCGGTGTTGGTGACGGTCAGCCGCAGCAGGGGCTCGGGCTCGGTGTGCCCGGGCCCCGGCAGCAGCGCGCCGGGAGCCCGCTCGCCCAGGCCGCCGCCGATCGGGTCGGAGATCACCGCGAGCCGGGAGCCGTCGTCGAAGACGGCCTCGACGTGGACCTCGGTCACGACGTCCGCGACGCCGGGCAGGACGTCGTCCGGCCCGAGGACCGACCGGGCGCGCTCGATCGCCTGGGCGAGCCGGGCGCCGTCGCGGGCGGCCTCGCAGACGGTGTCGGCGACGAGGGCGGTGGCCTCCGGCACGTTCAGCCGCAGCCCCCTCGCCCGGCGGGCCCGGGCCAGTTCGGCGGCTCCGAAGAGCAGCAGGCGGTCGCGCTCGGTGGGGGTGAGTCGCACGGTGCCCTCCTTTTGCTTAGAGCGTCACTCTAAGCAGGTCGGCAGCGAAAGCGAAAGACCCGCGGACTTCACTTTTGAGCGCCGCTCAATCCCGCACGACTCCCGGGAACGGGACAGGGCCGCCACGGACACGGTGTCCGGACGGCCCTGATCGTGAGGGAGCGACCTGATCGGGAGGGAACGACCCTGACCAGGAGGGGACGGCTAGCCCAGCTCGTGCATCCAGCCGTGCGTGTCCTCGGCCGTGCCGCGCTGGATGTCCAGCAGGGCCTGGCGCAGCTTGAGGGTGACCTCGCCGGGCTCGCCGCCCGACTGCTGCCACTCGGAGCCGGTGCGCTTGACCGTGCCGACCGGGGTGATCACGGCGGCGGTGCCGCAGGCGAAGACCTCGGTCAGGGTGCCGTCGGCGGAGTCGCGCTGCCACTGGTCGACGGAGACGCGGCCCTCCTCGGCCTCGTAGCCGAGGTCGCGGGCGACCGTGAGGAGGCTGTCGCGGGTGACGCCCTCCAGGATGGAGCCGGTGAGGGACGGGGTGATGATCTTGTTGCCGTACACGAAGTACAGGTTCATGCCGCCCAGCTCCTCGACCCACCTGCGCTCGACCGCGTCGAGGTAGCAGACCTGGGCGCAGCCCTGCTGGGCGGCCTCGGCCTGGGCGAGGAGGGAGGCGGCGTAGTTGCCGCCGGTCTTGGCGTCGCCCATACCGCCGGGGACGGCGCGGACGTGGTCCTCGGAGACCCAGATGGAGACGGGCTTGACGCCGCCGGGGAAGTAGGCGCCGGCCGGGGAGGCGATCACCAGGAAGAGGTACTCGTTGGCCGGCTTCACGCCCAGGCCGACCTCGGTCGCGATCATGAAGGGGCGCAGGTAGAGGGACTCCTCGCCGCCGTGCGCGGGCACCCAGTCCTTGTCCTGGGCGACCAGCGCGTCACAGGCCGCGACGAACGTCTCGATCGGCAGCTCGGGCATGGCCAGCCGGCGGGCGGAGGCCTGGAAGCGCAGGGCGTTGCGGTCCGGGCGGAAGGTGGCGACCGAGCCGTCGGGGCGGCGGTAGGCCTTCAGCCCCTCGAAGATCTCCTGGGCGTAGTGCAGGACGGTGGTGGCCGGGTCGAGCGGGATCGGCGCGTACGGGACGAGCTGGCCGTCGTGCCAGCCGCGCCCCTCGGTCCACTTGATCGTCACCATGTGGTCGGTGAAGTGGCGGCCGAACCCGGGGTTCGCCAGGATCGCCTCCCGCTCGGTGGCGGCGAGGGGGCTGGCGGAGGGCTTGAGCTCGATCGTGGGCGTCGTCATGAGTGGTTGTCCTTCACCGGTTGTAGTGACGGGCCGCGCTCACGCCCGCACGGCCGGTGGCCAGTGCTAGGACGTCCGAGCATTCCCTCATTTCGCGGCTCCGCGTTCGATTATCGCAAGCGGGATCCGAGGAAGAAAACGGCGTGAATGCGACCCGGGGATGATGGTGGCACCCGGCGGGGGACATGCGGAAGCCGCCGGGCGCGGATGCGACCCGACGGCTTCGTGCAGCGTGTGCGGCGCGGCTCGGCGGGTCAGCCGGCTACTCGTACGGCGAGCGCGTCGCCGATCTCGGAAGTGGAGCGGGCGGGCTTGCCGGTGCGCTCCGCGAGGTCGGCGGAGACGGCGTCCTCGATGCGGGCGGCCTCGGAGTCGTAGCCGAGGTGGCGCAGGAGGAGGGCGACGGACAGGACCGTGGCGGTGGGGTCGGCCTTGCCCTGGCCGGCGATGTCGGGCGCGGAGCCGTGCACGGGCTCGAACATCGACGGGAAGTCGCCGGAGGGGTTGATGTTGCCGCTCGCGGCGACGCCGATGCCGCCGGAGACGGCCGCGGCGAGGTCGGTGATGATGTCACCGAAGAGGTTGTCGGTGACGATGACGTCGAACCGCTCGGGCTGGGTGACCAGGTAGATGGTCGCCGCGTCGACGTGCATGTACTCGGTGGTGACCTCGGGGAACTCCTCGGCCACCTTGTTGAAGACGTTGGTCCACAGGTGACCCGCGAAGGTCAGCACGTTGTTCTTGTGGATCAGCGCGAGCTTCTTGCGGGGGCGGGCCTGGGCGCGGGCGAAGGCGTCGCGGACCACGCGCTCGACACCGAAGGCCGTGTTCACGGAGACCTCGGTGGCGACCTCGTGCTCGGTGCCCTTGCGGATGGTGCCGCCGTTGCCGGTGTACGGGCCCTCGGTGCCCTCGCGGACCACGACGAAGTCGATCTGCGGCTCACCGGCGAGGGGGGTCGCCACACCCGGGAGCAGCTTGCTCGGACGCAGGTTGACGTGGTGGTCGAAGGCGAAGCGGAGCTTGAGCAGGAAGCCGCGCTCCAGGACGCCGGAGGGGACCGACGGGTCGCCGATGGCGCCCAGCAGGATGGCGTCGTGCCGCTTCAGCGCGTCGAGGTCGGCGTCGGTGAGGGTCTCACCGGTGTCGTGGTACCGCTTGGCGCCGAAGTCGTACTCCTCGGTCTCCAGCTTCACATCCTGCGGAAGGACGGCGGAGAGGACCTTGAGACCTTCGGCCACGACCTCCTGGCCGATGCCGTCACCGGGAATCACTGCGAGATTGATGCTGCGAGACATGCGGGAACCCTACTCCTCGTCCCATGGGATGACACGGACCGTCCGCCATACGGACGGCGCGCGCCCTGCGGGCAACGGGAGTTCGAGGTGCGGCGGGGTCCGAAGTCCCGTTCGAGACCCGCGCCGCACCCCGTGCGGGTGCGGCTCCCGGACTTGATCGGCCGGCCCGGTCTACGGGTGGCCGTGGCCGGTCTCGCCGCCGTTGTCGCGGCGGTCGAGGGCACGCTGGAGCGCGGCGGCGGCGTTCTTGCGGTCGGACTCGCTCGTGCGGGAGGTGTGGCGGACTCGGCGGCGGACGGTCGTCTCGGCCATGGGAAATCGACTCCTTCGAGGAACCAGGGAGTGCGGACGGGAGAGACTCCCCCACTGCCCGATAGGCGTGGGTGGTGCCCCCAGAGGGGCGGGGAGCGGGTGGGCCACAGGGGTTGCCTGCACGGGGCCCGGCTCTCGACCGCCATTCGCTTGATCGAGCGAGACGTTCGGCTCCTACAAAAGTAAGGGAGGAGCACGCGCCTGTCTCCACAATTACTCGGACTTCCTACTATCTGAGACGGCGGACCCGGTCACCCCCCGCCGGCCTGCGCTTTTCCGGGCACGCGAAAGGGCCGGACCCTCGTGAGGTCCGGCCCTTCTCGCTGTGGGGGTGTCAGCCCATGTGCGGGTACCCGTAGTCGGTCGGGGCGACCAGCGTCTCCTTGATGGCGCGGGTCAGCGTCCAGCGCATCAGGTTCTGCGGGGCACCGGCCTTGTCGTTGGTGCCGGAGGCACGGCCGCCGCCGAAGGGCTGCTGGCCGACGACGGCACCGGTCGACTTGTCGTTGATGTAGAAGTTGCCGGCCGCGTAGCGCAGCCGCTCCATCGTGTACGCGGTCGCGGCGCGGTCGCCGGAGATGACCGAGCCGGTCAGGGCGTAGTCGGACACCGACTCCATCTGGGTCAGCATCTCGTCGTACTTCTCGTCCTCGTAGACATGCACGGCGAGGATCGGGCCGAAGTACTCGGTGGTGAAGACCTCGTTCTCCGGGTCGGTGCACTCGATGACCGTCGGCCGGACGAACCAGCCGACCGAGTCGTCGTAGGAGCCGCCCGCGACGATCGTGCAGCTCGGGTCGGCCTTGGCGCGGTCGATGGCGGCCTTGTTCTTGGCGAACGAGCGCTCGTCGATGACGGCGCCGATGAAGTTCGACAGGTCGGTGACGTCACCCATGGTCAGGTAGTCGACCTCGGCCGCGAACTCCTCCTTGAAGCCGGAGTTCCAGATCGACGCCGGGACGTAGGCGCGGGAGGTCGCGGAGCACTTCTGGCCCTGGTACTCGAAGGCACCCCGGGTCAGGGCCGTCTTCAGGACCGCGCGGTCGGCGCTCGGGTGGGCGACGACGAAGTCCTTGCCGCCGGTCTCGCCGACCAGACGCGGGTAGGAGCGGTACTTCTCGATGTTGGTGCCGACCGTCTTCCACAGGTACTGGAAGGTCTTGGTCGAGCCGGTGAAGTGGATGCCGGCCAGGTCGCGGTGGACGAGGGCGACCTCGGAGACGGCGATGCCGTCACCGGTGACGAGGTTGATGACGCCCTTGGGCAGGCCCGCCTCCTCCAGCAGCTGCATGAGCAGCACGGCGGCGTGCGTCTGGGTCGGCGACGGCTTCCACACGACCACGTTGCCCATCAGCGCGGGGGCCGTCGGCAGGTTGGCGGCGATGGCGCTGAAGTTGAACGGCGTGATCGCGTAGACGAAGCCCTCGAGCGGGCGGTGGTCGAGGCGGTTCCACACGCCCGGCGAGTTGGCCGGGGGCTGCTCGGCCAGGATCTGGCGGGCGTAGTGGACGTTGAAGCGCCAGAAGTCGACCAGCTCGCAGGGGCTGTCGATCTCGGCCTGCTGGGCGGTCTTGGACTGGCCGAGCATGGTGGAGGCGGCGATGGTCTCGCGCCAGGGGCCGGCCAGCAGCTCCGCGGCGCGCAGGATGATCGCGGCGCGGTCGTCGAAGGACATGGCGCGCCAGGCGGGCGCGGCGGCGAGGGCCGCGTCGATCGCGTCCTGCGCGTCCTGCTGGGTGGCGTGGCGGCCGGTGCCGAGGATGGCCTTGTGGTTGTGCGGCTGGACCACCTGGAACGACTCGCCGCCGCCCGTCCGCCGCTCGCCGCCGATGGTGCAGGGCAGGTCGATCGGGTTGTCGGCCAGTTCCTTGAGCTTGGCCTCCAGCCGGGCGCGCTCGGGCGAGCCGGGGGCGTAGCCGTGCACCGGCTCGTTGACGGGGGTGGGGACCTGGGTCACAGCGTCCATGGGATCCGTACTCCTTGACTTGAGCGGGTGGTTCGGGCTCAGCCCTTGGTCAGCATGCTGCGGACGAAGAAGCGCAGGTTCGCCGGCTTCTCGGCGAGGCGCCGCATGAAGTAGCCGTACCAGTCGGTGCCGTAGGCGGTGTAGACGCGCATGCGGTGGCCCTCGGCGGCCAGCCGGAGGTGCTCCTCGCCGCGGATGCCGTACAGCATCTGGAACTCGTACTCGTCGAGCTTGCGGCCGGCCTTGCGGGCGAGTTCCTGGGCGACGGAGATCAGGCGCGGGTCGTGGGACCCGATCATCGGGTACCCCTCGCCCTCCATCAGCGTGCGCAGGACACGGACGTACGCCTTGTCGATCTCGTGCTTCTGCTGGTAGGCGACCTCGGCGGGCTCCTTGTACGCGCCCTTGACGAGCCGGACGCGGCTGCCGCTCGCGGCGAGGCGGCGGGCGTCGGCCTCGGTGCGGAAGAGGTAGGCCTGGATGACGCAGCCGGTCTGCGGGAAGTCCGTCCGCAGTTCCTCGTGGATGGCGAACATCGAGTCGAGGGTGGTGTGGTCCTCGGCGTCGAGGGTGACGGTGGTGCCGATGGCGGCGGCGGCCTCGACGACCGGGCGGACGTTGGCGAGGGCCAGCTCGTGGCCGCTCTGGAATGCAGGGGCGGGCCCGGAGGGCCCTTCGAGCAGGGCGGTGGTGGGCGACGGGAGGGCTTGTCCGAACATCGACAGCTTGACCGACATCTCGACCCGCTCGCCCAGGCCGAGGTCCCGCAGCCGGTCGATCAGCGCCAGATAGGCGTCCCGGGCGGCGGTGGCCTGCTCGGGGGTGGTGATGTCCTCGCCGACGACGTCCATCGTCAGCTCCAGACCCTTGTCGGTGAGGTCCTCGATGATCGGCACGATGTCGTCGACCGTCTCACCCGGGATGAAGCGGTCGACGACCTGCTTGGTCACCGGGGCCGCCGAGATAAGGCGTCGCATCCGGTCGCTGCGCGACGCGGCGAGAATCACGGGACCCAGCACGGGGCACCTCCACATACCAGCACACATGAGGCCGATGCCCGACGATCCGGGAACGGCACGGAGAACCACCGTGAAACCTAAGGATCCCTCCGATCGTGGGCCATCGACAGCTGTCACGCATCCGTGCCACCGATCTCAGACAGATGTATGAAGGCCCCGCGGAGATGGGGGAGAATGCCCAGGTGACGTCCGAATACCGGGGTGACTACCAGGAGCTGGTCGACGAGATCTCCGAGCTGCTCGGCGCCCCCGCGACCCTGGAGAACCGGGACTTCGAGCTGATCACCTTCGGCGCGTACGACAGCGAGGACGAGCTGGACGCCGCCGCGCTGGACCCGGTGCGCACCCGCTCGATCCTGACCCGGCGCTCGACGGCGGCCGTCCGCACCTGGTTCGAGGGCTTCGGCATCACCCGGGCGACCGGCCCGGTCCGGATCCCGCCCACCCCGGAGGCGGGCGTGCACCGGGGGCGCGTCTGCCTCCCCGTGCGCCATCGGGGGGTCGTCCTCGGGTACGTCTGGCTCCTGGACGACGATCCGGGCCCCTCGGACACCCAGCTGGCGGCCGCGATGGAGGTGGCCGGGCGGATCGGGGCGCTGCTCGCGGACGAGGCCCAGCACGGGGCCGACCTCACCCGGGAGCTGCGGGCGGTGCTGACCGCCGAGGCCGGCTGGCAGCGGGACATGGCGGTGGCCGAGCTGCGCACCGCGCTCGGCACCCGCGCCGACGTCCCGCACACGGTGGTGTGCGTGGCCCCCTGGCCGTCCGCCGACCCGGACGACGCGCCGTCCCTACGCACGCTCCCAGGAGCCACGGCCCTGTGCACGGTGCCATGGAGCACCGAGGGCCACTGCCTGGCGGTGCTGGTGCGGCTGCGCTCGACGGACGTGGTGACCCCGGCGGGCGCGGTGGCGTCCCGGCTGCTGGAGCGGGCGCCGGGGGCCGCCGCGGGCATCGCCGCCGGACGGGCGGGCCTGACGGCCCTGGGCACGGTCTGGCAGGAGGCGGCGGCCTCCGCGCGGGCGGCGCTCGCGGAACCCCGGCTGGGTCCGGTCGCCCAGTGGGCGTCCATCGGCCCCTTCCGGCTGCTCACGGCCCTCCCCCGGGAGAGCGCCCAGGACCCCGCCGTACGCCCCCTGTTGACCCCCGCCCACCGTGAACTCGCCCGTACCGCCGAGGTCTACCTCGACCGCGCGGGCCAGGCCGGCCGCACCGCCGCCGAACTGGGCATCCACCGCCAGACGTTGTACTACCGGCTGTCCCGGGTGGAGCAGCTGACGGGCCTGGACCTGGACGACGGCGAGGACCGGCTGCTGCTGCACATGACCCTGAAGGCGGCCCGGCTCTGACCTCGCTGCGGGTCAGCGGTTCGTGGCACCCTCGATGACCTGGCGCAGCCCCTCGGTGAGCGCGTCGGCGTCGGGCGCGGTCTTGGGATCGAAGGTCCACTGCGCGATGAGGCCCAGCATCAGGGTGGTGTAGAAGCCGCCGAGGGTGTCCGCGGTCGCGTCCGTGACCTCCTCCTCGGGCACGCCCATGAGGAGCGAGACGAAACCACGCGAGCCCTCCCGCTGGGCCCGCGCCAACTCGTCACGTACACCCGGCAGTTGGTCACCCATGACGACGATCTCCATGCTGAGCCGCCAGAGCGAGCCGGGTTCGCGCATGGTGGCGATGACGTTCGCCCAGACGGCCCGGAAGCGCTCCAGGGAACCGGGCCCGCCCGGTGGCTCGCCCGGCGCGCCCCCCTCGAAAGCACCGGACAGCTCCTCCACCAGCGTCACGTAGGCCTGCGCCAGCAGCGCGTCCTTCGAGCCGTAGTGGTAGCCGATCGAGGCGAGGTTGGTCCCCGACTCCTTCACGATGTCGCGTGCCGTCGTGCGCGCGAACCCCTTCTCCAGCAGGCAGCGCTTGGCGCCTTCGAGCAGATCCTCGCGGTGTCCCATGCGGGCCAGCGTACCCCAGGATCCATACAGGCGTCCTAGACGAATGAATTATACAATCGTTCTAGACAATCGTTTAATACGCTCGTACAGTCCTCGGCATGACGAACTCGACCCGCACCACCGAGAACCCGGCCGGCCCCCGAGCCGGCCGCCGTGAATGGACCGCCCTCGGCGTGCTGATGCTGCCGCTGCTCCTTGTCTCGATGGACGTCTCGGTCCTCTACTTCGCCATTCCGGCGATCAGCGCGGACCTGGAGCCGAGCGGCACCCAGCAGCTGTGGATCTTCGACATCTACGGGTTCGTGCTGGCCGGCCTGCTGATGACGATGGGCTCGCTCGGCGACCGCATCGGCCGCCGCAGGCTGCTGCTCGGCGGCGCGGTCGCCTTCGGCGCCGCCTCGCTGGTCGCCGCCTACGCCGACAGCGCCGAGACCCTGATCGCGGCCCGCGCGGTCCTCGGCATCGGCGGCGCGACCCTGATGCCCTCGACGATGGCCCTGGTGCGCACGATGTTCACCGACCCGGCCCAGCGTGTGAAGGCGATCGGCCTGTGGTCCGGCGTGATGACGGCCGGGGTCGCACTCGGCTCGGTGATGAGCGGCGTGCTGGTCGAGTACTTCTGGTGGGGCTCGGTCTTCCTGGTCAACCTGCCCGCGATGGCGCTGCTGCTGGTCCTCGGCCCGATCCTGCTTCCGGAGTCCCGCGACCCCGCCCCCGGCCGCTTCGACTGGCCGAGCGTCCCGCTGTCCATGGCGGCCGTGCTCCCCGTGATCTACGGCCTGAAGGAGATCACCGCCGAAGGCCCGCACACCCTCTACGTCGTCTCGATCACCGTCGGCCTGCTCTTCGCCGCCCTCTTCGTCCACCGCCAGCGCACCGCGGCGAACCCGATGATCTCCCCCGCCCTGTTCCGCGGCCCCGGCTTCGCCCCCGCGGTCGTCCTGAACCTCGTCTCCGCGTTCGGCATGATGGGCTCGGCCTTCTTCACCACGCAGTACCTCCAGTCGGTCCTCGGCAAGAACGCGCTGGAGGCCGCCCTGTGGGCGCTGCTGCCTTCGGTGCCGATCGGTATGGCCGCCCCGCTGGCCACCTCCCTGGTCCAGAAGGGCGTCGACCGGGCCCACGTCGTCGCGGCGGGCTTCGCGACCGCCGCCGCCGGGTACGCCCTGCTCGCTCTCGCCGGCACCGACTCGATGTGGCTCGTCCTGACCGCCTGCGGGGTGCTCGCCTCCGGGGTCGTCGTGGTGATGTCCCAGATGACGGACCTGGCGCTGGGTGCCGCCCCGGCCGAGCGCGCCGGTTCCGCCTCCTCCCTGCTGGAGACCGGCACCGAGTTCGGCGGCGCCCTGGGCATGGCAGTCCTCGGCTCCATCGGCACGGCGGTCTACCGCCACGAGATGCCGTCCTCCGCGCCGGCCCCCGCCCGGGAGACGCTCGGCGGCGCTCTCGCGGTCGCCGGTCAGCTGCCGGGGCGCGCGGGAGACGCCCTGGCGGTGGCGGCACGGGAGGCGTTCACCAGCGGTATGCAGGCCGCGGCTGTCGCGGGAGCGGTGGTCCTGGCGGGCGCGGCGGTGACGGCGACGTCGACCCTGCGCCGGAACCGGGAGAATTGACTTGCACCTCGGGCTGAAGCCCGAGGATTCTGGCCTTCCGTTCCGAACCCCGTGCCGCTACGCGGCACGGGGTTCGGTCGGGAATCCGTGGCTTCCTGTTTCTTCGCGCTGTGCCGGGATTGCTCCTGGTCTTACCGGCGCTCCGCAGGCCGATACCGCCAGTCCGGCGGCCGTCTTCACGTTGATCGCGGCGTTGATGTCCCGGTCGTGGACCGTGCCGCAGGCGGCACACGTCCACTCCCGGACGTCGAGGGGTTTGGGTCCGTCCTGGACGCCGCAGGTGGAACAGGTCTGGGAGGTCGGCTCGAACCGGCCGATCTTCACCAGGGTGCGGCCATACCGCTCCGCCTTGTACTGGAGCATGTTGATGAACGATGACCATCCGGCGTCGTGCACGGACTTGGCAAGCTTGGTGCGTGCCAGTCCCACCACGGACAGGTCTTCCACGGCGATCCCTTGGTTCTCGGAGATCAGCTGGGTGGAGAGCTGGTGGTGGAACTCGTGGCGGGCGTCGGTGACCTTGGCGTGGGCGCGGGCGACCTTGCGGCGGGCCTTGTTCCGGTTCTTGGATCCCTTCTGTTTGCGGGACAGCTCGCGCTGGGCCTTCTTCAGCTTCTTCTCCGCGCGGCGCAGGAACCGCGGGGAGTCGATCTTCGTGCCGTCGGACAGGACAGCGAAATGCGTCAGGCCCAGGTCGATGCCGATCGTCTGGTCGGTGTCGGGCATCCGGGCGGCATCGGTGGCGGGGTCGGTGTCGATGACGAAGGAGGCGAAGAACCTGCCGGCCGCGTCCTTGATGACGGTGACGGAGGTGGGGGTGGTGGGCAGGGTACGGGACCACTTCACCTTCACCGGACCGATCTTCGGCAGGTTCAGCCGGCCGCTGTCGGTGAGGTGCCAGCGGGCGTTGGCGGTGAACCGGATCGACTGCCGGGCATCCTTGCGGGACTTGAAGCGGGGCGGACCGATCCTGGGGCCCTTGCGGGCGCCCTTGAGGGAAGCGAAGAAGTTGCGGTAAGCGGTCTCGGCGTCGCGCAGGGACTGCTGGAGCACCACCGCGGAGACCTCGCCCAGCCAGGACCGCTCCGCTGTCCGCTTGGCCTTGGTGATCAGGCGCGTGGACAACTCCCCGGCCCTGGGGAACGGCTGCTCGGCCTTGCGGGCGCGGACCGCGTCGTTGAACACGACGCGGGCGCACCCGAACGCCCTCGCCAACGCCCTCTGCTGGCCGGTGTCCGGGTACAGCCTGAAGGCGTACCGGAGCTGCATGACGATCACGATACATACTTGGGTTATGGGTGAGATGCAGGAGATCAGAACTGGTCGGCACTGTGTTTTCGTGATGCATGTGCACTTGGTCTTCGTGACCAGGTTCCGGCACAAGGTGTTCACCGATGTTCACCTGTCGCGGATGGAGGAGATCATGCGGTCGGTGTGCGCGGACTTCGAGTGCGAGCTGGTGGAGTTCAACGGCGAGGACAACCACGTCCACCTGCTGGTGAACTTCCCGCCCAAGGTCGCCGTGACCAAGCTGGTCAACTCACTCAAGGGCGTCTCCTCCCGCCGCCTGCGCCAGGAGTTCCCCGACCTCGTACGGCACTACTGGCGGGCCAACAAGCTGTGGTCCGGGTCCTACTTCGCCGGAACCGTCGGCGGCGCCCCGCTCACCCTGGTCAGGCAGTACATCGAACAGCAGAACCGGCCGGTATGAGCGTTCCCCGGCTCCGCCGGGGCGGGCTGTCATGACGCTTCGCGCCATGAGTGACGAATGTGCCATCTCCGGCTCCGCCGGAGCAGATACGGCGACGCTCCGCGTCGCCACCATCAGATTCGCTTCACCCCCGGCGTGAACGCCGGGGCACTGCGAATGAATCCCGGTAGCCGGCAGTGGCGGAAAGGCAGAACGCCGGACAGGCCTCCTCGGCCCGTCCGGCGTTCGTGTGTCTCAGGTGCGACGCGTCAGACGAGGTTCACCGAACGCGCCGACGTCGCGCCGATCTCGTCGGCGACCTCGGCCAGCACGGTCGGGATCACCGTGTCGTCGACCGTGAGGACCGCCAGCGCCTCGCCGCCCGCAGCCGCCCGCGCGACCTGCATACCGGCGATGTTGATGCCGGCCTCGCCGAGGATCCGGCCGACCGTGCCGACGACACCGGGACGGTCCTCGTACTTGAGGACGACCATGTGGTCGGCGAGGGCGAGGTCGACGTCGTACTCGCCGACCGCGACGATCTTCTGGAGGTGCTTCGGGCCGGCCAGCGTGCCGGAGACCGCCACCTCCTCGCCGTCGGAGAGCGTGCCGCGCACGGTGACGACGTTACGGTGGTCCGCCGACTCGGAGCTGGTGGTGAGGCGCACCTCGACACCGCGCTCCTGCGCGAACAGCGGGGCGTTGACGTAGGACACCGTCTCGTCGACGACGTCCTCGAAGACACCCTTGAGGGCCGACAGCTCCAGCACCTTCACGTCGTGCTGGGTGATCTCGCCGTACACCTCGACGTCGAGGCGAACCGCGACCTCGCCGGCGAGCGCGGTGAAGATCCGGCCGAGGCGCTCGGCGAGCGGCAGACCCGGCTTGACGTCCTCGGCGATGACACCGCCCTGGACGTTCACCGCGTCGGGCACCAGCTCACCGGCGAGGGCCAGGCGCACCGAGCGGGCGACGGCGATACCGGCCTTCTCCTGGGCCTCGTCGGTGGAGGCGCCGAGGTGCGGGGTGGAGACGACCTGGTCGAACTCGAACAGCGGGGAGTCCGTGCAGGGCTCCTTCGCGTACACGTCGAGGCCGGCACCGGCGACCCGGCCCTCCTTGAGCGCCGAGTACAGCGCCTCCTCGTCGACGATCCCGCCGCGCGCGGCGTTGACGATCCGCACGCTCGGCTTGACCTTGCGCAGCGCCTCGTCGCCGATCAGACCGGCCGTCTCCGGGGTCTTGGGCAGGTGGACGGTGATGAAGTCGGAGACCTCGAGCAGCTCGTCCAGCGAGAGGACCTTCACGCCCATCTGCGCGGCTCGCGCGGGCTGCACGTAGGGGTCGTAGGCGACGACCTTCATGCCGAAGGCGGACATGCGCTGGGCGACGAGCGCGCCGATCCGGCCGAGGCCGACGACACCGAGCGTCTTCTCGGCCAGCTCCACACCCGTGTACTTGCTGCGCTTCCACTCGCCGTTCTTCAGCGCGGCGTTGGCCTGCGGGATGTGGCGGGCGGTGGCGAGCAGCAGACCGCAGGCCAGTTCGGCGGCGGTCACGATGTTGGAGGTGGGGGCGTTGACGACCATCACGCCGGCCTTGGTGGCGGCGGACACGTCGACGTTGTCCAGGCCGACGCCGGCGCGGGCGACGACCTTCAGCTTGTTCGCGGCGGCGATCGCCTCGGCGTCGACCTTCGTCGCCGAGCGGATCAGGATCGCGTCGACATCGGCGATGGCCGGGAGCAGTTCGGCTCGGTCCGCTCCGTTGCAGTGCCGGATCTCGAAGTCCGGGCCAAGCGCGTCCACGGTCGCGGGCGACAGCTCTTCAGCGATGAGTACGACAGGTTTCGAGCTCACGTGAGTCCTCACAAGTCCAAAGCGTGCGGACGGCCGTCCCGACGGCCGCAGGCGGAGGAGGGGCTAGCCGCGTGGAAGACGCACGACGCTGTGGGCCTGAACGCGTATGTAGGCAGCAGTGTAGTGCTGCGGCGGAGGTCACCTCACGCCTCCGCGGAAGGATCACCCGTCCGTGGTTGGACGGGATGGCCAAGAGGGCCGGAGCAACCGGCTCCGGCCCTCTGGCCTGAGGCTTAGGCCTCCTCGTTCACCCAGCTCATCAGCTTGCGGAGCTGCTTGCCGGTGGTCTCGAGCAGGTGCTCGGAGTCGGCGTTCTTGTACTCGTTGTACTTCTTCAGACCGCCGTGGTACTCGTCCATCCAGTTGCGGGCGAAGGTGCCGTCCTGGATCTCGGTGAGGACCTGCTTCATCTCGGCCTTGGTGGCGTCGGTGATGATGCGCGGGCCGGTGACGTAGTCGCCCCACTCGGCGGTCTCGGAGACGGACCAGCGCATCTTCTCCAGGCCGCCCTCGTACATGAGGTCGACGATCAGCTTCAGCTCGTGCAGGCACTCGAAGTAGGCGATCTCCGGCTGGTAGCCGGCCTCGACCAGGGTCTCGAAGCCCGCCTTGACCAGCGCGGCCGTGCCACCGCAGAGGACGGCCTGCTCACCGAACAGGTCGGTCTCGGTCTCCTCGGTGAAGGTCGTCTTGATGACACCGGCGCGGGTACCACCGATGGCCTTGGCGTACGACAGGGCCAGCGCGAAGGCGCCTCCGGTGGCGTCCTGCTCGACGGCGGCGATCGCGGGGACGCCGCGGCCCTCCTCGTACTGGCGGCGGACCAGGTGGCCCGGACCCTTCGGGGCGACCAGGGCGACGTCGACACCGGCCGGGGCCTTGATGAAGCCGAAGCGGACGTTGAAGCCGTGCGCGAAGAACAGCGCGTCGCCGTCGTTCAGGTTCGGGGCGATGGACTCCTCGTAGACCTGGGCCTGGATCGGGTCCGGGATCAGGATCATGATGACGTCGGCCTCGGCGGCGGCCTCGGCGGGCGTCACCACGCGCAGGCCCTGCTCCTCGGCCTTCGCCTTGGACTTGGAGCCCTCGTGCAGACCGACGCGGACGTCGACACCCGAGTCACGGAGCGACAGCGCGTGGGCGTGGCCCTGGCTGCCGTAACCGATGACCGCGACCTTGCGGCCCTGGATGATGGACAGGTCGGCGTCGGCGTCGTAGAACAGCTCGGCCACTTTGGGTTCTCTCCTTGAGTGCAGGTGTTGCGTCCCACCGTATGACGGCGGGCGGAAGGGAAGTTTCAGGGTCTCGGTATACGGGCGGTGACACGGGCGGCCGGTGATCGGCGACCGCCCGTACCCATCCTTATGCCGATCGGTCCAGAGCGCGCAGCGACCGGTCCGTGATCGAACGGGCGCCGCGTCCGATCGCGATCGTGCCGGACTGGACCAGTTCCTTGATGCCGTACGGTTCCAGCATCTTGAGCATGGCGGACAGCTTGTCGCTGCTGCCGGTGGCCTCGATGGTCACGGCCTCCGGGGAGACGTCCACGGTCTTGGCGCGGAACAGCTGGACGATCTCGACGATCTGGGAGCGCGTCTCGTTGTCGGCGCGCACCTTCACCAGAACGAGTTCGCGGTGGACGGCCTGGGCCGGCTCCAGCTCGACGATCTTCAGCACCTCGACGAGCTTGTTGAGCTGCTTGGTGACCTGCTCCAGCGGCAGGGCGTCGACGCTCACCACGATCGTGATGCGGGAGATGTCGGCGTGCTCGGTGACGCCGACGGCGAGCGAGTCGATGTTGAAGCCGCGGCGGGAGAAGAGGGCGGCGATCCGGGCCAGGATGCCCGGCTTGTTCTCCACCAGGACGGAGAGCGTGTGCTTGGACATTTCTCGTTCGTCTCTCTCGCTCAGTCGTCTTCGTTGTCGCCGAAGTCGGGGCGGACGTCCCGGGCGGCCATGATCTCGTCGTTGGAGGTGCCGGCGGCGACCATCGGCCACACCATCGCGTCCTCGTGGACGATGAAGTCCACGACGACCGGGCGGTCGTTGATCGAGTTCGCCTCCTCGATGACCTTGTCGAGGTCGTCCGGGGACTCGCAGCGGATGGCGTAGCAGCCCATGGCCTCCGACAGCTTCACGAAGTCGGGGACGCGGGTGCCGCGGGCGTCCGGGTTGACGTCGTTCGGGCCGCTGTGCAGCACGGTGTTGGAGTAGCGCTGGTTGTAGAACAGGGTCTGCCACTGGCGGACCATCCCGAGGGCGCCGTTGTTGATGATGGCGACCTTGATCGGGATGTTGTTCAGGGCGCAGGTGGTCAGTTCCTGGTTGGTCATCTGGAAGCAGCCGTCGCCGTCGATCGCCCAGACGGCCTTGTCCGGCGCGCCGGCCTTGGCGCCCATCGCGGCCGGGACCGCGTAGCCCATCGTGCCCGCGCCGCCGGAGTTCAGCCAGGTGGCGGGCTTCTCGTACTGGATGAAGTGGGCGGCCCACATCTGGTGCTGGCCGACGCCCGCCGCGAAGATCGTGCCCTCGGGGGCGAGGCGGCCGATGCGCTCGATGACCTGCTGCGGAGCGAGCGAGCCGTCGGCGGGCTGGTCGTAGCCCAGCGGGTAGGAGTCGCGCCAGCGGCTGAGGTCCTTCCACCAGGCGCTGTAGTCGCCCTGCTGGCCCTCGCTGTGCTCCTTCTGGACCGCCTGGACCAGATCCGCGATGACCTCGCGGGCGTCACCCACGATCGGCACGTCGGCGGCGCGGTTCTTGCCGATCTCCGCCGGGTCGATGTCCGCGTGGACGATCTTGGCGTACGGCGCGAAGCTGTCCAGCTTGCCGGTGACGCGGTCGTCGAAGCGGGCGCCGAGGGCGACGATCAGGTCGGCCTTCTGCAGACCGGTGACGGCGGCCACCGAGCCGTGCATGCCCGGCATGCCCAGGTGCAGCGGGTGGCTGTCGGGGAACGCGCCCAGCGCCATCAGCGTGGTGGTGACGGGCGCGCCGGTCAGCTCGGCGAGGACCTTCAGCTCGGCGGTGGCGCCGGCCTTGAGGACACCGCCGCCGACGTACAGGATCGGGCGCTTGGCGGCCGTGATCAGCTTGGCCGCCTCGCGGATCTGCTTGGCGTGCGGCTTGGTCACCGGGCGGTAGCCGGGCAGGTCCATGACCGGCGGCCAGGAGAAGGTGGTCCTCGCCTGGAGTGCGTCCTTGGCGATGTCGACCAGGACCGGGCCCGGGCGGCCGGTGGAGGCGATGTGGAACGCCTGCGCGATGACTCGCGGGATGTCCTCGGCCTTGGTGACCAGGAAGTTGTGCTTGGTGATCGGCATGGTGATGCCGACGATGTCCGCCTCCTGGAAGGCGTCGGTGCCGATGGCCTTGGACGCGACCTGCCCGGTGATCGCCACGAGCGGCACCGAGTCCATGTGCGCGTCGGCGATCGGGGTGACCAGGTTGGTCGCGCCCGGTCCCGAGGTGGCCATGCAGACGCCGACCCGGCCGGTGGCCTGCGCGTAACCGGTGGCCGCGTGGCCCGCGCCCTGCTCGTGGCGGACCAGCACGTGGCGGACCCGGGTGGAGTCCATCAGCGGGTCGTAGGCGGGAAGGATCGCACCGCCGGGAATGCCGAATACCGTGTCGGCGCCGACCTCCTCGAGAGAGCGGATGAGGGACTGCGCGCCCGTCACGTGCTCGACGGGGGCGGAGTGTCCTCCGGATCGGGGCCGCGGCTGCGGATGAGCCCCGGTGGCCTGCTCGGTCATCGGCATTCTCTTCTCGATGCTGAGGGTTCTACTGCGGGTCTGACTACGGGTTTTGTGCAACAAAAAACCCCTCGTGCCGTAAGGCAAGCGAGGGGAGCGCGCCGGGTGTGGGTCGCCGTGAGTTCCGGAGTCCTCCGGAGGTCACCAGCGTCAGCCGACGCGCTTTCCAAGTACGAGAATTCGGGTGCGCATGGCATTGACCCTCCCCCTGGCGCGCACCGACTGTCAAGTGGGTGGGACAGGAGTCTCATTATGTGAGCGTAGGGCACTTCCGCTCCCCAGGACGGCGGTCACCCCACTGGTGTACACCCCCGAACCTCCGCCCGCGAACGCAGGTTCCGCGGGCCCGTGCGGTACCGGACAGCGGCCGGTGGCGAGCGCCCGGCGCAGCCGGTACTCGTCGAGCGGCCCGGAGAACGCCATGCCCTGGCCGTGCGTGCACCCCATCGCGCGCAGGGCGACGACCTGTTCGGGCAGGTCCACGCCGTCCGCCACGGACTGGAGCCCGAGGTCGCAGGCGATCCTCAGCAGCCCGCTGGTGATCTTGTGCAGTCGGGCGGACTCGACGACCCCCTCGACCAGCCCCCGGTCGAGCCGGAGGACGTCGATGGGGAGCCTCCGCAGCGCCGTGAACGCGCCGTAGCCGCTGCCGAAGCCGTCGAGGGCGATGCGGACGCCGTGCCGGCGCAGGGCGCCCAGACGGCGCTCCAGGTCGTCCAGCGACACCTTGGGGTCGAGGTCGGCCAGCTCGATCATCAGCGCCCCGGAGGGCAGGCCGTGCCGGGTCAGCAGCGCCTCCACCGCGCCGGGCGGCATCGACCGGTCCACGAACCGCCGGGCGCTCATCCGCACGGCGACCGGTACGGTCAGGCCGCTCGCCGCCCGGTCGGCGGCCTGCGCGACCGCCTCCTCGAGCACCCAGCGGCTCAGCTCGGCCGTCCTGTCGCTGTCCTCCGCGACCCGCAGGAACTCGGCGGGCGTGAACAGCACCCCCTGCGAGGAGCGCCACCGCGCATGCGCGGCGACCGACGAGATCCGGCCGTCCTCCAGCCGCACCACGGGCTGGTGCAGCAGCGCGAACTCACCGTCGTGCAGTGCGGCCCGCAGCCGCGTGGCCAGCTCCGCCTTGCGTACGACGTCCTGCTGCATCTGCGGCTTGTACAGCTCGACCCGGCCCTTGCCGCTCGCCTTGGCGCGGTACATCGCGAGGTCGGCGTTGCGCAGCAGCTCACCGGCGCCGAGGCCCGGTTCGGCGAAGGCGACGCCGATGGACGCGGCGACCCTGACGTCGTTGCCATCGATCACGTAGGCCTGCGAGAGGGTGATCCTTAGGCGGTCGGCGAGCTCCAGGATGTGCCGCTCGCGGGCGGCACGGTCACGGGTGGTGTCCCCGACGATCAGGGCCGCGAACTCGTCGCCGCCCAGCCGGGACGCGGTGTCGCCCTTGCGGACCGCGTCCTGGAGCCGGCGGGCGGCCTGGACGAGCAGTTCGTCCCCGGCCTGGTGCCCGATGGTGTCGTTGACCGCCTTGAAGCCGTCGAGGTCGATGAAGAGGACGGCGGTGTTGCGCAGGGCGGCGCCCCGGTCGGAGCTGCGCCGGCCGGACAGGGCCTGCTGGACGCGCCGGGTGAACAGGGCGCGGTTGGGCAGGTCGGTGAGCGGGTCGTGCTCGGCGTTGTGCTGGAGCTGCGCCTGGAGGCGCACCCGTTCGGTCACGTCCCGGCTGTTGAAGATCAGGCCGCCGTGGTGGCGGTTGACGGTGGACTCGACATTGAGCCAGCCTCCCCCACCGCCGGAGCGGAACCGGCACTCGATCCGGGTGGTGGGTTCGTCCTGGGGGCTGGCGGCGAGGAAGCGGCGCACCTCGTGCACCACACAGCCCAGGTCCTCCGGGTGGATGAGATCGGCCAGTTCGGTGCCCACCAGCGCCTCGGCGGGCCGTCCGTAGACGCCGGCGGCGGCCGGGGAGACATAGCGCAGGATGCCGCTGGGCGCGGCGATCATGATCACGTCGCTGGAGCCCTGCACCAGGGAGCGGAAGTGGTTCTCCTTCTGGGCCAGTTCCTGGGTGAGGGTGATGTTGTCGAGCAGCATGATGCCCTGGCGCGCCACGAGGGCGAGCACGACCGCGCCGCCGGTCAGCAGCACCACACGGTCGACGCTGCGGCCGTTGAGGACGTTGTAGAGGATCCCCAGGGTGCAGACGGCGGCGGCGAGGTACGGCGTGAGGGCGGCCAGCGAGCCGGTGATGGGCCGCGTGGCCGGATACCGGCCGTGATCACCCCCCTGCGCGGGGGCGTGGTGGTGCTGGTGGGTGCCGCGGCGGGCCCCCGGCACGTGCTCGTGCACCACGCGCGTGTGCCCCTCGTCCCCGGCCTTGCAGTCCCGCCGGGAGGCGGCCCAGGGCGCGTACGCCAGGAGCAGGGAGCCCGCGAACCAGCCCGCGTCGAGGAGCTGGCCCGAGCGGTAGCTGTGGTGCATCAGGGGCGAGGTGAACAGGGCGTCGCACATCACGGTCAGGGCGAGCGCGCCGACTGCCGTGTTGACCGCGGTGCGGTTCACCGCGGAGCGCCGGAAGTGCAGCACCAGCACCATGCTCACCAGGGCGATGTCGAGCAGCGGGTACGCCAGCGACAGCGCGGCGTGCGCGACGCTCGGCCCGTCGAACTTCGCGGCCTGCGCGAGGGCGAGGCTCCAGGAGAGGGTGAGCAGCGAGCCGGCGATCAGCCAGGCGTCGAGCACCAGGCACACCCAGCCCGCCTTCGTGACCGGCCGGGCGGCCAGGACCAGCAGCCCGACGATCGCGGGGGGCGCGAAGCACAGGAAGAACAGGTCGGCGTAGCTGGGGCTGGGCACGGGGCGGTTCAGGACGACCTCGTACCACCCCCAGACCAGGTTGCCCAGGGCGGCCATCGTCGAGGAGAGCGAGAACAGCAGCCAGGCGGGTCGAAAGCGGACACGGCCCGTGCGCGCGTAGAGGAAGCAGGACACGGCGGCGGTGGCCGCGGCGGCGGTCAGGCCGAAGTCGCCCATGATCAGGGCGAGTTGGTCGGAGCCCCAGCCGAGCGCGGCACCGAGGCCGTATCCCGCGCACAGCAGGACCAGCACCAGTTGGTGGACCAGGCCCGGCCGGGCGCCGGGGGACGGCGGCCCGGTCGGCGCTGTCTTCACCGCGGCCGGTGTCCGCGGCGCTCCGTCGACTCCGTCGAGGACGGAGGTGGAGGTCGTCGGCGAACTCACCGGATCCTCCCGGTCCGCGCCGCCCCCGGGCCCCTCGGGTCCCGGTGCGCTGGGTGCGCCTGCCGTCGGGGGCCGTTGCCGGGCCCGCGCGGGTGCGGGCAGTGGTGGGTGTCGTGGCCGCGTGTGCGCGTGGCTGTGCGCCAGGGCCGCCGCCGGCGGCTTCGCCGCGTCGGATCGTTCGTCCAAAGGCCGTGCATCGCCCGTCGCCCCCCTCGCAAGTCTGAAATATCCGTCCCAGGCGCCGAAAGGTCGCGGCGCAGCCCCAGTCGGGACGATACACCAGTCTCGTCACTCAGGGACATAGGTTCTCTACTCTCCGTGACGATCATCGACATGGAGGTACGGACCGCATCCGCGGAACTGCGGAGGGTGCCGGAAGCGGACTACGCGCCTGCCACGCCCGTCGTAAGGATCACGTGGCGCAGGGGCTCCTGGTTCACGTAGCGGCCGAGCTGATCCACCAGCAGGCGCTTGGCGCGGGGCAGGAAGGCGGACGTGGGGCCGCCGACGTGCGGGCTGATCAGCACGCCGGGCGCGTGCCACAGCGGATGGCCCGGGGGCAGCGGTTCGGGGTCGGTGACGTCCAGGGCGGCGGTGAGCCGGCCGGTCTCCAGCTCGGCGAGCAGGGCCTTGGTGTCGACGACCTGGCCGCGGGCCACGTTGACCAGCAGGGCGCCGTCCTTCATCCGGGCCAGGAAGGCGTCGTCGACCAGGCCGCGGGTGGTCTCGGTGAGGGGGGTGGAGAGGACGACGACGTCCGCCTCGGGGAGCAGGGAGGGCAGTTCGGTGAAGGGATGCACTGGACCGCGCGCCGTCGTGCGCTGGGAGCGCGCGACGCGCGCCACCCGCGCCACCTCGAACGGTACGAGCCGGTCCTCGATAGCCTCGCCGATGGCCCCGTAGCCGATGATCAGGACGTTCTTGTCGGCGAGCGCCGGGTGGAAGGCGCTCTGCCACTGCTCCCGGTCCTGCGCGCGCACGAACCCGGGGATGCCCCGCAGCGCGGCCAGGGTCAGGGCGAGGGCCAGCTCGGCGGTGCTCGCCTCGTGCACCCCGCGCGCGTTGCACAGCCGGACGCCGGGCACGAGGTCCGCCAGCCGCGCGGTGATGTCGTCGACGCCGGCGGTGAGGGTCTGCACGACCCGCAGGTTCCGCATCTCCCGCAGCGGGCCCACCTTCACCTGCTGCCGTTTCATGTAGGGCACCACGTAGACGACGCACCGGGCCGGGTCCCCGGGGTACGCCTGTTCGCCCCCCTCGCCCCCGTCCCAGAACAGGTACTCGAGCCCCTCCGGAAGCCCGTCGATCTCGTCGGGCGGGATGGGCAGCCATACGTCACGGGGTGCGTCGATGCTCATGTCAGGAGGCTATGTCAGGCACGGGTGAGCGCAGAGGTTAGGTTGGGGGGTCGGGAGAGGGAGGGTCACGAGCAGGTGGAGCGCAGGACGATCGGCGCGGGGGCGCTTGCGACGGGGGCCGTCGGACTCGGGTGCATGCCGATGAGCTGGGGCTACAGCGGGTCCCGGCAGCGGGGTGACGAGTCGCTCAGGGCGGTGCACCGGGCGCTGGACCTGGGCTCGACCCTCCTGGACACGGCCGACATGTACGGCCCGTTCACCAACGAACTGCTGGTGGGGCGGGTGTTGAAGGAGCGGCGCGCGGAAGCGTTCGTGTCGACGAAGGTCGGCCTGCTCGTGGGCGAGCAGCACATCGTGGCCAACGGCCGCCCCGGCTACGTGAAACGTGCCTGCGACGCCTCGCTGCGCCGGCTCCAGACGGATGTCATCGACCTCTATCAGCTGCACCGCGCCGACCCCGAGGTCCCGGTCGAGGAGACCTGGGGCGCAATGGCGGATCTCGTCCGGGCGGGCAAGGTGCGGGCCCTGGGGCTGTGCGCGGTGGGCGCGCGCGGCGGCCGGCGCTCCGGCGGGCGGCTGTACGACGCGACGATCCGGCAGTTGCGGCGGGTGCAGCAGGTGTTCCCGGTGAGCGCGGTGGAGGCGGAGCTGTCGGTGTGGTCGCCGGAGGCGCTGGACGCCCTGCTGCCGTGGTGCGCTGCTCGGGACGTCGGATTCCTGGCGGCGATGCCGCTCGGCAACGGCTTCCTCACCGGCACCCTGACCCCCGGGGAGGGCTTCGAACCGGACGACATGCGCGCCCGGCACCCTCGGTTCACCGCGGAGATGATGGCCGCGAACCAGCCGATCGTGGCCGGCCTGCGCCGGGTGGCCGCCCGGCACGGGGACGGTGTGACGGCCGCGCAGGTGGCGCTGGCCTGGGTGCTGGCGCAGGGGCGGCACGTGGTCCCGGTGCCCGGCGCCAAGCGGGAGCGGTGGGTGGCGGAGAACGCGGGGGCGGCCGGGGTGCGGCTGACTCCGCAGGACCTCGCCGAGGTGGCGGACCTGCCGCACGCGCGGGGATCGTGGGACTGAATCCCGCTTTCGGGTCGGGTCGGGGCCGATCGGGAACCTGTGGGGCGGCTACGGCGTAGGACAAGGGGGAAGCCGCTTCGGGAATCGCCGTGTCGAAGGGAGCGGGAATCGTGCGACGACGTGCTGTACCGGCCGCGCTGGCCGCGAGTGCCCTGCTGTTCACCGCGGGCTGCTCCTCGGACGAGGGAGGGTCGTCGGGGGGCACGAGCGTCTCACCGGGCGGTACGGCCGCGCGGGGCTCGTCCTCACCGTCCGCGGAGAAGACTCCGCCCGCGAAGGGCACGGTCAGGGTGGTGCGTACGGTCGCCGAGGGTCTGGACAGCCCGTGGGGCGTGGTCCCGCTCCCCGAGGGCGGCCTGCTGGTCGCCTCCCGCGACGAGGGCACGATCACGCTGGTCGACGAGGACTCGGGCCGCACGACGGAGCTGGGCGAGGTGCCCGGCGTCTCGGCGGCCGGCGAGGGGGGCCTGCTCGGCCTCGCCGTCTCCCCCGACTACGCCGCGGACCACATGGTCTACGCGTACTTCACCTCGGCCTCGGACAACCGCGTCGTGCGCATGATCTACGACCCGAAGCGCTCCCCCGGCGACCAGCTGGGCGCTCCGGACACGGTCTTCAAGGGCATCCCGAAGGGCATGATCCACAACGGCGGCCGGATCGCCTTCGGCCCCGACGGCATGCTGTACGCCGGCACGGGCGAGAGCGGTGACGGCGGCCTGTCCCAGGACAAGGAGTCCCTCGGCGGCAAGATCCTGCGGCTGACCCCCGAGGGCGAACCGGCCCCGGGCAACCCGTTCCCCGACTCCCCGGTGTACTCGTACGGCCACCGCAATGTGCAGGGTCTGGCCTGGGACGCCGAGCAGCGGCTGTTCGCGGCGGAGTTCGGCCAGGACACCTGGGACGAGCTGAACGCGATCGAGCCCGGCGCGAACTACGGTTGGCCGGAGGCCGAGGGCGAGTCCGACGACACGGCGTACAAGAACCCGCTCGCCCAGTGGCACACCGACGAGGCCTCCCCCAGCGGCATCGCCTACGCCGCGGGCTCGATATGGATGGCGGGTCTGCGGGGCCAGCGCCTGTGGCGCATCCCCCTCAAGGGCACCGAGGCCTCGGCGGACCCGCAGTCCTTCCTGGACGAGAAGTACGGCCGGCTGCGCACGGTGGTCGCGGTGGGCGGCGACAAACTCTGGGTCACCACCAGCAACACGGACGGCCGCGGCGCCCCGAAGGAGGGCGACGACCGGATCCTGGAGCTGGAGGTGAGCTGAGCGAGCGCCACCCCCCGCCTCGGGCGAACCCACCTCAGGTGAGCGCCCGCTCCTGCGCCTGTGCCTCCGGCGGGAACAGCCCCAGCCGGTGGGCCACCGCGGCCGCCTCGCCGCGGCCCGACACCCCCAGCTTGGCCAGGATGTTGGAGACATGGACGCTGGCCGTCTTGGGGGAGATGAAGAGCCGCTCGGCGATCTGGCGGTTTGTGCGGCCGGCGGCGACCAGGCGCAGGACGTCGCGTTCCCGGGTGGTGAGGCCGAGCGCCTCGACGGGGTCGGCGGACGGCTGCCGTTCGGCGGGGGCGAGGGCCAGCCGGGCGCGCCGGGCCAGGAGGGCGACCGCGTCGGTGAGGGGCCGGGCGCCGAGATGGGCGGCGACGGCGTGGACGAGACGCAGCAGTTCGGCGGCGCGGTCGCGTTCGTCGTCCCCGCCGCCGGTGAGCAGGGCCTCGGCCAACCGGTGGCGGGTGCGGGCCAGGTCGTAGGGGCGTTCCAGGCGCTCGAAGGCGGCGACCGCCTCGGACCACTCCTGCGGATCGGTGCGGCCCTCGGCGCGCAGCAGTTCGGCGCGGAGCCAGAGCGCGTGGGCCTGCCAGACCGGGGCGACGGTGGGGAGTTTCCGGCCCGCCACGCGGACGCGCGCCACGAGGTCCTCGCCGGTAGCAGCGGTTGCGCCGGTCGCGGCGGCCACGGCGGTCGCGGCGGTCGTCGCGGTGAGCAGGAACGGCCAGGCGTAGCGCTGGGCGCCGGGCTGGAAGCCCGCGTCCAGGGTGCGTTCGAGCTGGGCGGCCGCGTCGTCGAGGCGGCCCTCGGCCACCGCGAGGGCGATGGCGTGGCGGGCGAGCGGCAGGTGGTGCTGCGCGGTGTGATCGTGGGAACCGAAGTAGTCCTGGGCGGCGGCCAGTTGGGTGCGGGCCTCGGCGAGGTCGCCGCGGGCGACGGCGAGTTCCGTGCGCAGGGTGGCGTGCACGCCCATGGCGCCGACGCCGAGCCCGACCCGCCCGGGGTCCACGAAGGCCCGGTCCGCCTCGCCCCAACGGCCCACGGAGAACAGGGACTCGGCGAGGTTGCCCCACATCCACGCCTCGCTGTCGGGCAGTCCGTGACGCCGGGCGAAGGCGACGCCCTCCTCGAGAATCGGCACCGCCTCCCGCGAGCGGCCGACCGCCTCCAGTTCGGAGGGAAGGTTCACATAGGTGTTCACCGCGACGAAGGGCATGTCCTCGGCCAGCGCCCGGTCCTTCACCTCGTACAGCTCCCCCAGCCCGGCCTCGATGTCGCCGGAGTCGACCATGAGGACCCCGAGGATCTGGCGGGCGTTGAGTTCGGTCTCGCGGGCGCCGACCATACGGGCGTACTCGACCGCGCGCTCGGCGACCTCGAAGGCGTGGGGGCCCGGGGCGTGGACCATGGACCAGTTCGCGGCGTGGGTGAGGACCTCGGCATGCACCTCGCTGGGCGGCAGCCCGCGGACCAGCTCCTGCGCCCGGGCCAGTTCCTCGCGCCCGCCCCCGCGGCCCAGGGCGCGCACGAGACGGGAGCGCTGCACCCAGAACCAGGCGGAGCGCACCGGGTCGCCCTCGTCCTCCAGCAGCCGCAGCGCCCGCTTGGTGATCTTCAGGGCGCCTTCGCGTTCCCCGCAGAACCGGCCCGCGACGGCCGCCTCGGCCATGAGGTCGAGGTAGCGCAGCGGGGTGGTGCCGGGATCGCGGCCGCTGGGAGGGTACGCCTCGGTGTAGTCGACGGGGCGCAGCCGGGAGCGCACGTCCTCGGGAGCGGCCTCCCACAGCTCCATCGCCCGCTCCAGGAAGCGCAGTTGCTCGCTGTACGCGCGGCGGGAGCGAGCCGCCACGGAGGCGTCGAGGGCGGCAGGCAGCGCCTTGGCCGGGTCATGGGCGTGGTACCAGTAGCCGGCCAGCCGCATCACGCGTTCGTCGGCGGGGACGAGCGTCGGGCCGGCCTCCAGGGCCTCGGCGTAGCGGCGGTTGAGGCGGGAGCGTTCGCCGGGCAGCAGGTCGTCGCTCACGGCCTCGCGGACCAGCGAGTGGCGGAAGCGGTAGCCGTCGCCCTCGGGCGTGGGGAGCAGGAGGTTGGCGTTCACGGCGGCCCGCAGCGCCTCGATCAGGTCGTCCTCGGCGAGCCGGGCGACGGCGGCCAGCAGCCGGTACTCGACGGTGGATCCGCCCTCGGCGACGATCCGGGCCATCTGCTGCGCGCCCTCGGGCAGCGCCTCCACCCGCACCAGCAGCAGATCGCGCAGGGAGTCGGTGAGGCCGGTGCGACAGCCCTCGTGGGCGGCGACGGCGAGTTCCTCCACGAAGAAGGCGTTGCCGTCGGAGCGCCGGAAGATCTCGTCGACCTGGGCGGGGTCGGGTTCGTGGGCGAGGATGCCGGCGATCTGGCGGCCGACCTCCTCGCGGGTGAGGCGGGCGAGTTCGAGGCGCCGTACGGTGCGCAGCCGGTCGAGTTCGGCGAGCAGGGGGCGCAGCGGGTGGCGGCGGTGGATGTCGTCGGCGCGGTAGGTGGCGAGGACGACGAGCCGGCCGGTGCGCAGGGTGCGCAGCAGGTAGGAGAGGAGGTGGCGGGTGGAGGCGTCGGCCCAGTGCAGGTCCTCCAGGGCGAGGACGACGGTGCGTTCGGCGGCGACGCGTTCCAGGAGGCGGGCGGTGAGTTCGAAGAGGCGGGCCATGCCCTCCTCGTCGTGGCGGCCCGTCCCGGGCTCGCCCATCTCGGGCAGCAAGCGGGCGAGTTCCTCCTCCTGCCCGGCCGCGGCGGCGGCCAGTTCGTCGGGCAGGGCGCGGCGCAGGGTGCGCAGGGCGGTGGAGAACGGGGCGAAGGGCAGTCCGTCGGCGCCGATCTCGACACAGCCGCCGAGCGCGACGACCGCGCCCCGGCCGGCGGCGCCTTCGGCGAACTCCTCGACGAGCCGGGTCTTGCCGACCCCGGCCTCACCGCCGATGAGCAGCGCCTGTGGCTCTCCCGCGGTGGCGCGGGAGAGCGCGTCGTTCAGGATGTCCAACTCGTCCCCGCGGCCGACGAAGACGGGGCTGACGGACCTGGTCTCCACGGGTGCGAGCATCGCACGGGTGGCCGTCGGCGGCCCAGCGGATATCGCTGCGGGAGGGCGGCCGACCCCCGTGCGGCCGCCCTCCCGGAGCCCGGTGTTCACGCGGTCCGGGGGAACCGGAGCCGCCGTGGGCGACGGGTATGGGGTTCGCTCTCGGCGTTCGTGGTGCTCTCTCCGCGGGCGGCGCGCGCGGCGGCCTCACGGCGGGCGGCGCGGCGGCCGCGGACGGCTTCCCGGGCCAGCCGCTCGTGCTCGGCCCGGCGCAGCAGTTCGGCGGAACGGGCCTGGTGAATCTCGTACTCGTACATGGTGGTTGTCCCCTGAAGGTCGGTGGTTCCGGCATCGCTCGCTGCGATGCCTCCACTGTCGTCCGCCAGGGGGGTCCGCCACATCGGGAGAGTTCCGCATCTTCGGCGGCGTACGGGGCCTTAGACGCGCCTGAGGGGCCCCAGGACGGTCGTAAGGTCCTTACGACCGTCCTAAGACCAATGCTGGTGACTTAAGTTCTGTCTTGTCGAGTGATACTGACGGTGTCCGGTGCGGGTGGTGTCCGGCTGCGATGCTCGGCCCGTTTGAGC
>NZ_JBVJAB010000016.1:0-121388 GCF_055591025.1 Streptomyces sp. NPDC041784
ATGGACGTGACCGCCGCACCCGGGATCGAGGAGAGGAGGGTACGGCGGAGGGAGTTGCCGAGGGTGTAGCCGAAGCCCGGCTCCAGCGGCTCGATGACGAACCGGGAGCGGAACTCGTCGACGACCTCTTCGGTCAACGAGGGACGCTGAGCGATCAGCATGTGTGGATCAGATCCTTCTTTCGTGGGCGCCCGCTATTTGACACCCGACGGAAACCGCACCCGGTGAAAAGTGCGGGTACTGCAAGGGTACGGGCGGCACGACCCGAAGGAGCCGTACCGCCCGGAACCACAGGCCGCGAAGGGCGACGCGTCAGACGCGACGACGCTTCGGCGGACGGCAGCCGTTGTGCGGGGTCGGGGTGACGTCCTGGATGGAGCCGACCTCGAGGCCCGTGGCCTGGAGCGAACGGATGGCGGTCTCACGACCGGCGCCCGGGCCCTTGACGAACACGTCGACCTTGCGCATGCCGTGCTCCTGCGCGCGACGGGCGGCCGACTCGGCGGCCATCTGCGCGGCGAACGGCGTGGACTTGCGGGAGCCCTTGAAGCCGACGTGACCGGCGGAGGCCCAGGAGATCACGTTGCCGGCCGGGTCCGTGATGGACACGATCGTGTTGTTGAACGTGCTCTTGATGTGCGCCTGGCCGTGCGCGACGTTCTTCTTTTCCTTGCGGCGCACCTTCTTGGCAGCGCCCTGACGACCCTTGGGGGGCATCTATTACTCCTACGGGAGGTGGTCGGTCCTACAGCGAAGACCGCTGGACGGCGAGTCCGCTGCGGACTACTTCTTGCCCGGCTTCTTCTTGCCGGCGATGGCGCGACGCGGGCCCTTGCGGGTGCGGGCGTTGGTGCTGGTGCGCTGACCGCGGACGGGCAGGCCACGGCGGTGGCGCAGACCCTGGTAGCAGCCGATCTCGACCTTGCGGCGGATGTCGGCCTGGACCTCGCGACGGAGGTCACCCTCGGTCTTGATGTTGTTGTCCACGTACTCGCGGATCGCGACGAGCTGCTCCTCGGAGAGGTCGCGAACGCGGGTGTTCGGGTCGACGCCGGTCGCAGCCAGCGTCTCCTGCGAAAGGGTCCGGCCGATGCCGAACACGTAGGTGAGGGCGACCTCCACGCGCTTGTCGCGCGGGATGTCAACACCGGAAACGCGTGCCATTCAATGGCTCCTGGTGATCTTCGGAGGTCTTCCGCAGGACCGGACCCCAGCCGCCGTACCAGGTACGAACTGGGTCCCCGGCCTCCGAACCGGGGGTGTCAGGCAAGAAAAAACCCCGCCTGGGTCCTGCGTATGAACGTATTTTGCTCGCGTCGCGCGAAGTCTCTGCGAATCGATGCAGAGGGTGTGATCTGTGTGCGATCAGCCCTGGCGCTGCTTGTGGCGCGGGTTGTCGCAAATGATCATGACCCGACCGTGACGGCGGATCACCCTGCACTTGTCGCAGATCTTCTTGACGCTCGGCTTGACCTTCATGGGATGTGAGGTTCTCCGGGTCAGTTGCCGGCCACCCCGCGCACCGAACAGCGCACGAGGCATGGGCAAGATCTACTTGTACCGGTAGACGATCCGGCCACGCGTCAGGTCGTACGGAGACAACTCCACCACGACCCGGTCGTCAGGGAGGATGCGGATGTAGTGCATGCGCATCTTGCCGCTGATGTGTGCCAGGACCTGGTGGCCGTTCTGGAGCTCGACCTTGAACATGGCGTTCGGAAGAGACTCGACGACAGTGCCCTCGATCTCGATGGCACCTTGCTTCTTGGCCACGCTTCGCCCTTCGAATCGACTACCTTGATCGACTCCCCCACTTTTCCCTTAGGGGCGCATGCGGACATGCGGGTGCACGGGAGCCGACGAGTCAGTCTACGTCAGCGCATCCAGAAACACGAATCGAGTAGTCTGCCCCACCGGGCAGATCATCATGCGCACGACTAGGCCAGCGGATCCGGCGCCGCCGTGACCCCGTGCTCGGCCAGCTTCGCGCGGCCGCCGTCCGGGGACGTCAGGACCAGGGGGCCTTCCTCCGTCAGGGCGACGGAGTGCTCCCAGTGGGAGGACCAGGTGCCGTCCGTCGTGATGACGGTCCAGTCGTCCTCCAGGACCTCCGTGCGCGGAGTGCCCAGGGAGACCATCGGCTCGATGGCCAGGCAGAAGCCCGGGACCAGCTTGGGGCCCTTGCCGCGACGGCGGTCGACGTAGTTCAGCAGGTGCGGGTCCATGTGCATCTCGGTGCCGATGCCATGGCCGCCGTAGTCCTCGATGATCCCGTACCGTCCGCCGCCCGGCTTCGGCTGGCGGCGGATGTACGTCTCGATGGCCCGGGAGACGTCCACCAGCCGGTTGCCCAGCTTCATGGCCGCGATGCCCGCCCACATCGACTCTTCCGTCACCCGGGACAGCTCGACCAGCTCCGGAGCGTGACCGGAGCCCACGAAGGCCGTGTAGGCCGCGTCCCCGTGCCAGCCGTCCACGATCGCGCCGCAGTCGATGGAGATGATGTCGCCGTCCCTGAGGACGACGTCGTCGGACGGGATGCCGTGGACCACCACGTCGTTCACCGAGGTGCAGATGGTCGCGGGGAAACCCCCGTACCCGAGGAAGTTCGACTTCGCGCCGTGCTCCGCGAGGACCTTGCGCGCGACCTCGTCCAGGTCCTTCGTGGTCGCCCCCGGCACCGCGGCTTCGCGCGTCGCGGCGTGGATGGCGGCGACGACCAGCCCCGCCGCACGCATCCTGGCGATCTGCTCGGGGCTCTTGATCTGCACCATGGGGGGCCTGCGCTCTCCGTCACTCAGGTCGATGGGTACTCGATGCGTCGCGTACGTACTACGTACACAACAGTACGGCCGTGGTGTCCCGGGGGACTCCACGGCCGTACAGGGACGACGGCTACTGGTCGTCGCCCTCGCGCTTCAACGCGGCCAGCGCACGGCCGGTGACCTCTTCCACGGGACCCATGGAATCGATCGTCACGACCAGGCCCTGGGCCTTGTAGTAATCGATGATCGGCTCGGTCTGCGTGTGGTAGACCTCGAGCCGCGTGCGCACGGTCTCCTCGGAGTCGTCGTCCCGCTGGTACAGCTCGCCGCCGCAGACGTCACAGACGCCCTCGCGGGCCGGCTTCTTGTACGACACGTGGAAGACGTGGGACGAGTCGTTACGGCAGATGCGCCGACCGGCGATCCGCTTGACGACCTCCTCCTCGGGGGCCTCCAGGTCGAGCACCGCGTCCAGCTTGATGGCCTCGGTGGTGAGCAGCTCGTCCAGCGCCTCCGCCTGCGAGACATTGCGCGGGAAACCGTCCAGCAGGAAGCCGCGCTCGGCGTCCGGCTGCTCCATGCGGTCCTTGGCCATGGCGATGGTGACCTCGTCCGGCACCAGCTCGCCCTTGTCCATGTAGGACTTCGCGAGTTTCCCGAGCTCCGTCTGCCGGCTGATGTTGGCGCGGAACAGGTCACCCGTGGAGATGTGCGGCACGCGCAGTGTCTCGGCCAGGCGAGTGGCCTGCGTACCCTTTCCGGCGCCTGGCGGCCCGACGAGGACGATTCGCATCAGCGGAGGAACCCTTCGTAATTGCGCTGCTGGAGCTGGCTCTCAATCTGCTTCACCGTCTCGAGACCCACACCCACGATGATCAGGATGCTCGTCCCGCCGAACGGGAAGTTCTGGTTTGCCCCGAAACCAACCAACGCCATCGTCGGTACGAGAGCGATCAGACCCAGATACAGCGAACCCGGCCAGGTGATCCGGTTGAGTACGTAGGACAGGTACTCAGCGGTCGGTCGGCCAGCCCGGATGCCCGGGATGAAGCCACCATACTTCTTCATGTTGTCGGCGACTTCCTCGGGGTTGAACGAGATAGCCACGTAGAAGAAGGCGAAGAACACGATCAGCAGGAAGTACAGGGAGATGTAGATCGGGTGGTTGCCCTGGGTCAGCGTCTGTTCGATCCAGGTCTTCCAGCCGGAGGTCCCGCTGGAGAACTGGGCGACCAGAGCCGGGATGTAGAGGAGCGACGAGGCGAAGATGACCGGGATCACACCGGCCTGGTTCACCTTGAGCGGGATGTACGTCGAGGTACCGCCGTAGGACCGGCGGCCGATCATGCGCTTCGCGTACTGCACGGGGATCCGCCGCTGGGCCTGCTCGACGAAGACCACCAGGGCGACCATGACCAGGCCGACCAGGATGACCGTGCCGAACTCGATCCAGCCGTCCGCCAGGGTGCCCTGCTTCTTGATGGCCCACAGCGCGGACGGGAAGGTGGCGGCGATCGAGATGAACATCAGGATCGACATACCGTTGCCGATGCCACGGTCGGTGATCAGCTCACCGAGCCACATGACCATGGCCGTACCGGCGGTCATGGTGACGACCATGACGATGGTGGTGAAGATGGCCCGGTCCGGGACGATCTGGCCGGCCACCGTGCAGCCGGAGAACAGGGCGCCGCTGCGGGCGGTGGCCACCAGGCCGGTGCCCTGGAGGATGGCCAGCGCGACCGTGAGGTAACGGGTGTACTGCGTGATCTTCGCCGTGCCGGCCTGGCCCTCCTTCTTCAGGGCTTCCAGACGCGGGATGACCACGGTCAGCAGCTGAAGGATGATGCTCGCCGTGATGTACGGCATGATCCCCAGCGCGAAGACGGTGATCTGCAGCAGCGCGCCGCCGCTGAACATGTTCACCAGACCGAAGAGGCCCTGGTTGCCGGACGCCTCGTCGACACAGCGCTGAACGGACGTGTAGTCGACACCGGGGATCGGGATGTGCGTACCGACCCGGTAGACCACGATGATGGCGAGCGTGAAGAGCAGCTTCTTGCGCAGGTCGGGCGTCTTGAACGCCCGGGCGAACGCGGTGAGCACGGTGCCTCCTGCGACCCCCGCGCATCTGCGTCAAGGGTGACGGTCTTGAAGGTCCAATAAGAACAACGACTAACGACAACGACATGAGTAACGGCCGACTGCCGCTCAAGGTGCCCTCTTGAGGGAACCTTGTGAAAAGTGGGCAGTGCAGGTCACCTTACCCGCGACACGGCTGCCCTAGGAACGACCAACCGGGGATACCCCATTTGTGGGGTATCCCCGGTCGGGATCGCTCAAGTCATCGAGACGCCTGATGTGTTCAGACGAGCTCGGTGACGGTACCGCCGGCGGCGGTGATCTTCTCCTTGGCGGAGCCGGAGACGGCGTCGACCGTCACCTGCAGCGCCACGGAGATCTCGCCCTGGCCGAGGACCTTGACGAGGCTGTTCTTGCGAACGGCACCCTTGGCGACGAGCCCCTCGACGGTGACCTCGCCACCCTCCGGGTACAGCGCGGCCAGCTTGTCGAGGTTCACGACCTGGAACTCGGTCTTGAACGGGTTCTTGAAGCCCTTCAGCTTCGGAAGACGCATGTGGAGGGGCATCTGGCCACCCTCGAAGCGCTCCGGAACCTGGTAGCGGGCCTTCGTGCCCTTGGTACCACGACCGGCCGTCTTACCCTTCGACGCCTCACCACGACCGACACGGGTCTTGGCGGTCTTGGCGCCCGGGGCGGGACGGAGGTTGTGGATCTTGAGCGGGTTGCTTTCCGCCATGATCAGTCGACCTCCTCGACCGTCACGAGGTGGCGGACGGTGTGCACCATTCCGCGGAACTCGGGGCGGTCCTCCTTGACGACCACGTCGTTCAGGCGCTTGAGCCCGAGCGAACGCAGGGTGTCGCGGTGGTTCTGCTTGCTGCCGATGTACGACTTCGTCTGCGTGATCTTGAGCTGTGCCATTACGCACCAGCCCCGGCACGCGCACGAAGCAGGGCCGCGGGGGCGACGTCCTCGAGCGGCAGACCGCGGCGGGCCGCGATCTCCTCGGGACGCTGCAGGCCCTTCAGGGCCTCCACGGTCGCGTGCACGATGTTGATCGCGTTGTCGGAGCCGAGCGACTTCGACAGCACGTCGTGGATTCCGGCGCACTCGAGCACGGCGCGCACCGGGCCACCGGCGATAACGCCGGTACCGGGGGACGCGGGCTTGAGCAGCACGACGCCGGCAGCCTTCTCACCCTGGATGGGGTGCGGGATGGTGCCCTGGATACGGGGGACCTTGAAGAAGTGCTTCTTGGCCTCCTCCACACCCTTGGCGATGGCGGCCGGCACCTCCTTGGCCTTGCCGTAACCGACACCCACGGTGCCGTCACCATCGCCCACCACGACCAGCGCGGTGAAGCTGAAGCGACGACCACCCTTCACAACCTTGGCGACGCGGTTGATCGCGACAACGCGCTCAACGTACGCGGTCTTCTCGGCGGCAGCTGCGCCGCCGTCACGGCCCTTCCGGTCCCGCCGCTCGCCGCCACCGGCACCGCCACCGCGGCGCTGGGGTCCAGCCATTGGATTACCTCTCTCTTTCCGCTAGCTACAAGCGGCTCAGAACTTGAGCCCGGCCTCGCGGGCGGCGTCCGCCAGGGCGGCGATGCGCCCGGCGTACTGGTTACCACCACGGTCGAACACGACAGCCTCGACACCGGCGGCCTTGGCACGCTCGGCGACCAGGGCGCCGACCTGCTTGGCCTGCGAGGACTTGTCGCCCTCGCCACCGCGGATCGAGGTGTCCAGCGTGGACGCCGAAGCCAGGGTGTGACCCTTGAGGTCGTCGATCACCTGCGCCACGATGTGGCGGTTGGAGCGGGTCACGACCAGACGGGGACGCTCCGACGTACCGGAGATCCGCTTGCGGATCCGGATGTGGCGGCGCTTGATCGCGGCGCGCTTGTAGGCGTCGCCCTTGAGGATCTTCTGCCCGTATGCCATGGGTTACTTACCCGCCTTTCCGACCTTGCGGCGGATGACTTCGCCCTCGTACTTGACACCCTTGGCCTTGTACGGGTCGGGCTTGCGCAGCTTGCGGATGTTGGCCGCAACCTCGCCGACCTTCTGCTTGTCGATGCCCTCGACCGAGAACCGCGTGGGGTTCTCCACCTTGAAGGTGATGCCTTCGGGCGCCTCGACCGTGATGGGGTGGCTGTAGCCGAGCGCGAACTCGAGGTTCGAGCCCTTCGCGGTCACGCGGTAACCGACACCACTGATCTCGAGCTTCTTCACGTAACCCTGGGTCACGCCGGTGATCATGTTCGCCACCAGCGTGCGGGACAGGCCGTGCAGGGCCTTGCTCTGACGCTCGTCGTTGGGGCGGGTGACGTTCAGAACGCCGTCCTCACCCTTGGCGATCTCGATCGGCGCAACGACGGTGTGGGTCAGCGAGCCCTTGGGGCCCTTGACCGAAACCGTCTGGCCGTCGATGGTGACGTCCACGCCGGCGGGAACCGTGATAGGGAGCTTGCCAATGCGCGACATAGCTGTTTCCTCCGTTCCCTTCCGTTACCAGACGTAGGCGAGAACTTCTCCGCCTACGCCCTTCTTGCCGGCCTGCTTGTCGGTGAGGAGACCGTGCGACGTGGAGATGATCGCCACGCCGAGGCCGCCCAGCACCTTGGGCAGGGAGGTGGACTTCGCGTAGACCCGGAGACCGGGCTTGGAGATCCGCTTGATGCCCGCGATGGAGCGCTCACGGTTCGGGCCGAACTTCAGCTCGAGGGTGAGGTTCTTGCCGACCTCAGCGTCCTCGATCTTCCAGCCCGTGATGAAGCCCTCCTGCTGGAGGATCTCCGCGATGTGCGACTTGATCTTGGACGCCGGCATCGTCACAGAGTCGTGGTACGCCGAGTTCGCGTTCCGCAGACGCGTCAGCATGTCTGCGATCGGATCAGTCATGGTCATGAATTGGCCTGTGGCCTCTCTCGCCGGGGTTTCCTGGTGCGCCATCCCTCTCCCCGATCCGAGACGGGACGGGTGCGGCGCGGTGGACCTACGGCGTAGTAAGTCGTACGGGCGACCGTCAGGCGCCCAACCCTCCTAGCCTAAGCCATGAAGGGGTGGGCACCTGACACGCCCATTGCTTACCGAGAGCCTCTGGAACCCCTGATTAGGGGGTTTACCAGGAGCTCTTGGTCACGCCCGGCAGCTCGCCACGGTGAGCCATCTCACGAAGGCACACGCGGCAGAGGCCGAACTTGCGGTAGACGGAGTGCGGACGACCGCAGCGCTGGCAGCGGGTGTACGCGCGCACGCCGAACTTGGGCTTGCGAGCAGCCTTCGCGATGAGAGCCTTCTTCGCCATCTCGCTCACGCCTCCTTGAACGGGAAGCCGAGGTGACGAAGGAGCGCGCGGCCCTCAGCGTCGTTGGTCGCCGTGGTGACCACGGTGATGTCCATACCCCGGACACGGTCGATCTTGTCCTGGTCGATCTCGTGGAACATGACCTGCTCCGTGAGACCGAAGGTGTAGTTGCCACGGCCGTCGAACTGCTTGGGGGACAGACCACGGAAGTCGCGGATGCGCGGGAGCGCGAGCGACAGGGTGCGGTCCAGGAACTCCCACATGCGGTCGCCACGGAGCGTGACGTGGGCACCGATCGGCTGACCCTCACGCAGCTTGAACTGCGCGATGGACTTGCGGGCCTTGGTGACGGCCGGCTTCTGACCGGTGATCGTGGTGAGGTCGCGGATGGCGCCCTCGATCAGCTTGGAGTCGCGGGCGGCGTCGCCCACACCCATGTTGACCACGATCTTGACGAGGCCGGGGATCTGCATGACGTTCTCGTACTGGAACTCTTCACGCAGCTTGCCCGCGATCTCCTCGCGGTACTTCGTCTTGAGACGCGGAGTGGTGGTGGTAGCCATCAGATGTCCTCACCCGTCCGCTTGGCAACGCGGATCTTGTTGCCCTCGTCGTCGAAGCGGTAGCCGACACGCGTGACGACCTTGTTGCCATCCTTCTCCACGACCAGCTGGACGTTGGAGACGTGGATCGGCGCCTCGGTGGTGACGATGCCGCCGGCCTGCGAACCCTTGGCGGTCGGGCCGGCCTTGGTGTGCTTCTTGACCCGGTTGACACCCTCGACCAGGACGCGGTCCTCGCGGGGGAAGGCCGCGATGACCTTGCCCTGCTTGCCCTTGTCCTTACCGGTGATGACCTGGACCAGGTCGCCCTTCTTGATCTTCATGCTTACAGCACCTCCGGAGCCAGCGAGATGATCTTCATGAACTTCTTCTCGCGCAGCTCGCGCCCGACCGGGCCGAAGATGCGGGTGCCGCGAGGGTCGCCGTCGTTCTTCAGAATGACAGCGGCGTTCTCGTCGAAGCGGATGTACGAGCCGTCCGGACGGCGGCGCTCCTTGACGGTGCGAACGATGACCGCCTTGACGACGTCACCCTTCTTCACGTTGCCACCGGGGATCGCGTCCTTGACGGTGGCGACGATGACGTCACCGATGCCCGCGTAGCGGCGACCGGAGCCACCGAGCACACGGATGCAAAGGATTTCCTTCGCACCAGTGTTGTCGGCGACGCGCAGTCGCGACTCCTGCTGGATCACGTCTATCTCCTGTTTGTCTGCCGGTTCCCGGGGCGGGGTCACACGTTACGTGGACCCCGCCCCGAGCCTGGCGGAACTGACCTGCGGGTTTGCCCGCAGGAATTACTTGGCCTTCTCGAGGATCTCGACGACGCGCCAGCGCTTCGTCGAGGACAGCGGCCGGGTCTCCATGAGGAGGACGCGGTCGCCGACACCCGCGGCGTTCTGCTCGTCGTGCGCCTTGAGCTTGTTCGTACGGCGGATGACCTTGCCGTACAGCGCGTGCTTGACGCGGTCCTCGACGGCGACGACGACGGTCTTGTCCATCTTGTCGCTGACGACGAGACCCTCACGGGTCTTGCGGAAACCGCGCGCCTCGGTGTTCTCAGTCACGTTGCTCTCGCTCATCAGGCGCTCTCCACCGTCTCGATGCCCAGCTCGCGCTCACGCATCAGGGTGTAGATCCGCGCGATGTCCTTACGGACGGCCTTCAGCCGACCGTGGTTCTCGAGCTGACCCGTCGCCGCCTGGAAGCGGAGGTTGAACAGCTCTTCCTTGGCTTCGCGGAGCTTCGCGAGAAGCTCCTCGTCACCCAGTTCGCGCAGCTCGGACGCCTTGGTACCGGCCGACATCACGCTTCACCTGCCTCGCGCTTGACGATCCGGCACTTCATCGGCAGCTTGTGGGCTGCGCGAGTGAGGGCCTCACGGGCGATCTTCTCGTTGGGGTAGGACAGCTCGAACATGACCCGGCCCGGGTGCACGTTCGCGATCCACCACTCCGGAGAACCCTTACCGGAACCCATGCGGGTCTCGGCAGGCTTCTTCGTCAGCGGGCGGTCCGGGTAGATGTTGATCCAGACCTTGCCGCCACGCTTGATGTGGCGGGTCATCGCGATACGAGCCGCCTCGATCTGGCGGTTGGTCACGTACGCCGGCGTGAGGGCCTGGATGCCGTACTCGCCGAACGCGACCGTCGTACCGCCCTTGGCCTCACCGCGACGCTTCGGGTGGTGCTGCTTGCGGTGCTTGACCCTACGGGGGATCAGCATGTCGGTCAGGCCTCCGTTCCGGTGCTCTCAGCCGGAGCGGCAGCCGGAGCGTCGGCCTTGGGGGCCTCGGCAGCGGGAGCCTGCTGCGGCTTACGACCGCGACCGCCACGCTCGCCACCGCGGCCACCACGGCCGGCGGGACGGTCAGCGCCACCACGGGCCGGGCGGTTGCCGGCGCGGGCAGCGGCGTTCTCGGCGCGGACCTCGGCGATGTTCTTGACGTCGCCCTTGTAGATCCAGACCTTCACACCGATGCGGCCGAAGGTCGTCTTGGCCTCGAAGAAGCCGTAGTCCACGTTCGCGCGGAGCGTGTGCAGGGGCACACGGCCCTCGCGGTAGAACTCCGAGCGGGACATCTCGGCGCCGCCGAGGCGGCCACCGCACTGGATCTTGATGCCCTTGGCGCCGGCCTTCATCGCCGACTGCATGCTCTTACGCATGGCGCGGCGGAAGGAGACGCGGGAGGAGAGCTGCTCGGCGACGGCCTGGGCCACCAGCTGAGCGTCCGTCTCCGGGTTCTTGACCTCGAGGATGTTGAGCTGGACCTGCTTCTTGGTCAGCTTCTCCAGGTCGCCGCGGATACGGTCGGCCTCGGCGCCACGGCGGCCGATGACGATGCCCGGACGCGCGGTGTGGATGTCGACGCGGACACGGTCACGGGTGCGCTCGATCTCCACCTTCGAGATGCCGGCGCGCTCCATGCCGGACGTCATCATCCGACGGATGGCGACGTCTTCCTTGACGTATTCCTTGTACGACTTGTCGGCGTACCACCGGGACTTGAAGTCGGTGGTGATGCCGAGCCGGAACCCATGCGGGTTAACCTTCTGGCCCATTACCGGGTTCCTTCCTTGCTGCTGACGACCACGGTGATGTGGCTGGTCCGCTTGCGGATCCGGTAGGCACGGCCCTGGGCACGCGGACGGAACCGCTTCAGGGTCGGGCCCTCATCGACGTAGGCCTCGGAGATGAAGAGGCTGTCGACATCGGTGTGGTCGTAGTTGTGCGCGGCGTTGGCGATGGCGCTGTCCAGCACCTTGCCGACCGGCACGCTCGCGGCCTGCGGGGCGAAACGCAGGACCGCCTGAGCCTCCGTGGCGTCCATGCCACGGATAAGGTCCACCACGCGGCGGGCCTTCATGGGCGTGACGCGGATGTACCGCGCCTGGGCCCTGGCTTCCATGGTTGTCCTTCCAGTGTCTGTCATGGTCATTCCACCCCGCTGTTAGCGGCGCTTCGACTTCCGGTCGTCCTTGACGTGACCCCGGAAGGTGCGCGTCGGCGAGAACTCGCCGAGCTTGTGGCCGACCATCGACTCGGTGACAAACACCGGAATGTGGGTCTTGCCGTTGTGCACCGCGATCGTGTGGCCCAGCATGCTGGGGATGATCATCGAGCGACGGGACCAGGTCTTGATGACGTTCTTGGTACCGGCTTCGTTCTGGGCGTCCACCTTCTTTACGAGGTGGCCGTCGACGAAGGGTCCCTTCTTGAGACTGCGCGGCATCTAAACCCGCTCCTAGCGCTTCTTGTTCGTCTTGCGGCGGCGGACGATGTACTTGTTCGAAGCCTTCTTCGGCGAACGAGTACGACCCTCCTTCTGACCCCACGGGGAGACCGGGTGGCGACCACCGGAGGTCTTGCCCTCACCACCACCGTGCGGGTGGTCGACCGGGTTCATCGCGACACCACGGACGGTCGGGCGCACGCCCAGCCAGCGCTTACGGCCGGCCTTGCCCCAGTTGATGTTGCTCTGCTCGGCGTTGCCGACCTCGCCGACCGTGGCGCGGCAGCGCTGGTCGACCAGGCGGATCTCACCGGAGGGCATGCGGAGGTGGGCCATCGTGCCCTCCTTCGCGAGCAGCTGCACGGAGGCACCGGCGGAGCGGGCGAACTTGGCGCCGCCACCGGGACGGATCTCGATCGCGTGGATCGTGGTACCGACCGGGATGTTGCGGAGCGCCAGGTTGTTGCCCGGCTTGATGTCGGCCCCGGGACCGTTCTCGACGCGGTCACCCTGCTGCAGGTTGCGCGGGGCGAGGATGTAGCGCTTCTCGCCGTCCGCGTAGTGCAGCAGCGCGATGCGCGCGGTGCGGTTGGGGTCGTACTCGATGTGCGCGACCTTCGCCGGCACGCCGTCCTTGTCGTGACGACGGAAGTCGATCACGCGGTAGGCGCGCTTGTGTCCGCCACCCTGGTGGCGAACGGTCACACGACCGGAATTGTTACGGCCGCCCTTGCTGTGCAGGGGACGGACCAGCGACTTCTCCGGCGTGGACCGCGTGACCTCGACGAAGTCGGCGACGCTGGAGCCACGGCGGCCCGGCGTAGTCGGCTTGTACTTGCGGATTCCCATTTCTCAGTCCTCGTCCGATATCGGACGATCCGACCCGCTTACGCGGTCGGACCGCCGAAGATGTCGATACGGTCGCCCTCAGCGAGGGTCACGATCGCGCGCTTGGTCGAAGCGCGCTGGCCGAAGCCCGTGCGGGTCCGCTTGCGCTTGCCCTGGCGGTTGATCGTGTTGACCCCGGTGACCTTGACCGAGAAGACCGCCTGGACGGCCTGCTTGATCTGGGTCTTGTTGGCGTTCGGGTCGACGATGAACGTGTACTTGTTCTCGTCGAGGAGCGCGTAGCTCTTCTCCGACACGACCGGCTTCAGCAGCACGTCACGGGGGTCCGTGTACGCCTTGCTGGGCGCGGTGACGACGGTGTTCTTGCCCTCGGCCTCGTGGCGGCGCGCCTTGGCGACGCGCGCGGCCTTCGCGGCCTTGGCCGCCTTGGAGGCAATGCTCGGGTGACGCGTAGCCATCAGGCGTCACTCCCTTCGGTGTCGTTGGCCTTCGGGCCGGCGACGAAGGACTCGAGAGCGGCCTGGGTGAAGACCACGTCGTCCGAGACGATCACGTCGTACGTGTTCAGCTGGCCCGGCTCCAGGATGTGCACCTGGGGCAGGTTGCGGGCGGACAGCCACGCGGCCTCGTCGCTGCGCTCGACGACGAGCAGCAGGTTCTTGCGCTCGCTGATCTTGCCGAACAGCGTCTTCGCGGCCTTCGTGGAGATGTCGCCGTCGACCACGCCGGTGACGACGTGGATGCGGTTGTGGCGGGCCCGGTCGGTGAGGGCGTGACGCAGGGCGGCAGCCTTCATCTTCTTCGGGGTCCGCTGCGAGTAGTCGCGCGGCACGGGACCGTGCACGACGCCACCACCGGCGAACTGCGGCGCGCGGGTCGAGCCCTGACGGGCGCGGCCGGTGCCCTTCTGGCGGTAAGGCTTCTTGCCACCACCACGGACCTCGCCACGGGTCTTCGTCTTGTGCGTGCCCTGGCGGGCAGCCGCGTTCTGCGCGACGACGACCTGGTGGATCAGCGGGATGCTGACCTTCTCCACGCCGAAGATCTCCGCGGGGAGTTCGACGCTACCGGTCTTCTCGCCGGCAGGCGAAAGGATGTCAACAGTGCTCATCGGTTACCTCAGGCCCCCTTGGCCGCGGTGCGGACCAGGACGAGGCCGCCGTTCGGACCGGGGACAGCGCCCTTGATGAGCAGCAGACCCTTCTCCGCGTCAACGGCGTGGACGGTCAGGTTCTGGGTGGTGACCCGCTCGTTGCCCATGCGACCCGCCATACGGAGGCCCTTGAACACACGGCCCGGGGTGGCGCAGCCACCGATGGAGCCGGGGGAGCGGTGCTTGCGCTGGGTGCCGTGACCGGCGCCGAGGCCCTTGAAGTTGTGACGCTTCATGACACCGGCGAAGCCCTTGCCCTTGCTCTTGCCGGTCACGTCGACCTTGATGCCGGCCTCGAACACCTCAGCGGTGATCTCCTGGCCCAGCGTGTACTCGGAGGCGTCCGCGGTGCGGATCTCGACGAGGTGGCGACGGGGGGTGACGTCGGCCTTGGCGAAGTGACCCTTGAGGGGCTTGTTCACCTTGCGCGGGTCGATCTCGCCGAAGGCGATCTGGACCGACTCGTAGCCGTCGGTGTCGTTCGTACGAACCTGGGTCACGACGTTGGGGCCGGCCTTGACGACGGTGACCGGAACAACACGGTTGTTCTCGTCCCACACCTGCGTCATGCCGAGCTTCTCGCCCAGGATGCCCTTGATCTGCTTGGTCATTCTCAGCTCACCGACCCTCAGAGCTTGATCTCGATGTCGACACCGGCCGGCAGGTCGAGTCGCATCAGAGAGTCAACGGTCTTGGGCGTGGGGTCGAGGATGTCGATCAGGCGCTTGTGCGTGCGCATCTCGAAGTGCTCGCGCGAGTCCTTGTACTTGTGCGGCGACTTGATGACGCAGTACACGTTCTTCTCAGTGGGCAGCGGCACCGGGCCCGCGACCGACGCACCAGTACGCGTCACCGTCTCGACGATCTTCTTCGCCGAGGAGTCGATGACCTCGTGGTCGTAGGCCTTGAGCCGGATGCGGATCTTCTGTCCCGCCATGGCTACTCAGTAGTCCTGTCTCTTCGTACGCTCCGGAGCCTGGTGCTCCCTGTCCCTCTTGTCCGACCCACGCGGTCGGGCGTGTCGCGCTCCCACTGACAAAAATGTCCCTTGTTCGAACATCCCTGCGGGAATGCACACGGCCCTACCGGAACCGCAAGCCGGGAGCGAAAGGCCCACCGGGCGCCTGGCCGGTGCCGCACCGCACTTCCCGAAAGATTCCCGTACGTCCGCCCCAGCGCTGCCGTATGGCAGTTAGGGCGACGAGTACTGTGGGACTCGCTTCCGGTCCTCCCGGCGGGAGGCGCACAGCATCAACACTCGACCGAGCAACCCCGCTAGTCTGCCATACGGGGCAGGGGGTCCGCCAATCGAGCCGGAGAGAATACCCCGGGAGTGACGAAGGTCAAACCCGGCTCGGGGCGGACGGGCAGCCGGCTTCTAGCGCACGTATCGATGCCGTGTCCCGATGTCCGGGAAAACCGCGTTCCGGCCGTGCCCCGCCGGGAATGCTCAGGGCGCAGAGGGTCCGGAGGCGTCACGAGGGGGGCATCATGCGGTTGACGGTCAGCCTGCTGCACGACGGCGAGGGCGACCCCCTGGAACTCCTGTCGCTGTACGAGTGGCTCCGCGCCGAGACCCGGGGGGCGGACGGGGCGCGCGTCACCCTGGGCGGTGCGGCTGCGGGTTCGGGGTCGGGCTCGGGATCAGGGACGATGAGCGGTACGGCGCTCGACGTCCTCAACATCGTCCTGTCCTCCGCCTTCAGCTCGGCTTCCCTCACGGTGTCCGTCATGGCCTGGCGCTCCAGCCGCCGGGACGCCGCTCCCGTGGCGATCGAGATCGAGCGCGACGGCACGGTCGTACGCATCGCCGACGGCAGCGAGGAGACGGCCTCGCGCGTGCTGGCGGCCCTGAGCGAAGCGGACTCGGCGGCCGGCGCGTCCGACCGGTGACCGGGCGCCGCGACCGATGACCAGACTCTCCGACCCGGCCCGCTCCCGCGCCGTGCTCATCGGTGTGCACGGCTACACGGATCCCGGCACCGAGGACCTTCCCACCGTCGAACCGGGCCTGCGGCGCCTGGCCTCCCTCCTCGTCGACCCGGCGGTGTGGGGGCTGCCGCCGGCCCGCTGCGCCACGCTGAGCCAGCCGTCGCGCACCGAGGTGTTCGACGCCCTGCACGCGGCCGCGGCGGCGGCCGACGACACCCTCCTGCTGTACTTCGCCGGTCACGGTCTGCTGACCCTCGCCGGGGAGCTGTACCTCGCGCTCCCGCACACCACGCCGGACCGGCTGGACCGCGCCGTGCGCTACGACGACCTCCGCGCGGTCGTGCTGAAGGCCGAGGCCCGGCGGAAGGTGGTGATCCTGGACTGCTGCTGGAGCGGGCGCGCGCACGCGATGGCCGCGGACGGCAGGATCAGCGACAACACCGACATCGAGGGCGTCTTCGTGCTCACCGCCACCTCGGGCACCAGAAAGGCACTGGCCCCGCCGGACGAGCCGTACCCGGTCTTCACCGGGGAGCTGATCTCGGTCCTGGAGCAGGGCGTCGAGGACGGCCCGCCCCTGCTGCCCATGGCCGACGTGTACAAGCGGCTGCGCCAGAGCCTCGCCGCCCGCGCGAAGCCGGTGCCGGAGCAGACCAACAGCGCCATGGCCGGAGACACCTGCATCGTCCGCAACCGGGCCCGTTCCGTGGCGCCGACGTCGGCCGACCGGCCGCACGAGCCGGATCCGGACGCCGTCGCCCGTCACGCCGACGCCCCCGAGGCCCTGCGGGAGTGGTGGGAGAGCGTCCCGCAGCCCGGGCCGGGCGTGAGCCGCCTGCGCGCCTGGGCGGCCCGGGAACGCGAGAGCGGCGGGTTCGCGGCCAACTTCACCGGATTCGGCTGGCGTTCCGTCCGCGACACCGGCTCGCTGTTGACCGTGAGCGCGGGAACCGACTACGCCCGGCTCATGAAGGAGCTGTTCCGCGCCGCCCCGGACCTGGACCGCCTGGTGCCCGCCTACGCGGGGTTCGCCCGCCGCGCGCCCCACACCGCCTCGAGCATGCTGTGGGGGACCGGGCTTCCCGCCTTCCGCCGCAACCGGGTGCTGCTGGTACGGCACCTGGCGCGCACCGAGCCCGACCTCACCGCCGACCTGCTGCGGCAGGCGTTCGCGCGGTCCCCGCTGCGGATCCACGACCTGTGCGACGCCGCGGGGATCCCCGCGCCCCCGCTGTCCCTCACCCGGGACCTCCACCGCCGGCTCACCAGTCAGTCCGGCCCGCGCTGGGTGGAGTGAACCGGGGCCCTCACCACCTGAGCAGCACCCCGCGCCAGGTCCAGCCCGCGCCGAGGACCGTGGCGACCAGGGGGTTCCGCATGTCCCGGGAGTCGAAGCGGAACGTCTCGACCTTCCGCCGCCGTCCGTCGGGGCCCTTCTCGTACCGCCACTGCCTGGACACCGAGAGGGCGGGTCCCCGGCCGTACTGGAGCCCGGAGCCCTCGGACGCGGGCTCCCACCGCTCCTCCAGCACCCGCACCACCCGCTCCCCCGGCACGAACCGCATCCGTGTCCTGAGCCTCGTCCGCATCTCCGGCACCTGCCACTCCGCCACGAGGTCGGCCTTCTCCACGGGCAGGGCGTGGCGGACGCGGAACGGCACGCCGGTCCCGTCGAGCGCGAGCAGCGCGGCACGCAGCTCCAGGGTCGGCAACGGCACGGCACCCGCCTCGGGGTACCTGGTCCCGGTGATCTTGTCCCTCAGACGCCCCACGGCTGTTTCCTGCTCCCCTGTCGACGGTGCAACGTGAGTAGCCGACGCGCGGGGTACGCATACGGTTCCCCCGCGGCGTACGAGGTCGAAGGGACGGTCCCGTTCGGAAAGCCGCCGCCGGCGTCAGGGGTTCGTGCGTATCCGTGCGAAGGCCGTCTCCAGCCCGCGCTTCACCTTCCCCGCCACCGGCCGCTCCACGAACCGGTGCACCAGCCAGCTCAGCAGCAGGAACCCGGCCAGCACCAGGGCCACCAGCAGCCGCGCGTCCATGTCGTCGCGCAGGCGGCTGATCACAGCCGTACCGGCCGCGTAGTGCATCAGGTACAGCGGATACGTCAGGCTGCCCGCCGTCACCAGCCACCGCCAGCGGATCCGGTCCGTGCAGCCGAGCGCGACGGCGACCATGACCAGCAGGAACACGGTGAAGATCAGCACCGCGCCGCGCCAGCTGCCCACGTGCTCGACCTCGTCGATCCGCTGGCCCAGCTCCTTCTGGCCCATCAGCCAGGTCATGCCGAGGATGCCCCAGAGGAGCAGGTCCGGGCCGAAGCGGTGCATCAGGTACAGCGCCAGGCCCGCGATGAAGTACCAGGACGACTCCGGGTCGGCGAACAGCCCCAGCAGCGGGAGGTCCGCCGCCGGCGCCAGCATCGTCGCCGCGCCCCACACACAGCAGAACGCCACGACCCGGCGGTACGTCAGCCCCATCCGGACGACGATCAGGAACAGCAGGTAGAAGCGCAGTTCCGCCCAGAGGGTCCAGTACACGCCGTCGACGTTCTGCACGCCCTGGCCCGACTGAAGCATCGTCAGGTTGAGCAGGACGTCCCGCAGCCGCAGCCGCCCCCACACGCCCGGGATCGCGACCAGCGCGGCCGTGGTGAAGAGCACCGCGAACCAGTACGCCGGGTAGAGGCGGATCACCCGTGACACGAAGAACTGGCGGGGCGTCCGGCCCCAGCAGGACATGCAGATCACGAAGCCGCTGATCACGAAGAAGATCTCGACGCCGATCCAGCCGTAGGCGGCGACGTGGAACACCGACGGCATGATGTCCGAGACCGGGCGGTCCCAGATCAGATTGTCCGGCTGGTTCACCCGCCGGGTGCCGGCGTAGTGGTGGACCGCGACCATCAGCGCCGCGAGCAGGCGGATGCCGTCGACGGCGTACAGGCGGGGACGTTCCCGCCGCCGGTCGGGGGCGACGGGACGGTGCTCCTGCTGTACGGCGAGCGGGGGGAGGGCCAGGCCAGTCATCCTCGTGAGACTACGTCCGCCACAACCACCTCACAGGGAACGCCAAGGGACATTCCGCACGCCCATGTCCCGAAGTTGCCGCAACGCTCCCCGAACCGCCCGACCCCGTTCGCCGCCGCTTCACTTGACACCGGGGCGGCGAGATCATCATGCCCATGTCCCTATCGCGGCACCGACACACCCTGCGAGCGAACCCATGAGCGACACCGTCCTGTCCGTCATCCCCACCGACCCGCACTGGAGACCCGAGCAGTCCGCCGGCCTGCGGGCCGCCGAGCTGGTGGACCGACTGGTGGAGGAGGGCGGCGGGTTCGACGGGGAGGCCGACGTCGACTGGTACGACACCGTCATGGCCGTCGACTGCGGGGACGACCTGGTGCGGATCGGGTGCCCGCGGTGCGGGGACACCATCGACTCCGCGTGGTACGACGACCTCCTGGAGGCCCACGGCGAGGACGGGTTCGCCACGCTCGCCGTCAAGGCGCCCTGCTGCGGGGCGGACACCACGCTGGACGCGCTGGAGTACGACCGGCCGTGCGGGTACGCCCGGTTCGAGATCGCCGTGTGGAATCCGAACCGGGAGCCCTTCGGCGAAGGGGAGTTGGCCCGGATCGGGGATGTCCTCGGACACCCCGTACGGCAGATCCTCGCCCGTATCTGACCCCGGTCCGACCGAGTCCGGCCCGTCTCCGACCGGCACGCGAAAGGGCCCGTACGACCGGAGTCGTACGGGCCCCTTCAGGTGCTTCAGCTCAGGCTGTAGCCACCGGCAGGCGCAAGATCACTTCGTGATCTTGATGACCTGGCCGGCGCCGACCGTCCGGCCACCCTCACGGATGGCGAACTTCAGGCCCTCTTCCATGGCGATGGGCTGGATGAGCTCCACCTTCATCTCGGTGTTGTCACCCGGCATCACCATCTCGGTGCCCTCGGGGAGGGTCACAACGCCCGTCACGTCCGTCGTACGGAAGTAGAACTGCGGACGGTAGTTGTTGAAGAACGGCGTGTGGCGGCCACCCTCGTCCTTGGACAGGATGTAGGCCTGGGCCTCGAAGTCGGTGTGCGGCGTGACCGAACCCGGCTTGATGATGACCTGGCCGCGCTCGACGTCCTCGCGCTTGATGCCGCGGAGCAGCAGACCGACGTTCTCACCGGCCTGGCCCTCGTCGAGCAGCTTGCGGAACATCTCGATACCGGTGACCGTGGTGGTGGTCTTCTCGGTCTTGATGCCGATGATGTCGACGGTCTCGTTGACCTTCAGGACACCACGCTCGATACGGCCGGTGACGACCGTACCGCGACCGGTGATCGTGAAGACGTCCTCGATCGGCATCAGGAACGGCTTGTCGACGTCGCGCTCGGGCTCCGGGATCGACTCGTCGACAGCCTTCATCAGGTTGAGGACGGACTCGGTCCACTCGGCGTCGCCCTCGAGCGCCTTCAGCGCGGAGACGCGGACGACCGGCAGGTCGTCGCCCGGGAACTCGTACTCGGAGAGGAGCTCACGGACCTCGAGCTCGACGAGCTCCAGGATCTCCTCGTCGTCCACCATGTCGGCCTTGTTCAGGGCGACGACGATGTACGGAACGCCGACCTGGCGGGCCAGGAGCACGTGCTCCTTGGTCTGCGGCATCGGGCCGTCGGTGGCGGCGACCACGAGGATCGCGCCGTCCATCTGCGCGGCACCGGTGATCATGTTCTTGATGTAGTCCGCGTGACCCGGGCAGTCGACGTGGGCGTAGTGACGGGTCTCCGTCTGGTACTCGACGTGCGCGATGGAGATGGTGATACCGCGCTGACGCTCCTCGGGCGCCTTGTCGATGTTGTCGAACGCGGTGGCCTCGTTCAGGTCCGGGTACGCGTCGTGCAGCACCTTGGTAATGGCGGCCGTGAGGGTCGTCTTACCGTGGTCGATGTGACCGATGGTGCCGATGTTGACGTGCGGCTTAGTCCGCTCGAACTTCGCCTTCGCCACTGGGGTCCTCCTGTGGAGTGGTTCTGTACGCCTTGGATCGTCGGCGCCAGGTGATCTTTGCTGTTAAGTCCCGGGCCCGGGGTCGTTCCGCCACGAATGCGGAGGAACGACCCGTGAGGCTCCGAGGTCAAGCCTAAAGCGTGTGCACGCAGTGCGTTAAACGCGGTGCGTTACTCGCCCTTGGCCTTCGCGATGATCTCCTCGGCGACGTTCCGCGGAACCTCGGCGTAGGAGTCGAACTGCATCGAGTAGCTTGCGCGACCCGACGTCTTGCTGCGGAGGTCGCCGACGTAGCCGAACATCTCCGACAGGGGCACCAGGCCCTTGACGACGCGGGCACCGGCCCGCTCCTCCATGGCCTGGATCTGACCACGGCGGGAGTTGATGTCGCCGATGACCTCACCCATGTAGTCCTCGGGCGTGGTGACCTCGACGGCCATCATCGGCTCGAGCAGCACGGGGCTGGCCTTGCGCGCGGCCTCCTTGAAGGCCTGCGAACCGGCGATCTTGAACGCGAGCTCGGAGGAGTCGACCTCGTGGTAGCCACCGTCGAGAAGCGTGACGCGGACGCCCGTCATCTCGTAGCCCGCGAGGATGCCGAACTGCATGGCCTCCTGCGCACCGGCGTCCACCGAAGGGATGTACTCCTTCGGGATACGGCCACCGGTGACCTTGTTCACGAACTCGTACGAGGCGTCGCCGCCCTCGATCGGCTCGATCGCGATCTGCACCTTGGCGAACTGGCCGGTACCACCAGTCTGCTTCTTGTGCGTGTAGTCGACCCGGTCGACCGCCTTGCGGATGGTCTCGCGGTAGGCGACCTGCGGCTTGCCGACGTTGGCCTCGACCTTGAACTCACGGCGCATACGGTCGACCAGCACCTCGAGGTGCAGCTCGCCCATACCACCGATGATGGTCTGACCGGTCTCCTCGTCCGAGTGGACCTGGAAGGACGGGTCCTCCTCGGCCAGGCGCTGGATCGCGATGCCCAGCTTCTCCTGGTCGCCCTTGGACTTGGGCTCGATGGCGACCTGGATGACCGGCGCCGGGAAGTCCATGGACTCCAGGATGACCGGGGCCTTGTCGTCGCACAGCGTCTCACCGGTGGTGGTCTGCTTCAGGCCCATGACGGCGACGATGTCGCCGGCGCCCACCGCGTCGATCTCCTCACGCTTGTTCGCGTGCATGCGGTAGATCTTGCCGATGCGCTCCTTCTTGCCCTTGACGGAGTTCAGCACGGCGGTGCCGGACTCCAGGCGGCCCGAGTAGACCCGGACGAAGGTGAGCTTGCCGAGGTGCGGGTCGCTCATGATCTTGAAGGCGAGGGCCGACAGCGGCTCGTCCTCGGACGGCTTGCGCTTGACGATCTCCTCCGCGTTGTTGACGGCGTGGCCCTCGATGGCCTCGACGTCGAGCGGGGAGGGGAGGTAGCGCACGACCGCGTCGAGCAGGGGCTGGACACCCTTGTTCTTGAACGCGGTACCGCAGAACACCGGGGTGACCGTGGTGTCCTTGGACTTGCCGGACGCGATGGTGATGCGACGGATCGCGGCGTACAGCTGCTCCACGGAAGGCTCTTCGCCCTCCAGGTACAGCTCCATGATCTCTTCGTCGTTCTCGGCCACGGCCTCGATGAGCTTGCCGCGGTACTCCTCGGCAGCCTCGGTGTGGGTGTCCGGGATGTCGACGATGTCGTACATCTCGCCCTTGGTCGCCTCGGCGGACCAGACGAACGCCTTCATGGTGACGAGGTCGACGACACCCTTGAAGTCGGCCTCGGCACCGATCGGCAGCTGCATGACGAGCGGCTGCGCGCCCAGGCGGTCGCTGATCATGTCGACGCAGCGGTGGAACTCCGCGCCCGTGCGGTCGAGCTTGTTCACGAAGCAGATACGCGGGACGCCGTAGCGGTCCGCCTGACGCCACACCGTCTCGGACTGGGGCTCGACGCCGGCCACGCCGTCGAACACCGTCACGGCACCGTCGAGCACACGCAGGGAACGCTCCACCTCGACGGTGAAGTCGACGTGACCCGGGGTGTCGATGATGTTGATGGTGTGATCGACGTCGGCCAGCGGCCAGTGACAGGTGGTGGCAGCGGACGTGATCGTGATGCCACGCTCCTGCTCCTGCTCCATCCAGTCCATGGTGGCAGCGCCGTCGTGGACCTCACCGATCTTGTAAGACACACCGGTGTAGAACAGGATCCGCTCGGTGGTGGTCGTCTTGCCCGCGTCGATGTGGGCCATGATCCCAATGTTGCGGACCTTGGCCAGGTCAAGTGAAGTGGTAGCCATAAGGCTTCAGTCTTCTCTCGGTCTCGATGTGGGTAGCGACTACCAGCGGTAGTGCGCGAAGGCCTTGTTGGACTCGGCCATCTTGTGCGTGTCCTCGCGCTTCTTCACAGCGGCACCGAGGCCGTTGGACGCGTCGAGAAGCTCGTTGAGCAGGCGCTCGGTCATGGTCTTCTCGCGACGGGCGCGGGAGTAACCGACGAGCCAGCGCAGCGCGAGCGTGCTGGCACGGCCGGGCTTGACCTCGACCGGAACCTGGTAGGTCGCGCCACCGACACGGCGGGACTTGACCTCGATGGTCGGCTTGATGTTCTCGAGAGCGCGCTTCAGCGTGATGACCGGGTCGTTGCCGGTCTTCTCGCGCAGGCCCTCCATGGCGCCGTAGACGATGCGCTCGGCGGTGGAGCGCTTGCCGTTCAGCAGCACCTTGTTGATGAGCGACGTGACAAGAGGAGAACCGTAGACCGGGTCGATGATGACCGGGCGCTTCGGGGCAGGGCCCTTACGAGGCATTTCTTACTTCTCCTTCTTGGCGCCGTAGCGGCTGCGGGCCTGCTTGCGGTTCTTGACACCCTGGGTGTCGAGGGAGCCGCGGATGATCTTGTAGCGAACACCCGGCAGGTCCTTCACACGGCCGCCGCGCACGAGCACGATGGAGTGCTCCTGCAGGTTGTGTCCCTCACCCGGAATGTAAGCAGTGACCTCGATGCCGCTGGTCAGACGCACACGCGCGACCTTACGCAGGGCCGAGTTCGGCTTCTTCGGGGTGGTCGTGAACACACGCGTGCAGACGCCACGACGCTGAGGGGAACCCTCGAGTGCGGGCGTCTTGTTCTTCTCGACCTTGTCCTGCCGGCCCTTACGGACCAGCTGCTGGATCGTAGGCACTACTTCTCCGGTTTCTGTGTGCCGATTTGTACAGCTAACCTGGAACTTCGCCGACCCACGCGGTCGGGTGTGTCGAATCCCGCGGACTCCTGCCGCGAGGCAGAAAGAGGCGCAGATTACGGTGGCCGCACACGGCCCCGGTGCGGTGGGAAGGCACGCACGAGGGCCAGGGCACACCCCAGGCACAAGGTCTGAGCGTACCCAGCGCAATCACTCCGGTCAAAACAAGGGCAGTGCGCCCGACACACCACGGTTACGTCGGCGGACCCGACCGCCCGTGTGATACGGGGGCTGTCGGCCCCCCGGACCGCTCGGCAGCTGTGTCATGGCCCACAAAATACGTGGGCCGGTTCTGTACGGCTGTATAGATGCGGCCGACGTATTCGCCGAGCAGGCCCACGCAGACCAACTGGACCGCGCCGATGAAGAGGACACCCGTGAACAGGGAGGTCCAACCGGGGACGGTGTGGTCGAAGGCATGGGCGCTCAGCGTGTAGACCATCAGCCCCAGACAGACCAGGAAGGCGAAGCCGCCCAGCCAGGTCGCCATCCGCAGGGGCGCCGCGGAGAACCCGGTGACGCTGTCGACGGCGAGCCGGATCATCCGGCCGAGGGGGTACTTGCTCTGGCCGGCCGGGCGCGGGGCGCGTTCGTACGTCACCTCGCCGCTGGGGAAGCCGAGCCAGGGCACAAGGAGCCGGTAGACCCGCTGCTGGTCCGGCAGCGCCTTGAGCGCGTCCACGGCGGCCCGGCTGAGCAGCCGGAAGTCACCGGCCTGGGCGGGCACGGACGGCCCGGCCAGCCGGCGCACCAGCCGGTAGTACAGACCGGCCGTCCACCGCTTGAACCCGGTGTCGCTGGCCCGGTCGGCCCGGATGCCGTAGACGATGTCCAGCTCTCCCTTGCGGGCCAGCGCCAGCATCTCCGGGATCTTCTCGGGCGGGTCCTGGAGGTCGGCGTCGATACTGACGACGTAGGCGCCGAGGGAGCGGTCCAGGCCGGCGGTGAGGGCGGCCTGGTGGCCGGAGTTGCGGCGCAGGCCGATGATCCGCAATTCGGGCCAGCCCAGCCGGAAGGCGGCGAGCAGTTCCCCGGTGCGGTCGGTGCTGCCGTCGTCGACGGCGATCACCTCGTAGCCCACCGCGAGGTCCGCGAGGACCGGGCGCAATCTGGTGACCAGCGCCGGAAGAACCTCTTCCTCGTTGTACATGGGTATGACGACCGACAAGACGGTCGCCGCCGCCGCGGTGTTCGGCGCTTCGGGCACCCGTCCTCCCCCAACCTGTGGCGCACATGTGCGACTCTGTTGCGATCTTATGACCACACTTCACGACCATCCGGGCAGCGGTTCGGCTCCGTGCTCACGGACCGGCCGGCCGTCCGAGGGCAGGCCCTAGGGGGACTCCAGTCATGAGCACGGCCCGCAGCGACGCGGCGACGGACTCCGCCACGCCCGACGAGCCCGACCGGCCCGGTGGGCGGAAGCAGCGGCCCCCGGCGTTCCGCCGTCTCGCGCTGCCGGACGGTCTACGACCGTACCGCGCCCCGCTGCTCCTCTACGGCGTGACGAAGCTCGTGGGGCTGTCCGTCTTCGCCTGGCTGCTGGAGTGGGCCGACGACTACCAGAAGAAGCAGCCGCGCTTCGGCGGCGGCGCGCACTGGTGGGACGTCCTCGCCACCTGGGACGGCTGGTGGTACCTCCAGGTCGCGGAGAAGGGGTACGACCCCAAGCCGCTGCAACCGCTGAACCCCGGCGGCCTGTTCACGGTCAAGCAGGACTCGGTCGCGTTCTTCCCGCTCTATCCCGGGCTGATCCGGGGCGTGTCGGAGATCACCGGGCTGGGGCTGTTCGGCTCCGGGATCCTGGTGTCGGTGCTGGCGTCCTTCGTGGCCGCCGCCGGCATCTACGCCGTCGTCTCGACGCTCGCGGGGGTGCGGGCCGGGACGATCGCGGCCGGGCTGTGGGCGGTGGTGCCCGGGGCGGGCGTGGAGTGGGCGGTCTACTCGGAGTCGGTCTTCGTGGCCATCGCCTCCTGGTGCTGCTACTGCGTGATGCAGCGCCGCTGGGTGGCGGCGGGGCTGCTCGCCTTCCTGGCAGGGCTCAACCGGCCGACGTCCGCCGCGCTCATCGGGGCCGTGGGGCTCGCCGCGATCGTGACGCTGGCCCGCAAGGAGAGCAGGCGCGAGCACGGGGTCGCCGGTCCGGTGTACGCGATGGTCGCCGCGCCGCTCGGCCTGCTCACCTACATCACCTGGGTCGGCCTGAGCATGGGCGACCTCACCGCGTACTTCACGCTCCAGCGCGAGGGCTGGGCGCACTACTTCGACTACGGCGCGTACACGCTCGACGTCCTGGGCAACATCGCGGTCGGCCACGGCGACTACCTGTTCGCCTTCTCCACCCCGGACCTGATAGCCGTGCAGATCGTGCTGGCGCTGCCCTTCCTGATCGCGCTGATGCTGCGCAAGAGGCCACCGCTGGTGCTGGTCGCGTACACGCTGGCGTCGATCGTGACCGTGCTGGGGACGCAGCAGATGTTCGGCAACACCGGCCGCTATCTGCTCCCCGCGTTCCCCCTGCTGCTGGCCCCGGCGGCGGCGCTGAGCCGGCTGAAGTGGCCGAGCCTCGCGGTGTTCTTCACGACGGCGGCACTGGCCTCGGGCTGGTACGCGCACTACGTGATCTTCGAGCTGGGAATTCCGTAGCTCACCGTCCGGCCCGGCGGGGTTCGCGTCGCGTGCCGCGGGCGGCGCGTTCGGCGGCGAAGACGTCCTCCAGGCGGAAGAGCTGGGCCCGGCCCGCCTTGCCGGCCGGCCTCAGCCGGCCCAGCTGGACCCACTTGCGGATGGTGGCGGAGGCGACGCCGGCCTCCTGGGCGGCGAGCGGACCCGGGATCAGCGTCGGTCGGTCCGGGTGGCTCATGCGCGCGCCCACTCCCCCTCGTCCCAGGTGTGCCGGTAGGCCGGGTCGTCGTGGCAGCCGCAGTGCCGGTCGGAGCAGCGGCAGGCCGGGTTGACGCAGAGGACGGCGCCGCGGTCCGGGAAGGCCCGCAGCGAGACCGAGTCGCACCAGGGGCAGCGCCCGGAGATCCGTACGACGGTCTCGGTGTCGCCCAGCGCGCGGGCGCAGCGGCGGGCCATGCGCCGGGTCTCGTCGCGCACGTGCGCGGCCAGCACGGGGTCGGCAGCGATGCCGTCGAGGAGCCCGGCGATACGGCGCAGCCGCTCGGGCACGGGAGCGCGGCGCGCACGGGGCAGGCCGAGCCGGTCGCGGACGGCCTCCTCCAGTTCGATCACTCCGTCGGTGATGTCCCGGATGGCGTCGGAGACGTGCAGGCGCAGGGGGGCCGCGCTGTGGCCGGGGGCGGTGAGCCCGCGCCGCTGAAGAAGCAGCGCCTCCTCCCGCTCCTCGCGCAGCCGGTCGGCGAGGTCGTCGGGGGGCGGGGGTGCGGAGGGGCGGTGTGCCGGGGCGGTGCGGCCCGGGGCGAGTTCGGTGGCCAGCTCCGGGAACTGCTGGAGCAGGGTGGTGATCCAGAGGGCGGCGTGCGCGGTGGTGCGGTCCTCGGTGACGTGGTCCTCCGTGGTGCGGTCTTTGGTGGTGCGGTCCTGGGTGGTGCGGTGCTCCGTGGTGCGGTCCTCAGTCACGCGGGCCTCCGGCGGGGGCCGGGAGGTGGGCGACGAGCGCGGCCAAGGCCGGGGGCAGGAGGTGCGCGGGTACGGGGACCGGGCGGCCGGAGCGCCAGAGGCGGCCGCCGCAGACGCCGTCGAACCAGTTCTCGGCCGGGGCCACGATCTCCTCGCAGGCGCGGCGCACGGGGCAGTCGGCGCAGGCCCGCAGCGCGGGGGCGGCCTCCTTGGCCTTCTTGGAGAAGACGACCTTCGGGGAGAGACCTGCGCAGGCGGCGGTGGACTGCCAGAGGCGATCCGGTGGGCAGGGACCGGTTTCGGGCATCGACATGGAACCCCCCTGTCGGTTCGGAAGACGGCCGTGAACGGGCCGTGCGAAGTGAACGCCCACCAGCCTTACAGATTGCGTGCGCGCTCGCAACGAATTTCGAATACCCCTCCTCCACCCCACACCCCCGAACCTCCATGAACCGCCCAAATTTTCCTCATTGCTTGCACGAGAGCACGTAATTCTGCGCGCGCAAGCAAGCTAAACTCGTGCCACCCCCAAGGAAGCGAGCAGAGATGAACACCCAGGATCTGGACGCGTTCGCCGCGTGGGTCGAAGACCTCATGCGCGACCGCGGCTACGACATCGACAGCCCACGCGGCGGCGGAAAGTCGCGTATCGCGGACGAGGCGGGCGTGCACCGCGCCGCCGTCACCCGCCTGCTCCAGCGGCAGAGCATGCCGGACCTCGAGACCACGCGCCGACTGGCGCGCGTGCTCGGCGTTCCGGTCCGCGACATGCTCATCCGCTCCGGCCGGCTGACGGCCGAGGAACTCGCCGACCCCCACGACTACCTGGCCGCGCCCGCGCCCAGCGCGGAGTTCGGCCGCCGCCCCACGCTGGAGGAGGTCGCCGACCTGCTCGGCGTGCCCGCCGACCGGCGCGAGATGTTCGTCAGGGTGGTGGAGCAGTTCCTGCCGAACGAGACGCAGACCCCGGGGCAGGGGCAGGCGCACGTCCAGACCCAGGCCCCGGTCGCGGGTCGTGGGGACGGGCGGGTGCTGGTGGAGTCGGCGGGTTCGGCGTCCGCGGGCGACTGACCCGTTCCACCGGCCGTTCCTATCGACGGGCACCCGTGGGCCGACGGGGGCTCCGCTCGACGGAACCTGCTCCACCTGCTCCACCTGCTGCACCTGCTCCACCTGCTCCACCTGCTCCACCTGCTCCACCTGCTGCACCTGCTGCACCTGCTGCACCTGCTGCACCTGCTGCATGACGCGGCACGCACCTCGCACCACGCCACACATATGCGTCCCCCGCGCGCCCCACCTCCCCCACACCTCCCCCACACCTCCCCCCCCCTCGCTCCCCTCACCCCCCACCTCCCCCACCTGCGGTTTCATGCCCCGCGCGCCCCTCCAGGGATCCCTCGCCGCAACTACCTCCCCGTTTTAGTTGCGTGCGCGCACGCTCCTCTGTCACAGTTGGTGCAGCGGCGGAGCTGTGCCCGCGGCCCCCACGCGGGCCGTACCCACCGCCGTACGCCGGGCCGAGGCGCCGCGCGCCTCCCCTCCCCGCCCCCGCGCGGCGCCCGCCCGGCGGCCCTTCCTTCTTCCCGCTTCCCGGCGAGGTGACCCGGCATGACCACACCCACCCCACCGAGTGCCTTCCCGGACGTCGAGGCCCTGGTCGTCGACATCCTGGAGGCCGACTCGGCGCTCTCCACGGCGCTCGTCACGGTCGATCCGCCCCCGGACTTCAACGGCACCACCGCCGCCGTGCTCGTCAACCGGCGCGGCGGCGCCTGGATCGGCGAACTCCACGTCGACCAGCCGCTGATCGAGCTGGAGGTGTACGGCCCGACCAAGCAGGCCGCGCACGTCCTGGCCAACTCCGCCCGCCGCGCCCTGATGGCCGCGGCCGGCAACCGCTACGGCACCAACCTCATCACCGAGGTGGAGGAGCAGGACGGCCCGCGCTGGCTGCCCGACTACCTCTACAGCGCGGCCAACCGCTACGTCGTCGTGCTGAAGGTGTTCCTGGACGTCTACTGACGCCCCCCCCCGCGGCCGCGTGTCCCGCGTCGCCGCCCCACAGACCGAAGGCCCCGCCACCTCGCCTCCGCGCGAACCGGCGGGGCCTTCGCCGTACCCGGAAGTCCCGGGAACGGCATCACCACCCCTCCACACCCCTCTACAAGGAGACCCACCCATGGCAGGAACGAACACCTCCGAGATCCGCATCGCCGGAGTCGGCCGTCTCTACGTCGCCACCGCCGACACCAAGGTGCCGACGACCTTCTCCACCGACCCGTCCACCGACTGGGCCACCGGCTGGAAGAACCTCGGGTTCACCTCCGGCGACGGCGTCACCTTCAGCAAGAAGGACAAGCTGGAGCCGGTCGACGTGTGGCAGGCGGTCAGCCCGGTCCACTTCGTCTACTCGGACCGCGACCTCACGCTGAAGTTCTCGCTGCTCCAGTTCAACGAGGACACGCTGCCGTTCTTCATGGGCGGCGGCGCGGTCGAGGCCGTCACCGGCTCGACGGGCGTCTACAAGTACGACATCGCGGACCGCCCGTTCGCCGACGTGCGCGCCCTCGGCCTGGAGTTCACCGACGTCCGCGCGAGCGACGGCACTGCCGTGACCTACCGCTTCGGCATCCCGCGCGGCCAGGTCACCGCGGCGGACGACATCAAGCTGGCCCGCAAGTCGCCGGCCCAGCTCGGCATCACCTACACGGCGATGGCCTCCGCCGACGGCTCGGCGCTGGCCAGCTTCGTGATGAAGGACGCCGCGTACGCCGCGTCCTGACCCGCCGGGGTGGGGTGAGCACACCCCCGCTCACCCCACCCCGGACCCGCACCACCACCCCACCTCAAGGCTTCACGGACCCGAGGAGTACCCGTCACCATGGCCCGTTTCGATGTCAACGCCGCCCGCGCCCAGCGCCTGGAAGCGCTCGGCCGCACCTGGTCGTTCGAGCTGGACGACGAGAGCTTCACCCTGCCCACGGAGCTGACCCGCGCCACCGCGAAGGCGCTGCGCCGGCTCGACGACAACGACGTGGACGGGCTGCTCGGGCTGCTCATGGGCGAGGAGCAGTTCGCGCGCTTCGAGCGCCACGAGGTCACCATGCAGGACATCGCCGCCATCCTGGAGGCCTACGGCAAGGAGACCGGGCTCGGCCTGGGGGAAGACTGAGCCTCGTCGCGTTCGTCGACGAACACGCCGAGGCACTCGAAGCGGATCTGCTCCGCTACTACGGCATCGACCTGCTCGACTGGCACCGGGACCGGCTCTCCGCGCGGCGGCTCTCGGTGCTCGTCAAGCATCTGCCGCGCGACAGTGCCCTCAACCGGGACCTGTACGGCGAGGCGGCCGAGTGGTCGGTGACGGACCATCTGCTGGCCGCCACGGTGGACCATCTGGCGGCGGCGAACTGGATGTTCGCCTGCGTCAACACCGCCGAGGACGGCGACCAGCCGGAACCCCCGGTACCGGTACCGCGTCCGGGCGACGTACCGGAGGAGTCGGCGGATTCGGCGGAGGCCGGCACCGGCGCCTCCACACCATCCCCACGGGGAGACCGGGGCGAGGACCAGTCACCGTCCGCGGTGGAACTGGCCCGGTTCTTCGCCTGAGGCGGAGCGGAGCGTGCGGCCGGACACCCCGGGCTCGGGGCACGTCCGCCCGACCGCCCGTGGGCCCGTGAGCCCGTCCGCCACGCCCTACTCGTCCCGCCGTCGTCCGCCTGCCCGGCCCTCCAGGTCCTCGGCGAGGGCGCGGGCCTTGTCCGAGAGCCGGCGGCGTTCGTCGCCGCCGGTCCCGGACGGCGGTTCGGCCGGGTCCGGCGCGGAACGCTCCGCCGCGTCCGTACGGCGTCCCCGTTCCCGTCCGGCGCCCCCCGCGTCGCCGGGCCGGTTCAGCGGCGGCACGCTGGGGCGGCCGTTGCGGCGGACCACCGGACGCCGTTCCGTGGGCGCCGACCGTTTCTCCCGCACCTCGCGGGCGGAGAGAAGGAAGTCCCCCGAGGGGTCGCCGGCCGAGCCACCGGACCCGTTGCCACCGGTTTCGTTGCCGCCGGACCCGTTGCCGCCGAACTCGTTGCCCACGGCCTCGTTCCCACCGGACCTGTTGCCGCCGGACTCCTGCCCACGGGACTCGTTGCCACGGGACTCGTTGCCACCGGCCTCGTAGCCGCCGGCCCGGTCGCCGTCGCCGTCCCGTCGGGCCGGGGACGACTGGGCGACGCCACCGCGCCCCGCCTGCTGGGGCGGGCTCACCGGTACCGGTGAGCCGTCCGCCACGGACCGCTCCCGCTCCCCGCGCGCCTCTACCCGCGTCACCTCGGAAGGAGGCCGCAGCAGCTGGACGTACGGCAGCTGGATGACCTCACCCCCCGTGTCGCCCTCGGCCCGGCGGGCCCGGCGCGGCCGGTGGCCGGTGCGGGCGTCCTCCTGGCCCTGGAGGTAGGCGGCGGTGATCCGCTCCTCGTAGGCGCGCCGGATCGCCGGGAGCTGCTCGGCGACGACATCGGCCCAGCCGGCGCTGTACGCGGCCAGTTCGCGGCGGTCGAGTTCGCCCCGCGGCAGGGTCACGAGGTCCTGCGGGTCGTAGCCCAGACGGAGAACGAGTTCGGAGACTCGGGCGATGAGATGTGGAAGATCGGAGGACTGTTCCAGCCAGTCGGTCACATGATCATTTCGCGCATTGTTCGTGTCGCCGTCCACCCCGTTGGCCTTGCTCTCGTCCCCTGTCCCTTCACGCCCCCCGCGCGAAGGACGGCTGCCCCGCCGCCGTCCACCGTCGTCTGGCGGGCCCTCAGATCACTTACGGGGCCCGGCAGTTTGCCGATCCCTGACCGACGGGAGAACGGCCGGATCCTACTCCACGAACCTGGCGGAGCTTTCAGCGCACCCTGCATCGCCGCAGGTCCGGACCGCGGAACCACGGAGAGTCCTCGCCAAACACGGAACGGAACCACGGGACTACTCGTACACTAGTTCGAACAGACGTGAACAGGCGCTTCGAACACCCCAGGAGCGTCAGCTGCACCACAGACCAGCGGACAGACCGGAAAGCAGGCCCGACATGGCGACTGGCACGAGCAACTCCCCGAAGCAGCCGATCGACACCTACACCCGCCTCGCTCACCTCCTGCACACCACGGCCCCCGACCGCGAGGCGCTGCTCGACCGGGTGTACGAAGAACTGCTCGCCCGGGAGTCCCGCGCCTACGCCGCCGGCTGGTCGGACGCCCTGACGGAGGCCCGGCGGGCCGCCCGGCCGCGCCGGCCGTAGGGGCCTCGCCCGGAGTTCCGGCGGGCGCGCGGCGGCCGGCGACCGAGGGCACCGGATCGTCAGAAGAGAAGACTCACCGCTTGGACCACCGTCATGGTGAGCCCGAGCAGCACGAGCGGAACCCCGAGGAGAACGACCCCGGCCGTCCTGAAGACCAGGGTCGGCACCGCCAGCGAGCAGACCGCCCGATCGGGGTCCTCCGGGTCGTAGACGACCTCGATGCGCTGCGGATCGCCGCCGATCCCCCGCGCCGCGTAGTCGGCCCGGATCTCGTGCGCGCCGCCCTCGAGGTCGGTGTACCGGAAGAACCTCCGCCGTCCGTGCTCCTTGTGGAACACCGCCACGACCGTGACGCCCCGCCTGCTCAGCGGCCACCGCCGACGCGCCGCCACGACCGCGGGACCCACGACGAGGAGGCCGAGGAGGAGCGGCAGCACCCCCGTCGCCCACAGCAACGCCCGGAACGGACGTCCCGCCAGAGCCAGCCCGGCGATACCGCCGAGGTAGACCGCGAGAACGGCGAATTCCACGGCGCGGTTGCGCCTGTTCCCGCGCCGGGCCTCCGCGGGCCCCACCGACAGCACTTCGACCAAGGGCGCCCCACCCTGCGGCGGTCCCGTCTCCGGCCGCGCCCCGTTGATCACCTCGACCAGCCGGCCGGCGGATTCGGCGTCCCGGCCCTCCACCACGAACACCGGGCCCGGCACACCGTCACCGGCCCACAGCGTCACCTCGACCGACCGGCCGCCGCGACCCGTCACCCGGGCTCCCTCGACCGCCGCGATCGGTATCCGCCGACGTGACCCCTTCTGGTCCAGCAGAACCGCCCTGGCCTCCAGCCACATGCTGTCGCCGTATCCGCGAAGCGTGATCGACGGAAGCGGGGCCGGCTCGGACCGACGGGCCATGACTACCTCTTTCCGGACCTCTGCGGGACGGCGGCGTTCACCCCACAGCATTCCACAACCCGCCTGACCGGCCGCCGAGTTCGGGGGGTTCGCGGGCCCTGTCCGGAATCGAATCGAGGAGAAGTCCGTGACCACACCAGCCGAGCAGATCGCCCAGCTCAAGAAGACACAGTCCGACCAGCAGAAGCAGATCGACACCCTGACCTCGGACATCGGGAAAAAGCTGTCGACGAGCGACTTCGAGAATCAGTTGCAGGCCGCCCAGGACAAGGAGGAGAAGGAGAAGAACGGCAAGGTCTTCGACGACCCCGACTGGTACCAGCCCACGGCGGGCGCCGGCCAGAAGTCGGAATGGAACATCGCCAAGGAGGAGATCAACGGCCTCAACGCGGCCGTCAACGTGATCGCCGCGTCGCTCATCGCCGTCGAATTCTCCTGGAGCCTCTTCAAGATCGAATTCAAGCCGTTCTTCACCCCGCGGTGGGTCGACCGGGTCAATGAGGCCATCGGCAGGCTGCAGGACCGGCGCGGGTGGAACAACCCCGAGGGCGACGCCGAGCGGCGGCTCGTCCGGATCGAGACCCGGCTCGGCCGCCTCGACACCGCCGCGGGTCATCTGCAGAACAGGGCCAACGACGCGCACCGCAGAGTCAGTGCCACCAACAGGCGCGTCGACGAGCTCCAGCGCAGGGCCAGGAACACGCGGACCGACGCACGCGACCGCGACAGCGCGACGCGTTCCATGTCCCTCGGGAACCTCTCCGGGACGGAAGCCGACATCCGGCGGCTCGAACTCCGCGTCCAGGCCCTGGTGCGTGCCCTCTGACGCCCTCCCGGTCCTTCATCTGACCGTCGACACCAGGGAGTTACGTATCCATGTCCCTTTCCCGCTCATTGCAGAACACGTCGTCGACCCTCAAGGGTTTCAAGACCCAGGCCGACGGAGCAGGCCGAGCCGTCGACTCCCTCAAGAGCAAGGCAGGTTCCGGCTCCGGTGAACTGAAGCGGCTGAAGAGTTCGGCCCAGGACGCCGAAAAGGAACTGAAAGACCTCAAAACCTCCTCGGACCAGGCCGAAAAGGCCATGGCCAAGGCCGGCAAGACCGGTTCCACCGCCGGCAAGAACCTCGGGAAGTACGAGTCCGGGGCGAGCAAGGCGGCCAAGGGCCAGGACAAGATGAACAAGTCGATGAAGGGCAACTTCTTCGGCATGCTCATGGACCTGCTCATGCCGCTGATCGAGAAGGTCGTCGAGATGGCGACCAAGTCGAAGACCATGCAGAAGGTCCTCAAGACGGCCTTCGGTGTCATCAAGTCCGTGATCAGCAGCGTCATGAAGGCCATCGGGCCGATCATGAAGAACGCCGCCAAACTCATCAAGTCGGTCTGGAACGGCATCAAGACGGCGATCTCCAAGGTCGTCAAGGCCGTCGCCACCGTCATCAAGACCTACGTCGCCATCTGGAAGAAGGTCATCAGCACCGCGCTGAACGCGATCAAGACGGTCGTCTCCGGCGTCTGGAAGGGCATCAAGGCCGTCATCTCGCCCGTCGTCAACTGGGTCAAGTCCGCGATCCCGAACGCCTTCCGGGCCGTCAAGGACAAGCTGTCCAGCATCTGGGGCGGCCTCAAGGGCATCGCGAGCCGCGCCTTCGACGGCATCAAGAGCGCCGTGAAGGGCCCGATCAACGCGGTCATCGGCATCATCAACCGGGCCATCGGCGCCCTGAACGGCATCAAGGTCTCCATCCCGGGCTGGGTGCCGGGCGTCGGCGGCAAGACCTTCGGCGTCAGCCTGCCCAGGATCCCCATGCTGGCCACCGGTGGTGTCGTCATGCCCCGCTCCGGCGGTGTCCCGGCGATCCTCGCCGAGGCCGGTGAGGCGGAGGCCGTCCTGCCGCTGAGCAAGCTGGACCGGCTGCTGCGCCGGGCGGCCTCCGAGGGCCGGGCGTACGCCGGATCCGCCGGGGCCGGCGGCGCGCTGCACATCGAGCACTACCACGCGGCCGAGACCAGCAGCCCGCAGCGGACCGCCGACGCCCTGATGTTCCTGGCGAAGGCACGCGGATGAGTGCCGGCGCGACGACGGCGGGCGGGCCCGCCGACCTGTTCAGGGGCGTCGCCTCGGCCCTCGCCTCCTTCCGGTCCCGCGTCGAACAGGGCGGAGACGCCCTGCGCTCCCTCACCGGGAGCGTCAAGAGAGCCGCCACGGGCACCGACGGCGTCCGCTCCGCCACCGACCAGGCCGGCACCGCCGTACGCCGGACCAAGGCGAGCGCCGACGCCGCCGCCCGCGCGGTGGCCAAGGCGGGACGGGCCGCCACCACGACGGCCACCGCGGTGAAGTCACTCGGCGCCAAGGCCAGGGCCGCCACCAGGGCCTCCGGCAGACTCCTGTCCGCAACCGGCGGGGTTCTCGCCCTGGTCGGCGGTCTCATCGCGGCCGCCGGTATCCTCGGCGACCTCATGGGCGCCTTCGGCACCGCCATGACGATCGGCGCCGGTGTGATGCTGATCGTCAACGCCCTCACCCGGGCCAACCCCATCGGCTTCGTCACCGGCCTGCTCCTCCCGGTCGCCGGCTGGCTGCTCGATCTCGCGATGAACTCCGAGACCGGGCAACGGCTGATGGAGCAGCTCGCCACGCTCGTACTGAAGTACGTCGAGGGCTGTCTGACCGCCATGACCCCGCTGCTCAAGGCCATCGCGAGCGCGGTGAACACGTACGTCACCGGCTACCTCGGCGTGATCACCGGCGCACTGACCGCCATCGGCACCCTCGTCGGTACCGGATTCGCCGTGCTGAAGGCGCTGACCACCGGGGACACCCGGGCGCTCAGCGGCAAGGTGTCGTCGATCTGGCGGGGGTTCAAGGACGCGGTCGAGCCGGCGCTCGACTGGATCACCAAGGACATCCCCCGGATGTTCACCCGGGTCAAGGAGGCCACCTCCCGCACCCTGAACGCGCTGGGCCAGTTCGTCACCACCGGCGCGCAGACCTTCGCCGGGGTGGTGAAGGGCCCGATCCAGGGGCTCATCGCCTTCGCCAACTGGGTCATCGACAAGCTCAACGGCCTCAGCTTCAGCCTCCTCGGCAAGAAGTTCGGCGTGGACCTGGACCGCATCCCGATGCTCGCCGAGGGCGGTGTCGCGGTCCCCGGCGCCTCTCCCCGCGCGGGCCGCGTGCTGCCGCTGACCGAGCTGGAGCGCCGGCGCGTCCGCGCCCGGCAACGGCGACGGTCCGCGCCCCAGCAGCGCCACCACATCAAGGAGTTCCACGAGAACCGCGGCGCCGGCGCCCGGGGCACCGCCGAGGACCTGCTCTTCCTCGCCGCCGCCCATGCCTGCACCTGATCCCGAGAGCGAGGTGACGGCCGACATGGCCGAGACGACCGCAACCGCATACACCGACGACGTGCCACCCGGCTCACTCATCACCCGCGACGGGCAGATGCAGTGGGCCGGACTGCTGATGGGCCCCGGCACCCCGTACGAGATCGACCGCGGGGGCCTCAGCGGCTGGGAGGACCTGCCGGAGTACGACTCCTCCGACGCCGACCACCCCACCGCGCACGGCGCCTGGCCGGGCGCCCGCTACGCCAAGCCCCGCAAGGTCGGCGGCACGGTGTGGACCGTACCGCCGCAGGGCGCCACGGCCTCCTCCCTCGCCACCACGCGTGCCCTGCGCCAGGCCCTGCTCCTCGGCGACCAGGAGCGCTGGCTGGCGGTGCGGCTGCACGGCGAGACGCTGGCCGTGCGGGCCCGGGTCAGCCAGCGCGTGCTGGCCGCCGACCGCACGTACACCACCCAGGGCGTCTCCCGGGCGTCCGTGCAGTGGTACGCCACCGACCCGCGCCGCTACGCGGTCACCGAGCAGACCGCGGTCACCGGCGCACCGCAGCCGGAGAGCGGTCTGACCTGGCCGCTGACCTGGCCGCTGTACTGGGGCCAGGCGGCCTCCACGGGTGACGTCAACGCCGACAACGACGGCTCCGCGCCCACCCACCCGGTGATCACCTTCACCGGCCCGTGCACCAACCCGACGGTGACCGACCGGACCTCGGCCCAGCGGCTGCGCTACGAGATCGGTCTCGCGACCGGCGACGAGCTGGTGGTGGACACGGCGGCCGGCACGGTCACCCTCAACGGCACCGCCTCCCGCCGCCACGCCGCGGCCGCGGACAGCAGCCCCGAGGAACTGTTCGCCTTCGCCCCCGGCCGCGCCCAACTGGCCTTCCGGCCCGACACCTACGACACCGGCGCCCGGATGTCGGTCCGCTGGCGCGCGGCGGAGTGGTGATCACATGACCGTACGAACCGCCTGGCTCACCGAGAACGGCCAGACCCGCGAGGACACCCGCCTCACCCTGTCCGGTCTGCTCACCGTCAACGCCAACGCCGCCGAGAACGTCCCGCTCAAGGCCCGCGGCGGCATCGTCCCCGGCGGCTTCGCGCTCTCCGGGGCCACCGGGGGCATGACCTTCACGATCGGCACCGGCCGCGCCTTCGTCCAGGGCGGCCGGAACAACCAGGGCGCCTACCCGGTCGCGGTGACCGAGCCGGAGACCCTGACCGTGCCCGACGGCGACGCCCAGTACGACCGGATCGACCTCGTCGAACTGGCCGTCCAGGACGGTGTCTACGACGGCACCGCGCAGGCCGCGGCCAAGGTCCGTCTGGTCCAGGGCACCCCCGCGGCCACGCCGGTGGTGCCGAACACGCCCGACGGCAGCGCGCTGCCGCTCTACCGGATCCTGGTGCCCAAGGGGGTGTCGGCCGGCACCGGCGGCGTGGACTGGGCCTCGGCGGTCACGAACCTGCGCTATCCGACGGTCGCCCTCGGCGGGATCGTCCCCGCCGGCGGCTTCAGCGGCGCGTACGCCGGCCAGTACCGCGAGGAGTCCGGTGTGCTCCAGCGCTGGGACGGCGCCGCCTGGCTGCCGTACCCGAGGTCCGTCGGCGGGATCGCCCCGTCCGCTCCCCTGCTCGTCACCGGCAGCTACGCCGGCCAGTACCGGGAGGACGCCGCCGGGCTGCTCCAGCGCTGGAACGGCAGCGCCTGGCAGTACGCGGAGGGACGCACCACCCTCCTGCTCAGCGTCTCACAGACCACCCCGCAGTCCGTGGCCAGCGGCACCTGGACGCAGATCACCCTGAACTCCACCGATGTGGACGACGCGGCCGGCTGGACCGGGTCGAACACCTACAGCGTGCCCCGGTCCGGCTGGTGGCGGGTGTCCCTCGGCGTGAGCTGGTTCTCGGAGTCCACCACCGGCTCGCGCGGCGCGCGCCTGCATCTCAACGGCGCCGGGGTCTCGCGGGCCACCTGGCTGATCGGGGCCGGTCCGCTGGCCACCAGTGTCGGCGGCAGCTGCCTGCTCAAGCTGGCGGCCGGCGACAAGCTCGCGCTGTTCGGACTGCAGAACTCGGGCACCACAGTCACCGCCCTCGGCGGCTCCGGCTACTCCTCGAACCTCACCGCCGAGTGGCTCAGGTCCTGACGCCCCCTCACCTTCCGTTCCCCCTCCGGAGATCACAGGAGACCAGCAGATGAACCTGCGCAGCTCATGGGTGGCCGAGACCGGCCAGACCCGCGAGGACACCCGACTCACCCAGATCGGCGCGACCACCCCCGCCAACCCCCTGGAGGTCCGCTCCGGCATCCTGCCCGGCTCCTACGACGGGCAGTACCGGATGTCCGGCTTCTGGATGGAGGGCGGCGCCGGCACCATGACCGCCACCGTCCACGAGGGCCGGGCCGTCATCCAGGCCGACAGCAACCAGGGCGCCTACCCGGTCGCGCTGGCCGAGCAGCTGGCCCTCACCTTCGCCGACGGCGACGCCTCGTACGACCGGATCGACGTGGTCGTCCTGCGGATCTACGACCGCCTGTACGACAACACCGGCTTCACCAAGGCCGCCGTCGAGATCGTCAAGGGCGAACCGGCCGCCACCCCGGTCCCGCCCGTCCTCCCGGCCATCGCGCTGCCGGTCTACCGGGTGCTGGTCCCGCGCGGCCGCAGCTCCGGCAACGGCGGGATCAGCTGGAACACCGACGTGACCGACCTGCGCACGCCCGTCGTCGCGCTCGGCGGCATCCTCCCGGTGTACGGCGACACCGGCGGCGGCGCCTACCCGGGCCAGTACCGGGACTCCGGCGGCGCCCTCCAGCGCTGGGACGGCTCGGCCTGGGTGTCGTACCCGAGCGCGCTGGGCGGGATCGCCCCGGCCGGCGCGGTCACCACGGCCAGCTACACCGGCCAGTACCGCGACTCCTCCGACGGCCGGCTCCAGCGCTGGAACGGTTCGGGCTGGGTGTCGTACCAGCCGGCCCCCACCTGGACCGACTACACACCGGTGTGGCGCGTCGAGAACGGCACCGCGCCGACGATCGGCAACGGCCTGCTGGCCGGTTCGTACGTGAAGACGGGCACGCTCGTGCACGTCCGGATCTATCTCAGGATCGGTTCGACGACCAACCTGTCGGCGACGGCCACCGACCCCGACTGGACCTTCTCGCTGCCGGTCGCACCGGTCTCCACCCCCGACTGGAAGCTGGACGGCCGGGTCCTGAGCGCCGAGGCCTACGACGCCTCCGCCGTCCTCCACTACCAGGGCACCGGGCTGCTCGCGACGGCCAACGGAGGCGTCGTCCGCTCCCTGCGCGACACCCTCAAGACCAGCACCGGCGCCTGGGACAAGGCGCTGCCGTTCACCTGGGCCGTGGGGGACATCCTCTCCGTCCACGGCACCTACGAAGCCGCCACCCTCTGATCCGCGCCTCCCGAAGGACCCGCCATGAACGCACGTTCCGCCTGGCTGTCCCCGGACGGCCAGACCCGGGAGGACACCCGGGTCACCCAGATCGGGGCGCTCACCCCGGTCACCGACATCAAGGGCCGCTCCGGCGTCCTGCCCGGCTCCGACAACGGCCTCTACCGGGTCACCGGCCTGTGGCTGAACGGCACCGTCGGCGGCATGACCGCCACCGTCGGCGTGGGCCGGGCGGTGATCCAGTCGACGGTCGCCCGTGGCGTCTACCCGGTGGCCGTCACCGAACCGGTGCCGCTCACCTTCGCCGACGGCGACCCGCAGTACACCCGGATCGACCTGGTCGTCGTACGCGTCTACGACCACGCCTACGACAGCTCCGGCCGCTCCGAGGCCGTCGTCGAGATCGTCAAGGGCACCGCGGCCGCCGTCCCGGTCGCGCCCACCGCCCCGGACACCTCCCTGGTCCTGTTCTCCGTCACCGTCGCCGCGAACACCAACGCCGGCGCGAACGGCATCGCCTGGGACACCGCGCGCGTCGACCTGCGCCCGACCACCGTCGCGATCGGCGGCATCCTGCCGACCCGCTCCGACGACACCGCCCCCGGCGGCTACCCCGGCCACTACCGGGACATCAACGGCACGCTGCAGCGCTGGGACGGCACGGCCTGGGTGCCGTACCCGAAGGGCCTCGGCGGCATCGCCCCCGCCGGCACCCTGACCACCGGCAGCTACACCGGCCAGTACCGCGACTCCGCGAGCGGTGTCCTCCAGCGCTGGAACGGCTCCGCGTGGCAGTCGGCGGTGGCACCGCCGGCGTACACCGGCTCCCTCGACGCGGGCACCACCGCGTCGACGACCTACACGGCCGCCCTCACCGACACGGCCGTCTCGGCGCTGACGCTCACCTTCACCGCCCCGCCGACGGGCGCCGTCCTGCTCAGCTTCGGCGCCAGGATGGTGACCAAGGAGAGCACCACCGCCACCGCGTTCATGACCGCGCAGCTCACCCGGAGCGGCACCGTGATCATCGCCGCGAGCGACGAGTACGCCGCGGTCCACGGCGGAGCGGTCGCCAGTTCCGTCTCCACCCTGTTCCGGATCTACGGGCTGGTCGCCGGCGCCGAGTACACGGTGACCGCGCTCCACCGCTCCAGCAACGCCGCGGTCACCTGCGAGTTCGACAACCTCTTCATCCGCGTCGACCCGAGTTCCTGACCCGCCCCCCTCCCGAAAGGAGTCGACCATGCCCGTACGTTCCGGATGGCTCTCCCCGGACGGCCAGTCCCGCGAGGACACGCGGCTCGTCTCGCTCGGCGCGCTCACCCCGACCTCGCCGGTCGCCACCCGCTCCGGCGTCCTGCCGGGCTCCGCCGACGGCCAGTGGCGGATCTCCGGATTCACCGTCGAGGGCGTCGCCGGCACCATGTCCGCCACCGTCCACCCGGGCCGGGCCGTCGTCCAGGGCACCGACGTCCAGGGCGCGTACCCGGTCGCCCTCGCCCAGGCCCAGACGCTCACCTTCGCCGACGGCGACGCCCTGTACAACCGGATCGACCTGGTCGTCCTGCGCGTCTACGACCACCCCTACGACGGCTCGGGCCGCACCGAGGCCGTCGTCGAGATCGTCGAGGGCACCCCGGCGGCCACCCCGACCGTGCCCGCCACACCGGCCCTGTCGATCCCGCTGTACGAGGTCGCCGTGCCGAAGAACGCGAGCAGCACCAACGCCATCCCCTGGAGCACGGCGCTCACCGGCCGCCGTACCGCCACGGTCGGCGTCGGCGGGATCCTCCCGGTGACCACCGACACCTCGATCGGCGCCTACCCCGGCCAGTACCGCGACCTCAACGGCACCCTCCAGCGCTGGACCGGCTCCGCGTGGGCGGACTACCAGCCGCCGCTCGTCGTGGAGACCACCACCACGGGGGCCGCCGCCACGGGCAACTGGTCGCTGTCGTCGTACAGCGCCCGTCGCACGCGCGGGGTCTGCTCGTTCACCGTCACGCTCGCCCGGACCACCAGCGCCCTCACCTCGGCCGCCGCCGGCACCACCAACCCGGGCAATGTCGGCGACGAGCCGATCGCCACCCTGCCCGCCGGCTGGCGGCCCGCCGTCAGCACCTACGCGGTCGCGACCGACGGATACGCCGACGGTTCGGCACTGCTCGGCGCCGACGGCTCGGTCCACCTGCTCACCTGGGCGACCAGCGGTGTGATCCAGGTCGGCAACACCCTGAAGATCTCCGCGTGCTTCGTGCTGTGACCACGACCCGGCAAAGGAGCTGACCGCCGCATGACCACGAACACTCCCTACCGCGCGATCTTCTGCGACCTGCGCACCGACGCCACCATCGACATCCTGCCCCTGCGGGACGTCACCGTCGACGACTACATCGGCAAGGCCGGCTCCCTCTCCGGCACCGTCCCGGTGCCCGACGCCGCGATGGCCGCCCGGGTCCGCCGTATCGAGGAGGGCCGCACCTCGGTCTACCTCCAGCGCGGCAACGACCTGTGGTGGGGCGGCATCGTCTGGACCGCCACCCTCCAGAGCGACGACCGGGGCGTGCTCAGCCTGGGCATCCAGGCGGCCACCTTCGAGTCGTACGCGGGCCGGCGCCGGATCCGCCAGAACCTGTCGTTCGACGACGAGGACCAGCTGGAGGTGGCGCGCAAGCTGTGGCGCCACCTCCAGACCGGGACGGTCACCCCGCTCGCCGAGAATGTCCCGCCGCCGGTGGACGGCGGCGACATCGGCGTCACCTACGGGACCGAGAGTTCCGGGCAGATCCGCGACCTCACCTACCGCGACACGGACGAGACCGTCTACCTGGAGGCCCTGGACGCCCTGGCCGCCGTCGACAAGGGCTTCGAGCACCACATCTCCGTCTACCGCGACCCCAGCACCGGGGCGCGCGTGCGCCGGCTGCGCCTGGGCAGCCCGACGATCAAGATCGGGACGACCGATCTGATGCTGGACCGGCCGGGCAAGATCCTGTCGTACTCCTTCCCGCGCGACGCGACCCGCGGCGGCACCACCGCACGGGCCCGCGGGGCGTCGGTCAACGACAACCAGGCGGCGGAGTCCCTGCCGCAGTGCTCCGACATCCAGACCGCCCAGCCGCTGATCGACGCCGGATACCCCCGGATCGATCTGTCCTCCGACCACACCGAGGTCGCCGTCAAGGCGACCCTCGACTCGCTGGCCAGGGCCGAACTGGCCTCGGCCACCGCGGCGGTGGTGATCCCCGAGATCACCATCCGCCTGGACGACCTGGTCCCACCCGCCCTGCTCGGCCGGACCGTCCGCCTCCGGATCACCGACGAATGGTGGACCGAGGGTCTCGACGCCCGCTACCGGATCATCGGCGTCAAGGCCAGCCCCGCCCAGCGCGGCCGCCCGGACACCGCCGAGCTCTACCTGGAGGAGGTCTGATGCCCCAGCTCCCCGAAGACATCATCGACCGGCTGACCCAGATGGAACGCCGCATCCAGCAGCTCTCCACCGCCGTCAACAGCCTGCCCCCGCTCAACAAGGGCTCGGGCGGCGGGGGTTACGTCTCCGTCCGGTCACCGAAGGACGAGGCGACGGGCGCCGGAGGCGTCGAGGTGTTCCGGGTCGGCAAGTGGAGCGGGTCGGAGTTCGGCCTCGCGATCCGCCGCCAGACCGGCAAGTTCGCCCTGAGCATGTACAACGGGGACGGCACCAGCACGTCCCAGCAGCCCCTGCGGATCTACGACCCCAACGGCCGGGAGATCTTCTCCGACGACATCGACACCGGTGGCCTGGCCCGCCCGTGGCTGCCCCTGGTGCCGCCGGCCGACACCGCCAAGGAGCGCTGGCCGCAGACCACCTCCACCGACTGGTCGACGATCGCCCGCTGCTGGAACCCGCTGTGGCAGCCACGGATGCGCATGTACCTCTCGACCGCGGTCAGCTCCGGCGCCACCGGCGAGATCCAGGTCCTGGTCAACGACGTGAAGTGGGGCACCACCGTCACCGCCCCCACCGCGTTCGACTTCACCGGGGCCGTGGTCAGCGACTTCAACGCCCACTTCAGCCAGCTGTTCAAGATCGAGATCCAGGCCCGGGTGACCAGCGCCTCCGGCACGGTCTACGCCGTACCGCGGATCGTGCACGGCCTGCAGACCTCGTAAGCCCCCACGGAAGAGGCACACCCCTCATGGACATCGACATCACCCAGCCCTGGGGCGTCGCGATCGACTTCGCCGGCCGCGCCACCGTCGCCGAGAACGGCCACACGGTCCACGTCAACGTCTCCGACACCAGCCTCAGCACGATCATCGCCCCCGACCCGCTCACCGGCCAGTACCCGCCGGTCAGCGTCACCGCCCAGTTCACCGAGGCCGGCGACGAGGGCGCCACCCTGCGCGGCTACGGCCGCGTCACCGTGCAGCCCGTCGGCACCGACCCGGTCGCCCCCGACCGGACGGCCGTCCAGCGGGCCGTCGCCGCGGCCCTGGCCGACTTCGAGGCCAACACGGCGGCGTACGCGGCCCTCTGCGCCCGATGGACGTCGGACGGCGGCACCGGCAGCGGTACGGACACCGGCACGGACAGCGCCGCGGACACCGGTGAGAGCGCCGCCTGACCCCCGCTCCTCACCCGCACACACCACGCCCCGCGCCCTCACGGCCGGGGTTTTCTCATGCCCGGAACCACCCAGGGAGGCACCGCCCATGGCCAACCCCCTCTCCGCCGACGCCCTCGTGGCCGCTCTGAAGGCCGAAGGCGTCACCGTCGTCGAACACGCCGGCTGGCGCTCCAACAACCGCAACCACAAGGGCAGTTGGGGCCCGGTCAACGGCGTGATCATCCACCACACCGTCACCTCGGGCACCAGCACCAGCGTGAACCTCTGCTTCAACGGCCACTCCGCCCTCCCCGGCCCGCTCTGCCACGGCGTGATCGCCAAGGACGGCACGGTCCACCTCGTCGGCAACGGCCGCACCAACCACGCCGGCCGCGGCGACGGCGACGTCCTGAAGGCCGTCGTCGCCGAGAAGCCGCTGCCCGCCCCGAACGAGAACGACACGGACGGCAACGTCCACTTCTACGGCTTCGAGTGCGTCAACCTCGGAAACGGCAAAGACCCCTGGCCCGAGGTCCAGCTGGAGGCCATGGTCCGGGCCTCCGCCGCGCTGTGCCGGGCGCACGGCTGGAGCGCCCACTCCGTCATCGGCCACAAGGAGTGGACGAACACCAAGATCGACCCGCGCGGCTTCGCGATGGCCGACTTCCGGGCCCGGGTCACGTCCCGGCTCGGCAAGGCCACCGGCTCCGGGTCGGGCTCGGGCTCCTCCGGCTCCGGCTCGGCCAAGCCGGCCCACCAGCCCTTCCCCGGCGCCGAGTGGTTCCGGAAGAAGCCGAAGTCGGCGATCGTCACCGCGATGGGCAAGCGCCTGGCCGCCGTCGGCTGCTCCGCCTACACCTCCGGCCCCGGCCCGCAGTGGACCGAGGCCGACCGGCTCTCCTACGCCAAGTGGCAGCGCAAGCTCGGCTACACCGGCGCCGCCGCCGACGGCTGGCCCGGCGCCACGTCCTGGGCGGCCCTGAAGGTCCCGTACAGCTCCTGAGGCCGCTCCCCAGAATCGAGGCTCCCCATGTCAGAGGCCGCCAAGCGGACCCTCCGCACCGTTCTCCAGACCGCTGTCGGCCTGTGCGTCCTGCTGCCGACGGTCGTCGACGCCGCCGGCATCCCGGACACCCTGCCCTGGGCCGCCGGGGCACTGGCCGTCGCCGCCGCCGTCACCCGGGTGATGGCCCTGCCCGCCGTACAGGCACTGCTGCCCGGCTGGCTGCGCACGGACGCGCCGGCGAACGGTGACGCCGCCCTGCTCTCCCTCGTCGACCGGGGCACGGACGGGAGGGATACGTGAACGAACCCCACCCGCTCTCCGACCCGACCGCCGTCGCCGTGGAGCTGGAACGGCTGCGCGGCACCGTCGAGGCCGGGTTCGCCCGGGTCGACGGCTCGCTCGCGCTGCTGGTCCAGCGCAGTGACCAGACCGACCGGCAGCTCGCCGACCACGAACAGCGCCTGGACGCCCTGGAGCGCTCGCGCTGGCCCATCGCCAGCATCGGCGCCCTCGCCGCGGTGGCGACCATGGCCGTCACGGTGTGGGAGCTGACGGGCCGCTAGGAACGCCGAAGGGCGGGTCACCCGAGTGGGTGACCCGCCCTTCAACGTGTTTCAGCTACTCACTGGTTGTACGGACCGTAGTCGTAGTCCTCCAGCGGAACGGCCTGGCCGGAGCCCGTGCCGAACGGCGAGTAGTCGATGTCGTCGTAGCCGACGGCCGAGTACATCGCGGCCTTGGCCTCCTCGGTCGGCTCGACCCGGATGTTGCGGTAGCGGGACAGACCCGTACCGGCCGGGATGAGCTTACCGATGATGACGTTCTCCTTGAGGCCGATCAGGGAGTCGGACTTGGCGTTGATCGCCGCGTCCGTGAGGACCCTGGTCGTCTCCTGGAAGGACGCCGCCGACAGCCAGGACTCCGTGGCCAGCGAGGCCTTGGTGATACCCATGAGCTGCGGACGACCGGAGGCCGGGTGACCGCCCTCCTGGACCACACGACGGTTCTCGACCTCGAACTTCGAGCGCTCGACCAGCTCGCCGGGCAGCAGCTCGGCGTCGCCGGACTCGATGATCGTCACACGGCGCAGCATCTGCCGGATGATGATCTCGATGTGCTTGTCGTGGATCGACACACCCTGCGAGTTGTAGACCCTCTGGACCTCGCCGACCAGGTGGACCTGGACGGCACGCTGGCCCAGGATGCGCAGCACGTCGTGCGGGTTGGTGGCACCCACGGTGAGCTTCTGGCCCACCTCGACGTGCTCGCCCTCGCTGACCAGGAGTCGGGCGCGCTTCGAGATCGGGAACGCCGTCTCGTCGCTGCCGTCGTCCGGCGTGATGACGATCTTCTTGGTCTTCTCGGTCTCCTCGATCCGCACGCGGCCCTGGGCCTCGGAGATCGGGGCGACACCCTTGGGCGTACGAGCCTCGAAGAGCTCGACGACACGGGGCAGACCCTGGGTGATGTCGTCACCGGCCACACCACCGGTGTGGAAGGTACGCATCGTCAGCTGGGTACCGGGCTCACCGATGGACTGGGCGGCGATGATGCCGACCGCCTCACCGATGTCGACCAGCTTGCCGGTGGCCAGCGAACGGCCGTAGCACATGGCGCAGGTGCCGACCTGGGACTCGCAGGTCAGGACCGAGCGGGTCTTGACCTCCTCGACACCGGCGCCGACCAGCACGTCGATGAGGACGTCACCGAGGTCGACGCCCGCCGGGGCGAGCACCTTGCCGTCCACCACGATGTCCTCGGCGAGGCAGCGCGCGTACACGGACGTCTCGGCGTTGCCGGCCTTGCGCAGCACACCGGCCTCGTCGCGCTCGGCGATGGCCAGCTTGAGGCCTCGCTCGGTGCCGCAGTCCTCCTCGCGGATGATGACGTCCTGCGAGACGTCCACCAGACGACGGGTCAGGTAACCCGAGTCGGCGGTACGCAGGGCGGTGTCCGCCAGACCCTTACGGGCACCGTGCGTGGAGATGAAGTACTCCAGCACGGACAGGCCCTCACGGAAGGACGCCTTGATCGGACGCGGGATGGTCTCGTTCTTCGCGTTCGACACCAGACCACGCATACCGGCGATCTGCCGCATCTGCATCATGTTTCCTCGGGCACCCGAGTCAACCATCATGAAGATGGGGTTCGTCTTGGGGAAGTTCTCGTTCATCGCCTCGGCGACCTCGTTGGTCGCCTTGGTCCAGATCGCGATGAGCTCCTGAGTGCGCTCTTCCTTGGTGATCAGACCGCGCTCGTACTGCTTCTGGACCTTCTCGTCCTGCGCCTCGTAGCCCGCGACGATCTGCTTCTTCGCCTCGGGAACGACGACGTCGGAGATGGCCACGGTGACACCGGAACGGGTGCCCCAGTAGAAGCCCGCCGACTTCAGGTTGTCGAGCGTCGCCGCCACGATGACCTTGGGGTAGCGCTCCGCCAGGTCGTTGACGATCTCGCCGAGCTGCTTCTTGCCCACCGAGTAGTCGACGAACGGGTAGTCCTCGGGCAGCAGCTCGTTGAAGAGCGCACGGCCCAGCGTGGTCTTCAGCCGGAAGCTGTCACCCTGCTGCCACTCGGGCTCGCCCTCCTCGCGCGCCGGCGGGGTCCAGCCGCGCGGCGGGATGGTGCCCACCGGGAAGCGGATGTCGATCGCCGACTGCAGCGCCAGCTCACCGGCGTCGAACGCCATGATCGCCTCGGCCGTGGAGCCGAACGCACGGCCCTCGCCCTTGGTGTCACGCAGCTCGCCGTCGGTGGTGAGGAAGAACAGACCGAGGACCATGTCCTGGGTCGGCATCGTCACCGGACGGCCGTCGGCGGGCTTGAGGATGTTGTTCGAGGACAGCATCAGGATGCGGGCCTCGGCCTGCGCCTCCGCGGACAGCGGCAGGTGCACGGCCATCTGGTCACCGTCGAAGTCCGCGTTGAACGCGGTGCAGACGAGCGGGTGGATCTGGATGGCCTTGCCCTCGACCAGCTGCGGCTCGAAGGCCTGGATGCCGAGGCGGTGCAGGGTGGGCGCACGGTTCAGCAGCACCGGGTGCTCGGCGATGACCTCTTCGAGGACGTCGTACACGACGGTGCGGCCGCGCTCCACCATGCGCTTGGCGCTCTTGATGTTCTGCGCGTGGTTGAGGTCCACGAGCCGCTTCATGACGAACGGCTTGAACAGCTCCAGCGCCATCGCCTTCGGCAGACCGCACTGGTGCAGCTTCAGCTGCGGACCGACGACGATCACGGAACGCGCGGAGTAGTCCACACGCTTGCCGAGCAGGTTCTGACGGAATCGACCCTGCTTGCCCTTCAGCATGTCGCTGAGGGACTTCAGCGGGCGGTTACCGGGACCGGTGACCGGACGGCCACGACGGCCGTTGTCGAACAGCGCGTCCACGGCCTCCTGGAGCATGCGCTTCTCGTTGTTCACGATGATCTCGGGCGCGCCGAGGTCGAGAAGCCGCTTCAGGCGGTTGTTGCGGTTGATCACACGGCGGTACAGGTCGTTCAGGTCGGAGGTCGCGAAGCGGCCACCGTCCAGCTGCACCATCGGGCGAAGGTCCGGCGGGATGACCGGCACGCAGTCCAGCACCATGCCCTTGGGGCTGTTGCTGGTCTGCAGGAACGCGGAGACGACCTTCAGGCGCTTGAGCGCACGGGTCTTCTTCTGGCCCTTGCCGGTACGGATGATCTCGCGGAGCTTCTCGGCCTCCTCGTCGAGGTCGAAGGACTCCAGGCGCTTCTGCAGCGCCGCGGCACCCATCGAACCGTCGAAGTACGTGCCGAAGCGGTCGCGCAGCTCGCGGTAGAGCAGCTCGTCGCCCTCGAGGTCCTGGACCTTGAGGTTCTTGAAGCGGGTCCACACCTCGTCGAGCCGGTCGATCTCGCGCTGCGAGCGGTCGCGCAGCTGCTTCATCTCGCGCTCGGCGCCTTCGCGCACCTTGCGGCGCACGTCGGCCTTGGCGCCCTCGGCCTCCAGCTCGGCCAGGTCGGTCTCGAGCTTCTTGGCGCGGGCCTCCAGGTCGGCGTCCCGGCGGTTCTCCACCTGCTGCCGCTCGACGGAGACATGCGCCTCCAGGGAGGGCAGGTCACGCGTACGGCGCTCCTCGTCGACGTACGTGATCATGTACGCCGCGAAGTAGATGACCTTCTCGAGGTCCTTGGGAGCCAGGTCGAGCAGGTAGCCCAGCCGGCTGGGGACGCCCTTGAAGTACCAGATGTGCGTGACGGGGGCGGCCAGTTCGATGTGGCCCATCCGCTCACGGCGCACCTTGGCGCGGGTCACCTCGACGCCACAGCGCTCACAGATGATGCCCTTGAAGCGGACACGCTTGTACTTGCCGCAGTAGCACTCCCAGTCCCGGGTCGGACCGAAGATCTTCTCGCAGAAGAGTCCGTCCTTTTCGGGCTTGAGCGTGCGGTAGTTGATGGTCTCGGGCTTCTTGACCTCGCCGTGGCTCCACTGACGGATGTCGTCAGCGGTAGCCAGACCGATCCGGAGCTCGTCGAAGAAGTTGACGTCGAGCACTATGCGTCAATCCCTCTCAGGGTTGTAAGTCTTGGGGTCTGAAACGGGGGTCCCGGGGCCGGCAGGCCTTGATCGCTCAAGGCCTGCCGAACTCCCGTCAGACCTCTTCGACGCTGCTCGGCTCGCGCCGGGACAGGTCGATGCCGAGCTCCTCCGCAGCGCGGAAGACGTCCTCGTCGGTGTCACGCATCTCGATGGACATACCGTCGCTGGACAGCACCTCCACGTTCAGGCAGAGAGACTGCATCTCCTTGATGAGCACCTTGAAGGACTCGGGGATGCCGGGCTCGGGGATGTTCTCGCCCTTGACGATGGCCTCGTAGACCTTCACGCGGCCGGTGACGTCGTCGGACTTGATGGTCAGCAGTTCCTGGAGGGCGTACGCGGCGCCGTACGCCTCCAGCGCCCACACCTCCATCTCACCGAAGCGCTGGCCACCGAACTGCGCCTTACCACCCAGCGGCTGCTGGGTGATCATCGAGTACGGACCGGTCGAGCGGGCGTGCAGCTTGTCGTCGACCAGGTGGTGCAGCTTCAGGATGTACATGTAGCCGACCGAGATCGGGTCCGGGAACGGCTCACCGCTACGGCCGTCGAACAGCCGCGCCTTGCCGGACGGGAGCACCATGCGCTCGCCGTCGCGGTTGGGGATGGTGTGCTGGAGCAGACCCGCCAGCTCGTCCTCACGGGCGCCGTCGAAGACCGGGGTGGCGACGTTGGTACCCGGGGCGACCTGGTCGGCACCAATGACCTGCAGACGCTGCGCCCACTCCTCGGCGAGACCGGAGACGTCCCAGCCGCGGCTGGCGAGCCAGCCGAGGTGGATCTCCAGAACCTGTCCCGGGTTCATTCGGGACGGCACACCGAGCGGGTTGAGGATGATGTCGACCGGGGTCCCGTCCTCGAGGAACGGCATGTCCTCGATGGGCAGGATCTTGGAGATGACACCCTTGTTGCCGTGCCGGCCGGCGAGCTTGTCACCGTCGGTGATCTTGCGCTTCTGCGCGACGTAGACGCGGACCAGCTGGTTCACGCCCGGCGGCAGCTCGTCGCCCTCTTCGCGGTCGAAGACGCGGACGCCGATGACCTTGCCGATCTCGCCGTGCGGGACCTTCAGCGAGGTGTCACGGACCTCACGGGCCTTCTCACCGAAGATGGCGCGCAGCAGGCGCTCCTCCGGCGTCAGCTCGGTCTCACCCTTGGGCGTGACCTTGCCGACGAGGATGTCACCGGCGACGACCTCGGCACCGATCCGGATGATGCCGCGCTCGTCGAGGTCGGCGAGGACCTCCTCGGAGACGTTCGGGATGTCCCGGGTGATCTCCTCGGGGCCGAGCTTGGTGTCACGGGCGTCGACCTCGTGCTCCTCGATGTGGATCGAGGAGAGGACGTCGTCCTGCACGAGGCGCTGCGACAGGATGATCGCGTCCTCGTAGTTGTGACCCTCCCACGGCATGAACGCCACGAGCAGGTTCTTGCCCAGCGCCATCTCGCCGTTCTCGGTGGCCGGACCGTCGGCCAGGACCTGGCCGTCGATGATCCGGTCGCCCTCGTTGACGATGACCTTCTGGTTGACCGAGGTGCCCTGGTTGGAGCGGGCGAACTTGGCCAGGCGGTACGTGATGTACGTGCCGTCGTCGTTGGCGGTGGTGATGTAGTCCGCGGAGACCTCCTGGACGACACCCGCCTTCTCGGCCTTGACCACGTCGCCGGCGTCGACGGCGGAGCGGTACTCCATGCCGGTGCCGACGAGCGGGGACTCGCTCTTGATGAGCGGCACCGCCTGACGCATCATGTTCGCGCCCATGAGGGCACGGTTGGCGTCGTCGTGCTCGAGGAACGGGATCATGGCGGTCGCGACCGACACCATCTGGCGCGGCGAGACGTCCATGTAGTCCACGTCGTCACCGGCGACGTAGTCGACCTCGCCGCCACGACGGCGGACCAGGACGCGGGCCTCGGTGAACTGCATCTCGTCGTTCAGCGTGGCGTTGGCCTGCGCGATGACGTAGCGGTCCTCCTCGTCGGCCGTCAGGTAGTCGACCTCGTCGGTGACCTGGCCGTCGACGACCTTGCGGTACGGGGTCTCGACGAAACCGAACGCGTTGACGCGGCCGTAGGAGGCGAGCGAGCCGATCAGACCGATGTTCGGGCCTTCGGGCGTCTCGATCGGGCACATGCGGCCGTAGTGCGAGGGGTGCACGTCGCGGACCTCGAAGCCGGCCCGCTCACGGGAGAGACCACCCGGGCCAAGAGCCGACAGACGGCGCTTGTGGGTGAGACCCGACAGCGGGTTGTTCTGGTCCATGAACTGCGACAGCTGGCTGGTGCCGAAGAACTCCTTGATGGAGGCGACGACCGGCCGGATGTTGATCAGGGTCTGCGGCGTGATCGCCTCGACGTCCTGGGTCGTCATGCGCTCACGGACGACGCGCTCCATACGAGCCAGACCCGTACGGACCTGGTTCTGGATGAGCTCGCCGACGCTGCGCAGACGACGGTTGCCGAAGTGGTCGATGTCGTCGGTCTCGACGACGATCGTCTGACCGCTGTCGCCGACCGTCTCGGTCTCGCCGGCGTGCAGCTTGACGAGGTACTTGATCGTCGCGATGACGTCCTCGACGGTCAGGACACCGGCGTCCAGCGGCGCGTCCGCGGCCAGCTTCTTGTTGACCTTGTAGCGGCCGACCTTGGCGAGGTCGTAGCGCTTCGGGTTGAAGTAGAGGTTCTCGAGCAGCGTCTGCGCGGCCTCACGCGTGGGGGGCTCGCCCGGACGGAGCTTGCGGTAGATGTCGAGCAGCGCGTCGTCCTGGCCCTGGGTGTGGTCCTTCTCCAGGGTGGCGCGCATGGACTCGTACTCGCCGAACTCCTCGAGGATCTGCTCGGTCGTCCAGCCGAGCGCCTTCAGGAGGACGGTCACCGACTGCTTGCGCTTGCGGTCGATGCGGACACCGACCATGTCGCGCTTGTCGATCTCCATCTCCAGCCAGGCACCCCGGGACGGGATGATCTTGGCCGAGAAGATGTCCTTGTCGGACGTCTTGTCGATCGAGGAGTCGAAGTAGACGCCCGGCGAACGGACCAGCTGCGACACCACGACACGCTCGGTGCCGTTGATGACGAACGTGCCCTTGTTGGTCATGAGCGGGAAGTCGCCCATGAAGACCGTCTGGGACTTGATCTCGCCGGTCTCGTTGTTGGTGAACTCGGCCGTCACGAAGAGCGGGGCCGCGTACGTGAAGTCGCGGTCCTTGCACTCGTCGATGCTGTTCTTCGGCGGCTCGAAACGGTGGTCGCGGAAGGTCAGCGACATCGACCCGGAGAAGTCCTCGATCGGGGAGATCTCCTCGAAGATCTCCTCGAGGCCGGACTTGGTGGGGACGTCCTGACCGTTCTCGAGAGCCTCCTCGACCCGACTCTGCCAGGCCGTGTTGCCGAGCAGCCAGTCAAAGCTCTCGGTCTGCAGCGCGAGCAGGTTCGGAACCTCGAGAGGCTCCTTGATCTTTGCAAAAGAGATGCGCAGCGGGGCGGTGCTGGCGCCGTTGTTCGTATTCGCGGTCGAGGCGTTGCGCGAGGCGGCCAAGAGGGGGTCCTTCCGAGGGCTCGGACTCACTACGCGCGTACCGGTCCCTCTCCGGCGCACAGAGACAGAAATCCCAGGTGAGGGACACTCTGATCGTCAGTGCTCAAGTGAGGGCATGCCCCTGGTGACGGGCAGGGGACAGCTAACAGGCAGCGCAAAGGGTCAGTGTAGCCACTTGGCACACTGATGTCCAGTGCGGGTTTTTCGAGACCCTCGTTGTTCTCAACGCCCTCGGTCTGATTGCCCTCAACGCACGGTGATACTGCCCTCTTCGTCGTCGATCCATGCCTCGGATTCGGATCCTTGTGACGACGCGTCCTGAGAATTGCGCGCTGCGTGCGGTTCGTCAAGGCCCCCCTTGCCGAACCGGGGTGCTCGGGAGACACGACGAAGATCACCATACCCCCCGCTCACACGGGTTCAAGGCAACCGTGGCCGCGCTCCCGGGAACGACGAAGAGCGACCACCCGGATGGATGATCGCTCTTCGGTGCTCCGGCGTTACAGCCCCGAGGGGACTGTTTCAGCCTTTGCGTGCGGTCGTCGCCGACCGCCAGGTGTTACTTGACCTCGACGGAGGCGCCGGCGCCCTTGAGGGACTCGGCGGCCTTCTCCGCGGCCTCCTTGGCGACCTTCTCGAGAACGGGCTTCGGGGCGCCGTCCACGAGGTCCTTGGCCTCCTTCAGACCCAGGGAGGTCAGCTCACGCACGACCTTGATGACCTGGATCTTCTTGTCGCCGGCACCGGTGAGGATGACGTCGAACTCGTCCTTCTCCTCCTCGGCCGGGGCAGCGGCGGCCGGACCGGCCGGGCCCGCGACGGCGACGGCAGCGGCGGCGGTGACGTCGAAACGCTCCTCGAACGCCTTCACGAACTCGGAGAGCTCGATGAGGGTCATCTCGTCGAACTGCGCGAGCAGGTCTTCCTGGCTGAGCTTCGCCATGGTGGGCGATCCTTCCACTAATTCGGCTGGTGCCGGATGTACATGTCTGGCGGGCGTACGTTCGGCCCGCTGTGACCCTCGCCTCAGGCGGGCTGCCTCAGGCGGCGGTCATTTCGCGAGCCGAGTTACTCGGCACCGCCCTGCTCGTCCAGCTTGGCGCGAAGGGCGTCCACAGTGCGGACGACCTTCGACGGGAGCGCCTGGAAGAGCTGCGCAGCCTGAGTCTGCTTGCCCTTGAAAGCACCCGCCAGCTTGGAGAGCAGAACCTCGCGGGACTCGAGGTCCGCAAGCTTCTTGATCTCGTCGGCGGACAGCGCCTTGCCGTCAAGGACACCGCCCTTGATGACGAGGTTGGGGTTGTCCTTGGCGAAGTCACGAAGACCCTTCGCCGACTCCACCGGGTCACCGGTGACGAAGGCGACCGCCGTCGGACCGTTGAACAGGTCGTCGAGCGAGGTGATCCCGGCCTCGTTGGCCGCAATCTTGGTCAGCGTGTTCTTCACCACGGCGTACTGGGCGTTCTCACCGAGCGAACGACGCAGCGTCTTGAGCTGCGCCACGGTGAGACCCCGGTACTCGGTCAGCACGGCGGCGTTCGAGCTGCGGAACTGCTCCGTCAGCTCGGCTACCGCGGCAGCCTTGTCGGGCCTTGCCATAGAGCGTCGGCCTCCTTCCGGGTGATGAGGACCGCTCAGAAGGGGCTGGGACAAACGAAACGCCCCGGCGCAGGCGCACGGGGCGTAGCTCGACCGAACGGGATCCGGTGCGGATTCCGGTCCGGGAGCACTTCCACAGTCACCTGCGCGGGTCGTCCGCATATCAGCGGATCCTTCGGCCACCGCACTCTCTTGCGAGAGCACGGCAACGACCAGCGGTCTTTGGCTTCTTTAGGAGAGTACGGGAGGTGTACGGCGTCAAGCAAATCCGCCCGTACGGGGCTCAGTCCTCCCGGGCCTTGCGCATCGCCTCGCCCATGTCGAAGGTGTCCGAGGCGGGCGGCGCCTTGACGGTGACCGGCTTGCCGAAGTCGGTGAAGTGGAAGGTGAGGTCCAGCTCGCCGTGGCGGCCGAAGCCCTGGACGCGCATCTTGCGGGTGTGGTCCTCGGTGTCGGTCCACAGGTCCAGGGTCAGCTCGTCGACGCCCAGCTTCTCGTACTGGGCGAGGCTCTTCTCGGTCCGCTGGCGGGCCTTCTTCGTCTCGTCCTCGTAGGAGGCGCGGATCTCGTCGAGGGTGGCGGTGCCCGTGTAGTGGGTGGTGCGCACGCCGTCGACGGTCTCGGTGCCGGCCTTCTTCAGATCGTCGGCCGCCGTGAGGAAGCCGCTCTCGTGGGAGGGGTTGTCGCGGAGCCGGTCCCCGGCCGCGCTGCTGTCGACCTTGACACCGCTCGGGGTGTCGGAGGTGCCCGGCGCCCCCATCTTGATCCAGTGCTTGCCGTCCTCGTTGGCCTCGTCGGAGCCCATGTACAGCACTCCGTCGACCAGGCGGAACTCGCCCGAACCCTGGTCGGGCCCGCTGAGCACGGTCGACTTCAGGCTCATGGCCGCCGGCTCGGTGCTCATCGCGGCCTCGGCCTCGACCCGCCCCTCCTCCGGTGTCCGGCCGGTCATGGTGTAGCGCAGCGACACGGTCCGCTCCGCCTGCTCCGCAGCCCGGGCGACCGCGGCCGCGGCCCCGGCGGCCGAGTCGCTCCCGCCGTCCGAACCGCCCGCCGCGCCACAGCCGGCGACGAGCAGTGCGGACAGCCCGAGGACACCCACGGAAGACCTCATCCAACTTCCCCCAGAACACACATACAGAGAACACACGGTCGATACACAGCAAGACCGTGAAGGTATCCCAGTGAGGCTGGTGAGGTCCCGTGAATATTGCTCCGTGAAGCCCGCGTGCAGCCCGCCCCGCGAAGCCCGCTCCGTGACGCTCTACGAGGTGCCGAGGCCCTGCTGCTTCACCAGCTCCGCGAAGTCCGCGGTGTCGCTCGCCGGGGGTTCGTCGACGCTCACCTCGGTGCCGTAGTCGCTGTAGTACGCGGTCTGGGTGAAGTCGCCGGCCGTGGTCTCGCCCTTCTCGACCTTCTTGACCAGCAGATCCTGGTCGTTGACCCAGATGTCGACGGTCTCGGTGCTGACGCCGGCCTGCTCCAGCTGCTTCTTCAGGTCGTCGAGCTGGCGCTGGCTGAGGTTGGAGTTCTGCGAGGCGAGGTCGGCCACGTCCACCGTGCCCGAGTAGTGCGTGGTCTGCTGGCCGCGGACCCTCTCCTCGCCGACCTTGCGCACGTCCCCGGAGGCCAGCAGGAGCTTCACCGACTGGTTCGGGGTGGTGTTCTGCATCTGGTCCTTCAGATACGCGCCGGAGCCGCCTCCGAGGGTCTCCAGGTCGTCGTACGCGTACTTGATCCAGTGCTTGCCGCCCGCCTGCGCGGCGAAGGCGTCGCCCATCTTGGCGTAGTAGGCGTCGGGCAGGTAGCGGGCCTCCATCGAGGTGCTGCCGGTCTGCCGCATCGTCTCGGCCATGGTGCCGCCGGTGTAGGTGATGGTGAGTCTGCCGGTGAGGCCGTCGCCCCAGCCGAGCGCGCCGTCGGCGGTCATGGACATCACCGAGCCCATGGTCGTGGTGGACTCGACCTTCGCGGAGTCCGCGTCGTCCGTGGACTTCTCCGCACTGAGCAGGGCGGCGACGGGTGAGAACCGTGGGGTTCCGTCCTTGCCGGAACCGCCGGAGTCCCCCGATCCTTCCGAACCGCCGCCACCCGAGCTACAGGCCGCCACCGCGGTCAGCAGGGTCACCGCCGCGATCGAGAGGCCCGCACGGCGCATGGTCGTGCTCTGCATTCGCTCCACCCCCAAGGAATCCTGTGTTCGCACGCTAACGCACGGCACTGACACCCGTGCGGCAAAAGAGGCCGTACGACAAACAGGGACGAGCCCCGCACCTCGAAAGGTTGCGGGGCTCGTCGTCGACTGCTGTGAGCTGTCAGGCTCAGACCGCGGCCGGGTCCTCCTCGACGAGGAGGTTGCGGGTGCGGTTCGGGTCGATCAGGATGCCGGGGCCGATCGTGGTGCTGATCGCGGCCTTCTTGATGTAGCGCCCCTTGGCGGCGGACGGCTTCAGACGGAGGATCTCGTCCAGGGCCGCGCCGTAGTTCTCCACCAGCTTGTCGTCCTCGAAGGACGTCTTGCCGATGATGAAGTGCAGGTTCGCGTGCTTGTCGACACGGAACTCGATCTTGCCACCCTTGATCTCGGTGACGGCCTTGGCCACGTCGGGGGTGACGGTGCCGGTCTTCGGGTTCGGCATCAGGCCACGGGGACCGAGCACGCGGCCGAGGCGGCCGACCTTGCCCATGAGGTCCGGGGTGGCGACGACGGCGTCGAAGTCCAGACGGCCCTTCGCGACCTCGTCGATCAGTTCGTCGGAGCCGACGATGTCGGCGCCAGCGGCCTCCGCGGCAGCAGCACGGTCACCGGTCGCGAAGACCAGGACCCGGGCGGTCTTGCCGGTGCCGTGCGGCAGGTTCACGGTGCCACGGACCATCTGGTCGGCCTTGCGCGGGTCGACACCCAGGCGGAAGGCGATCTCGACGGTGCCGTCGAACTTGCTCGTGGAGGTCTCCTTGGCGAGACGGACGGCCTCGAGCGGGGCGTAGAGCTTCTCCCGGTCGATCTTGGCGTCCGCAGCGCGGAGGGACTTGCTGCGCTTGCTCACTACTGCTCCTGGTGATTCTGAGGAGTCGTGGTCCGGGCCGAGCAGGCCCTTCCACACTTCTGCTTGGTACGGGGGGTGGAGGTCAGCCCTCGACCGTGATGCCCATGGAACGGGCGGTGCCGGCGATGATCTTCGACGCGGCGTCCAGGTCGTTGGCGTTGAGGTCGGGCAGCTTGGTCGTGGCGATCTCGCGGACCTGCGCCTGGGTGATCTTGGCGACCTTGGTCTTGTGCGGCTCGCCGGAGCCCTTCTCCACACCCGCGGCCTTGAGGATCATCTTCGCGGCCGGCGGCGTCTTGGTCACGAAGGTGAAGGAGCGGTCCTCGTAGACCGTGATCTCCACCGGGATGACCCAGCCACGCTGCGACTCGGTCGCGGCGTTGTAGGCCTTGCAGAACTCCATGATGTTGACGCCGTGCTGGCCGAGCGCGGGGCCGACCGGCGGGGCCGGGTTCGCCGCACCGGCGTTGATCTGGAGCTTGATGAGCCCCGTGACCTTCTTCTTCTTGGGAGGCATAGCTCTCCGGGTCCTTTCGGTTCGGGTCCTGCCCGCGTTCGGGGGCAACCCGGACGCAGGCATACCGCACAACGATAACGGGTATAGGTGTGCGGCCAAAAACCGAGCAGGTCAGACCGGCTTCCAGCAGCCTGTCTGACCTGGTCGGAGGCGGGTGTTCCAGAAGGAGCTAGTTCTTCTGGATCTGGTCGAAGCTCAGCTCGACCGGGGTCTCGCGGCCGAAGATCTCGACGAGGCCCTTGACCTTCTTCGAGTCGGCGTTGATCTCGTTGATCGTGGCCTGGAGCGTGGCGAACGGGCCGTCGGTGACGGTGACCGAGTCGCCGACCTCGAAGTCCAGCACCTGGACCTCGACCTTGCGCTGCGGAGCGGGCTTGCCCTCGGCCTCGGCGGCCTCGCGGGCGGCCTTCTCCTCGGCCTCCGGGGCGAGCATCTTGACGATCTCGTCCAGGGTCAGCGGGTACGGGTCGTAGGCGTTGCCCACGAAGCCGGTGACGCCGGGGGTGTTGCGGACGACGCCCCAGGACTCGTTCGTCAGGTCCATACGGACGAGAACGTAGCCGGGGAGCTTGTTCTGGCGGATCGTCTTGCGGTCGCCGTTCTTGATCTGGACGACCTCTTCCTGCGGCACCTCGGCCTGGAAGATGTAGTCCTCGACGTTCAGCGAGACGGCGCGCTGCTCCAGGTTGGTCTTCACGCGGTTCTCGTAGCCGGCGTAGGTGTGGATCACGTACCACTCGCCGGGGAGGGTGCGCAGTTCCTCGCGCAGGGCGGCGACGGGGTCGACGGGCTCGGCCGGCTCTTCTTCCTCGGCCTCGGTGTCGTCCTCGGCCTCGACGGCCTCGGTGTCGTCCGCGTCCTCGGTGTCCTCGTCCTCGTCGTCCTCGACGTGGAGAGCGGCTTCCTCCGCGGGCTCGCCCGCCTCGGCGTCGGCAGCCTCGAACTCGTCCAGGTCCTCGTCAGCGCCCTCGACGATGTCGAGCTCGTCTTCGACGTCGTCGGGCTCGATGGCGTCGTTCAGGTTCTGGTCAGACACGGTGGCTGCTTCTTCCTGGATACATGGGGGTGGAACACGCGAAAGGGGCGCCGATCACCCGGCGCCCTTCGCTCTTGGCTCAGCCGAAGACGTACTTGGCGGCGTGGCTGAGTCCATAGTCAATCACGGTCACCAGGCCGATCATGATGACCACGAAGACGATCACCACGGTCGTGTACGTGGTCAACTGGCCTCGCGTGGGCCAGACGACCTTGCGGAGCTCCGCGACGATCTGGCGGTAGAAGAGGGCCAGACGCTTCAGCGGGCCCTTCTTGGCGCGCTTGCCGCCCTTGCGGCCCTTCTTCCTGGCCTCAGGCAACTCGTCCTGGGCATCAGGCGTGTCGATGGAGCCCACGGCATCCGCCATTCGTCCTCACCTGTTCCCGGGTCGTGGCCGTGCCGCGCCCGGTCTGAGCCGCACGGCGGTGCATTGCTGTACGTACATGCGTACACATCCTGGCGAAGGTGTGTGTAGCAGGGCCGGAGGGACTTGAACCCCCAACCGCTGGTTTTGGAGACCAGTGCTCTACCAATTGAGCTACGACCCTTTGTGCGTTCCCCAACTTACCGCATCCGACCGGGTGCTCGGTGTGCACCGGCGGTGGCACGGTTGTTGAAGGCCAACGACGGATGAGTGTACGTGGTCCGGGGCGCCCCGTCGAACGGAAAATGGTCTTGATCGGATTCCGTCTGGTGTTCTGTCGGTTGCCCAGTGGGTGAAACCCGTGTGCCGGGCCCGTTTCCTGTCTGAAAACATGGGGCGCATGAGCGCTGCAACCCCTCCCACCGAGCGCCGGGTCTCCGCCCGAGTCGGCGCGATCTCCGAGTCCGCCACCCTCGCCGTGGACGCCAAGGCCAAGGCCCTGAAGGCCGCCGGGCGTCCGGTGATCGGCTTCGGCGCCGGCGAGCCCGACTTCCCGACCCCGGACTACATCGTCGAGGCGGCCGTCGAGGCCTGCAAGAACCCGAAGTACCACCGGTACACGCCGGCCGGCGGTCTGCCCGAGCTGAAGGTCGCGATCGCCGCGAAGACGCTGCGCGACTCCGGCTACGAGGTCGACCCGGCGCAGATCCTGGTCACCAACGGCGGCAAGCAGGCGATCTACAACGCCTTCGCCGCGATCCTCGACCCGGGCGACGAGGTCATCGTCCCGGCGCCGTACTGGACGACGTACCCGGAGTCGATCCGTCTCGCCGGCGGTGTGCCGGTGGAGGTCGTGGCCGACGAGACCACCGGCTACCGGGTCTCGGTCGAGCAGCTGGAGGCGGCGCGCACCGAGAACACGAAGGTCGTGCTGTTCGTCTCCCCGTCCAACCCGACCGGCGCGGTCTACAGCGCCGCGGAGGCCGAGGCGATCGGCCGCTGGGCCGTGGAGCACGGCCTGTGGGTGATGACGGACGAGATCTACGAGCACCTCGTCTACGGCGACGCGACGTTCACCTCGCTGCCGGCGATCCTGCCCGAGCTGCGCGACAAGTGCGTGGTCGTCAACGGGGTCGCCAAGACGTACGCGATGACCGGCTGGCGGGTCGGGTGGATCATCGGCCCGAAGGACGTCGTGAAGGCCGCGACGAACCTCCAGTCGCACGCCACCTCCAACGTCTCCAACGTGGCCCAGGTCGCCGCGCTGGCCGCCGTCTCCGGTGACCTGGCGGCCGTGGAGAAGATGCGCGAGGCCTTCGACCGCCGCCGCCGGACGATCGTGCGGATGCTCAACGAGATCGACGGCGTGCTCTGCCCGGAGCCCGAGGGCGCGTTCTACGCGTACCCGTCGGTGAAGGGGCTGCTCGGCAAGGAGATCCGCGGCAGGCGCCCGCAGAACAGCACCGAGCTGGCCGAGCTGATCCTGGACGAGGCCGAGGTCGCGGTCGTCCCGGGCGAGGCCTTCGGTACGCCGGGCTACCTGCGGCTGTCGTACGCCCTGGGTGACGAGGATCTCGTCGAGGGCGTGAGCCGGATCCAGAAGCTGCTGGCGGAGGCCAGGGACTGACGTCCGTCTCCCTTACGGGGACCTGATCCCGAATGCGGGATCAGGTCCCCGCTGCTTTGTGCGAGCAAGACCACGTTCGGGGAATCGGCTACCGGGACGACACCCGGGTACGGCAGGATCGCTGAATGGAGCGTGTACGTGATGTCTCTGAGCTGCCGAAGGCCCATCTGCACCTGCACTTCACCGGGTCGATGCGGCCCGCGACCGTGCTGGAGCTGGCCGACAAGTACGGGGTGCGCCTGCCCGAGGCGCTGACCGACGCGCTGACCAGCGGGGAGCCGCCGAGACTGCGGGCCACGGACGAGCGCGGCTGGTTCCGCTTCCAGCGGCTGTACGACGCGGCGCGGTCCTGTCTGCGGCAGCCCGAGGACATACAGCGGCTGGTGCGGGAGGCCGCGGAGGAGGACATCAGGGACGGCTCCGGGTGGCTGGAGATCCAGGTCGACCCGACGTCGTACGCGCCCCTGCTGGGCGGGCTGATCCCGGCGCTGGAGATCATCCTGGACGCCGTGGAGACGGCCTCGCGGGATACCGGGCTCGGGATCCGTGTGCTGGTGGCGGCGAACCGCATGAAGCATCCGCTGGACGCCCGGACGCTGGCCCGGCTGGCGGTGCGGTACGCGGACCGGGGTGTGGTCGGTTTCGGGCTGTCGAACGACGAACGGCGGGGCATGGCGCGGGACTTCGACCGGGCCTTCGCCATCGCCCGGGACGGCGGGCTGCTGGCCGCGCCGCACGGCGGTGAGCTGACCGGCCCGTTCTCCGTGCGCGACTGCCTGGACGACCTGCACGCGACCCGGGTGGGGCACGGCGTGCGGGCGGCGGAGGATCCCCGGCTGCTGAAGCGGCTGGCCGAGCGGGGCGTGACCTGCGAGGTGTGCCCGGCGTCGAACGTGGCCCTCGGCGTCTACGAGAAGCCCGGTGACGTACCCCTGCGCACTCTGTTCGAGGCCGCGGTCCCGATGGCGCTGGGCGCCGACGACCCGCTGCTGTTCGGCTCCCGGCTGGCGGCACAGTACGAGATCGCCCGCCGGCACCACGGCTTCACGGACGCGGAACTGGCCGAACTGGCCCGCCAGTCGATCCGGGGGTCGGCGGCGCCGCCGGACATGAAGGCGAAGCTGCTGGCGGGCGTGGACGACTGGCTGGCGGCGTAGCCGGGCCGCGCCGCCCGCCCTACAGCCCGGCGCCCACCATCACGGGCTCGTTGACCAGCGTGATCCCGAACGCCTCGTGGACCCCGGCCACGACCTCCCGGGCCAGCGCGAGCAGGTCCTCGGTCGTGGCCTCGCCCCGGTTGGTGAGGGCGAGGGTGTGCTTGGTGGAGATCCGCGCGGGCCCGCTGCCGTAGCCCTTGGTGAAGCCCGCCTTGTCGATCAGCCAGGCCGCGGAGGTCTTGGTGTGCCCGTCGCCCGCCGGGTAGGAGGGCGGCTCCACGCCGTCGCCCAGCCGCTCCCGCACGCGCGCGTGGAACACCGCGAAGCCGGCGTCGGTGAGGATCGGGTTGGTGAAGAACGAGCCGGCCGACCAGGTGTCGTGGTCCTCGGCGTCCAGCACCATGCCCTTCCCGGCGCGCAGCTTCAGCACGGTCTGGCGGGCGGCGGTGAGCGGCACGCGGTCGCCTGCCGTCACGCCCAGCGCGCGGGCCGTCTCGGCGTACTTCAGCGGCGCCGACAGCCCGTCCGCGTCCTCCAGCTCGAAGCGGACGCGCAGGACGACGTACCGCTCGGGGTCGGCCTTGAAGCGGCTGTGGCGGTAGGAGAAGGCGCACTCGGCGTTGGTGAGCGTGACCGTCTCGCCCGCGCGGCGGTCGTAGGCGATCACCTCGGTGATGGTCGAGGAGACCTCCTGGCCGTACGCCCCCACGTTCTGGATCGGGGTCGCGCCGGCCGAGCCGGGGATGCCGGCGAGGCACTCGACACCGGCCAGCCCGGCCTCGACGGTGCGGGCGACGGCGTCGGTCCACACCTCGCCGGCGGCCAGCTCCAGCCGGTTGCCGGTCAGTTCGAAGCCGCGGGTGGCGATGCGCAGGGCGGTGCCGTCGAAGCCCTTGTCGCCGATGACGAGGTTCGAGCCGCCGCCGATCAGCAGCAGCGGCGTACCGGCGGCGTCGGCCTCGCGCACGGCGGCGATCACCTCGGCGTCGGTGGTCGCGGTCACCAGCCGGGTGGCGGGGCCGCCCAGCCGGAAGGTGGTCAGCGGGGCGAGCGGGGCGTCGTGAAGTTCCAGCACGCGCCCAAGCCTACGAGACCCCACCGACAGCCCCGTCCGGCGCGGCCCGCGCGGCCCTCCACGCGTGTGGGGCCCCGCCGGCGTCGGCGGGGCCCCACACGCGTGTGCCCTTCTCTCGATCTCCTGCCGTGCTCAGCGGTCGGCGCCCGCCAGGACCCGGTCGGCCCCGGCCTCGGCCCGCGCGCCGGTCTCCTCGGAGGCCCCGTCCCGACCCTCGCGCCGTGCCGTGGGGATCAGCAGCGCCGCGATGGCGGCCAGGGTCACGACGGCCGCACCGGTGACCAGGGCGGGCCGCAGCCCGTCCACGAACGCCTGCCCGGACTCGTAGCCGCCCTGCGCGGAGAAGATCGACGCCATGACGGCGATGCCGAGGGCGCCGCCGACCTCGCGCAGCGCGTTGTTCGCCCCGGAGGCGATCCCCTGTTCCTGGGCGCGGACGCTGGACATCACCAGGTTGGACGCGGGGGCGAAGAACAGGGCCATGCCGATTCCGCTGACGATCAGCCCGGGAAGCTGGACGGCGTAGGAGACGTCGACGGTCGCGACGGCGGCCATCCAGGCGAGTCCGGCGGCCTGGAGGAAGAGCCCGGTGGCGACGACCGGCCGCCCGCCGATCCGGTCGGAGAGGATCCCGGCGATCGGTGCGACGAGCATCGGCATGCCGGTCCACGGCAGCATCCGCAGCCCCGCCTCGGTGGGCGAGTAGCCGAGGACGCCCTGCATGTACTGGCTGAGCAGGAAGATCGACCCGAACATGCCGAGGAACATGAGCAGGCTGGCCGCGTTGATCCCGGCGAAGGCCCGTGAGCGGAACAGCCGCATCGGCAGCATGGGGTTGGCCGCGCGGACGCCGTGCAGCACGAAGGCGACGAGCAGCGCGCTGCCCGCGAACAGCCCGGTCAGCACGAGGGGGCTGGTCCAGCCGTCGGCCGGCCCGCGCACCAGGCCGTAGACGATCCCGAAGAGACCGCCGCTGGCGAGCAGTGTGCCGGGGATGTCGAGGGGCGCGCCGGTGCCGTGCGACTCGGCGAGCCGCAGCCGGGCGAGCGGCAGCAGGGCGAGGCCCAGCGGAACGTTCAGCCAGAAGATCCAGTGCCAGGACACATGTTCGGTGAGGCTGCCGCCGATGAGCGGCCCGGAGGCCACCGCGAGCCCGTTGACGGCCCCCCAGATCCCGTACGCCATCCCGCGCTTGGCGGCGGGCACGGCGGCCGTGAGGAGGGTGAGCGTCAGCGGCATCATGATCGCCGCGCCGACGCCCTGGACCGCGCGGGCGGCGATGAGGGAGTCGATGCCGGGCGCCATGGCCGCGGCGGCGGAGGCACCGGTGAAGACGGTGAGCCCGGCGAGGAACATCCGCCGCCGGCCGAAGCGGTCACCGAGCGCCGCGCCGAACATCAGCAGGACGGCGAAGGTGAGGGTGTACGCGCTCACCGTCCATTCGAGGTCGTCCAGCGCCCCGCCGAGATCCTCGCGGATCGAGGGCAGGGCGGTGGTGACGACCAGGTTGTCGAGGGACGCCATGAACCCGGCGGCGCCGGTGATGACGAGAGCCCAGACGGCTCCCCCGCGGCGTTCGGTCGGACGTGCTTTCTGCTGTGACATCGCTCCCCCAGCGGTTGGTCGATCTTCGGCTTCTTCGATTAGTAATCGATTACTAACTTCCGCGGTCATGGAAATGCGCCGAAACCCCGCGCTTCCCGACCGCCTACTTCTCCAGTCGGCCCTTCAGCCGAGCCGACGGATACATCCCTTCCCACACTCGGTGTTCGGGCGCGAACCCCATGGCCACCAGGCAGTTGATGAGCATGCCGTACGCCAGGAACTGAGTCGTCCCGTTCGCGTCGGCGCCGAGCGGCAGATGGACGGTGTCCCACAGCCGCATCCACCCGGCCCGCACGGCCTCGCCGAAGGCGTGGTCGCCCTCCGCCTCCGCCGCGGCCACCGCGACGTACGTCTGCATCTGCATCATCAGCCGCTCGGGCTGTTCCGCGATCATCTGGGTGTACGCGTTCGCCATGGCGTGCAGGGCCTCTTCGCCGGTCAGCCCCTTGCCGGCCTCCTCGAACGTACGGACCGTGTCGTCCATGCAGCGCGTGGAAGCAGCGAGGAAGATCGCCTTCTTGCCCGGGAAGAGCCGGAAGAGATACGGCTGCGAAACGCCCACCCGCTTGGCGATCGCCTCGGTGGACGTACCGTGATAGCCGCCCCGCGCGAACTCGCTCGTCGCCGCGCGGATGACGCTCTCGCGCCGCTCTTCTGCGCTCATCCTGGCCATGCGACTAAGTTAGTACTCAATCACTAACTAGGTCAAGGCTTCATCGGGGCTCCTCGGGAACGCCCCCTCCCCCTCACCCGTTGTCGCAGGCAGGGGGCCGGACACGCGTAAGGGGCGCCCCACCATGGAGCACGCCCCTTACCGCACTGCACTCAACAGCACCGCACCGCGTCATGATCCCGCGGCGCACTCCCGCCGTCTCAGGCCAGCCGCACGACCGCCCGGGACATCCCGAGCACCTTCAGCCCGCCGCAGGTCACCGTCAGGTCGACCCGCACGGTGTTGTCCTCGAGCTTGGCGCCCACCTTGGCGGTGACCTCGATCACGGCACCCTGGTCGTCGTTCGGGACCACGACGGGCTTGGTGAAGCGGACGCCGTAGTCGACGACCGCGCCCGGGTCGCCCGTCCAGTCGGTGACCACACGGATCGCCTCGGCCATGGTGAACATGCCGTGCGCGATGACGTCCGGCAGGCCCACCTCCTTGGCGAACCGCTCGTTCCAGTGGATGGGGTTGAAGTCCCCGGAGGCGCCCGCGTACTGCACGAGAGTGGCGCGGGTCACCGGGAAGGTCTGCGCCGGCAGCTCGGTGCCGACCTCGACATCGGCGTAAGCGATCCTGGCCGTCATCGGTTTCTCACGCCTCCTCGGCCGCGCGGGCCACGAGCTTGGTCCAGGCGGTCACGACGTGCTCGCCGGCCTCGTCGTGCACCTCGCCACGGATGTCCAGGACGTCGTTGCCCGCCAGGGACTTGATCCCCTCGATGGTCGAGGTGACCGTGAGCCGGTCACCGGCGCGCACCGGACGCCGGTAGGCGAACTTCTGGTCGCCGTGCACCACCCGGCTGTAGTCGAGGCCCAGCTGCGGGTCCTGGACGACCTGCCCCGCGGCCTTGAAGGTGATCGAGAACACAAAGGTCGGCGGCGCGATCACATCGGCGTACCCGAGCGCCTTGGCGGCCTCCGGGTCGGTGTACACCGGGTTGGTCTCCCCCACGGCCTCCGCGAACTCGCGGATCTTCTCCCGACCTACCTCATAGGGGTCGGTGGGCGGGTAGCTCCGCCCCACGAAGGACTGGTCGAGCGCCATGGGCTCGGCACCTCCTGCTTGCTCTACTGACCGGTACGGGTCGCTCAACGACGCGAGGCCGCCCCCGATCACTCGGGGACGGCCTCGCATACGAGCCTGATTTATCGCGTTTCGCGGTGCGCGGTGTGCGCGTTGCAACGCGGGCAGTGCTTCTTCATCTCCAGTCGGTCCGGGTTGTTACGCCGGTTCTTCTTGGTGATGTAGTTCCGCTCCTTGCACTCCACGCAGGCCAGCGTGATCTTCGGGCGGACGTCGGTGGCAGCCACGTGAGTGCTCCTTGACGAACGGATGGGACATATAACGCAAGAAAGAGTAGCCGATCGAAGGACCGACCCCACAATCGGCTACTGTCAGTAGCGGTGACCGGACTTGAACCGGTGACACAGCGATTATGAGCCGCTTGCTCTACCGACTGAGCTACACCGCTTTGATGGGATCAGGTCCCGCCTCACGACGGGAACCTCACCCACCAGAGCCCCAATACGGAATCGAACCGTAGACCTTCTCCTTACCATGGAGACGCTCTGCCGACTGAGCTATTGGGGCGAGCGATGAAGACATTACACGGTCCGCAGCCGTTCACCCAAATCCGTTTCCGGGGGCCCTCCGCGGCCGCCCGGGCGGCCGTTTCCCCGGTCTCCCGCCGCTCCCGCGAGCCCCTCCCGCCCGCCGGACCACACCGGTACGACTATTGCGCTCCTCCCCAACAGCGCCGGGCCCCCGCCCTAGGCTCGACTCACTCTGTGTGATCTTGCGTCCCCCCGCGCAGTGCCCGATCCTCCTGGAGCGCGATGCCCGACAGCCAGCCGCAGCCGTCCCCCTGGTCGTCCTCGTCCGGTGCCCCGGGAGGTACGCCGGACCCGGCCGCCCTGCTGCTGTGCGGGGCGCGACTGACGGACGGCCGGACCGTGGACGTACGGCTGAGCCGCGGTCGTATCGAGGCGGTCGGCACGGTCGGCAGCCTGGCCCCCGGCCCGGCCCGCTCCCCCGGCACCCGCGTCGATCTCAGCGGCTATCTGCTGCTCCCCGCCCCCGCCGAGCCGCACGCCCACGCCGACACCGCCCTGTCGGCCGACTCCGACGGCCCCGTCTCGTACGCCCCGCAGGACGTCCAGCGCCGTGCCACCGAGGCCGCGCTGCTGCAACTCGGCCACGGCGCGACCGCGTTGCGCGCCCATGTGCGGGTGGGCGACGTCCAGGGCCTCGGCGCGCTCACCGCCGTCCTGCGGGCCAGGCGCTCGCTGCACGGGCTCGCGGAGCTGTCCGCGGTGGCGGTGCCCCGGATGCTGACCGGGGTGGCCGGGGCGGACGGCCTCGCGATACTGCGCGACGCGGTGAAGATGGGCGCCTCCGTGGTGGGCGGCTGCCCGGACCTGGACCCGGATCCCACGGGGTACGTGGAGGCCGTCCTCGAAGTCGCCTCCGAACACGGCTGCCCCGTCGACCTGCACACCGACGCCGCCGAGCCGGCCCGGCTCGCCCGGCTCGCCGCCATGGCGGGCGGCCTGCGCCCCGGCGTCACCCTGAGCCCCTGCGGCGGCCTCGACCGCCTCCCCGCCGAGGCCGCCGGCCGCACCGCCGACCAGCTGGCCGCCGCCGGTGTCAGCGTGGTGTGCCTGCCCCAGGGCGGCTGCGGGGGCGTGGAGGAGCGCGGCACAGCGCCCGTACGACTGCTGCGCGCGGCCGGCGTCAGAGTGGCGGCCGGCAGCGGCACGCTGCGGGACATCTCCAACCCCGTCGGCCGGGGCGACCCGCTCGAGGCCGCCTACCTGCTCGCCTCCCGCCACGGCCTGCGCCCCGAGGACGCCTACGACGCCGTGAGCGCGTCCGCGCGGGCGGTGCTGGCGCTGCCCGAGGTCCGGGTTGAGGCGGGCTTCCCTGCCGACCTGCTGGCGGTCCGCGGCGACCGGCTCTCCGCCGCGCTCTCGCTGGCGTACAGCCGCATCGTGATCCACCGGGGGCGCGTGGTGGCACGGACGAGCGCGGTGCGCGAGTACTCCACCTCGGCGGCGACCGCGGAGTTGGGACTGCCCCGGCAGGGGCGGGGGGAGCTGTCGTAGGGGTGGCCTCGTAGGGGTGGCCTTGGAGGGGTGGCCTTGGAGGGGTGGCCTTGGAGGGGTGGCCTTGGAGAAGTGGTGCGGCGGCGTGGGGCGGAGTTGCGGGGCGGACGGGGCCGCCCGGGCGTACGGTCGGAAGCATGCGCATTGTCATCGCTGGTGGTCATGGTCAGATCGCGCTGCTGCTGGAGCGTAGGCTCGCCGCGCGCGGGGACGAGGTGGCGGGAATCATCCGCAAGGCCGAACAGGCCGACGACCTGCGGGCGGCGGGGGCCGAACCGGTCGTCCTGGACCTGGAGTCGGCGTCGGTCGAGGCGATCGCCGAGCGGCTGCGCGGCGCGGACGCCGCGGTGTTCGCGGCGGGCGCGGGCCCGGGCAGCGGTACGGCCCGCAAGAACACCGTCGACAAGGGCGCGGCGGTGCTGTTCGCGGACGCGGCGGTCCTGGCCGGCGTACGGCGGTTCCTGGTGGTGTCGTCGATGGGCGCGAACGCGAAGCACGAGGGGCGCGAGGTCTTCGACGTCTATCTGCGCGCCAAGGGCGAGGCGGACGCCCACGTCACGCGGCAGAAGTCCCTCGACTGGACGATCCTGCGCCCCGGCGCGCTCACCGACGAACCCGGCACCGGCCTGGTCCGCCTGGAGGCCCACACGGGCCGTGGGCCCGTCTCCCGCGCGGACGTGGCCGCGGTCCTGGTGGAACTCCTGGACTCCCCGGCGACGGCCGGCCTGACCCTCGAACTCATCGGCGGCCCGGTGCCGGTGTCGGTGGCGGTGAAGTCGGTGGCGGGCAACTGAGCACGGGCGGGCGCAGGTACCTAGAACAGGGGCAACTGGCCCGGGAACTCCGGCATCACATAACCGTCCAACGAGGGCTGGGCGGCGCCCAGTTGCGCCGTGCGGCGCGAGCCGGGACAGGAGATCAGCTCTCCGCTCTCCCGCGCCCCGGGCGGGTCGTGCCGGGCGAACCGTCCGGCGACGACGGCGATCTCTCGACGGCACTCGGGACAGGTTCTGCGACGGCTGGACATGGGGCCAGTGTGCCCCAGTGGGCCACCCGGGTACCCTCGCGCGACGCACGCCCCGCTCGCCGCGCGGAACCGCCCCCGCCTCCCTAGCATCCGAAATGTGGCACATACCTTCGACGAACTCGTGCAGAAGCAGCGCGCGGCCGACGAGGCACACGTGAGGGTGCTTCAACTGCGGGACGACTACGGCGCGCCCACCGACACCCCTTGGTCGGAGACCCAGACCGACACGTACGAGACCGCCTGGCGCGCGTGGCGCGATCTCGCCCGCGACGTCCAGGCCGCGGTGACGGACTACTCCAAGGCGGAGGGCAAGGCACGCAACGAAGTGGAGGCCGACGTGAAGCGCGAGGCGAAGTCCCCAGAGGCCGAAGAAGCCGCGGAAGCCGCGGAGGAGCCTCCAGCGGAGCAGTGAAAGGGAAACGGGAGGACATACGACGAAGGGCCCGTGACCTGCTGCGTTAGCAGGTCACGGGCCCTTCGCTCTCAGCGTGGCGGCGCCAGGATTCGAACCTGGGAAGGCTGAGCCGGCAGATTTACAGTCTGCTCCCTTTGGCCGCTCGGGCACACCGCCGGGGTTTGCCGCCGTTCGAACCGCTTTTCGGCGGTGCTCTCTGGCAACGACGTAAACAATACCCGATACCGAGGGGTGCTTCGCCACCTGATTGATCTGCACCGGGAGGACCGCGGGTGGCTAGGCTTGTCCGGATGCGACCCGGGACCACGCCGGGCTCGGCGGCAACCCCACGTACGCCGACACGCACCCCGACACCCCGATACAAGGAGCCACAGGACATGGCCGACTCCAGTTTCGACATCGTCTCGAAGGTCGAGCGGCAGGAGGTCGACAACGCCCTCAACCAGGCCGCCAAGGAGATCTCGCAGCGCTACGACTTCAAGGGCGTGGGCGCCTCGATCTCGTGGTCCGGTGAAAAGATCCTGATGGAGGCGAACTCCGAGGACCGGGTGAACGCCGTCCTCGACGTCTTCCAGTCGAAGCTGATCAAGCGCGGGATCTCGCTGAAGGCCCTGGACGCGGGCGAGCCCCAGCTCTCCGGCAAGGAGTACAAGCTCTTCGCGGAGATCAAGGAAGGCATCTCCCAGGACAACGCGAAGAAGGTCGCGAAGCTCATCCGCGACGAGGGCCCCAAGGGCGTGAAGGCCCAGGTGCAGGGGGACGAACTGCGCGTCAGCTCCAAGAGCCGTGACGACCTCCAGGCCGTCATCGCCCTGCTGAAGGGCCAGGACTTCGACTTCGCGCTCCAGTTCGTGAACTACCGGTAGTCGGCCACTGGCCACGCACTCCCGGTGGCGAGGAAGGGTGGGTACCCGGGCCGGAACCCGGCGGTGCCCACCCTTCTCGTACGTGGGCCGCGTCAGGGGCGCGCGAGTCGCCCGAGTGGCGGAGCCCTTCGCGCTAGTCGCGTGAGTTGCCGAACAGGATCCGGTAGGCGATCAGCAGCACCAGCGAGCCGCCGATCGCGGCGGCCCAGGTGGCGCCGTCGTAGAAGTCCTTGGCGATGGGGTGGTCCAGCCAGCGGGCCGAGATCCAGCCGCCGATGAACGCGCCCGCGATGCCGATGACGGTCGTTCCGATGAAGCCGCCCGGGTCACGCCCCGGCAGCAGGACCTTGGCGATGACTCCGGCCAACAGCCCCAGGATGATCCAGCTGATGATGCCCATGTCCTGAACCTGCCCTTCCGTGCTGTGCCCTCACTGTCCGAGAACTGTGATCTTGCTCGCTCCGGACGGGCAGTGCTCACTTCCCGGCCCCACGCCCCCCGTCCTGCCTCGCACGCGGGTTCGTGCCGAGTTGATGTGCACGACGTCACGACGGCACCCCGCGGTTCCCCCGGTCAGTAGGGTGCGGCACATGACACCGCCCGTATCCTCCACCCAGCTCCGACGGACCCTGGGCGTCGGTGACGCCGTGGTCATCGGGCTCGGCTCGATGATCGGGGCAGGCGTCTTCGCCGCCCTGGCTCCCGCCGCGGCCGCGGCCGGTTCCGGGCTGCTGCTCGGACTCGCCCTCGCCGCGTTGGTCGCCTATTGCAACGCCATGTCGTCGGCGCGCCTCGCCGCCCGCTATCCGGCCTCGGGCGGCACCTATGTGTACGGACGCGAGCGCCTGGGGGCGTTCTGGGGCTACCTGGCCGGCTGGTCGTTCGTGGTCGGCAAGACGGCCTCCTGTGCGGCGATGGCGCTGACGGTGGGGGCGTACGTCTGGCCCGCACAGGCGCACGCGGTGGCGGTCGCGGCCGTGGTGGCGCTGACCGCGGTGAACTACGGCGGCGTCCAGAAGTCGGCCTGGCTGACGCGGGGGATCGTGGCGGTGGTCCTGGCGGTCCTCGCTTCCGTGGTCGTGGTGTGCCTGGGGTCCGGGGCGTCCGACGCCGGGCGGCTGGACATCGGGGCCTCCGGGGGTGTCGGCGGGGTGCTCCAGGCGGCCGGTCTGCTGTTCTTCGCGTTCGCCGGATACGCGCGCATCGCGACCCTCGGCGAGGAGGTACGCGATCCCGCGCGCACCATCCCGCGCGCGATCCCCCTGGCTCTGGGCATCACGCTGGCCGTGTACGCGTGTGTGGCGGTCGCCGTCCTTTCCGTGCTGGGGGCGGACACCCTGGGGCGGGCCACCGCGCCGCTGGCGGACGCGGTGCGGGCGGCGGGGGTGCCGGGGCTGGTTCCGGTGGTACGGGCCGGGGCCGCCGTGGCCGCGCTGGGCTCGCTGCTCGCCCTCATCCTGGGCGTCTCGCGCACGACACTGGCCATGGCCCGGGACCACCATCTGCCCGGCGCCCTGGCGGCCGTGCATCCGCGTTTCCAGGTACCGCACCGGGCCGAACTGGTCGTGGGCGCGGTGGTCGCGGTCCTCGCCGCCACAGTGGACGTACGGGGCGCGATCGGCTTCTCCTCCTTCGGTGTGCTGGCGTACTACGCGGTGGCCAACGCCTCGGCCTGGACCCTGCATCCGGCCCCGACGGCACGCGTGCTGCCGGCGGTGGGCCTGGTGGGGTGCATGGTGCTGGCGTTCGCACTGCCGGTGACGTCGGTGGTCGTGGGGGCGGGTGTGCTGGCGGTGGGGGTGCTCGCGTACGGGGTGCGACGGTGGGCGGGGGGACAGCGCGGAAGCGCGTGACGCCGGTGACGCCTGTAACGCACGGGCGGGGTGCGGCTGCGCGTGCGGTGCGCTGTGTGGGTGTACGTCGGGCGTCGGGCGGTGGGCGGGCGGCCGACGGCGGGCTCACCGTGGCGGTGGCCCGTGGCGGTGGCCTGTAGCCACTGGCCCGTGCACGCGTCCGTGACTGCGGCGGTGCCCTGGATGCTCGGCGGGCAGGGGGCGTTCGGGGCGCGCTCCTCCCCGGCTAAGCCGTCGTCCCTTCCGCCGTCGCACGTATCCGGAACTCCGTCCACGGGGGCATGTCCAGCCCTTCGTCCGGGACGTCATACCAGCCCGTGCCGTCGAGCCAGGCGTGCAGCCAGTCCGTGAGGCTGGGGGCGTCGACGAACCAGGCCTGGTCGGGGTCGCCGGGGTTGGGTTCGAAGAGCAGGACCGGCGCCTGCGGGGAGCGGCAGTCCACGCACGCGTACATCCCGCAGCCCCAGTGGGATATCGGCAGGACGCCCTCGGGCCAGGGCCACTCGGGGTCCTCCAGGCCGCTCTTGCGCTGGGCGAGGTATTGGGTGACGGCGGAGGGTTCACCGGCGGGCGGGCTGTCGAGCAGGGGCAGCAGGCCGTACTCCGGGCCGAATCCGCCGTCCCCTGTCCGCAGGTAGAGGTCGGCGAGGAGCGGGGGCAGGCGGAAGCCGAGGGCTGCCTCGGCGCGGGCCAGGGTGGCCGCGTCCATGGGGTCGGGGAGTGAAGTCCACCCCCATGGCCGGGTGGTGGCCGCCTTGGCCGCCACCCTTGCCAGCAACTGCTCGTTCTCGGTCATGCGTTCATGGTGCACGCCGCCACTGACAATCGGGGCGTCCTGTGGACAACCGGCCGATTGTGGAAATCCGGGGAACCCCTGCGAGGCGGGCCCGCGGTCCGCAGTGGCTCGTCAGCGGCTCGTCAGCGCCCGGCGAACGGCTGGTCCGTGGGCACGATCTCGCGGCCCAGCGGGAACAGCGAGACCGGGATCAGCTTGAAGTTCGCGATGCCGAACGGAATGCCGATGATCGTGATGCACAGGGCGAGGCCGGTGACGTTGTGGCCGATGGCCAGCCACCAGCCGGCCAGCACCAGCCAGAGCACGTTGCCGAGGCAGGAGGGGGCACCCGCGTCACGGCGCTCGACGGTCGTGTAGCCGAACGGCCAGAGGGCGTAGAGGCCGATCCGGAATGCCGCGATGCCGAACGGGATCGTCTCCGTACGTTCCCGATCACGCTACAAGGGCGCTCCGGTTCCGCCTTAACGCGTGACCTGCTGATACTGGTAGTAGCAGGACAGTACGGGCGGACCCACCTGGAGAGGTGTCGATCATGAAGCTGTTCAACCTGCTGCTGAACATCATCTGGCTCATCTTCTGCGGCATCTGGATGGCGATCGGCTACTTCATCGCCGCGCTGATCTGCTTCGTCTTGATCATCACCATCCCGTTCGGCATCGCGTCGCTGCGCATCGCCGGCTTCGTCCTCTGGCCGTTCGGCCGCACCACCGTGGAGCGGTCGGGCGCCGGAGCCGGGTCGGTCATCGGGAACGTGATCTGGGTGATCTTCGCGGGGTGGTGGCTGGCTCTGGCCCACTTGGTCACGAGCGTCCCGCTCTTCCTGTCGATCATCGGGATCCCGTTCGGCTGGGCCAATCTCAAGCTCATCCCGATTTCACTCATGCCACTTGGCCGCGACGTGGTTCCCACAGAGCAAGCGTTTGGCCGCTAGTGAGTGCGAGACACCAGCGGGTGCGACATTGATCTAGGTTTGCCTAATGTCACACAGCAGCAGATTGGCGAGAATCACGAGATACCGTGATCCCGCGTCCCCCATGAGTGAGACCGCTTCTCGCCAAGTACCGGTACGCAACGCCTGCATAAGATTCAAGCGGGCACCCGGAAGATCTTTTTGGGCTGCACAAACAGCCACCCACGCAAGCGACTTCAGGTGAGGATGAATCATTTCGCCAGTCAGACTGATGGCGGTATCAATTTCACCACCCTGAGCAGCGTGCCCGATAACGAAAAGCATTAGTTCGGCCCGGACCTCAAGATCTTCAATGCTAAGAGACAGGCGAAACGCATCTTCATATTTTTCGGCGCGAGCGAGGGAACGAGCAGCGAAATCCCAGATCTCTTCTTTCGCTTCCACCTGCGAAAAGTTGGACGCTAGGTTGCTCGCCTCCAGGAGCCAGATCGGCGGCTGTACCTCTATCATTCAGCTGCAAGAAGCTTTCAGCCGCACACGCGAGGCCGAAAGCTTCCTCCTCCCTCAACTCTCCTGCTCGAGCAGTAGCGGTAACATCTTCAACCAGACTCGTAGCACGCTTCGGATCGCCCATCTTAGCTGCGACCTCAGCAATCGCCGCAATAATGCTCATTCGCAGCCTGTAGTTGTTGTGCCCATCACACAGGGCAATCATCTCTTCCAAGATGTCCCATGCGCGCCGGTAATGCCCCTGTGACGCCAGCGCGTCGGCGACCGAAATCAAAGCACTCGACCTGTCCCAAAACTGCCCTACGTTACGCGCCAGGTCGACGGCACGCTCAAAATCGCCTGCTCTGGCGAGAACACGGGAAACGCTAGCAGCGACATGAAAGGGCAAAGAGCCGTTCTCGTTGTCACCCCCAGCCAGCACCTCGTTCACCAGCTCCCTGGCGGCACGAAGCTCATCGGCGTCACTCAAGGCATCCGCCAAAACGCACAGTTGGGAAACTTGCGTCTCTCTATCAGTTCCCGCATGCGCAATAGAAGTGGCCCTCTGAGCCATCTCCAAAGCCCGATCGTGATCACCAGCCTGGAGAAGCGCCACAGCAATCGCGCAGAGAGTTTCACTGTGCCGACTAGCCCCTCCGGCGGGAACCGGCAATGCGCTCATCAACAATATCGCCTGCTAATAATCGCCCGAACGGGCCATTATTCCCGCCACGTTTTCTGTGGCATAACCCCTTTGCCGTGAATCCTCAATCAAATCCATAACCGTTATGGCGAGTTCATAGTCACTAGGCTTAGCGTGACATACGGCCATCAAGTCTAGGCAATAGTCTCGCATGCTCGCATTGGTAATCGAGCGCGCTTTCCCCATTGCGTCGGCGTGGTTACCAGCGGCAGCTAATGCCGCACAGGCGATGGAGAGGGCGAAATCAGCCGAGCGGTCGTCATTTCGCCCTCACCGCCTCCTCCTTCGGCCCGGTCCACCGTGCCGGGGAACGTTGTCGACCCCGCCGGGACGGCGTCACGTGCGAACACGGGCGTCCCCTCGGCTGCGGCGCAATCCACGCCCCGGACGCTCCCCCGATCGGCCAACCCCTGTGCCTGGACTGCTACGACTACACGGGCCATGTCCTGTGGCACGCGCACGCCAGCAAGCTATGGGACCGGTTCGTCATCGACGTCCGCCGACGCCTCGCCTCCTCCGCCGGCCTCGTGCGTCCCACTTCGCGAAGCACGCGCGACTGCCCTTCGCCCGTGTCGCCGAGTATCAGAGACGGGCGGCCGTGCACGTCCACGCCGTTGTCCGCCTCGACGGCTCGAATGGACCGGCCGACGAACCTCCGACCTGGGGCACCACTGAGCGGCTGACCGATGCTGTCCGGGCCTCCGCCGGGCGGGTCCTGGTCCGCACCCCCCACAGTCCCGCCGTCGGCGAGAGTGCTCTCAGGTGGGGCGGCCAGATCGACATCCGCCCTCTACTTGCCCACGGCGACAGTCCTGATGACGACGCCGTTGCCGCGTACGTGGCCAAGTACGTGACCAAGGGGGCAAGTGACACGGGCGCCGGGACAGATCACCAAATCACTACCTGGGAGGAAATCGAGGCGGCATCCGTCAGTGAGCACGTGCGCACTCTCATGCGGACCTGTTGGCTCCTCGGTGACCTACCTGAGTACGGCACGCTCCGTCTCCGGAGTTGGACTCACACCCTCGGTCACCGAGGCCACATCCTCACCAAATCCCGCGCCTACTCCACCACCTATGCAGCGCTGCGGGCCGAACGCGCCGATCACGTCGGCCGCTCCAAGCCATCAGGCTCGACCACGGATTCCCGCTGGCGCTATTGCCGGCTCCGGCCACTCCCCCGGCGGCGCACTGATTGCCGCTGGGGTCTTCGAAGACCTCGCCATCAACCGAGAGTTGAGCCGGGAGGCAGCACAGCAACGGGGGTGGATCTGATGGCTGACACCCAGGCCGTATGGCTCCCGGACAAGACGCTGTCTCCTGCCGAACGTGCGTTACTCCTGCGCATTCTGTTCGGGCCGCAAGCACGTCGACGAAGGAAGGTCCCGAAACCCGACGGGCTGTCAGACACCCGCGCCACCTTGGAAGTTCAGACAAACGCCCCGGCAGCGGCTGGCACCGCCCCGGGGCTAGCCGACTGACTAGGAGTCGACGTGTCCAATGTAAGCACACCCCTGTCTTCATCCATCGAGACCGCTGCTCGCGCAGTCGGCACACGTACTCTGCGTGCGGTCGACTACCTCCGTGTCTCGACCGAAGAGCAGAAGAAGGGCTACGGCGTAGCTCGGCAAAGCCGCAAGACCACTCGACACATCGCACTCAAGCAGTGGACTCACGTCGGCACGTACAAGGACGAGGGCGTCTCGGGCTCCCTGGAAGCTGCTGACCGTGGCGATCTGAAGCGGCTCATGGACGACGCCCAGCAGACTCCACGCCCCTTCGACATCGTGGTCGTGCCGGACGGCCGTGTGATCGGACGCAAGGGCCGTGCGTTCTGGCGCTGGGTCTGGGCCCTGGAAGACATCGGCGTCTTCGTCGCCGTCGTCGCGGACGACTACGACAACACCACCACCGAGGGGCGCAAGAAGATGCGCCGGGACGCCGACTACGCCGAGACCGAATGGGAGACGATCCGCGACCGTACTCAGGGCGGCTTGCAGGAAAAGGCGGAGCTGACGCCGGCCGCACACGTCGGTGGGCGTGCTCCGTACGGCTACCGCATCGCCAACAAGGGGACTCCTGGCTCGTACCTGGTGATCGATGCGGAAGAGGCGAAGGTCATCAAGCGTGTCTATGGCCTGGTGGTCGGCGAGGGGCTCAACCTCCGCAAGGTCACCATTCGCCTGATCAGTGAAGGGATCACAGCACGTTCCGGCAAGACATGGACGCGCGACAACCTCCGAGATCGCATCATGTCAGCGCCCGTACTCGATGCCGTACTCGTCTTCCGTGGCAAGCATGCCAACAGGGACGAAAACGGCGCCCCCATCTGGGGCGACTCCGTCAGGATCGAATTGCCTCGGATCCTGACCGAGGAACAGAGCGCAGAGCTACGACGGAAGGTCGCCGAAACAGCGAAGCTCAGCAGCGGCCAACGCTGGATCTACCCGCTCAGCGGTCGGGTCGTCAGCGTCTGCGGCAAAACGCACTCGGGCTTCGGCTATACGGCAGACCGGGAGGTGGCTCGGTTCTACAGGTGCGCGGGCAATGCGCCCGACGATCCCAGCCAAGAGTCTTGCGGCTGCTCCCGCATCGACGCAGACGCACTTGAGAAGCACGTCTGGAAGCGCGTCACCGAGATCGCGAGCAACAGCGAAAAGCTCCAAGAACTGGCTGCCGAGTGGATCGGCATGGCGGAAGGGGACACGACTGCCCTGGTCGACCGAATCGCCGACCTTGACCAGCAGATCGAGGGCATGAATGCGTCGATGGCGGCCGTCATCGTCGCGGCCGCAAAGCAGAGCAAGTCTTCGGACGCCATCGAGGCGGCTACGACAGTGCTGAACGACGAACTTCAACAGCTCCAGAATCTTCGCGACGAAGCGGCCGAATGGCTGGCGGAGATGGAGGAGTCCGATCAGCGCGCTCGCGACCTCATCGCCCTGGCGAGCATGGCGAAGAAGTCGTTCCCGGACATGGCTCCTGAGCAGCAAGCGGCCATCTTGTCCATGCTGGAACTGAAGGTCACCATCACCGGCCCGGTGCCCGACGACCGGCGCGGCGGTGTCCCCTGCACTGTGCGGGCCTGGTACGCCACCGCTGGCCTCGCCGTCCGCGCTGCTGCGCTCTCCGACGAGGAGTGGGCAATGATCGCTCCCCTACTCCCGAAGGGGCGCGGGGGCACTGTCCGCCGTTCCGTAGACGCGATCTTCTACAAGGCGCGCACCGGCAAGTCATGGCCCAACGTGCTCAAGGAAACCGGTGCCACGATTCAAGCCTCGAAGCACTTCAACGCCTGGACGTCCGACGGCACCTGGAGCCGCGTGAACGCTGCCCTGGCGGACATGGAACAGGTCCCCCTCCCCGAGATCCGGCTACTGCCCTCGATGGTCATCGAAGGGCGAGTCGACCCGAGCGCGATGCTGAACGCAGAAGATCGATGCCGAAGGGGATGCCGATGATCGTGATGCAGAGGATGACGCCCGCGAGGAGGTAGCCGAGGAACAGCCAGAAACCGCTCAGGACGAGCCAGATGACGTTCAGGATGGTCTTCACTGGGGGCGACCTGCCAATTTCTCTAGCCGGGCGATGCGTTCCGCCATCGGCGGATGTGTGGAGAACATCCTGGAGAATCCCTGACCGGGGCGGAAGGGGTTCGCGATCATCATGTGGCTCGCGGTCTCGATGCGGGGCTCGGGGGGCAGCGGGAGCTGCTTGGTGCCCGCCTCCAGCTTGCGCAGCGCGCTGGCGAGGGCGAGCGGATCGCCGGTGAGCTGGGCGCCGGAGGCGTCCGCCTCGTACTCGCGGGAGCGGCTGATGGCGAGCTGGATGAGGGAGGCCGCGAGGGGGCCCAGGATCATGATCAGGAGGAAGCCCAGGATGCCGGGGCCGTCATCGTCGTCGGAGCGGCCGATCGGGATCAGCCAGGCGAAGTTGACCAGGAACATGATCACGGAGGCGAGGGCGCCCGCGACCGAGGAGATGAGGATGTCCCGGTTGTAGACGTGACTGAGTTCGTGGCCGATGACACCGCGCAGTTCGCGCTCGTCGAGGATGCGCAGGATGCCCTCGGTGCAGCACACGGCGGCGTTGCGCGGGTTGCGGCCGGTGGCGAAGGCGTTGGGTGCCTCGGTCGGGGAGATGTAGAGGCGGGGCATGGGCTGGCGGGCCTGGTTGGAGAGGTCGCGGACCATCCGGTAGAGGGCCGGGGCTTCGAACTCGCTGACCGGACGGGCCCGCATCGCGCGCAGTGCCAGCTTGTCGCTGTTCCAGTACGCGTACGCGTTCGTGCCGAGGGCGATCACTACCGCGACCACGAGCCCCGTACGGCCGAAGAAGCTGCCGATGACGATGATGAGTGCCGACAGTCCCCCGAGGAGTACTGCGGTCCTGAGCCCGTTGTGCCGGCGGTGCACGGTACGCCCTCCAAGTCGTGCAGCAGGGGAACCCTTTGCTTGCGGATCTTGTGCTGTTCTCCGGTGGCCCTGGTGTCGTGGTGTCACGCCAGTGGACCCTCCCGTACTGGTCAACGCCAGGCGGAGGTGACTAGTTCCCTTGTGCAGGCGGGCCGGGGTATGGGCCGTCCGGGTGACGGCGAGGGCGTACGCGCGCGTGTGGGCGGTGTGCAGGCGAACGTTCGGGCGAACCGGCGGGCGACGTGCGGGCTCAGAAGAGGCCGGCGTCGGTGAAGCGCAGGACCAGCTGGGGTGCTCCGGAGAGGACGATGCCGAGGACCGCGGTGAGGGTGATCGCGGCGGTGAGGGGCGCGGGGACGCGGTGCTCCACGGGTTCGCCCTCGGGGGCACGGAAGAGCAGGGCCGTCCACTGGAGGTAGTAGTAGAGCGCGATCACCACGTTGACGGCCATGACGACCGCGAGCCAGCCCAGGCCCGCGTCGACGGCCGCCGAGAAGACGGTGACCTTGGCGAAGAGGCCGATGATGCCCGGCGGCAGTCCGGCGAGGCAGAGCAGGAAGAACGCCAGGAGCAGCGCGGAGAGGGGGTTCCTGGCGTAGAGGCCCCGGTAGTCCGTGAGGCGGTTCTGCGGGCTCGTACGGCCCACCAGGGCGGCCACCGCGAAGGCGCCCAGGTTCACGGCGCCGTACATGAGGGCGTACGCGACGGTGGAGCCGACGGCGTGTTCGGCGTCGTCGGAGTACGCGGCGGCGGCGATCGGGACGAGGAGGTAGCCGGCCTGTCCGACCGAGGACCAGGCGAGCAGGCGGACGGCGCTGTACGCGCGTGTGGCCTGCTGGCGGAGGGCGCCGACGTTGCCGACGGTCATGGTGAGGGCGGCCAGGGCGGCCAGGGCGGGGCCCCAGACGTCGGCGTAGGACGGGAGGCCCACGACCGTGACGAGGATGAGGCCGGTGAAGCCGACCGCCTTGCCGACGACCGACAGGTAGGCGGCGACGGGCAGTGGGGCACCGATGTAGGTGTCCGGGACCCAGAAGTGGAAGGGCACGGCGGCGGTCTTGAAGGCGAAGCCGACCAGGGTGAGGACCACGCCGGTCTGGGCAAGGGTGTCCAGTCGGCCGTCGACGTGCTGGATGCGGTCGGCGATCTGGGTGAGGTAGAGGGTGCCCGTGGTCGCGTAGACGAAGCTGATGCCCATCAGGCTGACGGCGGTCGCGGTGACGGAGGACAGGAAGAACTTCAGGGCCGCTTCGGAGGACCTGCGGTCGCCGTGCCGGATGCCGACGAGGGCGAACGCGGGCAGGGAGGCGACCTCCAGGGCGACGACCAGGGTGGCGAGGTCGCGCGAGGCGGGCAGCAGGGCGGCGCCGGCGGCGGACGAGAGCAGCAGGAACCAGAACTCCCCTTCGGGGAGTCTGCCGCGGGCGTCCTTCAGCGCGGTGACCGACAGGAGGGCCGCCAGGAGCGCTCCCCCGAGGACGAGGAACTGGATGACGAGGGTGAAGCGGTCGGCGGTGTAGCTGCACGCGCTCGGGTCGCCGGTCAGGCAGAACGTGGAGCGGTCGCCGTCCAGGAGGGGCAGCAGGAGGGCCGTGGAGGCGGCGAGGCCCGTGACCGAGAGCCAGCCGAGGAGCGGCTTCCTCGCCTCGCTCACGAACAGGTCGGCGACGAGGACGACCAGGGCGACGACGGCCGCGAGGGTCGGCGGGGCGATCGCGAGCCAGTCGACGGACTGGACCAGCGACTCGGCGAGGGGCTGGGCCAGGGAGCTCATCGGGTGCCTCCTGCGAGGAGCTGCTGCACGGCCGGGTCGGTCAGGCCGAGAAGGGCCTTGGGCCACAGGCCGGCGAAGACGGTGAGGGCGACGAGCGGGGTCCAGGCCGCGAACTCGTACGTCTGGACGTCGGTGAGCCTCGGGGCGTCCTGCGGGAGGCTGCCCATGCAGACGCGGCGGACCACGACGAGCAGGTAGGCGGCCGTGAGGAGCGTGCCGAACGCGGCGATCGCCGTGAAGGTGAGGAAGGCGGGGCGGCTGAGGTCGTCGGCGGGGTCGAACGCGCCGAACATCGCGAGCATCTCGCCCCAGAAGCCGGCCAGGCCCGGCAGCCCGAGCGAGGCGACGGCGGCGAAGGCGAGCAGGCCGCCGAGGCGGGGCGCCTTGCCGTACAGGGCGGCGCCGGTCTGTTCGGCGAGGGCGTCGAGGTCGGTGGTGCCCGTGCGGTCCTTCAGGGCTCCGACCAGGAAGAAGAGGAGGCCGGTGATGAGGCCGTGGGCGATGTTGGCGAACAGGGCGCCGTTGACGCCGGTCGGGGTGGTGGAGGCGATGCCGAGCAGGACGAAGCCCATGTGCCCGACGGAGGAGTAGGCGATCAGGCGCTTGAGGTCGCCCTTCGCGCCCTGCTTGGCCAGGGCCAGGCAGGCCAGGGATCCGTAGATGATCCCGACGACGGCGAAGGCGGCGAGGTAGGGCGCGAAGGTGTGGAAGCCCTCGGGGGCGATCGGAAGAAGAATCCGGACGAACCCGTACGTACCCATCTTGAGGAGGACGCCGGCCAGCAGGACCGAGCCGACGGTCGGGGCGGCGGTGTGGGCGTCCGGGAGCCAGCTGTGCAGAGGCCACATCGGGGTCTTGACGGCGAGCCCCAGCCCGATCGTCAGAACGGCGATGACCTGCACGGATGTGGTCAGCGACCGGCCGTTGTCAGTGGCGAGTGCCACCATGTCGAACGTGCCCGCCTTGATTCCGATCAGGAGCAGGCCGAGCAGCATGACCACGGACCCGAGCAGCGTGAACAGGATGAACTTCATCGCCGCCTGGGTCCGGCCCTCGCCGCCCCAGCGGGCGATGAGGAAGTACATCGGGATGAGGACCATCTCGAAGGCGAGGAAGAACAGCAGCAGGTCGAGGACGGCGAAGGTCGCGAGGGTGCCGGACTCGAGGACGAGCAGCAGAGCGACGAAGGCCTTCGGGGTCGGGCCCGCGGGCATTTTGAAGTACGAGTAGAGCGCGCACAGGAAGGTCAGCAGCGCGGTCAGGAGCACCAGGGGGAGGGAGATGCCGTCGATGCCGAGGTGGATGCGCACGTCGAGTGCGGGGATCCAGCTGATGTCCGTGCTGGCCTGCATCTTCGACGGCTGGTCGTGGTCGAAGCCGAGCGCGAGGACGATCGCGGCCATGAGGATCACGCCGGTCACCGTGACGCCGTGGCGGAGTACGGCCTGCTCGGGTGACTTCCCCTTCAGTCCGGGCGGGGCGGGCAGCAGAGCGGCGGCGGCGCCCAGGAGCGGGCCGACGACGACGAACGCCAGAAGGAACTGCATCACGGATTCGTTGATATCGATCACGCCTGCTCACGCTCCCGAGGCGACGAGAAGGGCGGCGACCGCCAGGACGACGGTGCCGGCGAGCAGCGCGCTCACATAGGTCTGGACGTTGCCGGTCTGGGCCCGCCGTACGGCGATGCCGAGCCAGCGGGGCAGGGTGCCCGCGCCGCGTACGTAGGTGTCGACGACCTCCCGGTCGAGGAACCGCACGAGGCTCGCTCCGGCCTGGACCGGGCGGACGAACAGCGCCCGGTACACGGCGTCGACGTGGAAGCCGACGGCCGCGTGGCGGTGCAGCGGGCCGAGCAGCAGCCGTCCGGGGTCGGCCGGGTCGGGGGCGGAGGCCACGTCTCCGTAGGCGGGCGCGTGGCTGGCGATCGCGTCGGCCTCGACCTGGGCAGCGTCGCCCTCAGGGTGGGCGGCGACCGCGCCGATCGGGGCGACGGCGGCGAGCGCGGTGAGGTGGCGCCAGGCGGCGTAGGTGACGAGTCCGCCGGCCAGGGCCACGCCGGTGCCGATCACGGAGGTGGTGAGGGTGGGTGCGAGGTCGTTGCCGTCGAACCAGTCGGGGAGCGTGCGGTAGGCGAGCCCGCCGAGCGCGAGGGACGGGACGGCGAGCACCCACAGCACGACGGTCATGGACAGCGGCTGGCGGCCGTGGTCGGGGGCCTCGGCGCCCCGGCCGCGGAAGGCCAACAGCCACAGACGGGTCGCGTAGGCGGCCGTGAGGGGGGCGGTGATCAGGCCCGCGACGAGGATCAGCCAGCCCGCTGCGCCGGGGGCGTGCTCGGTGTGGCCTGCGGTCACGTGCTCGGCGGCGCCGAGGACGGACTCCTTGGAGAAGAAGCCGCTGAACGGCGGGATCGCGGCGAGCGCGAGGAGTGCCACGGTCATCGTCCAGAAGGCGTCGGGGACGCGCTCGCGCAGATGGCTCATGCGGGACATGGCGGCCAGCGAGTTGGTGCCGACGGCGTGGATGATCACGCCGGCCGCGAGGAACAGCAGGCCCTTGAAGGCACCGTGCGAGAGGAGGTGGAAGACGGCGGCACCGCGGTCGCCGACGGCGAGGGCGCCGGTCATGTAGCCGAGCTGGCCGATCGTCGAGTAGGCGAGGACACGCTTGATGTCGTCCTGGGCGAGCGCGGCGATGCCGGAACCGACCATCGTGACGGCGGCCATCACGGCGAGGACGACCATCGCGGCCTGGGAGGCCTCGAACACCGGGAGGAGACGGGCGACGAAGTAGACACCGGCGGCGACCATCGTCGCGGCGTGGATCAGCGCGGAGACGGGCGTCGGGCCTGCCATCGCGTCGGGGAGCCAGGTGTGCAGCGGGAACTGCGCCGACTTGCCGGCCACGCCCGCCAGGAGCAGCAGGGCGACGGTCGTCGGGTGGTCGAGTCCGCCGTGCACGACGGTGTCGAGGACCTTCGTGATGCGGAAGGAGCCGGCGTCGGTGGCGAGCGCGAACAGGCCGAGGAGGAAGGGGACGTCGCCGAGCTTGGTGACGAGGAAGGCCTTGATGGAGGCGGCGCGGGCCTCCGGGGTCTCCCAGTAGTGACCGACGAGGAAGTAGGAGCAGATGCCCATGACTTCCCAGCCGACCAGCAGCACGATCAGGTCGCCGGTGTAGACGACGAGGAGCATCGCGGAGGTGAAGAGGGAGACGAGCGCGGCGTAGGAGGGGTAGCGGGGGTCCTCGCGGAGGTAGCCGGTCGAGTAGATCTGCACACAGGCGGCGACCAGGCAGACCAGCACAGAGACCAGGGCGGCGAAGCCGTCGATGTGCAGGGCCAGTTCGATCGGGACCGAGCCGGTGGGGGTGAGTTCGGTGGCCGCGTCGACGGCCGCGTCACCGCCCTGGCGTACGGCGACGACGGCGGCCAGGACGAGGGAGGTGAGGATCGGCAGGACGGCGAGCGGGCGGACGAAGCCGGGGGCGGTGCGGCCGAGGAGCAGTCCGGCGGCAGCTCCCAGGAACGGAAGGAGAGGGACGAGGACGGCGAGGGTGGTCGTGGTCACGCGGTGGCCTCAGCCTTCTCGGTCCCGTCGGCGGTGGGGGCGTCGCTGTCGTGGCCGTCGGCCGTGGGGCTCTCGTGGCCCTCGGCGGTGTCGCGGAGCCTGTCGATGTCCGAGGTGCCGCGGTTGCGGTACACGGCGAGGACGATCGCCAGGCCGATGCCGATCTCGGCAGCGGCGATGGCGATGGTGAAGAGGGTGAGGGCCTGGCCGGAGTGCAGGGTCTCCTCGGCGGCCCGGCTGAGCCAGACGTCGAAGGCGACCAGGTTGAGGTTGACGGCGTTGAGCATCAGCTCGACCGACATCAGGACCAGGATCGCGTTGCGGCGGGCGAGGACGCCGTACAGACCGACGCAGAAGAGGAGGGCGGCGAGGACGGCGGGGTAGGCGAGGTGCATCAGCGGGCGCCTTCCTGCTCGTCCGGCTGCTGGCGGACGTCCGGACCGGGCCCGGAACCCACCGAACTTTCTGTCACCGGTCGGGAACCCTCGGTGACATCTCGGGAGTTCACAGGGGGAGAGCTCCACTCCGCCTTCGCCTTGCGGGACAGGACGATCGCGCCGACCAGTGCGGCGAGGAGAAGGACGGAGAGGGCCTCGAAGGGGAGGACCCAGTTCTGGAAGAGGCTCGCGCCGGTGACCTCGGTGGAGCCGGCGGCCGGCCCGTCCAGGTCGATCCAGGTGGCGCGGAAGGCGTCGACGACCACCCAGACCAGGGCGGCGGCCGCGGCGACGGCGACCGTGAGGGCGGCCCAGCGGTTCCCGGAGTCCGCGTCCGGGGAGCGGCCGATGGGGGCCTTGGTGAGCATCAGACCGAAGAGAAGGAGGACGACTACGGAACCCACATAGATGAGGACCTGCACCCAGGCGATGAACTCGGCGGTGAGCAGGAGGTACTCGACGGCGAGGCCGCCGAGGGTGACCACCAGCCACAGGGCGGCGTGCACCAGCTGCCGGGTGGTGACGGTGACCAGGGCGGCGCCGAGGGTGGCGAGGCCGACGAGGAGGAAGGCGACCTCGACGCCGGTCGGGGAGAGGAAGCCGTGCGGGTCGGCGGCCAGGGGTACCGTCGCGGCTGCGGAGGCGAGGGTCACGAATCTCCTCCCCGGGGGTCGGTGGGCTCGGCCGGGGTGGGCTCGGCCTGGGCCGCGGCCAGCTTCTCCGCCGTCTTGCGGGCGGCCGCGATCTCCTTCGGCTCCTCGGCGGCGGGGTCGAGGGCGGGCGGGGCCGGCACGGTCCACATCCACTCGCGGAGCTTGTCCCGCTCGTGGGTGAGGTCACGGATGTCGGTCTCGGCGTACTCGAACTCCGGGGACCAGAACAGGGCGTCGAAAGGACAGACCTCGATGCAGATACCGCAGTACATGCACAGGGAGAAGTCGATGGCGAAGCGGTCGAGGACGTTGCGGCTGCGCTCGCGGCCGCCCGGGGCGGCGGGCGGGACCGTCTCCTTGTGGGAGTCGATGTAGATGCACCAGTCGGGGCACTCGCGGGCGCAGAGCATGCAGACCGTGCAGTTCTCCTCGAACAGGCCGATCACGCCGCGGGTACGGGGCGGGAGTTCGGGCTGCGTGTCCGGGTACTGCTCGGTGACGGTCTTCCTCGTCATCGTGCGCAGGGTGACGGCCAGGCCCTTGGCGAGGCCGCTGCCGGGAAAGGGGGCCATAGCTACGGGATCACCACCTTGACGACGCCGGTGAGGGCGATCTGAGCGAGAGAAAGGGGGACGAGGAGCGTCCAGGAGAGCTTCTGGAGCTGGTCCTCGCGCAGCCGGGGGTAGGTCACACGGAGCCAGATCACGACGAAGGCGAGCACGGCGGTCTTGAGCAGGGTCCAGACCCAGCCCAGCCCGTCCGCGCCCCAGGGGCCGTGCCAGCCGCCCAGGAAGAGGATGGTGGTCAGGCCGCACAGGACGACGATTCCGGCGTACTCGGCGAGGAGGAACAGAGCGAAGCGCAGACCGGTGTACTCGGTGTACGCGCCGAAGATGATCTCCGAGTCGGCGACGGGCATGTCGAACGGGGGGCGCTGGAGTTCGGCGAGGCCGGCGACGAAGAAGACGATCGCGCCGACGATCTGCCAGGGCAGCCACCACCACTCGAAGGCGTCCACGATGCCGGGGAGGGAGACCGTGCCGGCCGCCATCGCCACGGAGGCGGCGGTGAGCAGCATCGGGAGTTCGTAGGCGAGGAGCTGGGCGGCGGTGCGCAGGCCGCCGAGGAGGGAGAACTTGTTGGCACTGGCCCAGCCGGCCATGAGGGAGCCGAGGACGCCCACGCCCATCACGGCGAGCACGAAGAACACACCCGCGTCCAGGACCTGGCCGACCGCGCCCTCGCCCGGGCCGATGGGGATGGCGAGGAGAACGAGGAGGTACGGCAGGAGGGCGACGGCGGGGGCGAGCTGGAAGATACGCCGGTCCGCGCCGGCGGGGACGATGTCCTCCTTCTGCGCGAACTTCACGCCGTCCGCGATGAGCTGGGCCCAGCCGTGGAAGCCGCCGGCGTACATCGGGCCGAGGCGGCCCTGCATGTGGGCCATCACCTTGTGCTCGGTCTGACCGACGATCAGGGGGAAGGTGAGGAAGACGACGAAGACGACGAGGAGACGCAGCACGACGTCGAGCGCGTCGTTCATCGCGGGCCTCCTGGAGGGGTTTCGGGGGTGGGGGGTTCAGGGGTGGGCGGTTCGGTCGGGGGGTCGGTGTCGGGCGCGGGGGCCGGGGCTGGGGCCGACGCTGGAGCGGGGGCGGACGCGGAGGTGGAGGCGTCGTTGGTGGGTGACGGCTCGTTGTCCGCGTTCGGCGTGGGCGGGCTCTGCTGCGGCTCCGGCTCGGACTCCGGGTGCGACTGCGACTCCGGGTGTGGCTGCGGCTGCGACTCCGGGTGCGGGGGCCGCTTCGGCTCCGGCTCCGGTTGCCGCTTCGGCTCCGGCGTCGACTGGGGGTCCGGCCGCGGCTCCGCCTCCGGTTCGGGCTGCCGCTTCGCCTCCGGCTGAAGCTCCGTCTCCGACTGCGGCTGCGGCTGCGGCTGCGGGAGCCGCTTCGCTTCCGGCTGTTCGGGCTCTGGTGTCTGGTCGGGGCTGGGGTCCTGGTCGGTCTTGGGCCGACGGTTCGGTTCGTCGAAGGCAGGGCGGGCGTGGTGCCAGGGGGCGTCCGAGCTGCGGGGGGCCGTGGAGGGGCGGGCGGGGGTGGCCGGCTGGGCGCGTTGCGAGGCCGAGCCCTGGGAGGCGGTGCGGGCGCGGCGCGGGCCGACCGGGGGCTGCGGGGTCGCCTCGGGAGCCTCCGGGCCCTCGGCCGTCCCCTTCGCCGTCCCTTCCGCCGTCTCCCCGGACGCCGCCCCCTCCGCCGTCACCTCGGACGTCCGCTGGGAGGCCGAGCCGCCGCTCGCGGTGCGGGCGCGGCGCGGGCCTGCGGGAGCCTGCGGTGCGGCTGCTTCCGGGCCCGGTGCCGGTGTCGTTGCTTGTGTTTCCGACCCCGGTGCCGGTGTCGGGGCTGCCTGGCTTGCTGAGCCCTCGGCGGCCGTGCGGGTGCGGCGGGGCGGGCGGTCGCCTGTGGCGCGGGCGGGGCGGTCGCCCGGGGTGCGGGCGGTCGCGGCGCGGGTGGGTCGGGCGGGGGCCGGGGGGAGCTGGCCCTTCAGGGGGCCCCATTCGTTGGGGTCGGGGACGCCGGGGGGAAGCATCTGGCGTCGCTTGGGGCCGCCGTGCTCGGACTCTCCCGGTTCCTTCGCGCCGGGCCAGGCCTTGGCGACGCGGGCCGCGAGGACGAAGTCCTTGCGGAGGGGGTGGCCCTCGAAGTTCTCGGGGAGGAGGAGGTGGTCCAGGGCGGGGTGGCCCTCGAAGCTGACGCCGAACATCTCGTGCGTCTCGCGTTCGTGCCAGGCGGCGCCGGCGTAGACGTCGACGGCGGAGGCGAGGACCGGCGCCTCGTGCGGGACGGTCGTACGGACGAGGAGGCGGCGGACCGGGGCGAGGGCGACGACGTGCGCGGAGACGCGGAAGCCGGTGCCGGGTTCGTCGACCGCGCTCAGCCAGTCGAAGTAGGTGCAGGACAGGTCGTCGCGGGCGACGCGGAGGGCGGTGGTCCAGGACGCCGGGGGGACGTCGACGGTGAGGACGTCGTAGGACTCCTCGGCCGTGGCATCCGGGCCGAAGAGTTCGTCGGCGGGGGCGGGGAGCCAGCCGATCGTGGTCATCGGCCCTCCTCCGAGGACGAGGACGAGGACGAGGACGAGGATGAGGATGAGGAGGTCGAAGGCGAGGGAGACACCGCGGGGGGCTTCACCAGGTCGCTCTGGAGGGCCGCGGGCGAGGGGCGGGAGGTGCCGTAGCGCTCGCCGAGGGACTCGCGGGCGATCTTCTCCTGGAGCTTGAGGATGCCCTGGAGCAGGGCCTCGGGGCGGGGCGGGCAGCCGGGGACGTAGACGTCGACGGGGATGATCTGGTCGACGCCCTTGGTCACCGAGTAGGAGTCCCAGTACGGGCCACCGCAGTTGCTGCACGCGCCGAACGAGATGACGTACTTCGGCTCGGGCATCTGCTCGTAGAGGCGCTTCACGGCCGGGGCCATCTTGTCCGTGACCGTGCCGGAGACGACCATCAGGTCGGCCTGGCGGGGGCCGGGCGCGAAGGGGATGACGCCGAGGCGGATGAAGTCGTGGCGGGCCATCGACGCGGCGATGAACTCGATCGCGCAGCAGGCGAGGCCGAAGTTGAAGACCCAGAGCGAGTAGCGGCGGCCCCAGTTCAGGACCACCTTCATGGGCTCGGGCGCGAGGCGGGCGAGGGCACCGAGCCGCATCGGCTCGGGCAGCAGCACCGGCTCGGGGGTGGGCGGGGTCACGTCCATTCCAGGACCCCCTTCTTGTACGCGTACAGCAGGCCGACGGCGAGGAAGCCCAGGAAGATGAACATCTCCACGAGGGTGGTGGCGCCGTAGCCAGGGGCGGCGAAGACCGTCGCCCAGGGGAACAGGAAGATCGAGTCGACGGCGAAGATGACGTAGAGGAAGGCGTAGACGTAGTAGCGGACCTGGGTGTGGGCCCAGCCCTCGCCGACGGGGTCGACGCCGCACTCGTACGTCAGGAGCTTCTCGGGGGTGGGGACCACCGGGCGCAGGAGGCGTCCCGCGCCGAAGGCCACGGCGACGAAGAGCACGCCGACGACGGCGAGCAGTCCGACGACCGAATAGGACTCGAAGTAGTCCGCCGCGACTTCGACGGTCGGTTCCCGCACGTCCGTCCCTCGCTCCCTGACCTCGGCCCCCGCGGCCGTGGCCGCTCCGGCCTCTTCGGCCACTTCGACATCTTCGGCGTCTTCGACGATCTGTACGCACGGAGTCTAGGCCCTGATAAAGGGACGGTAAGCAGCCCGTCACGCCTGGATCTGCCGAGGGGGGTTTTCCCCAGGCTACGGAGGCGGGGAACCTCATGGCGCGGTGGTCCGCGGCGCGGCAGGCTAGCTCGTATGACCGCATCTCAGCCCGCCGCCTCCAGCCGGGTCGGCACCTCCGTCTCCCCTGCCTCCCCTGCCTCCCGTACCTCCTCTGCCTCCTCTGCTTCCCGCGCCTCCCGCCCGGCCGGCGGCCCTGACCCCCATGGAGCCGACTCCCCTGGAGCCGACTCCCGTGAGGCCGTCGCCCGTGAGGCCGTGGCCCGCCGCCGTGGCGCGGCGTACGACGACGACCGTCCGCCGCCGGCCCGTTTCGCCTACGACGCGTGGACGTGGAAGGAGATCGCGCATCTGCTGGCGAACCTGCCGGTGGCGCTGGTCGGCTTCACGTACGTGATGACGGTGGTGGTCAGCGGGGTCGCGATGAGCTTCACCGTCGTCGGGTTGCCGCTGCTCGCGCTCGGGCTGGCGGGGACGCGGCTGATCGGGCGGTTCGAGCGGGGGCGGGCGCGGCGGCTGCTCGGGCTGCGGATCGACGAGCCGAGCCCGCTGCCGGGCCGCCGGGCGGGCGGACTCGTGGCGCGGATGTGGCTGGCGCTGAAGGATCCGGTGGCCTGGCGGACCGTGCTGTACGACGTCATTCGGCTGCCCTGGGGCATCGTCACCTTCACGGTGGCCCTGACCTCGTTGTTCGTGCTGTGGCCGGTGCTGCCGTATCTGGCGCGGGGGCTGACCAACGCGGACCGGGCGATGGTGCGGGCGCTGCTGTCGCCGTCGGACGAACTGGAGCGGCGGATCGCGGAGCTGGAGTCGGACCGGGGGGTGGTCGTCGACACGGCCGCGGCCGATCTGCGGCGGATCGAGCGGGATCTGCACGACGGGGCGCAGGCCCGGCTGGTGAATCTGGCGATGGGGCTGGGGCTGGCGAAGGAGAAGCTGCTGGAGGATCCGGACGCGGCCTCGGCGATGGTGGAGGAGGCGCACGGCGAGGTGAAGCTGGCGCTTCAGGAGCTGCGGGATCTGGCCCGCGGGATCCATCCGGCGGTGCTGACGGACCGGGGGCTGGACGCGGCGCTGTCGTCGGTGGCCTCGCGGTGCACGGTGCCCGTGCAGGTGACCGCGGACCTGGAGTCCAGACCGGCGGCGGCGATCGAGGGCATCGCCTACTTCACCGTCTCCGAGCTGCTGCAGAACATCAGCAAGCACAGTGGGGCGCGGTCGGCGTCGGTGGACGTGTGGCGGACGGAGGACCGGCTGCTGATCCAGGTCCGAGACGACGGCCGGGGCGGGGCGCGGCTGGACGGCGGCTCGGGGATGCGGGGGCTGGCGGAGCGGCTGGGCGCCGTCGACGGGCTGTTCGTCGTGGACTCGCCGGTCGGGGGGCCTACGACGGTGACGGCGGAGTTGCCCTGGCGGGAGCGGCGGTGACGGTGAGCGGGGGCGGCGACGGAGGCGTGTGAGCGGACCGGAGCGGGGTGGGGTGCACCGTGCGGTGCGGTGGGCGGTGCACCGTGCGGTGCGGTGGGCGGTGCACCGTGCGGTGCGGTGGGCGGTGCGGTGGGGGTAGGGAAAACCCCCCGTTCGAGACGCCGACGGCCTTCATGGTGCGGGAGGGCGGGGGCGAGGAGGGTGGGAGGTACGAGCCAAGAGCTGCGCGATGAGCGGACGAGTAGAACGGACGACGCGGATGGCCACGCAGTACGGGAATTACGGGCCGGGGTACGGGCACCCGGGAACGGACGCCGGGGAGCGGCCGCACCGGGTGCCGACCGCGTTGCGGGAGCCGTTCACGGGGCGGCACTGGCGTGAGCTTCTGTATGTGCTGATCGGCTTTCCGGTCAGTGTCGTGCTGTTCGTCCTCACGGTCAGCACGCTGTCGACGGGGGTCGGTCTCACCATGACCTTCCTCGGGATTCCGGTGCTGGCGGCGGGGCTGGCGATGTGCCGGGGGTTCGGGGCGCTGGAGCGGGCACGGGCCCGGGGGCTGCTGGGTCTGGAGGTGGCCGACCCCGAGCCGGTGCGGGTGCCCGGGAACCGGGGCGGGGCGATGGCGTGGATGGGCGCCATGCTCAAGAGCGGGACGTCGTGGCGGCACGCGTTGTTCGTGCTGGTGCAGTTTCCGTGGGCGGTGTTCTCGTTCTGCGTCACCCTGACGGTGTGGGCGCTCGGCTGGACGATGCTGACGTATCCGCTGTGGTTCTGGCTGTTCCCGATGTACGGCGGGCAGGGCGGGTTGCAGCTGTACGGGGACGAGCAGCACCAGGTGTATCTGGACAACCCGTTCGAGATCACCGTGACGGCGTTGGTGGGGCTGCTGGTGACGATGGCGACGCCGTGGATCGTGCGGGCGCTGACGACGGTGGACCGGCTGCTGGTGCACGGGCTGCTGGGGCCGTCGCGGCTGGCGTCGCGGGTGGTGGAGCTGGAGTCGGACCGGGGGGTGGTCGTCGACACGGCCGCGGCCGATCTGCGGCGGATCGAGCGCGATCTGCACGACGGGGCGCAGGCGCGGCTGGTGGCACTGGCGATGGATCTGGGGCTGGCGAAGGAGAAGCTGCGGGAGGATCCGCGGGAAGCGGCGCGGATGGTGGACTCGGCGCACGGTGAGGTGAAGACGGCGCTCCAGGAGCTGCGGGATCTGGCGCGAGGGATCCATCCGGCGGTGCTGACGGATCGGGGGCTGGACGCGGCGCTGTCGTCGGTGGCCTCGCGGTGCACCGTGCCGGTGCAGGTGGAGGTGGACCTGGTGGATCGGCCGGCGCCGGCGATCGAGGGGATCGCGTATTTCACGGTGTCGGAGTTGCTGCAGAACGTGAGCAAGCACAGTGGGGCGCGGTCGGCGTCGGTGGACGTGTGGCGGGTGGAGGAACGGTTGATGTTGCAGGTGGTGGACGACGGGGTGGGCGGTGCGGATGCCTCCGGCGGGTCGGGGTTGGCCGGGCTTGCGGGGCGGTTGGACGCGGTGGACGGGATTCTGGTGGTGGATTCGCCGGTCGGGGGGCCTACGAGGGTGACGGCGGAGCTGCCTTGGCGGGGGTCGCGGGCGTGAGGGGGCCGGGGGGTGTTTCTCGCCCCCGCCGCCCCTACCCGTCCCATCCCCCAGGGGCTCCGCCCCTTCGACCCCACCAGGGGCTGCGCCCCTGAACCCGGCTGGGGTGGGGTGGGAGAGGGGCGGAGTCACCCCTGCCGTCGCCGCAGGTCTCCTCCCCGCCCCCTCTCCCGCCCGAGCCGCAGCCCTGGCCCCGCCCCAGCCGCAGCCCTGGCCCCGCCCCAGCCGCAGCCCTGGCCCCGGTCCCGCCCCAGCCGTACCCCGGTCCCAGTCCCCACCGCAACGGCCGGAAACACCCCCCACCTGGCCGGGTACCGCCCCCTTCTCCCCTCCTCGTGGGCTTCCTGTCGCCGTTCCTGTCGCTGTTCCCAGGTGCAGATGGGGTGGATGCTGGAATGCTGGACTGGATCGATGAACGGGTGGACGGCGGCTGGGGGGCCGAGGATCGTGGAGGACAGGGTGCGGGTGGTCATCGCCGAGGATTCGGTGTTGTTGCGGGAGGGGCTGACCCGGTTGCTGACCGACCGGGGGCATGACGTCGTCGCGGGGGTGGGGGACGCCGAGGCGTTGGTCAAGACCATTACCGAGTTGCATGAGGAAGACGCGCTGCCGGACGTCGTCGTCGCCGATGTGCGGATGCCGCCCACGCACACCGACGAGGGGGTGCGGGCCGCCGTACAGCTGCGCAGGGCGCATCCGGGGCTCGGGGTGCTGGTGCTGTCGCAGTACGTGGAGGAAAGGTACGCCACCGAACTTCTGGCCGGTTCCAGTCGCGGGGTGGGGTATCTGCTGAAGGACCGGGTGGCCGAGGTGCGGGAGTTCGTGGACGCCGTGGTGCGGGTGGCGTCCGGGGGCACCGCGCTCGATCCGGAGGTCGTCGCGCAGTTGCTCGGGCGCAGCCGGAAACAGGACGTGCTCGCCGGGCTCACCCCGCGGGAGCGGGAGGTGCTGGGGCTGATGGCCGAGGGGCGGACCAACTCCGCGATCGCGAAGCAGCTGGTCGTGAGCGACGGGGCCGTCGAGAAGCATGTGAGCAACATTTTCCTGAAGCTCGGGCTGTCGCCGAGCGACGGGGATCACCGTCGTGTCCTCGCGGTCCTCACCTACCTGAATTCTTGACGGGTGTGCACCGCGGCGGCCGGGCCGGGAGAACCGGGGGGTCGCGGCGGTGCGTCTACCAGGGCAACACCTCAGGGCGGTAAATCATGACAAGTCGGGGTGCCGGGCCGTGCCGGGGCAGTGATTTGTCATGCGAATGGCCAAGGGAAGGCGACCCTGACAGACGTAGGGTTGATCCAGGGAGGGTCTTCGCAAGACCCCTCCGGGACAGCCACCTCGAGGGAGGTCCAGTTCAGTGACCAGTCAGGTCAGCAGCGCAGCGGAACAGGCCGATCAGGCCGACGGGACCGTCGTGGGAGAACAGCGCAAACCGGCCGGGACGAAGGACGTACGCCGTCTCGACCGGGTGATCATCAGGTTCGCGGGCGACTCGGGTGACGGTATGCAGCTCACCGGTGACCGTTTCACCTCGGAGACGGCGTCGTTCGGCAACGATCTGTCCACTCTGCCGAACTTCCCCGCCGAGATCCGTGCGCCCGCCGGCACCCTGCCCGGCGTCTCCTCGTTCCAGCTGCACTTCGCCGACCACGACATCCTCACTCCGGGTGATGCGCCCAATGTGCTGGTCGCGATGAACCCGGCCGCCCTGAAGGCGAACATCGGGGATGTGCCGCGCGGTGCGGAGATCATCGTCAACACGGACGAGTTCACCAAACGGGCGATGCAGAAAGTGGGGTACGCGGCCTCGCCGCTGGAGGACGGGTCCCTCGACGGTTACCAGCTCCACCCGGTCCCCCTGACCACCCTGACCGTCGAGGCTCTCAAGGAATTCGACCTCACCCGTAAGGAGGCCGAGCGCAGCAAGAACATGTTCGCGCTCGGCCTCTTGTCATGGATGTACCACCGGCCCACCGAGGGCACGGAGAAGTTCCTGCGGTCGAAGTTCGCGAAGAAACCGGAGATCGCCGAGGCGAACCTGGCCGCCTTCCGCGCCGGGTGGAACTTCGGCGAGACCACCGAGGACTTCGCCGTCAGCTACGAGGTCGCCCCGGCCGCCAAGGCCTTCCCGGTCGGGACCTACCGGAACATCTCCGGGAACCTGGCCCTCGCCTACGGGCTGATCACCGCCTCCCGCCAGGCGGATCTGCCGCTGTTCCTGGGCTCGTACCCGATCACCCCGGCCTCGGACATCCTGCACGAGCTGAGCAGACACAAGAATTTCGGTGTGCGGACCTTCCAGGCGGAGGACGAGATCGCGGGGATCGGCGCCGCGCTGGGGGCCGCTTTCGGAGGGTCGCTGGCCGTCACCACGACCTCCGGTCCCGGGGTGGCGCTGAAGTCGGAGACCATCGGGCTCGCCGTCTCGCTGGAGCTGCCGCTGCTGGTCGTGGACATCCAGCGCGGCGGGCCGTCCACCGGGCTGCCGACCAAGACCGAGCAGGCGGATCTGCTCCAGGCGATGTTCGGCCGCAACGGCGAGGCCCCGGTGCCGATCGTGGCGCCGTGCACGCCGGGGGACTGTTTCGACGCGGCGCTGGAGGCGGCCCGGATCGCGCTCACCTACCGCACGCCGGTGATGCTGCTGTCCGACGGCTACCTGGCCAACGGCTCCGAGCCGTGGCGGATCCCGGAGCTGGAGGAGCTGCCGGACCTGACCGTGCAGTTCGCGCAGGGGCCCAACCACACCCTGGACGACGGCACCGAGGTCTTCTGGCCGTACCAGCGCGACCCGCAGACCCTCGCCCGGCCGTGGGCGGTGCCGGGCACACCCGGGCTCGAACACCGGATCGGCGGGATCGAGAAGGAGGACGGGACGGGCAACATCTCCTATGCCCCGGCCAACCACGACTTCATGGTCCGCATCCGCCAGGCCAAGATCGACGGCATCGACGTCCCGGACCTGACGGTCGACGACCCGGACGGGGCCCGGACCCTGGTTCTGGGCTGGGGTTCCACCTACGGGCCCATCACGGCGGCCGTACGGCGGCTGCGGGCGGCCGGGGAGGCCGTCGCGCAGGCGCATCTGCGGCACCTGAACCCGTTCCCCGGCAATCTGGGCGCGGTGCTGAAGGCGTACGACAAGGTCGTCGTCCCGGAGATGAACCTCGGCCAGCTCGCCACCCTCGTCCGGGCGAAGTACCTGGTCGACGCGCACTCGTACAACCAGGTCAACGGCATGCCGTTCAAGGCGGAGCAGCTCGCCGCGGCGCTGAAGGAGGCCATCGATGACTGATGCGAACGCGCTGCTCCAGCTGGTTCCCAAGGCCGAGGGCAAGCAGTCCATGAAGGAGTTCAAGTCCGACCAGGAGGTGCGCTGGTGCCCCGGCTGCGGTGACTACGCGATCCTGGCGGCCGTCCAGGGCTTCATGCCGGAGCTGGGGCTGGCCCGGGAGAACATCGTGTTCGTCTCGGGCATCGGCTGCTCCTCACGCTTCCCGTACTACATGAACACGTACGGGATGCACTCCATCCACGGGCGGGCGCCCGCGATCGCGACGGGTCTCGCTACCTCCCGGCGGGACCTGAGCGTGTGGGTGGTCACGGGTGACGGTGACGCGCTGTCCATCGGCGGGAACCATCTGATCCACGCCCTGCGGCGCAATGTGAACCTGAAGATCCTGCTGTTCAACAACCGGATCTACGGGCTGACCAAGGGGCAGTACTCCCCCACCTCCGAGGTCGGGAAGATCACCAAGTCGACGCCGATGGGGTCGCTGGACGCGCCCTTCAACCCGGTGTCCCTGGCGCTGGGCGCGGAGGCGTCCTTCGTCGCGCGGACCGTCGACTCCGACCGCAGGCATCTGACGGAGGTGCTGCGGCAGGCCTCGGCCCATCCGGGTACGGCGCTGGTGGAGATCTACCAGAACTGCAACATCTTCAACGACGGCGCCTTCGAGGCCCTCAAGGACCGGGAGACGGCCGAGGAGGCGGTGATCCGGCTGGAGCACGGGCAGCCGATCCGGTTCGGCTCCGAGGGGTCCAAGGGTGTGGTGCGGGATGCGGCCACCGGGGATCTCAGGGTCGTCGCGGTGACCCCGGAGAACGAGGGGGCGATCCTGGTCCACGACGCGCGCTCGGCGTCCCCGACCACCGCCTTCGCGCTCTCCCGGCTGGCCGACCCGGACACCCTGCACAACACGCCGATCGGGGTGTTCCGCTCCGTCGAGCGGCCGGTCTACGACACGCAGATGGCCGACCAGCTCGACACGGCGATCGAGCAGCACGGCAAGGGCGACCTGGCGGCGCTGCTGGCCGGCGGAGACACCTGGACGGTCGTCGGCTGACCCCGGGAGAGGGACAACCGGAGCCACAGCCCGAGCGACGAGCCGAGCGACAGCCCGAGCGACAACCGAAGCGACGAGCCGAGCAACATCCCAAGCGACGAGCCAGGAAGACCTACGAGGCCCGGGACGACGACTCCCGGGCCTCGTCGTAGGCCGTGCGGGCCTTCTCGACGGCGTCCATGCGGTCGCGCGTCCAGGAAGCCAGGCTCCGCACCTGCTCCGCCGCCTCGCGGCCGAGGTCGGTGAGGGAGTAGTCGACGCGGGGCGGGATGACCGGCTGGGCGTCGCGGTGGACCAGGCCGTCGCGCTCCAGGGTCTGGAGGGTCTGGGTCAGCATCTTCTCGCTGACCTGGCCGATCGCCCGGCGCAGTTCGCCGAAGCGGTGCGGCCGGTCGAGCAGGTGGATCAGGACGAGGACGCCCCAGCGGCTGGTGACGTGCTCCAGGACCAGGCGGTAGGGGCACATGGCCTCGGCCGCGCGGACGAAGGGCACGGGGGTACTTACTGCCATGTCCGTACCTTACTTCAAAGTGGGTACTTTCGTTCAGTTAGCGCTCCTCCTAGGGTTAGCGCCAGTCCCGCACACCCCCACCTGGAGTTCTGAACCATGAGCATCGTCGTCACCGGAGCCACCGGACACCTCGGCCGCCACGTCGTGGAGCAGCTGCTGGAGAAGATCCCGGCGGACCAGATCACGGCCGTCGTACGCGACGAGGCCAAGGCCGCCGACCTCGCCGCCCGCGGCGTCACCCTCGCGGTCGCCGACTACAACACCCCCGAGACCTTCGACAGCCTGTTCGCGGCCGGCGACAAGGTGCTGCTGATCTCGGGCAACGAGTTCGACAAGGGCCGCCCGCAGCAGCACCAGGTCGTCATAGACGCGGCGAAGGCGGCCGGTGTGGCGCTGCTGGCGTACACCAGCGCGCCGGGCTCGCTGACCGCCGCCCTGGCCGACGACCACCGCGCCACCGAGCGGGCGCTGACCGCCTCCGGCGTGCCGTACGCCCTGCTGCGCAACGGCTGGTACCACGAGAACTACACCGAGCAGCTCGCCCCGGTGCTGGAGCACAACGCGGTGGTCGCCGCCGCCGGTGAGGGCCGGGTCTCGTCCGCCTCCCGCGCCGACTACGCGGCCGCCGCCGTCGCCGTGCTGACGGGCGAGGGCCACGAGAACAAGACGTACGAGCTGGGCGGCGACGAGGCGTGGAGCTTCGCGGAGTACGCGGCCGAGCTGAGCCGGCAGACCGGCAAGGAGATCGCCTACAACGCCGTGCCCACCGAGGTGCTCGTCGGCATCCTGACCGGCGCCGGGCTGCCCGAGCCGCTCGCCGCGGTCTTCGCCGGCGTGGACGCGTCGATCGAGAAGGGCGAGCTGGTCGTCCCCGGCGGCGACCTGTCCCGGCTGGCGGGCCGCCCGACCACCCCGCTGGCCGAGGCGATCACGGCGGCACTCAAGGGCTGACCTCTCCCCCAGAGGCCCTTGGGCGACCGACCCCCGCCTGTCATGACCGTATAGCGATACGGGCATGACAGGCGGGGGCGCTCGGCGTTACCTTCGTGGACGCGATGGACGCGATGGACGCGATGGACGCGGTGAACACGGTGGGCACGGTGACACCCGCACGCGCACAGGGACACGAGAAGGAGGAGCCCGTGGCCGGGTCGTCGACGAGTGAGGGCCGCACAGGTCTGCTGAACGGCTTCGCGGCATACGGGATGTGGGGGCTCGTCCCGCTGTTCTGGCCGCTGCTCAAGCCCGCCGGCTCGGTGGAGATCCTCGCCCACCGCATGGTGTGGTCCCTCGCCTTCGTCGCCGCCGCGCTGCTCCTCGTACGGCGCTGGGCCTGGGCCGGGGAGCTGCTGCGCCAGCCGCGCCGGCTCGGTCTGGTCGTGATCGCCGCGGCCGTGATCACCGTGAACTGGGGCGTCTACATCTGGGCCGTGAACAGCGGGCATGTCGTCGAGGCCTCGCTCGGGTACTTCATCAACCCGCTGGTCACCATCGCGATGGGCGTGCTGCTGCTGAAGGAACGGCTGCGGCCGGTGCAGTGGGCGGCGGTCGGCGTCGGCCTCGCCGCGGTGCTGGTGCTGACCATCGGCTACGGGCGGCCGCCGTGGATCTCCCTCTGTCTCGCCTTCTCCTTCGCGGTGTACGGGCTGGTGAAGAAGAAGGTCAACCTCGGCGGGGTCGAGTCGCTGACCGCCGAGACCGCGGTCCAGTTCCTGCCCGCGCTCGCCTATCTGGTGTGGCTGTCCGGGCAGGGCGACTCCACCTTCGCGACCGAGGGTGCCGGTCACGCGGCCCTGCTCGCCTCCACCGGCCTGGTCACCGCGCTGCCCCTGGTCTGCTTCGGCGCCGCCGCGATCCGCGTGCCGCTGTCCACGCTGGGGCTGCTCCAGTACCTCGCGCCGGTGTTCCAGTTCCTTCTCGGTGTCGTCTACTTCGGCGAGGAGATGCCGGCGGAGCGGTGGGCCGGGTTCGGGCTGGTGTGGCTGGCGCTGGTGCTGCTCACGGGGGACGCGTGGCGCTCCGCGCGGAGGGCGAAGCAGTCCCTCGAGGTGCCGGGCGCGTCCAAGGCGGCGCCCGCTCCGGTGGACGCCTGACGTTCTGACGTTCTGACGTTCCGGTAGACGCCTGAAAGCCGGACGGGCTGGTTGAGTGGGCCGCATGACACAGACACCCGCATCCACACCCACCCCCGGCCCCACCCCCGCGCCCGTGCACTGGAAGCTCGTGATCGACGCCGCCGACCCGCACACGCAGGCCGATTTCTGGGGTGCCGCGCTGCACTACGAGGTCGAGGACAACAGCGCGCTCATCGAGCGGCTGCTGGAACTCGGCGCGCTGCCGGGCGCGGCGACGCTGGAGTTCCACGGCCGCCCGGCCTTCCGGGACCTGATCGCCGTACGCCATCCGGAGGATCCGTACGACACCGACAGCGGGACCGGGCTGGGGCGGCGGGTGTTGTTCCAGCGGGTGCCGGAGGCGAAGACCGGGAAGAACCGGCTGCATCTGGATCTGCATCCGGGTGAGGGGCGGCGGGCCGGTGAGGTGGAGCGGCTGACGGCGCTCGGGGCGAGCGTGCTGCGCGAGGTGAAGGAGCCCTCCGGGGAGTGGGTGGTGATGGCGGACCCCGAGGGGAACGAGTTCTGCGTGCACTGAGGTGCGCAAGCGCTGTGTAAGGGCTCCGGAATGTGAACTCCCTGTCCGGATGGCGCTCTTGACGGAGTGTTGGCCACGGCTTCACCATCCAGACACCCCATTCACTGTGGACTGCCTGTGGGCCACCCCGCCCTCAGGCGTCCCGCTGGAATTCGGAGCCCCCCACCATGAAGCTCTCCGTCTCCGGGCGGGCGATGGCGTCCGTCGCCGTCGCCACCGTCACGCTGCTGGCCACCGGATCCATAGCCGGCGCGGCCGGCCCCGAGCGTGCGGCGGTCGCCGCCGCGCCCGATCTGCCCGTCGCCAACGTCAAGGCGCATCTGGCCCAGCTCCAGTCCATCGCCACGGCCAACGGCGGCAACAGAGCGCACGGCCGGGCCGGCTACACGGCCTCGCTCAACTACGTGAAGGGCAAGCTGGACGCCGTAGGCTTCACCACCACCGTGCAGTCGTTCACCTCGGGCGGCCGTACCGGCTACAACCTGATCGCCGACTGGCCCGGCGGCGACACCAACCAGGTGATCATGGCCGGGTCCCATCTCGACAGCGTCACCTCGGGCGCCGGCATCAACGACAACGGCTCCGGCTCGTCGGCCGTCCTGGAGGCGGCGCTCACGGTCGCGCGGACCAACTACCAGCCCACCAAGCATCTGCGGTTCGCCTGGTGGGGCGCGGAGGAACTGGGTCTGGTCGGATCCCGGTACTACGTCAACAACCTGTCGTCGGCGAACCGCGCGCGCATCAGCGGCTACCTCAACTTCGACATGATCGGCTCCCCGAACCCCGGCTACTTCGTGTACGACGACAACCCGGCGATCGAGAAGACCTTCAAGGACTACTTCGCGGGGATCGGCGTCCCCACCGAGATCGAGACCGAGGGCGACGGCCGTTCCGACCACGCTCCGTTCAAGAGCGCGGGCGTCCCGGTCGGCGGCCTGTTCACCGGCGCCAGCCGGGTCAAGACCGCGGCCCAGGTCACCAAGTGGGGCGGTACGGCCACGGCCTTCGACCGCTGCTACCACTCGTCGTGCGACACCACGTCCAACATCAACGACACGGCCCTGGACCGCAACGGGGACGCGCTGGCGTACGCGGTGTGGACGCTGTCGTCCTGACCGGGAGGGTGGGCGAGGGCAGCTACGCGCCCGCCTTCCGGGCCCGTTCGGCCAGGCGGAGCATGCGGGCGCGGGCCGTCTCCAGTTCCTCGAGGTCGTCGGCGGCCGGGCCGTCCTCGGTGGTCAGCTCCGTCCACAGGCCGATGAGTTCGGTGCCCAGGTTCAGGCCCTGGAAGGGGTCGCGTACGGCGCGCCAGGCCGTCGCCGCGCTCTGGACGTTGCCGTACGCGGCCTCGCCGTCCCGGGCGCCGCGGCGGATCCGGGCCAGGTCGAGGGAGAGGTGGAAGGAGCGCAGCGGATCGCCCGCCAGATAGGCGATGTAGGCGGTGAGTTCACGGAGCCGGAGCACCTCGGGGTGCTCCGGCCCCAGTGTGCCCGAGGCCTCGGTCACCGTCCGTTCCGCGAGCGCGGCCGCCGTGTCCGTGCGGCCCGCCCGTACGGCCGCGTTGATCTGCGCGATCGGCTCGCCCAGGAGCGCGGGCGCGCCGCTGCCCGGGAGGGTGCGGGGGTCCTCCCCGAGCACGGCCTCGGCCACGGCGTCGAAGCCGCGCGCCGGGGTGGGCTTGGGGTCGGGGTCGGGGTCGTCCTGGGGGTCGGTGTCCACCGGGACGAGCGGGGCGGCCTTGGGGGCCGGGACGGGCCGGGCGGCCTCGGGGGCCGGGATCGGCCGGGCGGTCTCGGGCGCCGGCTCGGCGTCCATCGCCGGGGGCGGACCGAAGACACCCGTCGGGGGCGGGCCGAAGACGCCCGTCGGGGCCGCGACCGTGCCGGGGGCCGGGGACACCTGGCGCAGTTGGTGCGTGGGCCGGTCCCGGCGGGGCTCGGAGGGCAGTTCGGCGGTGGGCGGCGGGGCCGCCGGGGACATGGAGGGCTCGGTGCCCGGTGTCGCCGGCGGTGCGGGCCAGGTCGCGCGGAGCGCCGACGGGGCCGCGGTGCGCAGGGGCTCGGCCGTGAAGTGGCTGGCGCCGTCCGGGTCCACCCGCAGGGGGACGACGTACCCGATGCGTTCGTCGTGGACCGTGACGAGGACCGGATGCCCGGTGGCGAGGGCGATGCGGTGCAGATGGCTCAGGACGGCGTGCTGGATCTCCTCGCCGTCGGCCGCCACGACCGGTACGCCGCCGATCGTCGCCGGGCCGTCCGCGCGGACATGGACGTCGAGCGGTACGGCCACTGCGGGCGGCCGTCCGGCGGCCTTCTGTTCCCGCACTTCCCGCTGTTCCCGCTGTTCCCGCTGGTCCCGCTGGTCCCGCTGGTCCCGCTTCTTCTCGCGGCTGAGTCCGTACATCGGTTCCTCACGTCGTCCAGGTGCGTGTACGCGTACACGTAATGTTGAGTCTCTCCGCTTGCCCCCGGTGCGCACGTCACCACGACGTCACAGCCTCGTTCCAAGGATCCACGCCCGGCTTCCGGGCGGCACTTCCGGGGGCGGCGGGTTCAGGGACGTCCCGTAGGGGCGGCGACGGCGAGGAGGGGGACGAGCCATGGCGACGACGGACGGGCCGCGGGGGCCGGAGATCTGGATCCGCGGGCCGGTGGCCGTGCCGGAGCCGGAGCCGGAGCCCGGTCCGCTCGCGCCCCTCGCCACCCCGCGCCGCTTCTCCTGGCTCGCCACGCACGGCGGCGCCGGCGCCTCCACGCTCGCCGCGGTCTACGGCGGCCAGGACTGCGGACGTGACTGGCCCGCCCCGGGTGACCCGCCGTCCGTCCTGCTGGTCGCCCGGACCCATGCGACCGGCCTGGAATCGGTGCTGCGGGCCCTGGAGGTCTTCCGGCGCGGGGAGGCTCCGCACGGGCTCGACCTGGACGCGGTGGTCCTGGTCGCCGACGCGCCGGGCCGGCTGCCGCGCCCGCTCGCCCAGCGGATCCGGCTCATCGAGTCGGTGATCGACGTGTACCGCGTCCCCTGGGTACCGGACTGGCGCCTGGGCGACCTGGCCGGCACCCCACCCCGCGAGACGACGGCCCTGTCCCGCCTGACCGGACGGGGGCGGTGAGCGAAGCCGGGGCGGGGGCGGGGGTTGGGGTTGGGGTTGGGGTTGGGGGGCCGGTGAGCGAGATCGGGGCAGGGGCGGTCTCAGCGACGGCTGTCGCCGCCGCCGTGCGGGGCCGGGAGCTGCGCGCCGTGGACGTGGTGCGTGCGGCGCTCGAACGGATCGCCCGGGTGGACCCCGTCCTGTGCGCCTTCTCCGAGGTGTGGGAGGCGGCGGCGACGGCGCGGGCCCGCGAGGTCGACGCGCGCGTCGCGGCGGGCGACACGCTGCCGCTGGCCGGTGTGCCGCTCGGGGTGAAGGGGCGGCACGGAGCGCGTACGGCGGGGCCACTGATCGCGGCAGGATGCGTCCCCGTGGGCGCGACGGCCGTACCCGGCCCCGGCCCGGCCTGGCAGACCTGGGGACTCGGCGCCCACGGACGCACCGTCAACCCCTGGCGCGCCGACCGCACCCCGGGCGGCTCCTCGGCCGGCGCCGCGGCGGCCGTCGCGGCCGGCCTGGTACCCCTCGCGACCGGCAGCGACGGCGCCGGCTCGGTCCGGATCCCGGCGGCCTGGTGCGGCGTCCTCGGCCTGAAGACGACGAACGGCCTGCTGCCCTCCCCTGACCGGACAGGACTGGCGGCGCCGGGCGTGCTCGCGCGGTGCGCCGGGGACGCGGAGGCCTACTGGCGTGTGATGAGCGGGCAGGCGTACGAGGAGGTCGTCCCGGAGTCGCGTGGCGAGGGTCCCCTCCCGCCGCCGCTCGCCGTCTTCTCCCCCGATCTCGGGTTCGCCCGGCCCGACCCCGAGCCCTTGGCCCTGGCGCGGGCCGCCGCCGTACGGCTCGCCGAGGCCGGGGTCGTACGGCTGGTGTCGTTCGACGCTCCGTTGCGGCTGGAGGACCCCGGGCCCGCCTGGATCGCGGTGCGGACGCCGGGGGCGGATCTCCGGGAGGCCGGGCGGATCCGGGAGGTGAACGATCTGCGGCTGGCGGCGCTCTTCGGCCGGGCCGACCTGCTGCTGACGCCCACCACCCCGCATGCCGCGCACGGCCATGACGGGCCCGGTGACCGGTACTCGACGGCGCTGACCTGGGCGTTCAATCTGAGCGGGCATCCGGCGGTGAGCCTGCCGGCGGGGTTCGGGGCGGACGGGTGTCCGGTGGGGCTCCAGATGGTCGCGGCGCACGGGCGGGAAGCGCTGCTGCTGGCGGTGGCGAGGGCGGGGTGAGTCCCCTCCCTCTTCCCCTCCCTCTTCTCCTTCCCTTCCTTTTCCTCTTCCCAGATTGTTGCGCACGCATATAATGCAGATGCACGTTTGAAGGTTACTGTCGTCGCACGCCGACCGCCTGGGGGACCCATGCCGACCCGCCGTTTCCTGTTCCTGCTCGGCAGCAGCCGCAGTGAGGGCAACACCGAGCTGCTGGCGCGTCGGGCCGCCGAGCAGCTGCCCGAGGGGGTGGAGCAGGAGTGGATCAGCCTCGCGGAGCATCCGCTGCCCGAGTTCGAGGACCAGCGGCACGACAGTGACCATGTGCGGCCGACGGGCGGCAACGCGGGACTGCTGCTCGACGCCACGCTCGCGGCGACGGACCTGGTGATCGCGTCGCCGCTGTACTGGTACTCGGTGTCCGCGCCCACCAAGCGCTATCTCGACCACTGGTCGGGCTGGCTGCGCACCCCCGGCCTCGACTTCCACGCCACGATGGCCGGGCGCACGCTGTGGGGCGTCACCGCGCTCGCGCACGAGGAGCCGGAGGTCGCCGACCCGCTGTACGGCACCCTGCACCACACCGCCGCGTACATGAGGATGCGGTTCGGCGGGGTGCTGCTCGGCAACGGCAGCAAGCCGGGGGACGTCCTGAACGACACCGCCGCGCTCGCCCAGGCCAAGACGTTCTTCGCGCAGGAGGCGCCGCCGGCCCGCTTCCCCTACGAGACCGGAGAGACGCCGTATACGACGTATACGGCGTAGGCGGTGCAGGCGGTGCGCTAGGTCGTGATGTCCTTCGTCGTGAACCGTGCCCAGGCCGCCGAGCCGAACACCGCCGCGTACAGGGCCTGGAGGCCGAGGTTCTTCACCAGCTCGTCCCAGTAGACGGGCTCGCGCATGAGGTCGGCGAAGGACAGCCAGTAGTGGGAGAAGAGGTAGGGCTGGATCGCGTGGAGCTGGGGGATCTGGTCGAGGATCTGGACGGTGATCAGCAGGCCCACCGTGGTCGCCATCGCCGCGATGCCGCTGCCGGTCAGCGTGGAGACGAACAGGCCGAGCGCCGCGACGCCGGTGAGTGACGCGGCGACGACCAGGGCGATCAGCAGGGCGCGTGCCAGGCCGTCGGTGAAGCTGATCGTCGTACCGGAGATCGTCGTGAGGTCGCCCAGGGGGAACAGCAGGGCGCCGACCGCCAGCGCCGAGACCGCGACCACGAGGGTGGCCACCAGGCAGAACGTCATGACCGTGGCGTACTTGGTGAGGAGCAGACGGGTGCGGCCGGCGGGGGCGACGAGGAGGTAGCGGAGGGTGCCCGCGTTGGCCTCGCCGGCGATCGCGTCGCCCGCCACCACACCGATCGCCATCGGCAGGAAGAACGGCAGGGTCGCGGCGAGCGCGGTGAAGACCAGGAACAGGCCGTTGTTGGTGATCTGCGCGATGAACGCGGGGCCGCCCTCGGCGCCGCCTCCGCCGCCCGGCCCGGCGGGCGAGCCGTCGCCGGTCTCGATCTTCACGGCGATGCCGACGAGGATCGGCACGGCCGCCAGGACGGCCAGCAGGGCGAGGGTGCGCCAGCGCCGGAAGGTGGTGAGCAGTTCGCTGCGCAGGAGGCCGAAGGTCCACAAGGGGTTCGGCCTGCCGATCGCCCTCTCGGCGAGCGGCCGGGCCGCTGCCGGCGTGTCACCCGCCGGGTCGGCCGGCATGTCAGACGTCGTGTCGGCCGTCGTGCCAGACGTCTTGTCAGCCGTCGTGCCAGACGTCTTGTCAGCCCGCGACATCGAAGCCCTCTCCGGTGAGTGCCACGAACGCGTCCTCCAGGGAGGCCCGTTCGACGATGAGGCCGCGGACGCGGACCCCGGCCGTCACCAGCGCGACGGTCACCTCGGCGAGATCGCGGTCCGGGGGTTCGGCGGTCACCCGGTCCTCCTCGGCCGTCACGTCCGCCGCCCCCTGTTCCTTGAGCACCCGCGCCGCGTCGCCGGTGTCGGGCGTGGTGACCACCAGGCGGCCCCGCGCACCCGCCGCGAGGTCCGCCACCGCGCCCTGGGTGATCAGACGGCCCTGGGCCATCACCGCGGCGTGCGTGCACACCTGCTCGATCTCGTCGAGCAGATGGGAGGAGAGGAAGACGGTCGTGCCGTCCGAGGCCAGCTCCCGGACCAGGGAGCGGATCTCGCGCATGCCCTGCGGGTCCAGTCCGTTGGTCGGCTCGTCGAGGACGAGCAGCCGGCGGGGCTGGAGCAGGGCGGAGGCGAGGCCGAGCCGCTGCTTCATGCCGAGCGAGTACGCCTTGGCCTTCTTCCCGGCCGCCGCCGTCAGCCCGACGCGCTCCAGCGCCGCCCCGACGCGGGTCCGCCGGGTGCGGGGGTCGGCGGTCGGGTCGGCGGCGTCGTAGCGCAGGAGGTTGTCGCGGCCGGAGAGGAAGCCGTAGAGGGCCGGGCCCTCGATGAGGGCGCCGACGTGCGGCAGGACCGTGCGCGCGGCCCGGGGCATGGGGTGCCCCAGGACGCGCGCCGAGCCGGCCGTGGGCTCGATCAGCCCCATCAGCATGCGGATGGTGGTGGTCTTGCCGGAGCCGTTGGGACCGAGGAAGCCGAAGACGCTGCCCGCCGGGACGGCGAGGTCCAGGTGGTCCACGGCGAGCTGGCCGCCGCGGTAGCGCTTGGTGAGGGCGCGGGTGTGGATGACGTCGCCGTCGTCACCCCCAGGCTCCTGCGTCGGCTCCCTCATCGGTCCCCCGATCTCTGACACCCGTACAACCCGTACAACCCCTAGGGGCCGTAGGGTACTTACTTCGCCGAGTCGGCGGCCTTCACCAGGGCGTCCTTGGTGACCGCGCCGACGTAGACCGTGCCGTCGTCCGTGACCAGGGCGTTGATCAGACGGGTGGAGAAGACGGTGCCGGAGCCGAACTTTCCGCTCACCTCGTCCCCGAAGGAGCCGAGGAAGCCGCTGAGGGCACCGCCGGCGTCCGAGCCGAGTTCGGAGTTCAGCTCGGAGTCCGAGGGGACGCCCTCGCCGCCGGTCTCGAAGACGGCCACGGAGTTCCAGCCCTCGCCGATGACCTCGTGGCCCTCGGGAGCGTCGGAGCCCGCCGGGCCGCCCAGGCCTTCGAGGTCCTTGGCCAGGTCGTCACCGGGTGCGCCGGGCACGCCGAAGTCCTCCGGGGCCGTCTCGGCGTCGTCCGCCTCGGTGACCTTCGCGCCCTTGGGCGGGGTGAAGTCGAAGGTGGAGGCGGCGGGCTTGGCGAAGCTGACCTGGGTGAAGCCCGCGTCCACGACGGCGGCGCCGCCGCTCGCCGGGGTCAGCGTGAACTTCAGCGGCAGGCCCGTCTTCGCGTCGACCGCCACGCTGATCGCGCCGACCGTGGAACCGGACTGCTTCGGCTTGATCACCAGCCGGTAGGCGTCGCGGCCGGCCACGTGCACGGTGCCGTCGACCGTCACCGAGGTGGTGTCGTCGACCGCCTTGAGGGCGTCCTCGGTGAGGTCCTTGGGCGTGGCCGGAGGGGTCTCCGCCTCGTCCCCGCTCTCCTCGGTGGTGGAGTGGTAGACCTCGTTGGAGGCGCTGTCGTACCCCCACACGTCCTTGCCGTTGTGGATGACGCTGTACTCGGCCGCGTTCTCCAGGAGGGAGAGCTTCTGGCGGTCCGGGCCGTCGGCGGCGACGCGCAGGGTGTGCGTGCCGGAGGCCAGTTCGGTGAGCTTGGCGGACGGGTCGGCGGACGATCCGTCACCGCCGCCCGTGGCGCCGGAGAGCAGCCCGCTCTCCAGTCCGCCGAGGTCGGGCAGGCCCAGGTCGGTGGTGATCTTCACCGTGCCGGACAGCTGCTCGACCTCCGACGCGGCGATCTTGTCGATGAGCTGCTGTGCGGTGATCTTCGGCAGATCGGGGTCGCCGGAGTCGGCGAGCGCCGGGACCAGCCCGATCGTCGCCGCCGCGATGCCCACCACGGTGACCGGGACGACGTACCGCACGGCCTTGCGCCGCCCGACGCGCAGGTCGTCTGCCTCCCCGGCGGTCGTGCTGTCGTCGGTTGCGTTCGGTGCCATGTGTGCCTTACCTCCGTCGTCGGCGGCGGCTGGTCATCTCACGAGTGAACGTCCCCACCCGAAGCCGCCATTCTCACCCGAATCGGTGAGGAGTGGTGTTTTCCGTGGTGTCCATCTGACCAAATCGGCGGCCTGGAAGCGTCAGCCCGAGGACTCAACTCCGTGTACACCTCCGGTATGACACCAGGGGGCGGAGGCTCACCCGGACCCGTAGGGGTCGGAGTGAGGGGCTCATCCCTACCCCTACGGGGGGGTCGGAGTGAGGGGCTCATCCCGACCCCTACGGAGGGGAGTGAGGGGCTCACCCCGCCCGGTGCACCACCGCGTCGCACAGCTCCGTCAGCGCTGCCTTCGCGTCGCACTCCGGGAGCGGGGCCAGCGCGGCCCGCGCCTCCTCCGCGTAGCGCACGGTGTCCCGGCGGGCCCGCTCCAGCGCCGGGTGGTCGCGCAGGGCGGCGACCGCCTCCGCGAGCCTGGCGTCGTCGGTGAGGTCGGAGTCGAGCAGCTCGCACAGTGCGATGTCCTCGGGCTGCGCCAGCTGCGCGGCCCGCTCCCGCAGCCGCAGCACCGGAAGCGTCGGCACGCCCTCCCGCAGGTCCGTGCCGGGCGTCTTGCCCGACTCGCGGGACTCGGAGGCGATGTCCAGCACGTCGTCCGCCAGCTGGAAGGCGACCCCGAGCCGCTCCCCGTACTGGGTGAGCACGTCGACGACCGTCTCGTCGGCGCCGGACATCATCGCACCGAAGCGGCAGGACACCGCCACCAGGGAGCCCGTCTTGCCGCCGAGCACGTCGAGGTAGTGCTCGACCGGGTCACGGCCGTCGACCGGGCCGGCGGTCTCCAGGATCTGGCCCGTGACCAGCCGCTCGAACGCCTGTGCCTGGACCCGTACGGCCTCGGGTCCGAGGTCGGCCAGGATGTGCGAGGCGCGCGCGAAGAGGAAGTCACCCGTGAGGACGGCGAGCGAGTTGCCCCAGCGGGCGTTGGCGCTGGGCACGCCGCGCCGCACGGCCGCCTCGTCCATGACGTCGTCGTGGTACAGGGTCGCCAGATGGGTCAGCTCGACCACCACGGCGGACGGCACGACCCCCGGCGCGTACGGGTCGCCGAAGCGCGCCGCGAGCATCACGAGGAGCGGACGGAACCGCTTGCCCCCGGCCCGCAGGAGGTGCTGTGCGGCCTCCGTGATGAACGGGACCTCACTCTTGGTGGCCTCGAGCAAGCCTTCCTCGACAGCCGCCAATCCGGCCTGGACATCGGCTTCCAGAGCCTGGTCCCGCACGCTCAGCCCGAACGGCTCGACGACGGTCACGAGGGGTCTCCTGTCTGCTGGTGTCTACGGGCGATTACGCGGTTTGTCGATAGGTCTCTGCGCTCACTCAAGTCAGCGTATCCGGTCACGTTTCGATCACCGATAGCCCCCACGTCCACCCGGGCCCGAATGCACTCGCCCGGGAGGCACCCCCCTCAGGCCGGGCGGTGTCGGATCACGACCGATATGTTTCTGATCAGACGATATGAATAGACATTCATCGCATATCCAAAGAGGGGAATACGGCGGCCCGACCAGCCGCGACCCTTTGCATTGCGATTGAGGTTATTGCCCGATTCACCCCTCTTGTGGATGCCGGTGACTTGGCTCACTCCACCCGGCGAGCCCACCCCCGCCGAGTACCCCCCGACTCCTCGTGCCACTCAAGCGAGTTGAAGCTTTGCAGCCACAAAGGATCAAGCACCCCATAGGGCACAGACCAAGGTCAATAGGGCCTATCTGTGAATCCGCTACTTGTTCCGGACATGTGCTCTCGCATACGTTCCCGGCCAGTCGAGCGGACGCCCAATCCTGCCGCCGCTCGCACACCCACCGAGAACGCGCGGCAGGAGCGGGGGAACCAGGTAAGCCGCCGTACCCGGAATGTCCGATATCGAAGAGGACATACCGGTACGGCTTGGGGTGAAGTCGCGTCCGTCCGGGCGCGGCCGGGCATCTCCCGCCCGAACCCGACAGCTCACCTCGCAGGCGCCGGAGAGGAACCTCGTCATGTCTGCTGCCGGTCAGCACAGCCGTACCCGCCGTATCGCCCGCACCCTCGCCGTGGCCGCCACCGGTGCCACGGTGCTCGCCCTTCCGCTCATCGGCGCGAGCACCGCCGCCGCCGCCACGACGGCCGCGACGGCCGCGAGCACCCGCGTCACCGGGTACCCCGACAACCTCGACGGCTGGATCCGCGAGTCGCTCGCGATCATGGCCCAGAAGGGCATCCCGGGCAGCTACAACGGCATCCACCGCAACATCATGCGCGAGTCGTCGGGCAACCCGGCCGCCATCAACCTGTGGGACTCGAACGCGGCCGCCGGCACCCCGTCCAAGGGCCTTCTCCAGGTGATCGACCCGACCTTCACCGCGTACCACGTGGCGGGGACCTCGTTCGACCCGTTCGACCCGGTCGCGAACATCACCGCGGCGTGCAACTACGCGGCCGCGCGGTACGGCTCGATCGACAATGTGTTCGGGGCGTACTGAGCCCACGCCTGAAGCGCCTGGGCCCATGAGGCCTGACGGGCCTCACGGGCCTCACCGAACCTCAGGAACCTCAGGAACCTCAGGAACCTCAGGGATAGAGACGTTCGAGGATGACGGCCACGCCGTCGTCCTCGTTCGACGTCGTCACCTCGTCGGCCACCGCCTTGAGCTCGGGGTGGGCGTTGGCCATCGCCACGCCGTAGCCGGCCCAGTCGAACATCGGGATGTCGTTGGGCATGTCACCGAAGGCGACGGTCTCCCGCGGGCTCGCGCCCAGGTGCTCGGCGGCCAGGGCCAGGCCCGTCGCCTTGGTGATGCCGCACGGCTGGAGCTCCACCGTGCCCGGCCCCGACATGGTGACGGTGGCGAGCGAGCCGACCACCGAGCGGGCCGTCGCCGCCAACTCGTCGTCGGACAGGGCGGGATGGCGCAGCAGCACCTTGCTGATCGGCTCGCACCACAGGTCGTCGCGGGAGCCGACCCGCAGGGCCGGCAGGGTCGGGTGCGGCATCTCGTAGCCCGGCTCGATGAGGGTGAGCCCCTCGACACCGTCCTGGTCGACGGCCGCGTACACCTGCCCGACCTCGGCCTCGATCTTGCCGAGCGCGGTCTCCGCCAACTCCCGGTCCAGGGTGACCGACCAGAGCAGACGGTTCGCGCCGGCGTCGTACAACTGCGCGCCCTGTCCGCACACCGCGAGCCCCCTGCTGTGCAGGCGGTCGAGCAACGGCCGTACCCGGGGCGCCGGTCGGCCGGTCACCACCAGGTGGCGTGCGCCGGCGGCCGCCACCCGCGCGAGCGCGTCGAGCGACCGGTCGGAGAAGGTGTCGTCGCCGCGGAGCAGCGTTCCGTCCAGGTCTGTGGCGATGAGGGAGTACGCGGTGCGCTCGGCGTATGCGATGGGTGCGGCCATGATCAGAGAATACGTATCCCGCACCCCTCGGACTCGACGCGAACCGGACGAGAGCGAAGTCCGGTCCTCTTGTGCCAACTCCCCTTCCACAGTTGACCGGAGACGCCCACCGGGCCGCCGGGCGGGCGGCCAGGGTGTTCCCGTGGCCGGGTCACGCCGTCGCGAACCACGCTTGCGCGAGCGCGTCCAGGGTTCCCTCGGCGGGTGCGCCCAACTCCCTCAGGTACCAGGGGAGGTTGCTGTACACGTGCAGCAGCGTGTACGCGAGGAGGGTGGACGGTTCGAAGGTACGGCCGTACGCCCGGGTCAGCCGGGCCAGCAGGTCCGGGTCGCCGCGGGTGACGAACAGGCCGACGCCCACGAAGTCGTAGGCAGGGTCGCCGATCATGGCGGGTTCGAAGTCGAAGAGGCCGGTCAGCAGCCAGCCGTCGGGATCGACGAGGAAGTGCTGCCGCATGACCTCCGTGTGCAGCAGCGCCGGGCGCGGGGCGCGGGGCAGGGAGACCGAGGCGAGGAAGTCCGGGATCTGCTCCAGCCAGTGCTCCGGCAGCCCGCGCGCACGCTGGCGCGCGACGGCTCCCGCGCGCTGCCGGTCCAGGAAGGCGCCCCAGTCGCCGGGTCCGAGGACGTCCCCCAGGGGCGCGGGGTCCAGCGCGTGCAGCGTCGCCAGCGCCTCGCCGATCTCGGTGACGATCCGCTCCCGGTCGGCGCGCGGCACCCGGTCCCAGGCGGCGGCCAGGTTCTCGCCGTCCAGCCGGGACATCAGGACGTACTGCCAGCCGTTCTCGTACGGCCCGAAGTCCCGCACCCGCGGGGTCGGCACCGGCAGCCGGCCCTGGAGGTGGGTGAGCACACGCCCCTCCGCGACGCCGTCCCGGGCGGCCGCCCCGGGGAACAGCTTCAGGACGTGCGTGTCACCGACCGCGTAGACCGGCTGCGACCCGTCAGGGAACCGGGTCAGGGGGACGCCGCCGAGTCCCAGGCGCGCGCAGAGATCCGCCGCGCCGGGGCCCATGACCGTCTCGTCCGGGACGACCTCGTCCCACTCCTCGTCCGTATCCACTGCGGGCAGCATGATCGTGACGGTAGGGGGCGGGGGGTGGTGGGGCAACGGCATTTCCGGGGAGGGGAGGGAGAGCGAGTGGGGGCGGGGGCGGAGTGGAGGCGGGGGCGGAGTGAGCCGGAGGCCGGGGGCCCGAAGGCCCCGGGGGCCCGGAGGCTCGTCCCTCCCGCCCGTCAGCCCCACGTCGTGCCCGCCGGCTCCTTGATCGTGGTGTTGATGCGGTTGAACATGTTGGTGACCGCGATGGTGAGGATCAGGGCGGACAGTTCCCGCTCGTCGAAGTGGTCGGCGGCCTCGTCCCACAGGGCGTCCGGTACCGACTCGTGGGAGCGGTCCGCGAGCCGGGTGACCGACTCCGTGAGCTGGAGGGCGGCGCGCTCGGCGTCGTCGTAGAACGGCGCGTCGCGCCAGGCGGTGACGGAGGCGATGCGCTCCTCGCTCGCGCCCGCCTTCCGCAGGTTCTGCACATGCCCGTGGACGCACGCCCCGCAGCCGTTGATCTGGCTGGCGCGCAGCCCGACCAGCTCCTGCACCTCCTGCGACAGCCCGCTCTCGCCGATCGCCTGGAAGATGCCGCCGATGCCCTTGAGGGCGCCGGGGAGGACGTACGCGGGGTTCTTCATCCGAGCCTGCATGGCCGGTCTCCTTCGGTTTCGGTCAGTGGTGTCCCGGGTGTTCCCGGTGGCTTTCACTGCATTGACGGAGCGGACGCGGGAGATGTGACAGCCGCGGCGCACCTTTGTGGAAGAAACCGGTTTCGGCGCATCGTCGGGTACAGGCCGGTTAAAGGCCTCTGCACCGATTGGCAACAACATGCTCCGCTACCTACCGCACGCCCGGTCTGGAGCGGTACCGTCCATGTGTCCAGGGGGGACTTGATCGGGGGGTCAGGTTGAGCAGTGGGCGCATTCGTGTGCTGAGTCCGAAGGATCTCGGCGAGGGGGAACGGGAACGGTGGCGCGCACTGCGTGCCGCGTCGACCGCACCGCGCAACCCCTTCATGGAACCGGAGTTCACCGACGCCGTCGGCCGTGTGCGGTCGCGCGCACGGGTCGCGGTGGTGTACGAGGGGCGTGAGCCGGTCGGCTTCCTGCCCCATGAGCGCGGGCTGCTCGGCCGAGGCCAGGCCCTCGCGTACGGCGTCTCCGACGCGCAGGGTGCCGTACTGGCGCCGGGCCTCGGTCTGAACGCCGACGAACTGATGCGGGCCAGTTCCCTGTCCAGCTTCGCCTTCGACAACCTGGAGGCGGAACAAGGGCTGTTGGTGCCGCACGCGGCCGCCGAGTACACCGCCTATGTCATCGACGTGGAAAAGGGTTACGAGACGTACGAGTCCGTGTTGCGGGCCCAGTCGCCGAAGTTCCTGAAGACGACCCTCGCCAAGGAGCGCAGGCTCGGCCGGCAGGTCGGGGAGCTGCGGTTCGTGTTCGACGAACGCGATCCGGCCGCGCTGCGCACGCTCATGGCGTGGAAGTCCGCGCAGTACCGCAGGACCGGCCGCCGCGACCGGTTCGCGCAGGACTGGATCACCCGGCTCGTGCACACCCTGCACGAGACGCGCGCGCCGGAGTGCTCCGGCACGCTGTCCGTCCTGTACGCCGGGGACAAGCCGATCGCCGCGCACTTCGGACTGCGGTCGGCGACCGTCCTGGCCTGCTGGTTCCCCTCGTACGACACGGAGTACTCGAAGTACTCGCCGGGTCTGGTGCTGCATCTGCGGATGGCCGAGGCGGCCGCCGCCGAGGGCATCGGACTGCTCGACCTGGGGCGGGGCGCGGCCGAGTACAAGGACTCGCTGAAGACCGGGGAGATCTCCGTGTACGAGGGGGCGTGGACGCGTCCGGGGGTGGGCGCCGCGCTCTACTGGCTCAGCCGTGAGCCGTCCCGGCGGGCGCACCACTTCGTGCGCAACCGGCCGAGGCTCGCCGCGGCGGCCGCACGGACCTTGAAGGGGGCGGGCCGGCTGCGCCGGTCATGACGGTCACAACGCTCAGGGACCAGGGGGGTTCATGTTGCGCGCGAGACGTGTACGGCAGGAGATAGACCGGTTCCTCGACATCGGGGCGGTGCAGGTCGCCGAACTGGAACTGGACGACGGGGGTGTGCTGCGGCCCGGACCCGGCAGCCCGCCCGTCACGCACGGCGAGGTGTTCGTGCTGGTCAGGAGGGGTGGGCGGCCGGTCGGCACGCTGCTCGGGCGGGTGCCCGAGGGGGCCGACCCGAAGGCCGTGCTCCTCGCACTGGCCGCCCGTGAGCACGGCGGGGAACCGATCGCGAGCGTCTCCGCGCTCACGGTCCCCTCCGCCACCGTCGTCATCGCGACGCGCGAGCGGTCCGAGCAGCTCGCCCACGCGCTCGACTCGATGCTCGCCCAGGACCACCCGGACTTCGAGATCGTCGTCGTGGACAACGCGCCGGTGACCGACGCGACCCGGGACCTGATCGAACGCAAGTACGCCGAGCGCGTGCGGTACGTGACCGAGCCCGTGCCCGGGCTGGCCGTCGCGCACAACAAGGGCATCGAGGCCGCCCGGGGCGAGGTGATCGCCTTCACCGACGACGACGTGGTCGCCGATCCGCGCTGGCTCACCGAACTCACCGCGCCCTTCGCCGCCGACCCCGGCCTCGGCTGCGCAACCGGGCTGATCCTGCCGGCCCGGCTGCGCACTCCCGCCCAGGTGCTCCTGGAGAGCCACGGCGGCTTCGCGAAGGGCTTCGCCGCACGCACGTACGACCCGCACGATCCGCCCGTCGACGAACCGCTCTTCCCGTTCACCGCGGGCCGCTTCGGCTCCGGAGCCAACATGGCCTTCCGTACGGCGGTGCTGCGCACGGTGGGCGGCTTCGACCCGGCGACCGGCGCGGGCACGCTCGCGCGCGGCGGCGACGACCTGTACGGGTTCGTCCGCGTCCTCGCGCAGGGGCACCGGCTGCACTACACCCCGCGGGCCCTGGTCTGGCACCACCACCGGGAGACCTGGCGGGACCTGGAGACCCAGGCCTACGGCTACGGCGCCGGCCTCACCGCCTATCTCACGGCGGTCCTGGTCAACAAGCCCGCACTGCTGCCGGCGTTCCTGGCGCGGCTCCCGAGGGGGCTGGCGTATGCGCGAACGCTCACGGCGAGCCGGGCGGCGGAGGCCGGTTCCGGGAACGGTTCCGGGACGGCGGCGGGGGCGGAGGCCGGTTCCGGGACGGCGGCGGGGGCGGGGTCCGGGGCGGATGCGCCGGAGCGTGGGGCAATGAGCACGCCGGAGCGTGGGGCAGGGAGCGCGCCCGAGCGCGGGGCAGTGAGCACGACCGAGCGCGGGGCAGTGAGCGCGCCCGAGCGCGGGGCAGGGAGCGCGCCGGGTGGGCACGACGCCCGGACGCATGCCTGGCCGCGGCGGCTGTCGCGGTTGCAGCGCCGGGGGATGCTGTACGGGCCCGTGGGGTACCTGAGGGCGCGGCGGGCCCTGCGCGCCTCTCTCCGGGACCTCGGTGCGGCTCCCCCCGGAAGACCTGACGGAAGACCTGATGGAAGACCTCACGGAAATCCCGCAGGAACTCCTGTCAGAAAACCCGCCGGAAGACCCGTCGACGCTCCCGAGGAGTCCCGATGACCGCCGGGGGCGCCCGGAACACCGGGAACAGCGGGAACACCGGGCCCAGCGGGCACACCGGGCTCGGTGCCATACCGGTGTTCCTGTACCACGCCGTGATGGAGGATCCGCCGGACTGGATCGCGGAGTTCACCGTCACGCCGAAGCAGTTCGGCGAGCATCTCGACGCCGTCGTCGACAGCGGTCGTACACCCGTCACCATCAGCGCGCTCGCCGACCACCTCGCGGGGCGGGCGCCGCTGCCGGCGCGGCCCGTGCTGCTCACCTTCGACGACGGCTTCGCCGACCTGCCGGGACCGACCGCCGAGGCGCTGGCGGAGCGTGGTCTGTCCGCCACCGCCTACCTCACCACCGGCGCGATCGCCCCGGGCGGGCGCAGCCTGCTGCCGCCCGCGCCGATGATGACGCTGCGGGAGGCGGTCCGGCTGGAGCAGTCCGGCATGGAGGTCGGCAGCCACACCGTCACGCACGCCCAGCTGGACACCCTCCCGCCCCGGGATCTGGCGCACGAGCTGCGCATGTCCCGCTCGGTGCTGGAGGACGCCCTGGGCCACCGCGTGCGCCATCTCGCCTACCCGCACGGCTACAACAGCGGCCGGGTGCGCCGTACGGCGGCCGAGGCCGGCTACGAGACCGCCACCGCCGTACGCCACGCGCTCAGTTCGGACCGCGACGAGCACTACCGCATCGCCCGGCTGATCGTGCGCCGCGGCCACACCCTCGCCGATGTCGAGGACTGGCTGGCGGGCCGGGGTGCGCGGATCGCGCCGTACCGCGACGGCGCGAAGACCGTCGCGTGGCGCTGGTACCGCAGGGCCCGCGCGATGGCGCGCGGGCCCGTCTTCGCGGGCTGAACCGTCCGAGCGAACCAGGTCTCCGTCCCCGGCCCGGCCGCCGCTACCTCAGCGGCTGGTTGAGGTAGGGGTCGGAGACCGCCTTGCGCAGGCTGGTCCATGCCTGGTCGTTGGCCACCGCCAGATCGCAGTGCGGCCCCGGGTCGCGGTAGTTCCACTGGAGGGCGGCCTTGACGCCGGTCAGCCCCTTGAGGACTCCCGGCACCTGGGCGTACCACTGGGCCTGCCGGTCCGGCCGCGACCCGTCGTTCGCGGTGCCGAACTCGGAGAGCATCAGCGGTTTGTCGTCGGAGATGTTCTTGCGTATCCACGCGTGCGTGGCCCGCTGGGTCTGGGCGAAGGAGAGCCAGCCGGTCTTGTGGCACTGAAAGTAGTTGTACTGGTTGTAGGCGACCCAGTCGACGTAGTCGTCGCCGGGGTACATGCGCTTGATCAGGTCGGCGTGCGCCAGATAGCCGGTGGTGATCCAGGTCCACACCACGTTGGTCACGCCCAGCTCCCGGAACCGGTCGTGGATGTGCCGGTACGCCCTGACGTAGTCCTCCGGGGTGCCGTTGGCCGGGGTGCGGGTGTCCATCTCCAGGTCGAAGGAGAGGAAGACCTTCTTGCCGTACTTCTTGACGCGCTTGGCCTGTACGTCGATGACGGACGCGTCCAGGGCGCCGTTCGCGATCTGTTTCCAGGTGGGCTGCTGCGCCTTGGTGCCGCCCCACCACTTGCTCTCCCAGGAGAGCAGCAGCAGATGGTCGTCGGCCGCGACGCGCTGTTCCTCCTCGGTCAGCAACTGCCCTTCCAGCCTCGCCCCTTGGACCAGCGACATGTCGTGGTACGTGTACACGATGTCGAGTTTGCGGCCGATCCTCTTCTCGTAGTCGCGGACCTTCTCGGACAGGTTTCCCTTGTGGTGCGGCACGAACGCCCCGAACCAGGCCCCGCAGGGCGGTTCGAGCAGCGCCGTCGGCGCGCACGCCCCGCCCATCGGGGGGGGGGGGGGGGGGGGGGGGGGGGGGGGGGGGGGGGGGGGGGAGAAAGGGGGGGGGGGGGGGGAAGGTGGAGAAGAAAGAAACAAAACCTAAACCCCCTCCCCCCCC